>JASFHP010000027.1:0-3195 GCA_050123155.1 Candidatus Bathyarchaeota archaeon | reverse complement strand
ATCTAGAAACTATGTATCTCCGCATATGGGAATTTGGCAGTTAACTGCCAAATCTGGAAAGAATTGAAACAAAGCGGCATTGACAAATGCTGGGTTGTTTAGTCTGTGATTATCTGCCCTCTATCTCTTCTCACTCAGCGAGGCAATCTGCGGACAAGATAGAGTGGACTTCCACCCTTGTATGATTAGAGTTAAGTAGTTCTTTGAAAAAAAGCTTTCCTTTATCGGTAGAACCGTCAAACTGTCGGAAGAGGAGGATCCACCCTTGGGTTTCGAACCCGTTGCGGAGTTTCTTCCTTCCGCCAGGCCTAAGTCGAGGAACAACTTGGTGCAAAGACACCGGAGAATAACAAGGCTGATGATCCCTGGCTCCCCCAATTTACCGATAAGGAGGCTTTATGAAAAAATTCTATTTAGGAATCGATGTTAGCAAAGGTTATGCAGATTTTGTCATTCTCAATGGTAAAAAGAAACCAGTAGTCGATAATTTTCAATTAGATGATACATTCAATGGGCATAGCCGTCTTTACACCAAACTTAATGAGTTTTTTGAAACACACCCTGATTCTCGACTCTATGCCGGAGTGGAAAGCACCGGTGGATATGAGAATAATTGGTATAATTCTCTGATAGAGTTTCAGAGGGCCTTAAATCTCCAGACGGCGCGTTTGAATCCCCTTGGGGTTCATCATAATAGTAAGGCTGATCTAAAACGCAATAAAACAGACAAGATCAGCGCCAGAAGCGTTGCAGAATACATGATAGCGCACTCAGAAAAGGTGTCGTATCAACATCAAGATTCTTTGGCGAGCTTAAGAAAACAATGGGGCTTTGTTCGTCTGCTTACTAAGCAAAGTACACAGTTACTCAACCAACTTGAGCCCCTTATGTATAGCGGTAACCCTGAGCTCTTAGTTTATTGCAAGGATGGCCCACCGGAGTGGGTTTTAAAGCTTTTAGAAAAATACCCTACGGCGCATAATCTGGCTAGGGCTAAGGTAAATTCACTGGTTCGGATACCTTATATATCATCTGCCCGTGCAGAAGAACTTATTGCAATTGCTAAACAAAGTGTGGCCTCAACATCTGACAAAATCACTCAACAATTGATTGTGGCGACCGTCAAACAGATCTTGCACCTGAAGAAAACGATTAAGGTTCAAACAGGAATAATGGCCAAAGAATGTTCAGTCCCTGAGGTAGAATTGCTGAAAACTTTCATAGGAATCAGCGATCATTCAGCCATTGGCTTGATGCTTGAAATACAATCTGTAAGACGTTTTCAAACTGTCAAGAAGCTTGCATCCTTCTTCGGTCTTCATCCGGAATTGAAGATAAGTGGTGATGGAGTCGCCGCTTTTCGTATGAGCAAAAAAGGCCGTAAGGAGCCAAGGCAGATCCTATTTATGGTAGCATTAGCAGGTATTAATACCAATCCTCTTATCCGTGATGTCTATGAGAAGCACGTCGAAAAAGGCATGGAAAAAATGGCTGCCCTCGGTCTGTGTATGCATAAGATCCTCAGAATCATTTATGGTATGTTGAAAAATAATCAACCGTTTGATCCTGAAATTGATCTTCAGAATAGAAAAAGAGCATCTAACCGAAAGAAAACACTACGAAAGGATAAAGACCGTCGTTATCAGGGCTATGACCCTAAAGCACCAATATCAAGAAGGCAACATTTGAAAAGGTTGGAACGGAAGAAGTCCCATAGTGCTGACAATGGCACTAAAGTCGGGATCATTGCTCCCGTCCCATTTCCTACTTAACAGATATTGAGTTAGGAGTATAGGTTCTACCGAATTTTCAAAGAACAAATCCTAGTTGAAAGTGACTACAAGATTTAATTTTGCGGCATAACATACCCGCAAAACCATCTTGACTTTCAACGGAACAACTCCGCAGTAGCCTGCTACGGAGGACGGGCTATGGACGGCGCGCTTGGATCCTGTCATTTTTTGGGGGTCTCTTTCGTTTTTAACAACGTTGAAACTATCATCGAATTCACTAGGAGGCTGTCCGAGCGTTTCGCTCTGGCCACGGGGCCGGCCAAATGCATTACAGTTCAAGCCTCATCTCATTTTGCGATTCTCTCCTTTCTATCGACAGACATACTCACTACCGGCTGTAATATGCCAATCTTTTCTGCGGCCACATTCTGCTTGACACACAAGTCGAAACACTCCTATACTCCGACCTCAAAAATGATGTTTGCCAAGAGCAAAGGTTGCGTCCATAATCATCAGAGTGAGACCTTTGAAAAACACTCCCTTTTACCCAATCTCTGCGTTGGGCTCGAATTCTAATCCTCGAAATACTACAAGGTATTCCTACGGTTAGAATCCTCGCCCGTCTTGACCTTGAACAAAATGGGGCATTTTTCAAAGGTCTCTCTAATTCTAATAACAGGATTTTTGTGAAAAGGTTACATGAAAATGGATAACTGAATGAAAATACTCAAAAAAGATTAATCCCTGACAGCATAAGACCGATGACGTTCGATACTTCCTGATCACTCATTTCTCCGTTGGCAGTTAAAGATCCGCAAAGATTCGCCGCGGCGATGGGATGCCGCGAATGTTCTAAAAAGAGGTCCAGAAAAGGACCGGATCCATTCAGCAAGTCCTTGATGACAAGGGGGCTCAACATTCCCGCGGATTCCACCACAGGGCACGATACGATATTGTGAAGCGCAGTCAGAAACTTCGGACCCAGGAATTGCGGCGCAAAAGGCCCACTGTGTTTGTGAATCAAGCGTTCTGCTGAATCCATGTAAAAATCCAGAAAGGTATTTCCTTCGCGGAAGTACAGAAACGCATTATGTACTTTGATATAGGCGCGAGGTTTTCCTGAGCGGCTGTCTCGCTGAACCCAGATTTCACGACCCAATCCGAAATCATCTAAGGGGAGATCGAATTTCTCCGGTGAAAAGATCAGAAAGTCCGCATCACACCAGATGACGGTTTGGTATCCATCTTCAAGGGCGGACTTCAGGGCCTTAAGGCGCACGAGATCCGATGCCACGACGGGTTGTGTTCTGGTCTTTATCAGCAGGTCCTGGGGCAGGGCATCGAACAGTTCATCACCCAGAAAACGATAGTCAAAATGACGAAGAGCAGCCCAAGTCTTTACGGAATGGATCGTCTTTTCCATCCAAAGAGCCGGTAGGGGTGTTCTGTGAGATTGAATGAC
>JASFHP010000026.1:0-3209 GCA_050123155.1 Candidatus Bathyarchaeota archaeon | reverse complement strand
CCAGGCTCCTTTAGCTTTAACTGTAATGTTAGTGCTGTAACATCCGACTATTACGACGATTATGCCAATGGAACGCTAAATACCACAAGCACGTACGCTCTTGGCAGCGATTTTTGTCAGAAGGGGAAAGTTTGCGGGTAACTTTTCGAGCGTTAACTTGAATTAACTTCTGGGCGAATGCGCGTTATGGTGTAATTTTTATTATCGGCATCCGTTAATCATCTAAAGATTGTTGGCGTTCAATTTGACTGATAGAAACCCTGTGGCTACTCTGGAGAATCCATCTGTCGAAGAGGCAGCGGAGTTCATCAAGGCGGCTGTTTCGGATCATAAAGCCATAGTTCTGGTGGGCAACTGCTGGGTAAACTACAGGGGACGGGCAAGCTCCAAACTGGAACCCGGAGAACGCATCGTCATGATCAAAGAGGACGGCTCAGTTCTGGTTCACCGCCCCATCGGATACGAGCCTGTTAACTGGCAGCCTGCAGGATGCATGTTTCAAACCCGCGCAAAGGAAGGAACTCTGCATGTTCGGGCTGTCCGCAGGAAACCCTCCGAGTCAGTCAACATATCCTTTGATCATGTTTTCATTGTTTCCGCCATGAGGCTGGTTGACAGGGGAGAGTTTTCTTTGCACGCCAGCGAATCGGACATGCAGAGGGCGATTCTGGTTGACCCATCGCTTCTGGAGGAGGGTTTCGAGCCTATATCGTACGAGAAGAAGGTTGAACCCGGGTTTGTGGATGTCTATGGTGTGGACAGAGATGGAAGGCTGGTTGTGGTTGAGCTTAAAAGGAGGACGGCTGGAAGGGACGCGGCGCTGCAATTGGCGAAGTATATTAGTTTCGTGAAAACCATGACAAACAGAGAACTCAGGGGCATACTTGTGGCTCCCCGTTTAGCTAAAGGCGTTCAGACGCTCCTGACCAGTTTGGAGCTGGAATTCAAAGCCTTGGAGCCTAAGAAATGTGCCGAGGTTTTGCAGCGGTCAGAGAGCCGAAAGCTTGAGGACTTTTTTTGAGTAGAATCATCTTCTGGAAGAAGATTTGTTATCTTACGTAGTATGGTTTCGTTTCTTTTTGCAGCTTATTCATGGTGTTGACTAACAGATAGTCAAAGTCTTTGCCCCATAGGAGCCACCGCAAACCATGGTAAAAACGTAGAAACTCCAGTCCTTTGCTGGTGGTTCGATAGAAATTTTCGCTTTCTTTCTTCACGTTTATCAGCTTCAGAAGCATCATGACTGGCATATATTTTTCGAGGCTGTTGCGGTCTAGGTCGCATCCAACTATAATTTCAGATTCTTTGGAGCCCAAAACAGCTACCCTCAGTATGTCGGCGACAACATCAAACTCTTTTCTCTCCTTCGCCATCAAACCCTCACCTAGGCAGTCTACAAGAATTGTGCTCAAGCAACTTTAACGCTTGTTTCAAAAACGGTAATATGTCAAATCTGATAAAGACACCTCTAGTCATGTGTGACATCGCTTTTATTCCCGCCTTGCCTTAGTTGAAAGCTGGAAAAAATGATGCTGATTTTTAGCTCACGTAGAAGGGATTTTGTTCCTTCTTTTTCATCTGGTCCAGAAGCCGCATCAGCAGGAAATCGTTGTCATTGCCAAACAGAAGCCATCTGAGCCGATGATAAGTGTTGAGAAACTCTATTCCCTTTTCAGTTGTCCGATAACACATTTTATCTTCAGTTTCTTCATCAAAAGTGAGCAAACTTAATTCTGCCAAGGCTGACAGATAATTTTCCATAGTCATAGAATCCAATTTACATTGGTCCATGATCTCTCCCTCATTAGAGCCTTTGGCTGCCGCTCGCAGAATTTTTGCAACTACTTGGACTTCATTTCTTTTTTTCGTCTCTACACACCCGCCAAGATTTGATCGTTTATTGAACATGCAATTGGTCTGTAAGCATTTTAATGCTTATTTCAGTCCAACCAATAGGTAATATATAGATAGTACAAAACTCTAGAAAAATCCTGAAAGAACAGCATATCAACAAAAATTCAGATTCTTTGTAGTTACAATGATTCCTGAAGAGCACCTACTTCCTGAAGTAATCTGTGATTCTTCTCTGAAATATGGTGTTCTTTAGCAGGTTGCTTTGTTGTATCCACTGTTTTATTGGAATCTGGAACTGGCTGGCGATGCGGGTTAAGGCCTCTTCTAGCGTGTTGTATTTGTGCGGTTTCTGTTGCAGGGCGTTCCTCACGTTTTCTCTCACTTGCCACACCCCAATTGGCATGATGTATCCTGGGTGCGCCTCCCTCAAAACAACCACCAGCGCCTGCCTCCGCTCCTTCATAAGCAACTCTCCCACCGCAAGACGAGCCGCATAGTAGCAGCCTCCGATTCTGGCGTAGGTTGTGCGACCGCCAAAGCCTTCCCAGTCAGAATATAAGACTATGTTTCTGCCGCTGGGATTCCAAACCGTGCCAGGATACCACGCCTCCATCGCCTCATAGCTCCATTCTCTGGGCATCATCAAAACCTCGAATCTGTTGTCCAGATAGCGGGACTCGTAGACGCGATACTCATTGATTTCAGGAAACGTTCTGATCTTTTCCATCATCTCTTTTGAGATGATGCTGTCCACGGCTGTTATGCTCCAGCGGGTGGGAACCAACCGTCTTTGCTTCTTCATTCCAAAGGCGCCGACGCTGAAGGCGCGTTGAATTTTCGTAACCATTGTTCCTTTCTGGAAAAGTGTTGTAACCGCCTCGGCGGCTTTCAGGTCATCATCGAAGTAAGCCTTCTGGATGTGTTGGTCCCATCTGGAGTTTGAGATTTGCATCTTCTTTAGTTGAGCAGAGGGACCGAAGGGCTGAATCTGGTCATCGAGAACAAGCGCGGCGGCGGGCTTCTTCTTGAGGTTCAACTCAACATCAACAGGGTTAACGGACAAAGCTAAATCGATGGTTTGATCCATGATTTTTCCTGACTCCTCAAACTTTTTCACGTGAACCCTATGTTTTCCCCTCACCAGCAGGGAGCGGAAACCCACAATCTCGTCAATGGACTTTCCGAACCATGATTCGGGCTGGTCAAATTGGCTTGTGTCTTCGTGGATGGGGGGAACAAGAGGACCCGCATAAACGTAGGGATAGCCGATTCGACCCACAAAAACTCCGGGTGGGCAGGCTCCATCCAAATCGGTGCTCTGAAGAAGAGGTGCAGACCGGAAGTAAGAGCTGAAC
>JASFHP010000025.1:0-3260 GCA_050123155.1 Candidatus Bathyarchaeota archaeon | reverse complement strand
GGTGGATAGTTCTGGCGATGTGATCATTACAAGTGATGGAAGAACAATCCTTGACAAAATGGATATTGAACATCCAGCTGCCAAGATGATGGTTGAAGTAGCTAAGACCCAAGACGCGGAAGTGGGCGATGGAACAACCACGGCAGTCATTTTAGCCGGCGAACTCTTGGGAAAAGCTGAAGACTTGATAAACAAGGGGGTTCATCCAACAGTAATAGTTGAAGGATACATCAAAGCAACAGATAAAGCTCTTAAAACCCTTGAAAACATCGCGATCTCCGTTAAGCCTACAGAAAAGGGGTTCTTAAAGAAGGTTGCTGCAACCTCCATGGCTAGTAAGCTGGTGGCTGAGAAAAAAGGACAACTTGCCGCGATAGCCGTTGAAGCCGTTTTAAGCGTGGCCAGAAAAGTTGGAGAAGATTACTTGGTGGACTTGGACGATATCACGATAGAGAAGAAGCCTGGTGAATCCCTTACTGAAACAAGGCTCATTGAAGGATTGGTTCTCGATAAAGAAGTTGTGCATTCAGGCATGCCCAAACGGGTTGAGAAGGCAAAGATAGCGTTGTTAGAGAGCGCGCTTGAGATTAAGAAGACCGAGTTTGATACTAAAATCAACATTGAAAGCCCTGAACAGATAGAATCTTTCTTGCGGGAAGAGGAGGATATGCTCAAAGCGATGGTTGAAAAAATAGTTGCCACCGAAGCCAATGTCGTTATCTGCCAGAAAGGCATAGACGATATCATACAGCACCTCTTATCCAGAAAAGGAATTTTGGCTGTGCAACGGGTTAAGGAGTCGGATATGAAAAAACTAGCTATGGCAACCAGCGGAAAGGCTGTCACAAATCTAGATGGACTCTCAAAAGGCGACCTAGGCTATGCCGAACTCGTTGAAGAAAGAAAGATCGGCGACGATAAGATGACTTTCATCGAAGGATGCAAAAACCCGCGATCAGTAGCTATCCTCATACGAGGCGCGGATAAACGCTTTCTTGATGAAGCTGAACGGTCAGTTCACGATGCGTTATGCGTAGTCCGAGACGTGGTTCAGGTGCCCACAATCGTTGCGGGAGGGGGCGCTCCAGAAATGGAAATCGCTAGAGCACTTAGAGGTTATGCTGAAACGTTGCCAGGCAGAGAGCAACTTGCAGTCCGGAGCTTCGGGGAAGCCATGGAAATTGTGCCATTAACGTTGGGTGAAAATGCCGGTCTGGATCCTATAGATCTTCTTCTAGAGCTTAGAGCCCGCCATGAGAAGGGAGAAAAATGGGCAGGCGTCGACGTCTTCACAGGAAAAATTATAGACATGAGGGAACTGGAAGTCTACGAGCCCTTAGCTGTTAAGAAACAGACAATCAAGTCTGCTGCTGAAGCTGCCACAATGATACTGAGGGTCGATGATGTCATCGCCTCAGGCAAGATGAAAGCTCCGCCTATGCCTCCTGGTGGAATGCCAGGCGGCGGCTACGGCGGTATGCCACCAAAGTATTAGGGCGCGTTAACAACGCCTAAACCGGATCCTTGAGCCTTAGCGTTGCTCCCAAAATAATTCTCGAGAAAAGAGTCATTGATGGGACTTGTGCCTGTCCTTGGTTTCTTTTGTCGCTCTAATCTTACCTAAACCACCATTGTGTGCAGCCCATTAGCGCACGCTTAAACTTGAAGTTTGAGGCTACGAACCTGTTTGTGACGAAAACAACTAATCAAATGGTCGTTCACAAGTCCTGTGGCTTGCATAAACGCATAGCAAATCGTAGGTTCCACAAATTGAAATCCTCTTTTTTTCTCTGCTATTTGACAATGTGTTAGCGTGGTTCAGGTGCCCTCTTCAATCTTCTTTCAGACCTGGTTTTCTTTTCATCGAATGGAGTTTCAAAGGCACACTGAGGGCAAACCCAAAACTTCTTTCCGCCTCGATTCACAATCTCCACTTCCTCGTAGCTGCTGGTTTTTTGGCACTCATAACATCTGAGGATGTCTTCGACAGGACACATAAGAACTTAGTGTTCATGGAGGAGTTTAATGTTTGTGTATGGCTGAATTCTTACCACTACGCTGATTAAGCTCTTGCTCCATAGCGTTTCAATCGTGGATACACGCGCTAACAAAAAAGCGGTGTATTCGATGGGAAATCGATGTATTCATAAGAATAACCTTCTATGGGTGATGTCTCCCGCACAGCCTTCCTTTTTTAT
This sequence comes from Candidatus Bathyarchaeota archaeon, assembly GCA_050123155.1. Taxonomy (GTDB): domain Archaea; phylum Thermoproteota; class Bathyarchaeia; order Bathyarchaeales; family Bathyarchaeaceae; genus Bathyarchaeum. The sequence continues at coordinate 1,062 of JASFHP010000025.1, read as the reverse complement.
GTTGACAACGCGCATACACACAGGGTGTGGTTAACAACAACCGAAAAACTTCTATTCAGGTTCCCTCGTCCCCTTCGGATGCTTTTTCATCCAGTCAAATGCATACGCTTCAGCTTTTGACTCTGTCGTGTATTCTGGTGAAATTTTTGTCCCTTCACCATCACCACTTCTCATTTCCGGGAATAGTAACACTATGTAGTGCCGTCCAAAATGTTTCTTTGAAACAACAAGATTCTGCCCTGTTGTTTCATTCAGGTATCCTCGCTCATTGTCGATTTTCTTCCAACCTTCAATTATTCTCATAAACACATTCCTCAAAAATTTAAAAAAGCTTAGTGGAATAAGAAGGTTTATACGCTTCAGTATCATGTTGATGTAGCTCCTAAATCATTTTAATTGATTGATTTATGGTGATAATTTGAAAAACAAAAAAACTATTGCACTAGTGGCACATGACAGTAGGAAAGAGGATCTTTCTGAATGGGCTTACTATAACAGAGGAACTTTATCCCTTCACGAGTTGTATGCAACAGGAAGTACAGGAAAAATGGTTACTGACAAAACTGGGTTATGCATTAATCTTTTGAAGAGCGGTCCGTTCGGAGGCGATATGGAACTTGGCGCGCTGATAGCAAATGACAAGCTGGACTATTTGATTTTCTTTTGGGACCCGCTCATGAGTCAACCTCATGATGTTGATGTTAAAGCTCTTCTGAGGATGGCTGTTGTGTATAATGTGCCTACTGCTAGCAACAGAGCAACAGCTGACCTCATAATATCTAGCCCACTGTTTCATAGTGAAGATTATAAACCCAAAAAAGGAAAATAAGCTAACCCGATTATCTCGGTTTCTTTCAGGGATTTTTCCCATTGCACTCGCAACCGTTTCACTTTTTGGAGTTTTTTGGATTGGGGTATGATAAACTCGGAAAAAGCTTTTGTACAAAATCAAATAATTGGATTAATTGTGAGTAGCATGGTTAATGTGGATTTCTGGGAAATTCTTTTACGTTGCCCAAAGTGCGGAATTGAAAACGAAGCAACTTTAGGGCAAATAAAAAG
>JASFHP010000024.1:0-3503 GCA_050123155.1 Candidatus Bathyarchaeota archaeon | reverse complement strand
ACCAGGAGGATAATATAAAGCGAAAGCGGGACGCTCTTTTAAAATTTAATAACTTATTTCAACTAAATTATTAAAGAGCGTCCCGCTTTATTCTTGGCATTCATGTCTTTTAGAATAATTCAATTAAACTGTCAACTGAATTACTGAAGAGCGCTTTACAGGACTTGTGAAGGCTTTCGCCTTCACTCACCTGCTGGACCGCAGCCTTGTCGGCTGCTCCGTCGAGTAGATATACGGCGCGCGCACCCTTAGGTGGAGGTTACCATCACGCACCCTTTCGGTTGTGCGGCGGGTTCCTAGTTCCACCTTAGCCCACGTTTCCGCAAGCCCTCCTCTCATCCCGGACGGTCGGATTTCCCGAGTCCGGTTGGCGGCAGTAGCTACTTTCCTTGAGGAACCTTCCCTTCATTGTCCAAAGCTTAAGCACTCGCCTGCATACACCCTTTAACTATGAGGTTATATCCTCAACTCGACATCCCGTGACATTACACCATTACCCGGCTCTGTGTCCGTAGCTAACCTCACTGATGCCCACTACTCACCGAGAGCCACTTTGCCTCTCTATCGGTGTTACCGGTTTCGAGGAACGTGTCTTGCACGTTCTCAATCAACATTACTTGATCTTCATTGCTCATACTGGCTCATGCGCCAGACCAAAATCCTCCTGACAACTTCAGTTTCCCTATTTTATCAGGTCTTTGCAGGTTGCTGCGAGCCCCTGCTGGAAGATGGCCCTTCCCGACGTTATCTCTGCGATCCTTGTATAGGCGCTTGGGTCCGTACCCCGCCATGACTGATTAGTGCATCTATCCGTTTCTTCCTAATCAGCATCGGCCTCCCCTAAGGGTCAAGAAGATCGGCTCATGAAATACCCCACAACACAGTTTTATGTGGGAAAACATTTTCGAGGCTGCAACCATTCGTTTACCTTCAGGCTCCCATACTTGCTTGGCCCACAGACTGTTCTGACCATCAGGCGTTTATCGCCTCCGGCCACCGGGCCGTATACACCGGGCAGTACTCATGTCGTTACCGGTCATGAGCTCCGGCATCACTACGTGTCCGAACCGGACAATTGACACGACAGGACTTGTGAAGGCTTTCGCCTTCACTCACCTGCTGGACCGCAGCCTTGTCGGCTGCTCCTGACCCTCTATTTTTATTAGAAACTAAAATTCCGATATAAGGATTGAAAAAAAAGTGAAAAATTTTAAAAAAATTGCATATTCTTGATTTTCCTTTTCTTTTTCATAGTTCAACGAAAAGCGGTCTGAGAACGCCCAGGAGACACGATATTGGATAATCGAATAAAGACATGGGAGGGGATATATGCAAAGCAATAAAAACCCCTCCCAGGCCACCAGATTTTGCGACATAACTAGTTGATATCATTAGGTATATGGGCACACCCAGCTTGACATTCGTCTCTTTTTGTGCTTAAACTCATACCATGACCAGCCGAGATCAAATTCAGGAAACTCTATGTAACCGCCTATTCTGGCACACCGCTGAGAGGGATGATGCAAAAGTAGCTGATCATCTATTCCACCGCCGTGAGATGGATGTGGTTTATGCCATGGATGAAGCTACATTATTTGACTCATTCTTCAATTACCTGCGAGAGATCGATGTCTTTCCTCTTTTGGAAAACCTGAATCCTCAGAAACAAAAGAGAAAAAATATCCCATTCCTTCAACTGCTGCTTGTCTTTTTGATGAAGGTTGTGGGCTCCATTAAAACCATAGACGAAATCAGTGACCTGTTGTTAACCGATGAACTCCTGATGAGCATGTGCGGATTCAATGCCCATCAAGTCAAAAACGGGAGTTGCGAGCGAGGAATAAAACTTAGAAAAACTCCTCCGCCTCAAATCAGAGGTTCTTTGTGTGTGGATACAGTGGCCAACCATATTGCCACTATTACGCCCAGGCGGATAGAAAACTTCTTTAACCGATCCATTCAGCAATTAGCAAAGGAGGGAATTTTCCCGGAAAAGATACATGCCGCGTGCGACTGCACATTGTATGAAACCACAAGCAAATTCAAGGGGTGTGGCTCTGTCACACACAAGGTCAAGCCTAAGGCCCGTGGCTATAGAAAAAGCGGCGAAATCAAAGAGGTCCCTGTCACCCTTTATGGATGGAAAATCTGGGCCATTTATGAAACAAAGACCAACATACCATTGGCTATTAAAATCGATACTATAGAAAAACCGGACAATCTGCATGTCCTTTCTGTGTTAGAACAAGCCAAAGAAAATGTAAAGATATCCAGCACTATTGATTCTCTGGTCATTGATAGGGGATTCCTTGACGGTAAAGTCCTTTATGAAATTGACCAACAAGGGATCGAGTTTGTCGTTCCTTTAAAGAGAAATATGGAAGCGGGTAAGGATGCCCGCCAGTTAGCTTTGGACTGTGAAGCCTTTCCTCCTGTTACCCGCGAAGTTAATGTCGTTCATGGCTATGGCAAAAATAAATACACAGAAAAAGTCCTCACCACCCTGGTCGGGGTGCCTGACCTTCTGACCTGTGACTGGTTTAATCCTTTAGGTTCACAAGCCAATGCCACCAGGAAAGACTACGAGCCTATCCCTTTAAATGCTGTAGTTGTCAAGACGTGGGACAACAAAACCCCTCCCTTTGATAAGCAGATAGTATTCGTGACAAATATGGATGTTAAGAATCCCTTTTTAACCTTTGATCGTTATGATGATCGCAGTCTCATAGAAAACAAGCTTTTTCGGGAGGTTAAACAGAACTGGCACTTTGAGCACCCTCCTAAGAAAACCAGGGAGGGGGTTTATGTCCAGGCGTATATGACTATGGGGATGAAGGCCCTTACAACTGCCTTCCTGAAATGGCAGGAAGACCAGATGCAATTGCAAGCCTTGGGTAAATACAGCACGTGGCAGATGTATCGCCGCAAGCTCAAAGTCCTTAACCGAAACAAGCTGATTGTCTTCGTAGACAATCATTTCGGTATCTTTCTTTCTCATGAAGTCTTTATGTTGGCCAATGTGCCTGTTCATGACATTGCAGAGGAGCTTAATATCACCCGCGAACAGGTCTATGCAAAATATTCGCAACGGCCCATGGCTGAAAATCCTTGATCTCGGCCGTCCAATTTTCCTTCTGCAACGTATTTCTTTATTTAATCCTTATATCGGAATTCCAGGGTTCTCAATCATTAATTGACAATATTGCTTAAAAATCTATAATGAGAAAATATTAAAATGAGACCGTTGGATATCGGAGGTGATATAGTGGCCAATATTAAAAATATAAGCTTGTTTTTACTATTTACTTTTTTCATTACATGCAACATAGTCCATGCCGTCCCACCGGACTTTAACGCCGACAGGAGAGTAAACATCAGGTGTCCTGCCACTATACAAAGCGAAGATGACGAGAAATTTGAGACAGATGGCTTGATGACCACACTTAAACGCCTTTACCACGAGCTCGACGATAATCTGAAGGCATCCTACCGTGAAGGAGAAG
>JASFHP010000023.1:0-3573 GCA_050123155.1 Candidatus Bathyarchaeota archaeon | reverse complement strand
GACCCCAATATCCCTGTTATAAATAACTTGCAGGTAATTGTATAATCTTGTCGGAGATCAATTCAATGTCATCGCTGTTATTAACCACAATCCCCAAAGGGAGATCATGCAAGTGAACGAAATTTTTAATTGTCTGCAAATGTCGTTTGTTAATCGTACTTCCTGATTTTATCTCAATGGGCAGGATGCCGAATGAACCTTCAAGGATAAGATCTATCTCGGCACCGTTTCTTGTGCGAAAATAGTAATAAGCCCAGTGTGTGACATCAGTGGCCTGTATTCCTTTTATAATCTCTTCCGTGATAAAGGCCTCAAATAAGGCGCCCACATTCGGATGATTCAGCAAGTAATCCCTCTTTTTTATTCCCTGAATAAAATGTGCCAATCCGCCGTCTCGAAAATTCCCTTTCGGCATCTTCACTATTGATTTGCTTAGACTCGTCTCATAGCTTGGCGTATTTCTCCAGATGTAGCTACCTTCGGCAATCTCGAGATAGTCCCTTACCGACCTTTCAGAGATATCCAGGGATCTGCCGACCTGAGAGCGGTTGATTATTGTCCCGCTCAGGGAAGAAAGCATGGCAACAAAACGCTGATATTTAATCAGATCTAAACGGGAGAAAAGGGTTCTGATATCCCTTTGCACATAGGTCTCAAAGTAATTTTCCATCCAGGCATCATGGAAACATTCATTTTTTTCCAATACAGGTTCAGGATATCCTCCATTTAAAAAGGCATCCATAACCTGATCATGAGTGATGTCTGTCCTAAGGGCTTTAATAGAAGCAATTGTGGGTGCGCCAAATTTTTCCTTGAATATCCCATAAAATCCCGGGAGGTTTAGTTCATAGGTCTCATTCATCTTGAAGGTGCTCAACTCTACCAGGCCTACCCTGCCTGAAAGGGTTTCTGAGACATTTTTTATCAGATCAAGGGAGCTGGAGCCGGTCAGTAAAAAGCGGTTTTTGCGTTTTCTGTCTCTATCGATTACACCTCGCAATTCCTGAAACAGGGCGGGATATCTTTGTGCTTCATCGATAATAATGGAGTGGGGGTATTCTTTTATGAAGAAATCAAAGTCGCGGGAAATGAAATCAAAATCTTTTGAACGCTCAAGATCAAAATATCTCCATTCAGGCCTCAGCATCCTAGCGAGGGTGGTTTTTCCGCATTGTCTGACGCCAAGAATGATGACGACAGGAAAGAAGTTGAGCAATTCATTGATCTTATTCTCCATATTTCTTTTTAAGTCAGTCATATTCGGAGGATACACTCGAAATTTACTTATGTCAAGCCAATTTTAATAGGTTTGGCTGTTATAAGGCTGTGTGTTACAAGTGTGGCCGCCCAAGACAAAAGGCTGATATCCTTTTCAAGTAACTCTAACTCTTTTTAAACAGTTGCAGTGGTCGTAGGTGGCGTAAACCTGCGTCAATACTGTGCCACTACCTGGAAAATGCCAGAAAGGTAGTGCCACAGAATATGCATTTTATTGTTGATTTATAGGGTTCTGATTAGTAATATTGGAGTGTCCATATATAAGGAGGCTCCAATGTTTGCTCGCGTTAAGAAGTCAGGGAAATACCAATACCTTCAGATCGTTGAAAATCGAAAAATAAAAGGCAAAGTCATCCAGCGCGTCATTGCTACCATAGGCCGGATGGACCAACTTCGAGAAAAAGATCGGGTAGAAACACTCATACGATCTCTTTCTCGGTTTTCAGAAAAAGTCCTTCTTATTCTCTCTGGTAAAAGCGATGTGAACGCTTCTTCCAAGATGATCGGTCCAGCAATCGTCTTTGAGAGATTATGGGAAGAACTGGGCATTAAAAAAGTCATCAAGGATCTTCTTTCTCATAGGAAGTATGAGTTTGATGTGGAAAGGGCCATATTTCTCACAGTGCTCCACCGTCTGTTCGTGTCAGGCTCGGATCGTTCATGTGAAAGATGGACTCGAGACTATAAGATTAAAGATGTAGAAGGGCTGTGTTTGCATCACCTCTACCGTGCCATGACCTTTCTTGGTGAACAGACAGAAGAGCAAATGGATGCAACCCCTTTTTCCCCAAGATGCACCAAAGATCTTATCGAAGAAAGAATCTTTTTGGAACGCCGAGATCTCTTCACTGGCCTTGAGCTTGTTTTCTTTGATACCACCTCTATCTACTTTGAAGGATCAGGGGGAGATACTATCGGCCAAAAAGGTCACAGCAAGGATCACCGCCCGGATCTAAATCAGATGGTTGTAGGGGCGGTCATAGACAATAAGGGCAAACCGGTCTGTTGCGAGATGTGGCCGGGCAATACCGCCGATGTAAAGACCCTCATTCCTGTGATAGATCGAATCCGCTCCCGTTTTAGCACGGGTCAGTTCTGTATTGTAGCAGACCGGGGAATGATCAGTGCTGAGAATGTAAATGAACTGGAAAAAAGACAGATCGCCTATATTTTTGGTGCCAGGATGCGTAAGGTAAAGGAGATCAAAGAGGATGTCCTCTCTTATCCTGGTCGATATAAAGAGGTTCGTCCTGAAGGGGCATTATCCAAAGACCCTGCTCCCCTCAAAGTTAAGGAGGTGCTGCTCAATGGTAAACGCTACATTGTCTGTCTCAATCCCAAACAGGCCCGAAAAGATGCTACAGATCGCCAGGCCATCATTGATTCTTTAAAAGAGAAGATCAAAGCCAGTCCCAAAAGCCTCATTGGGAACAAAGGATATCGAAAATATCTCAAGATCGAAAGGGACAGCGTCAGAATTAACCAAGACAAGATTGAATGGGAGTCCAGGTTTGATGGCAAATGGGTGCTCACGACCAATACGGACTTCTCAGCGGAACAAGTAGCACTCAAGTACAAAGAACTATGGCAGGTAGAACAGGTCTTCAGAGATGTCAAATCCGTCCTGGAGACCAGACCCATCTATCACCACAAGGATGAGAACATCAGAGGGCATGTCTTCTGCAGTTTCTTAGCCTTAGCATTGAGAAAGGAACTCGACAGGCTCCTTCAAAAAGCCGGACACCCATTTGAATGGGCCGACATCAAACAGGACCTCAAGTCATTACAGGAAGTACAAATACAGGATAACGGAAAGTCGTTGGCTCTCAGAACTGAATGCTTGGGGACCTGCGGCAAAGTCTTCAAGGCCGTTGGCGTCGCTGTCCCCCCTACCATTCGAGAACTTTAGTATATGTCAAAGAGCAATAGGTAGTGCCAAGAACTTTTTCAGGCTAGTTATGTGCCTAATATCATTAAATTATTTTTTGCCAACTGTCCAAAAGGAGCTAAAGTCTGACTATCCCTAGAGAGTGTAAATATTATGATTGTGTGAAATGGGGCCTCACGTCCTTTGCACTTTACTATTTTATTCCCCCTATGATAAATTAAACTGAATTCTATCAAAATAATCTGGAAGAGGGTCGAAGAACTGAAATGGAAATCAAGATCAGAAAAAAAAATGAGATTTTTGATACACTCCAACAGAGCCGATCTCGTCTGAGAGCACTGGGGGTTAAAAGGATCGGACTATTTGGATCTTTCGCTCGTGGAGAACAGCGTGTTGACAGTGATATC
>JASFHP010000022.1:0-3686 GCA_050123155.1 Candidatus Bathyarchaeota archaeon | reverse complement strand
GTGTTTTGAAGTGGACAGACTTTTACTTTTATACTGAGCAAAAGTCATTACCTTCAGTCTTTTTACCCTGTGAAAGTTATGTAATGACGAGCGGAGCGTATTTCACCGGGGTAGTCTTCAGACTTTTACCTTTAACAACCCTTCAACCGAGAGGGTGATATGGACTGATTTTCAAAACCTCATTTCTCATATAGAGAGGTGGAGTTTTGTGGTTAGAAAGGGATCAAATTAAGGTGTCAACGATTGCCATCGGGATAGGAACGCCCATCACTGAGCGTCCCTCCCACACCACCAAGCATACGGGTCCGTACAAGGCGGTTCGGCTGATCCAAGGCAGAAATCAGAACCAGGGGAACACAAGCCCAAGTTTTGAGAAGTAGGCATCGGGTAGAGCGATCTGCACCCATTTAACCTTGCTCATTCTCCAGGGACCCTTTCGGGCACACCCGGTGGTTACAGCAAAGGATTTGGATACTCCTCTCTTGAGGAGTTCACCAACACGAGTTCTGCGGTTCTTCCAGTGCTTCCAGGTGACGGCCCTGAGCCGTCGCCTGATCCAGTGGTCAAGGGGTTTTAAACGACTGAAGGATTCGGTTAAGCCAAAATAATTCCACCAGCCGTTCATATACTCATTTAACTCCCGGATCACCTGGACCATACTACGACCCCGCTTCCGGGCACTTATCTCCCTGACCCTTTCCTTAAACCGCTTGATTGACTTCCAGTGGATTCTGATTTTGGGGTCCTTGCTTGAGTTAGTCACACAAAACCCCAGATACTTGCTCTTCCACGGAAGTACTACCGCACTCTTTTCCCTGTTTACCTTAAGCCTGAGTTTCTTTTCTATAAACCGGCTTATACTACTCATTACTCGATTCGCCGCCAGTTTGCTTTTGACAAATATGACACAGTCATCAGCATACCTGACGAAACGAAGACCACGCCTTTCAAGCTCTTTATCCAGTTCATCAAGTACTATGTTACTTAACAAAGGAGATAAAGGCCCTCCCTGGGGAGTACCCTCTTCCGTCGGTTCCTCCAGTCCACCTATCATTACTCCGGACGTAAGAAACCCTCGAATCAGCTTCAGCACCCTTTTATCCTTTATACGGGTTGCTAACCTGGCCATGAGCCTGTCATGGTTAACCCGGTCGAAGAATTTGGATAGATCAATATCTACTACATACTTTGCACCGGCCCTTACAAACTCCCTGTATTGGCGCATAGCGCCATGCTGGGAGCGGTTTGGCCGGAACCCAAAGCTCATCTCCGAAAAGGTGTGGTCCCATATCGACGTAAGAACCTGGGCTACTGCCTGTTGGATAACCCTATCCAGCACCACCGGTATCCCTAAAAGGCGTACCCCGCCATCAGGCTTGGGTATTTCCTTCTGAAGTACCGGCATAGGCATGTAGGTTCCATCAAGTAATGCCTTTTCAATCTTGTCCCGGTGTTTCTTATAATACCTATTTATCTCACCGACGATCATGCCGTCTACACCGGGAGCTCCTTTGTTCTTGATGACTCGCTTTATAGCGCGTCTCATGTTGCTCCGCTCACAGATTGACTCCATGAGCCGGATCTGACCTGCCGGGTTTTCGGATAGACGTGACGCAATGAAATCTTCGGAACTCGTATCCGTTTTAGCCCTTGGGCCGGGATTGTCCGAGTACAACTCAAGTTGTTTCATCTGCCGCAATGACTTCATTAGACTCGTCTCCTAATAACCCCTCTCATTTACCTTCCGCGTCTCGCGGAATGGCACCGTTCGGGCCTTATTCCTTGGTAATGCATACCCAGGAACTAATACGCCCTCTGCTGACTCCCGCTGTGCGATAATCTCTCCTTGCGGTTTGATCACTCGCTGGTTCTATCGCCTTTCGTCCTCTGTTTGTGTTCCTTTTCCTTCACAGGGAAAGCTCATCAATGGTCAGGACGTGTTACCACTGATGCCGGGATTTTTTTTACCGGTTTCCCCAATATTCCGGTAGCTTTCAGCGATAGCCCTTCTGAGACACAGCGGACCTCCCGGGGTAAGTCTCGGCTACTTTCAGCGCACGATTGTCAGATGTACCTGGTTCGACCATATGACGGATATAGGACTTTGTCCTGTGTTGCGGACTCGTCCCGGTTTCCCCCGGCCTCAAATCTGCCTGCCCTCTACCTTAAAAGGTACGGGGCATACCTGTACGTCAACCCACGCTTTTGTCTAAGGCTTCCTTCAGGCGTACATTGCTGGAACACCCTTGCCTTCGACTATCCTTCGGCTCCGTCAGCCTGGATATGGACTTTGCAGGGTATTTGTGCCAAAATACCCCCGCATCACCAATTAGCAGCCGGACCAGCCCGGCACACAACATCAGGTTCAACAGGACGCCGAGGGCGCCTGTTAACCTGGGGATGGTACTTGTAGCCCTGCCTTGGATGGTTATCATTACATCAGCCACGCGGCTCCAAGTTCTCTGTTTTTTCAATTTTCCAATATTGACCAATATATTACACAGGACATGGCTAATGAATATTATTTGGTTGCAAGCGATATGAAACAGATCAAATGGTACGAGGATAGCCATTCTTTTACGAGTAAAAGCGCCCGTGACGATCGGATTGATTGGCTGGTGAAGGAACTTGGATTGGTTTCTCGATGATGCATCCGCTATCTATTAACGTATTCAAAGGAAAATGCATAACAAAAGACTTAGGGGTCAGGCCTACACGGGCTGACCTCATTTATCGTACTATAGTGAATAATTATAAATTGCTAGAGATTGGAACTTTGAAACTTAAGGGCCCGCTTTGGAATGTGTGGACGAGAGCAAGATCCTTTTGATCCGTTTGGTTCTTTTAATTTTACTGTTGAGATCGATGGAATAACCTCTGCAGGTTTTTCTGAATGTACAGGCCTTGCCACAGAGACGGATGTCATCGAATATCGAGAAGGGGATGAAAGTATCACTGTTAAAAAACTCCCCGGATTGAAAGGATACGCCAATGTTACCTTGAAACGTGGTTTCAGCAGGAACACTGAGCTATTTGAATGGCACAGGTCGGTTATGAACGGGGTCATCGAGCGAAAGGATATCGCAATCATTCTATATGACGAAACCGGAGTAAGTCGCGGAGGCGAACGACTTCGCTGGAATCTGCAGAACGCTTGGCCGAGTAAATGGGTCGGACCTGAGTTGAAAGACAATGCAAATGAAATTGCCGTGGAAACGCTGGAGTTTTGCCATGAAGGCATCACCATAGCATAGTCAGTCTTCATAGTTGAAAAGCAAGTTGAATGCTACCATATTCCATGAGAACCTATCATACAAATAGATACATTTTGTATTGAACCATTCTGATCAGATATGTACGCTGGTAAGTTGTTTTGGAACCAACGTCCTCTTTCATGATGGGTGACCCTTTATTGACCCCTTTACACAAGCGCTATGGTAAACGACAACGCTGGTCGAGGACGGACCAAAGACGCAGTCCAAGAAGAGGTGACATCATGATCCGCATGAAACAGATAATGGCCATAGCCCGAGCCGAGACACGCATTACCAGGCGCCTGGTACGTTACTGGATTTTTCTGGGCCTGGCATGTCTGATAGCCATTCTCTACTACCTTTTATTAGCTTACGTGCATGGTTTTTTTTCATCCTATTCAAGTACTATTGCGGTTATCTCGCCCCGGTTCC
>JASFHP010000021.1:0-3761 GCA_050123155.1 Candidatus Bathyarchaeota archaeon | reverse complement strand
ATCTTATCATAGTCCAGAAAGGACAGACAATGTGTGAAACACTGCAAGACTTGAGAAAACGGGCAAAGACGGTTGAGGGAACAATAGGCGTGATCGTTAGTGATCCAAACTATGGGGAAGTTTATGTCAAGACAGCATTCAGGATCACGACATACCGCGTTGGACAGTCTCTTGTCGGTTTCAACGCTGAAGGGATTTATGGCGCTTTTGCGTGGGATGGTGCACTTAATGGTGATCTGTTGTTCTACAGACTAAGGGACGCGGTTGCAAAAGCGTATTCCGAGGACTGCGAGACAAGTTAAGCAGATGTGTCATAACATCTGCTTACTTTTTAACTACTACTTGGGGGATGGAAAGGGCAAAGACTATGCCAGATCCTGACTTGATGCAAACTGCACAAGATGACGTGTACTGTGGTTTCATCAAAGCAAAGTTTGCTATAGACGGTGACAACCGACTAGAGGACACAAAAGGGTACACGTTCGCCCACGCTTTTTCGTCCTTTCGCACAACTGACCACTTTATCTACATTGCACTTGGGCACAAAGACTTGCCAGACAACCAGACTGCGATCAAGTACATAGAAGCAATTGAAAACTTGGGGGGAAAGATCACCAGGTTAGACTTTACCATTGACATAATGACACCGTTTGACTTTGCATCGTACTATGAAATGATGGTAGGGATGAACCGGGGCACACCAACACTGATCACATCCCCACGAGGTGATACCGTCTACATAGGGCGTCGATCCAGCGCGCGTATGTTGCGATTGTACAACAAGCGCGCTGAGATCCTGGCAAGAAAGAAAGTGGACATAGGCTTTGATCTGACCAGGATCGAACTAGAGGTAAAGCGCGATCTGGTCAAGACGTACAAAAGGCTTTACCTGGCAAGACGATTTGACGTGATCATGGCAGACATAGCCAAAAGGTATTGTCTTCCCGGGATCACACTGCAAGCGCGCAAGATCAAACCAGACAAGATTGCTGATCGTGTAGATGGGCCTATGGCGTTTGTCGATAGATACAAGCGCGTGATACGTTTGGCCTATTTGCAATGTCCAGCGCAATTTTACGAGATCATAGGAGTTAATCAAAGTGATGCAAATTAAACTGAAACACACACAACACACCGTGATTATGACAAGTAGTGATGTCACGATCATACCAGATATCGATTGGCTTGAAGGACACACACACTTTGCGTGTTGCCCAAACCTGCAACCGGCTGTGGTGGCTTTGCTGGTCAAACTGGACGCTTTCACGTATCGAGTACACAGGATCTGGCGTGTGCAACCTTGCGTGGGCGTGGGCTTTAACATCAAACTGGCATACTCATTCACGGTTGACATAAGGGATCAACAATACCTGGCGAGCGTGGTACGTGAGTGTGAACCTTTCGTGGTAGACGTTCCAGCATTACCACGTGACCACGTGATACCATCGATACCACGATAACACACCTTGCAACCGCTCACGATCTGTGGTATACTGACAATGTACCACAGATCAAACCCATTTCACACACAGAAAGGACACATTTCTATGGCTACACAGTTACCTGATGTTGGCGCTTTCACTTTCACCGTCAAGGATGACGACATGGCCCAAAGCAAGATGACCTTTTATGCAGTCCTGCCAGTCCTTAACCAATGGACGCAAGACGGCGCAAAGGCTTTCATTGACGCACTGTGGGCGCTGGTCACACCGTTGATCGATTCTGCGCTTGTCGGTTTCAATTTCACGATGTCGGGCTATGAGGATACGTTTCCCTCGGCGGCAGCCGGTTCCGATGTCGAGGATAAGGGCGTGTTCTTGATGCGCACTGAAAACAACAAGCCCACGTCCGTCGCGCTGGCAAGCATCCTTGAAGCCAAGTTGGTTTCGTCCGGGATTGCAGCCGGGATCCAGATCGATACCAGTGATTCAGACGTTGCAGATTTCATCGATGCGCTGGAAAACGGGATTGACTTGAATCCGTTTGGGATCCTGGATGTTGCGCGCATTTCCACAGATCGTGGTGAAGCCGTCGCGCGCGTGGTCGATGCCTACAAGCAGAACCGTCAATCCCACAAGAGCCGTGGTGGTCGAGGATAAGGGCCAACACTACTATCACCAAAACTTGCCCCGTATGGGGCATTTTTTGTTTGAAAGGATCGTGACCTATGCGCGTTTATCGCTATGACTTGGATGGGATCGACCTTGAAGACTGCTCCAAGTTGGTTCTTTTGCCCTTGCACGTGGGTATGGTTCCGGCTGTGATGGGAACACTTGAAGCATTAACCTGGCGATCAAGGCACGATTCAGACACAAGTCACCAGATAGGCATTGATGCCTATGCAGAAATGCAGGAGGTTTTTGACGTGAACGATTGTATCACTGATCTACTTGACCAGATGGTAGATGCGCTTGTGGCGTTACAATGTATGTGTGAATCAAGCGCGCTTGAACAACAATTCAACAACACAGCACTAACAGAAAATATCTACAACAACTTGGAGGGCGATACAAACGTATCGTACACAGGGGATGAAGAAACAAACTACGAGATCGGAGAGCCGCCCACGGGCCAAGATACCGAACGATGCCAAAGGACACAAGCAGTCTTCTACAACCTGGCAGACATTGCTGACCGTGTGGTCAATCTCCAGCTTGGTGTGGCTGGCGTTTCGGCTGGTGCTATGGCTGGTCTCATTGCCGGATTTCTCACGGTTCCTATACCTGTTTCAATTGTTATTGGGCTGATCGTGGGGATCACCTATGTTTTCATCGAGGACAGCATACAAAACGACCTTGCAACCTGGCGTGGGCTTGCACAAGAAGCGATATGTACGATCTACAATGCTTCTGATATGGTTGGCGCAAGTGCAGGGATTCACGCTATGATCGATGCAAACTTGGCAACCGTCGCAGGGAAAACATACCTAAAGCTATTCTATAGCTCGACCTTGATGGGCCAGATGTGGCAAAACGCCGACAACTGGGCATCATTTGACGGAGCAGCGTGTGACGATTGCATACCCAGTGATCCAGAGTGCATCATACTCGATTGCGATCCTGCCAAGTGGAACACGTTTGGCTATCCGTCCCGGCTGGGCTGTGAGGGTGGCAAGCCTTACTGTGCAGGAGGGTATATCCGCTCGTTGGCTGGTTCCCTGCCTGTCCCGAATGGCGACTACACTCTAGAGATCGAGTGGACAGCAAAGGGCGATTCTGGCAATGCGTGGTTTGGTGTGGACTTGTTCTTCACCAGTGATAACTACCAGGTAAACATACCCGATTCACAACCCCTTGCCGTGGGCACAAGTCGCACAGAAAAATGGCATTTGTACAACCCGAGACCAGACGGCGATTCCTATGAGATACAGCTTGTACAAGCAAACTGGTTTGGTGTGGTATCCGGCTGGTGTATCCGTCCTGGGCACGTGTAAGGACTGCAACTTGCGCTTTACAACCCTTTAATGGGCTTTTTCCGAGACCACTTGAAAGACAAGTGGTCTCTTTCTATTTGCGTTTGTCCTTTCGCTTTCTTTCGTTTTCCCGGGAAATCGAAAGAACGTGTAAACCGTGGGCGCCAAAGTGAAAGCATTATGGTATTGCGCGCGAAAGTCGTCTTGTGGTACACTGGTATCATCTTATCATAGTCCAGAAAGGACAGACAATGTGTGAAACACTGCAAGACTTGAGAAAACGGGCAAAGACGGTTGAGGGAACAATAGGCGTGATCGTTAGTGATCCAAACTATGGGGAAGTTTATGT
>JASFHP010000020.1:0-4808 GCA_050123155.1 Candidatus Bathyarchaeota archaeon | reverse complement strand
ATTATTTCCGTGACCCTACGACTCTTAGTGTTCATTCTTTCACCCTGCCCGCGCCTCCTGCGGCGGATTGTGAAGACACATCAGAAGGCGAAAGGGTTACCGCTGCCGCCCTTGCTGCGGTAGTAGGGGCTATCAACACGGCTACCGGGAAGAGTTATGCTGCACTCTACGGTGTCGTAATCCAGCGCCGGTGATGAACTGGCTTGTGGAGATAAGAGAGGGGGCGATCTCCAGGGCGGTTGGTTCCCTAGGGGAAACCCTCTCTCGCTGGAAAGGGGTTACTCTTGGATTAACCTCGTGCCGGGCACGGGAGGAACGAAAAATTGCATATCTTAGACATTAAAGCTTTGCTTCTTGCAGGGGTTATATTGGCTGGTGTATTGGTTCTAGCCTCTTGTTCCTGCCTCCTGTATATTGTTATTATCGTGTCTAGGATACATGCGTTATTGCAGTCAAAAAGCCACCAAGGGAAGCTAAAGAGAATCAGGAGGCGGTTAACGTCGCCGTTTTTCTCGTATAGCAGCGAGCGCGGCGGGAATGGAAACGGAAAATCGGGGGTGTTTTCTCGTATTCTTTGGTTTTTGGCGTCTGCCCTAAAAAGAGGGAGTAAGTGACGACTCTGCATAAAGACACGCCTCTTGCTCTACACCCTTAATATCTGAACCAAGTCTATCCAAAATTATCGTTGTCTTCTTATACCTTCCTGTAGCTTCGTGGTTGCCTTCGTAAATCTCTTTTTTTACGATTTCCCCATGAAACCTTAGTCCGTCCAAAAACTCGCTCAGGTGGAGAGAGAGGTAGTTAGAATTACGCCTCATAACTAGGGGTGGATATTTAAGGTTCCGCGAACGCAGAAAGACCTTTTTGTGTCTCCACTCCGGGGAGGCTGAAAGCCCTTGAAGCATCTGTTTCGACATATACTTGGCCATATAGCTTGCCGTTGCCGGGCACTCAGGCGGGATCGCCTTGATCCAACACCCTCCAAGGCCCCACTTTTTCAGGAGAACCTCAAAGTCTATGTATTTTATGTCCATCAGCAAATGATAGTGGATAGTCCCACGTTTCTGTAATTCTATCGTTGCTATGTACTTGAGATTTTTATCGTGGGTCTTCCGAAGGTTGTCGATAAAGTTCTTCAAGGCGGGGTTGGCTATGGCGGGACTAGAGTATACGGGATTAGCAATTGTTAGTGTGAGGAATTTCGTGAGAGAGGGAAAATTGAGGTTTACCAGGTCAAAGTACCTCTTTCTTGCTCTCGACAGTGTCCTTGCCCTGTTTTTATCCTGTTCTTCTTGGGTTGGGCCAGAGGTTTTACTTTCTCTGGAAGAGCAGGAAAAGTCTGCCCTCTGGGTCTTCTCGAAAGTCCAGAGGGAAATGACGTTTCCTGCAACTTCAATTTTTTCAAAAAACTTCAACTTTTAGTCCTCTTGAGCATGTGATAGAAGGACAACTGAGGTTCTTCATCCATATGGTTCTCGCGGAAAAACTTGCGAAACCTTTCGTTCTCCAGGTTTTGCACATCAATTAATCCTAGGATTGTAACCAGGACATCCCTCCATCCAGCGGTTTTCGGGATGAGCGTTTCCAGGTCTTCTGTTGGGCGGAGTCGCTTGAGAATCCCCATCATCGCTTGTTTGACAGAGTCTTGATAGAGGGTGGGGTCTACTTCCACCAGGTGCTTTCCGCAGTTAAGGCAGTGAAAGATATACCCGCTTTCTGTCTGGTATACTATGGCTGTTTTTTTGCACGAGCTACAGACTGATTGTTTTACGAATCTCATCATAGTGTTTACTCCTTTTTTGTTGCGAACTTTGTTGTTAGGCTGGCTATCCATAATGTCATAATATCCTCCTTAGATAACCCAATCAGAACGGTAGTTCTTCTCCCTCCCGTTCTGCGGGCTCTTCGTCGGTTGGCTTCTCGACCGGATACATGCCATAATGGATTAAGATGAACATATCTTGCTGAAGGAGTTCATGCAGGGGAAGGCCCAGTTCATCCGCACGTTCCTTCGCGTTGTGTGGCGTTGCTATAATCTCCATATTGTTTCCTTTCATTTTTATGTTACAATGCCTCTCCCGGGAGATCTTCTTTTTCGACTTCCCCGCCCTCTCTCTTCTGTGCGAGAATATCTTCTAGGGCTAGGTTCTCTCTGCCGATAGAGAGAAGTATCTCGTTGGTGAGTACTTGCTGCACTGGACGAGAGACGTTCATGCTTACCAATTTGTAGAGGGCTCGCAGCATGTCTATCCTGTGCCGGTGCACCTGTTCTAGAACTGACAGGTCGTACCTAACTTCTGTTTTTCTCATAAATACGCTCCTTGTTGGCGTTAACGTTTTGGCGTCTTTCTGCCGTGTTCTCGACAGCTATATTATGCTTGCAAGGGATGTGCCGGGTGGAGGCCCTTATCTTTATTTATTAAAAGGGACGGAACAGCGAAGATTTCGCGATAGAAGGCGGAGAGGTGACGGTCGATTTTTTTTCTTAAAAAATAAACAAAAAAAAGGATTGTTTCCTTTGACAAAAGACAGGGTTGGCATTATATTTGCATAAGAACCTTGAGGTTTTTTTCCGGTTGGCTATGAAATCATATGCACTTGATATGAATATTCTTGCACGCATCTCAATAAGGGCTATTTCAGGGAGGAATGGTAGTATAACATTATCGGGAAATCGATTTTGCTATGAAAACCGGTACATGATTAGCTGCCGCTTCTGGTTTTAATTTTGAGTACTTACATTTACGAGGGGGGTTCAGGCGGCTATAGCGGCGGAGGCGGCGCATCTGGAACCTGGAAATGGGGAGATGCTGACCCTAGCGAGTATGAGTATAAGTACCCCTGTTCTACGGAGAGGGCATACCTGGGGTATGTCTACGACATAGTAGACAACCTACCCGAAAGCTACTCCTACAAGGTTCTCATGCGACGGCGGAACGAACCGTCTTACAACAATTATTACACCTGGGGCGGGCCGCCAAGAACACTAGACTTCGTCCTGGATTATCGGGGCGACATGGTCTACGAATCTGCCGTTGACCTTCCGATTCCAGATGAGTGCGATTCCCCTGCATACCTCTTCTCCGTATCCCCATTAAGCCCTGCTTCGACGGCCTTTCGCCTCGTAGAGATGACCCTGGACGGGTCCAATTATCAGTGTATGTTAAGTTGCTGGCCAGGCGTTCACAGCCTGGTGTTATATCATCGTGGCCAGGGATATATTGACTCCTTGTATCCCGGATATTTTCCGGGCATCGAGAGGGTCTGGGAATGGGAGTACCAGGCTGTCGTAATTAATGAGTTTAGGGGGGCGAGAATCCCCTTGTCAGGGGGAATGTCGGGCGGCGCTGGGGCTTCCGGGTTTTGGGGACAAAGCCTCCGTGGGGCGTCGGGCGTTCGGCGTTTTCGCTTGAGGAGATAGTTGTCATGAGAAGAGTAACGGTTACATCTTTGGGAGATCCAGGAAGTTTCACACTAACAGACAAGACCGACCCCCTGTATTACATCGCTCGGTATTCGCATGAGCAGTCGATGAACCTATACCTGCTCCAGAGTAATTCCTTTGCCTGGGAGCAAGATGAGGATTCCGACATCTCGGCTATCCAGACTGCATGGGAAACCTATCTGCCGACCTTTGAGGCGTGGGCAGAGAGTGCGATAGCGGCTAGTTCAAGTGGGAGTAGCATCCCGGACATTCCTAGCTTGCCCTTGATTCCTGCTACAACGGTGGAGGGGATTCTGATTCAGCTTGCCCTTAAGTATGGGTTAGCACTTCTCGCTAAGTGGTTAGAGGCCAAGCTTATAGGTGATACCGAGGGGAGTGAGGTTGCACAGATTTTGAGAAGGGCGATGCTTAAGAATGCCGGAACGCCCCAGGAATTTTCGATTTTCGAACAGTTGTCAAATGTTCCCCTGGAGCTGATCTTCTCATCCCTGGGGGAATATAAGGATATGTTTTACTCTGATAGAGAGGACTAACGAGAAAGGAGGGTTTTGCTATGCCACAAAAAGAGGTTGTCTTCCATTGGGAGGCGGCACGAGGAGGGACTCCCAGGCACAAGGCGAAAAGCGTGCTAAGGGAGGTTACTGGCCCGGGGGTTGAGACTGCATTAAGAGACGCTTTGATTGGCCGTACTAAGTGTCGCTGCCGAACATCAGCCTATGTTGATAGGAGAAATCAGTTTTTAGGGCTGAGCGTCAATCCTGAGTCGAATGCAGATAGGCGGGCTATTGTCTACTATCGACACCCTGTAACACTGGAAGTCCACCAGTTTACGTATTTTGACCCTATCGCGGCGGATTCGGAAATGACCCCGCAGGGAGAACGGTTGACTCAGGAGGCTGTCGCTGCTGTTGTGGCTGCGATTAACGTCGCTACTGGTATTAGCCATACTCCGCTTTACGGAGTGGTTATTCAAAAGAGTTGAGCTTGTAGTATGTCGTAGCAAGAAGGAGGTGATTTTTATGCCAACAAAAGGAACAATTACTTTCAGAGGCGACACCGGTGCACCCGAGAACCACTATTCCAAGGGGACTATTCACGGGGTTACCGATGACGCGGCTCTGGCCACGTTATTGACGACACTAGGTAGTCATACTCTGTGTAATATCGCTAAGCGAGCTTTCGCGTCTAACACACTCGGGACGGATGCCTCTCCTGGGGCTGATGCCAATGTTGACCGGAAGGCGGTCTATTATTTCCGTGACCCTACGACTCTTAGTGTTCATTCTTTCACCCTGCCCGCGCCTCCTGCGGCGGATTGTGAAGACACATCAGAAGGCGAAAGGGTTACCGCTGCCGCCCTTGC
>JASFHP010000019.1:0-6857 GCA_050123155.1 Candidatus Bathyarchaeota archaeon | reverse complement strand
TTGGGGGAACAAGAGGACCCGCATAAACGTAGGGATAGCCGATTCGACCCACAAAAACTCCGGGTGGGCAGGCTCCATCCAAATCGGTGCTCTGAAGAAGAGGTGCAGACCGGAAGTAAGAGCTGAACCGGACAACAAGAGGGCACCGTGTTTTGCCGCACAGGAATTTGCCGCCCTTGCATGCGACGCACAGGCTGTTTCCTCTCGTCTTAGTTACTAGTTGGTCTTTGCTGTAGTTCAGGTCTGCGGCTAGGCTGGGATCATCTAGAAGCTTCAGAACCCACTGGTTATCCTGCAGAGAGGGCTTAGGCTTCCTAACCTGCCCTATAACCTTGCCGTTTCTCTTTCCTCCAATGGGTCCTCTCATCTTCACCCAGCCGGAAAATGTCAGAAAATAACTTTGTTAACCAAGTTAGAAAGAGTTTTCTGTTGTAACAGGGTTTTCTGTTTAAACGCGAAATTGCCATAGCATCCAGACCTCAAGGTAGCCGCATAGGAGTTAAAGGACAGTTTGGGGCAGTTCTAACAAGGTAACGATTGAGTATGATGTGACGGCGCTCCCGTTTTATGGAAATCTGGATAAGGCACCACGATTATAAAATATATGCAGGTTCTCACATCATCCTCTGAGGTTCTGGGCATATGTTTGGGTACAACCCAGAAATCTTGAAGCACATGGACGAATGAAAAATGAACACGCCCAACAGGAACTTAAAGGTAATAGCCATAATAGCCGTTGTGGTTCTCGTCTTCTCGGCTTTTAACGCCTATTTGATGCTTGAAAACATTCGCGTTCAAGAGCAGCTCAGTGCCCAGGAAGAACAAATTGACGAACTGCAAAATGCTGTAGAACAGCTTAGCATCCAGAACGAAAAGCTTGATGAGATACAAAGCTCTCTAGAGCAGCTCAGTATCCACAATGAAGAGCTTGACGAACTGCAAAGCGCCCTAGCCCAGCTGGATGCACAGAAAGAACAAATACAAACAACTCTGGAACAGGTTAACACAACTGAAGAACAGATTAGTGAACTGCAGAGCGCCCTAAACGAGGCAAAACTCGACATTGAAGAAGCCAAGTCAAACATATCGAACCTAACCAATCAGATAATTGCCCTAAACCAAAGCACATCCACAAACTTGGCTGAAATCGAAGACACCGTTGAGACACTTGAGGGGCTCCTATCAGACCTTTCGAATCTGGAGGCAATTATTGACCAACTTCTAAACCTGACACCAACGGAAGTCTACGCGGCAGCATACCGATCCGTTGTGGTAATCAGAACCCCCGTGGGACAGGGTTCAGGATTCCTATACAACAATTCAAACACGATAGTCACCAATTACCATGTAGTTACAGACGAAACAGACATCGAAATCGAGTTCTTCGACAGAACCAGAACACAGGCAACAGTGATAGGCTCCGACGCTTACGCTGACGTAGCTGTGCTGTTAGTGCCAACCTCCCCATCTGAGGCAACCCCCCTCACTTTCGGTAACCAAAGCAGCATCGGACAGCAAGTAGTAGCAATAGGCAACCCTCTTGGGCTTACAGAAAGCCTTTCCGTGGGCTACATAAGCCAGGTCAACAGGCTGCTTAACCTTGAACCAATAATAATCCCTGTGCTACAGCTGGACTTGACTATTGCCCCAGGAAGCTCAGGAGGACCTTTACTGGATATGATTGGAAACGTTGTGGGAATAACAAACGCGGGCACCGATGTGGGTTTCAACTTTGCGGTTCCCGTCAATATTGCGAAGC
Source organism: Candidatus Bathyarchaeota archaeon (assembly GCA_050123155.1). Classification (GTDB taxonomy): domain Archaea; phylum Thermoproteota; class Bathyarchaeia; order Bathyarchaeales; family Bathyarchaeaceae; genus Bathyarchaeum. The sequence goes on along the minus strand of JASFHP010000019.1, from coordinate 5,098 downwards.
AGGTGGTTTCCTCCATCCTAGAAGAAGGCGAGTATAAGCACCCTCTTGTAGGCTTTTCCATATTAGAGCTGAGCCCAGAAGTCATAACCGCCTATAACATCGTTAATGTTGATTCTTCCCAAACTGGGCTGATGGTCGTGGAGGTGGTTCCAGATTATCCAGCGGATGAAGCGGGAATAAAGCCTGCTGTAAGCGGGGTTCAAGGTTACACTGCTATGGATATTGTTTTGGCTGTGGATGGTCACCCAACCCTCACCCTAGAAGACTGGAGCGCATACATGGAAGTGGAAGTATCGGCTGGTCAAACTATCACTTTGACTCTCTGGAGGTCTGGTGTGACGGAATCAGTTGCTGTTACTACTGCGGAGCGACCGCCCTACGAGGAATAATTAACCCTCCTTCTTTTGCTGTGCAATTTGGGCTTTTCTAATCTTGAACTGAAATCTGGAGCTATAGACAGGAAACATTAATTTCTTGTGTCTTTATGCGACAAATTTTTTCTTTCCTTTTATATGTTCGAACGGGCGTTAAGACGAGGAACTTAAAAGCCTTTACATGAAAAATTATGTTGGACTTATAAAGGAAGGAAAGGAAGAGCTGAGGCAGTTGGCAGGAGAAAAATTAAAGCCCTCAAAACAACAACTTAGACCCATGGTGAATTTTCCTGACCGATATTCAAGGATTAATGCCCTTAACACTAAGATAGACTCCACAAGATTAACTCAAATCAACTATGGATCTTCATTTCTTGATGAAGCGGTTCAATGTTTTCTTCGAGGATTACCAATGTCATGCATTGTTGTTTCTTCAGCATTAATTGAAAGGACACTTTGTTGGCAAAAGATGAGAGAGACTCCTAAAGGTGTAAGGATTAAAGGTTTAAATCTGGGGAAATTATTCAAGGAATTTGTGGATTGGGATATTCTCCAAGAAACATTACTGGACACAGATGAACAGTTAGATCTAAAATTGAAGAAAGAAAGAGACGTTCCAAAAAACAAAATTCAAAAATGGGCTTCTAAGCTTCGATATGTTGAAACAAGAAACCTGTTTGCTCACGGAAAAGACCTCTTATTCTCTCCAATGCCACTCACACAGCTCTTACCTGCAGACAGCTATGCAAATTCAGAGTATGGCATTGAATCGGAAGAATGGTGGAATCCTAACACCACAACGATAGCATACGTGCATCTTTCAAAAACACTACGTTTCATGAAAGCCTTCACAGATTTTCTAGCCCAAAACGATAACAGGATCAGACAATAGATCTCAGTACACAACTACACATTTTTATGTAAAAGATTCATGTTGGAATTTGTCACGGAGATTTTCCAGTCAGAATAAAATTTGCCAAGGTGACCACTCCCCAGATAATAAGAAGAATCAGTTGCACAATTTTAGGATCTGATAAAATAAGTTGGAAAGAGTTCTTCCAAGAGGATGGATCCACCTTTTTTATCAATGACGGGTCTTCAACTATCTTGACTAAAACATCATATAATCCAGCGTCTCGGTTCTTCAAAGAATTTACAAGCTCTTTAAGAATGCTTGTGACATCCTCGTTTTTCATTCTGGTAATGTTGAGCCTGAAAAACAAGTCTCTTGATGACACAGAAATTCCTTGATTTTTCAGATGGTCTTCTAATTTTTTGGTGCCTTCTTTGGTAAGATAACTATCCAAGTTATCAGCAATAGCATGGTTGAAATAGAACACTGCCTCACCAAGATCCGTGTGAAAATCCAGAAACGGAATTAATGGAACACTAATTAGTATCAAGACACCAAGAACAGGAACCAACATTGGAGAAACTGAACCACCAAAATAAGATATAAGCCCAAAAAACACAATACCAAAGAAAAAGACTATTACAAGAATACTCAAGAATTTTTTCAGACCTTTAACAGTTAGACTTTCTTGGAATTTAATAGCCAATCTGTTTCTGACCAGTGAAAGAAAAACTCCCAACACAATGGATACAATAATGGACAGATAAAACGAATTAACTGAAACAAGGCTCGGAGCAACGTTCTCGATGAGAATTATGAAGGCTAACCAAAAATACAGGCACATAATGAACGCTTTAAAAACACCATCGCTTACCGCCCATTTGTTAAGAATTCTGGATTCTTCACTCATTCTAACCAAATCTTATTCACAAGGATTTGATTGATAACATTTTTGCTGTCGTCTGCTTTTCAAATACAAATCGTGAAGAGTCTAATTGACATTGCATTTTGTAGTTGGTTTCTAGACAAGAGTAAAATATAACACAATCATTCTTTTGGAGATGGGCATTCAACATGGAAAGGGCAAATACTGAAGCAGAATTGCCTGTGGTTTATCCGATAATAAATTTTGAGGCAAAACTTGACCTACCATTTGAAATTAGTCCAACTATGGTTATCAGAGAGCTTTCAAAACAAGAACAGAAGGAACTGCTGAACATACTGACTCCCATAGAAATTACACATCCAAGACGACCAAAATACTGTTTGGATTTCAAGTCCAATAAAAAAATTGAAGAAAACTCGGGAACACCTTATCAAGTAATCTCTGTGTTAAGGCTTCTCAAACCCAAGTTGGTTGGAATAAATCACGTAATCTTCCAAGAGGTGTCGTCAAAAGTCTACAGATATCCAAGCAGTATGGAAGCAGACACATCTCTGTCTCGTATTTTCAAAGGACTTTATGTTTTTGAAGAGGCTGAAAGAAGTGTTTTTCTTAACTTGTTAGCCAAGGTTCGGGAGAGGCTAACAGACAAATTAGATAAGAAGCTCCGTTTTGCGTTAGGAAGATTCAACATGAGCTACTGTTCGAAGACAGTAGATGATATGTTGCTGAATTACATTTTTGCTCTTGAAAGCCTTTATCTATCGGGCATTTCAGAAAAAAAATTCAGACTCTGTTGCTATGTGACATTCGCTCTCTCTTCCAATTCAGACGATCCCAAAGAAATCTGGAATTATATCGATTCAGCATACAACCTAAGAAGCCAAATCGTCCATGGGCAAGGACTACGCCATACCACAATAACTGTTGGAAAAGGATATGAGAAAACAAAAATCTCTCCAAAAGATTTCACAGATAAAATTGAAGAATACACTCGTAAGTCTATCTTAAGAGTTCTTGAAGAAACTTCTGTGAAGGAATTTCAAAACAAACTACAAAAAGAACTGATCGAGAGACTTGGTGCAATTTACGAGCATGGAAGTGATCAACCTACTTAATAGAACAGGTGTTCTAAAGTGTGGACTGTCAAGAGTCTTCGTAGAACGATCAAGTAGCCACGTTAGAGTCTAACGTAATCGGTTTCTTGCCCACCATAAAAGATAGACAAAAAGAGCCACCAAGGAAATCGAAACAATACCAAAGAATACTAAGAATGTGATATCTATTACAGGAGGGATGGTCATCATATAGAAATCTGTCCAGAGATTTACGCATATGCCCACCAAACCACCTAACACTACACCTATGACAAGCAAAGCACTCTCTCTTCTGTCAGTTCTTCGCTCAGCATCTTGAACGAGGCTAGCAAGTGATCCTTCTATGGCTTCAAGCTGATTCTCCATACGCTCTAACCTATTCTGAATATCGCTTTCTTCATCCTTCGAACTCATGCCCAACGTTTTTATCGGTCATGAAATTTTAGTTTTGCTGTCGTCTACTCTAGTTTATTATGTTCTGGACAGGAATAAAACTGTACTAGCTTAGCCTTCAGAGAAAGCGAAGAGAGAAGAGACCTTGGTGAAAGTAATGCTGTCCGTGGCTAGTTATGGGCAGAATCTTCGTGAGTAAATTAGAAGGGTGAAAGAGTTGAATGATGGAAAGTTATCTAATTTGTGATTGAATAGATTGAACTAATGAAGGTGAAAGGTCACACTTCCTTCATCTTTTATCACGGGTGAAATGTCTCTGAGTCCATCTATCGTGTGTATCCCTACTTGTAAATAGGAACTTATGCTTGGATATTTGGGATGGAGTTCTCGTATTAGCGTTGCAACAACTCTGTAATGATACTGAATGCTTTCAGATAGTGAAGCAAAATCTTTTGAGGGTTTAGTTAGCTCCAAAAGAGCAGCACCTATGGCATCAGCTTCTTCTTGGACTGCTTCAACTGGACAAATTAACGCTGGATGATTATCTTCATAAGCTGCCATTTTTTCTCCAACAGACGGATGAACGACACACAACCTTAACTTCGGTTTACTGTCAATAAATGTTCTATACGTAAATAACCAACCAGTCATCTCTATGTATCGTGTCACATCTCGCCAAGAACGTCTTTGATAATCAATTCTAGCCTTTTCAATTATTTCGATTATTTGATTCGAGGTCGTGACTTCCATGACCTTCAATCTTTTTTCAACCATTTCTAATAATTGAACACTACCCGCACCAGTAATCAACCCAATTTGTGTTTCTTGGATTTTTCCTGAATCATCATTGTAACGGTTAATGCTACCATCCCGATTGTAGTATGTGATGCGTGTGTCAGAAGCAACCAAAACATAATCCCCAAAATTTATGCCTAATACTATTGTCGTTTCTTTCACCACCAAGAACAAATCTTTCCGTTTATTATGGTTTTTTCAAAGGTGGCTTCCCTAAACTTTTGAGTTTTGCGTCAAGTTTTTTTCGTTTTTTCTCAGCAGTCTTGGGTTGCACATAATAGAAATCAAAGAGGTCTTCTAGCACATCAAGCGTCCAACTGGCTTCTTCTGGTTCAACATCAGCGATCATGCCAGTGTTTTTGTGTTTGGTTGGATGAGCAGCATAGTTACCGATCACTCTTACGGCATCAAGATTTGATGCTATCCGATTAGGCAGGTCTTTCAAAGCTGCAGTAATTTGTTTTACAAGATCTTTCTGCTTATAACCTTGTTGTGTCAAAAGATTTTGCAGACATCTTCTTGACAGAGCTGCACTAGCCTTTTCACTAACCGACAGAACAGTAGCAGCCTCACGGAAATCGTTTCCAATTTCGTTAGGCACTTCAGGTGGAACGAGCCTAACAACATTGAACGGATGAACCAGCCTAAAAACTTCACTTTCTCCAACCTTGATTCTTGCAGCTATAATCGGTTTTCCACATTT
>JASFHP010000018.1:0-11352 GCA_050123155.1 Candidatus Bathyarchaeota archaeon | reverse complement strand
GATGCCGGCATACTATCATAAGCCGAAGAACATCGAAGATTTGGTGGATTTTGTTGTTGGAAGAATCTTGGATGCCCTAGAAATTGAGCATAACCTATACCAGAGATGGCAGGATACTCAGAAGTCATGTTAGGCTTGGAGTTTTATTGACTTATTAAAGACTACCTTGCCAATCTACATAAGTTATAAAAGGTAGTCAAAGCCTCTTAACTACTAAAAGGTGAAATTATTTTGCCAAAAGTTGTTGCTACGGGAGTTCAAGGGTTTGATGAGTTGGTTAGTGGCGGATTTCCTGATGGGAGAGTTATTTTAGTTGTAGGAGGACCTGGGGCAGGAAAGACTATTTTTGCGTCCCAATTTCTATATAAGGGAATCGATGATTACCAAGAAAATGGTATCTTCGTTAGTTTGGATGAAAGTAAAGATCATTATTATTCTGAAATGATAAATTTTGGATGGGATTTCAAGAAAGCAGAAGAAGAAGCAAAATTTGCTTTCTTAGATGCCACCAGAATGGCAAGAGCGAGCATACCGAAAGAGAAATTGCTTGGAAAATCTAACGTTTTACGAGGCAAGCAACTGCCAATCGATAAATTGGTTGATAAATTGGAAACAATGATTCATCAGATTGATGCAAAAAGAGTTGCGCTGGATACGCTGGCTACACTTTTCTATCGATTTCCAGATCCTGTCGAACGCAGAACCGCTGTTGTAGATTTGTTTGAATCTTTGTCCGAGTTAGGAGTCACCACCCTCATCACCACAGAATTAAGTCGCTTGAGTCTTGACCGAACTGTTACAATTGATGAATATATGGCGCATGGAGTCATCGTGATGCAAACTCTGCTTTCTAATGGAGTTATGTCAAGGGCTTTACAGGTGGAAAAAATGAGAGAAGTTGAAATCAGCACAAACCTGGTGCCGTATACAATAGATAAGAATGGCATAGAAGTCTTTCCTGACTTAAAGCTGTTCGGAAGAAGGTAACTTCAAAAAACTAGATTAATATTAACGCGTGCACTTTTCATTCAAACATTGGTGTTTGCGAAAATCAGCCTAATTGAAAGAAAATATAACATCGGAAATGATTTAAACACTTATTCCCAAGTATGTTGCCGGTGATGAAATGATCATTACAAATTCTAAGCCCTACGGCGTAGTCAAGGGTATGCTCAAAAAATGGAAAACGATTGGAATCATTTCTTGTAATTCTTGTGCCAGGGTCTGTGAAACTGGCGGACAGAAAAGGATGGATGAATTGGCAGAGAGACTAAAAAAAGATGGATATAACGTAGTGAACACGGCTGTAGTTCCGTTGGCCTGTAACATTGAACTAGTAAAAAGACCACAATTAGACGCGGACATTTTGGTAGTTTTAGCTTGCGATTGTGGCGTCAGCACTGTACAAGAAATATTTGCTAACAAAAAAGTCGTTGCTGCCAATGATACAATAGGCATTGGCGCACGAGATGGTCAAGGCAATCTTTACGTAATGGTAAAATTTTAGGTACTGACAAATTACCTTGAAAAAGTGAAGTTTATCGTTTTTATTATTCAAGTGTTACTCAAAGCTATTACCATATATGCTTTTAAATTTCATATATGTGTTAACGCAATCCAAGGTGTCAAAGCAGTATTTCTTTCCGTCAATTATTTTGGTAATTGGTTCCCAATCGATCAGCTTTGAACATAGTACACATCTGAGGTCAGTTTCGCTCTTTACCACTATTCCTTTGTCAGTTATCTCAAAAGGCGTCCAATTTGTTTTATGTTCCGCACCTTTAAGCGAGAAAATTCTAAGGAGCCTCTTAAGTTCCTTCCCTGAATCATCCACATTCATCTCTAAAATTCCATCACATGTTAAACGCAACAAATTCATGAAATGATCATCATGAGCCCCAGAAGCTACAGTGCAAATAGCCTTACCTCCTTCTGTTCGTATTCTAGCAGTAAGGATTTGAAGAAAATTCAAAACGGCATCGCGGTCACACAGTGAAGTAAGCTCGGAAACAGAATCTAACACTAGACGGATATTGTTTAAACCCTGTTTTGCTTTTTTTATTTCTATTGAAAGCGCTGTCAAATAGTCGTGTTGACTGTCAACAGCATACTCGCTTGAAGATTCTCCCCCTAATTTCCAAGAACAGCCATCAACAACACGAAACAATTTATTGTCTTTGTGGGGTTCGAAGTCAAAACCAAAGGTTTTCATCGATTTCTCAATTTCTTCTGGCGATTCATTCGTGGTTACATAGATACATGGTTCGCCCACGAGAAGACCGGTGTATATGAATTGCTTGCAGAATATGGTTTTTCCAACACCTGATGGTCCAATAAGAAGCAACGATGAAGGAGGAATTGTTTCTTTAACCAACCTTCTGGAACCAGGAAAAACATCAACAGGTTTCATTCAGTCTCACCTTAAAATTCTTGATCTATTCCTTTGATTTTGTTGGCAATGTCAAGCACACTTTTCGAGAATTGGTGCTTCGGCTGTTTGATAGCATAAAGAAATTCATGTCTATTAAATTGGATATCACAAAAGCAAGGAATAGACCCGATCACTTCTGCGCCTATATCTTTTTTTGCCTCTGTTTCCCACAACATCCTTTCCTTTGCTTCCTTTGCATAAAATTCAGGGATCGGAGAAGCTCCAGGAACTTTGTTTAGGATTATGAAGTATTTCGAACCCAATTCAGTTAACGATTCATAGATATCTTCAATCATCCTTTTTGTACCTAAAATGTCCATGTCACTAATCTTCATCAGGACAAATAGGAGATCTGCAACCGCCAAAGTGTTCATAGACCAATATCTGATACCTGGGCTGGTATCAAGGAAAACATAATCTATTTTGTTCTCAGAGAACAACTCTTTCTTCGCTGCTAGAAATCTTCTTATTGCAGCATACTGCCATTTTTTATTATGTTTGATCTCAATTTCTTGTATAACGCCCTTTTTTGGATTTGAGAAACCTACGAATAATTTCCCCTTTAGTCCTAGTTCGGAGCTTAAATCAACAAGGACATCATTTATCTTTACTTCACCTGCAAGAAGATCGTTCAAATATGACTCTGGTGTCTTTTGAAAGTATGTAGTTAGACTTGGAGCATACAAATCGAAATCTAACAGGCAAACCCTCATTCCCATCATAGCAAAAGTTGCGGCGAGATTTGTCACAAGTGTCGTTTTCCCTGTTCCACCTTTGTATGAGTGAAATGCTAAGGTTTTTCCTACACTCAATTTCTGCACCCATATTCTATACAAATAGCTCTAAAGGAAACATGTTGGAAAACTGTTAAATGGTTTGTGCTTCCAATTTTTAATTGTGCTTTCGAGTCTCTCCCTTCTCAACAAGTTTTTTGACCTTTTTGAGATTTTTCCAAAATTTTCTGGCGGTTATGTTGTTATCCAAGAATAAATCTTGTTTTGAGAACAGTTAATAATTGAAAGTGCTATCATGAGGGGGTCATAAAACGCATCTTTCTTTTTGCAACGCTCTCTGAGATTATTGCCGTATTCTTCTCTCCAGAGTTTATCGTATGATTTCACCTTATTTCTCTTTATTACCTCAGCGGCTAATTTAGCTGACCATAGTGCATAAAGAATCCCTTCTCCAGATATGGGGTCGGCGTGTCCTGCTGCGTCTCCCACCAAAATCCAATCTTCCCCTGCACATGGAAGCATGAAAAAATCCGGATCTTCTGCAAATGGAAACATGGCAGCAAATCTTGAAATGATTTTAATGTGAGGACAGTAAGAGCAGATAAAATCATCGAGAAGCTTCTTAAGCCTATTCCCATACTTGAGGTTGCTACCTATGCCTATACTCGAGTGGTCATTCCGTGGAAAAATCCAGATATAGCCAGGAATCTCATCTAAAAATTTCATTGTCGTATATTCCTTTTCAACACCTGTTACGAGATATCCGTATCCTAAACCGAGATTCTCTTTGGGAATAGACCCGACGGTCTTACGGCGGACTAAGCTATTCACTCCGTCAGCGCCAACGAGGATTCTTGTCGCAAGCAACCGCTTATTGGTTCTAATTTGCCAGAAGGTTTTTTTATTCTGGACGTCAATGATTCTTTCCTTAATCAGCTTTGCTCCGTTTTGTATTGCCCTGTTGAGGATCGCTTCATCGAAATATCGCCTTGATATGTTGAATCTTTTTCGAAGTCCCGTTACCACTACCTGCTTGTTTTCGGATAATATTATTTTGAAATCGGTATAACTATTTCCCTTTGAGGAGAACTGCTCTACGAAAGGGAATTTTTCTATGGCTGATGGCGAAATTCCACCACCGCAAGGTTTCTCTCTAGGATGGGAATTGTCTAAAACTGTTGCAGAAATTCCTTTTTTTGCAAGCTCAAAGGCACAATAAGCTCCCGCTGGTCCACCACCAGCAATAACAACGTCTTCAATGCGTTCCATAAATAACACTCAAACTTTGTGTATATATAAGAGTAAGCTAAAACGCTAGGAAATGCAATCACAAAATTTTCTATAAACTAGCGCTTGTCTACCAGTTCAAAAACAAAAAAATTTCTATAATGAAAAAACATCTTTACATCTCTCGGTTAAATGGGGTTTCGACAAGAATTATTGAAAGATCGTATTAAAAAAATCTATTAGTAAAACGAGAGATTATTACCGGGTAAGATACAATGCTAAGAAATGAAGACCCTAAATATGGGGAGTTGCGCGCAATCATAGAAGAAAGAGGAAAAAAAATCCTCGAAAAGTTTGGACATGTAGCAGTTGCAGGTGTTAGTAATCCTGAGTTGCTGTCAATCTTGGAAGATGTAAAGGGTTACTGGACAGATATGTTCAGACCAGCTTTAACTTCGTTTTCCTGCGAAGCTGTTGGTGGTCAACCAGAAATAGTGGACGATGCTAGTCTCATGTTCACTCTTGCGGCAGCAGGTATTGGGATTCATGATGATATTATCGACAAATCATCAAAAAAACACTTCAGAATGACGATTCTAGGACTTCACGGTCTCAATAAGGCTTTGCTTGCTGGAGATCTTCTAATAGTAAAAGCTTGGAGCATGGTTCATGAAATGATTAGAAAAACTTGCCAGCCCATAAAGATCGCGAACATTGCTGAAGCTTTCGGAAATTTTTCTATCGAGCTTTGTGAAGCGGAGCTTATGGAAATTTCGTGTAGAAAAGAATTAGACACAGATTTGGAAAGCTATAAGAAAATTCTATGGAAAGCTAATGCGGACACGGTGGCCTGCGCGAAACTGGGAGCCATTTTGGGTGATGGATCAGAGAATGAAGTGCAAGCTCTAGCGGAATTTGGCAGGCGGCTAGGTTTCATGTCCCGATTAGCAGATGATGTTAAAGATTCTCTTAATATAGAGGGAAATCTTCCTTACAGGTTAGAGTACGAAAGCATACCTTTGCCGTTACTTTATACTGCCAAATCTTCAAAAGATAACAAGTTCAAAATTAAATTAATTCTGGAAAAATCTGCTATCACTTCTTCAGACGTCAGAGAGCTTTTGGAATTCTGTTTTGAATCTGAAGCTTTTGCCTACGTGCGTAACATTGCCAAACAAAACGCAAGAAAAGCTACTCGCAGGTTACGCATACTTAAACCTAGCAGTGCTCGGAACCTGCTTGAACTAATGGTAGAGAAATCCTTTGCAGATATTGCTGAACTATGCTTTTAGCTTCTGTTGATTACCAGAACAGTGAGACAACTCCGCAGTTCGCTTTACACAAAGAAGTTGAAGTGGGTTATTTTCTGGTGGTGGTTACCTTTTAAATCCTCAATATCACCAAATTATATCACCAAAAGTTATCCCATGTTGCATCATCATCTTCCACAGGTTTTTCATCATCTCCTCAGATATTTCAGCTCTTCTGCAGGTTTGTTCGAAGAGTTCTTGGTTTTTGCTCTTCATAGCTATAGCAATGTCTGGAAAATATCTTTCATCTAAAAGCCGACTTAGGATATTTGCACGATTTAGGGCATGAAGGCGCATACGAGTTATTTCTGCTTCATCAACCGGAATTTCCCCAGAATTTTTCATTAATACACCTCCTCCTGGTAGATATTTATATATCACTATTGTAGCATTAATTTAAATTTGTGGTCAACTGCTTGAATTTCAGATTCTTGTTGGGGGACATTACTATTCCTTTGAGAAGACTTTTGGTATCTACGGTTATCACTTCTGGCACTCTTTCATGGTTCTTTTTTATTGATTATCACTTCACAGACATATTTTTGAATTTTATAAGTGATTCATTTTGGATTGGGGTTGGAAGGGCGTTATTTTTTGGTTTTGGTGCTTTTTCTGCGATAGTCGGGAGTGTCATTAGTGCAAAAATTAATCGTAGAAAACTCCTGTTATCATGGATAACCTTAGGAGTATTTGCAACAGCTTCATTAGCAATTTTTCAAGGGATTGGTTTCGTTCTACTATTCGGCACACTTCTGGGTATATCTTTAGGATTAGGTTTTCCGTCTGGCATGGCTTTGCTCGCAGACTATACGAATGTTGAGGAAAGGGCTAGAATTACAGGAATTGTAATCCTTGAGACCTTTGTTATGGTAGCTCTTGCAATTATTGCTACGTCGCTTTTGGGTTTAGGTTTAATAGGTGTTATTCTGTTGTGCATTATCCTGAGATCAACCAGTTTTTTCGCATTAATTCTTGATTCTTGTGATGTGAAAAAAGGAAAAGAAAAACCTTGGATGACTATTTTGATAAACAGGGATTTTGTTTTCTATTTGTTTCCATGGATAATGTTCAATATAGCTAGTGGGCTCGTATCATTTGTGTGGGTAGATCTTTTTCCAGATCCAGATTATGATATGGCCTTCATAATTGCAGGTCCCCTACGTTACGCGAATACTGCCATCTTTGGCTTAATATCAGGTATTGTGGCTGACCGCGTCGGACGGAAGTTGCCCATTATAATCGGACTTGTAATATTAGGAGTCAGCTATGCTTTCTTGGGGTTAAATACTTCACCATTGAGCGTACTTGTCTATCTGACGATTTCAGGTATCGCTTGGGGTGCCTTAATGGTCGTCTATCTTGCTGTTCTCGGTGACCTAACATTTGCCGGCTCAAAAGAGAAAAATTATGCGTTGGGTACAGTTATGCCTTTGACCATTTACATGAGTTTAAACGCTATACCCCGTGCACTTAATATCAGTGCTCCTGCAAATCTCCTTTCCCCAATGTTGAGCATCATACTTTTCATTTCTGTCATTCCTGTGTTGTATGCAACAGAGACCTTACCTCAAACCAAGATACGTGAAAGGAAATTAAAGGAGCATGTTAAAAAAGTAGGCAAACTTGTCGAAGAATCAAGAAAGACAAAATAGAATGTCGCCTAAACAATCATTCAATACCCTAGAAAATAGAAGATAATAAAGAATCAAAGTCCAAATGAGTCTTTTAGAGTAGCGATGTCTAAGCTGCCGGCTCGGAAAATCTTTCCTGTTCTCATGTTGTTAACTACCACTATGGCTGGAGCAAACACGTTAGGGTCTATTTCATAAAAGTCGAAGCCAGCTTCTTTAAAGATTTCAAGAAAACGAGGACTACTTTTGGCAAGAGCCTTAGCTTCTTGAATCATCTTAGATGCTGAAGAAGGTGCAAGCCTCACAAGCTTCTCAAGTTCAGCATCATCCTCATAATTAACTATGTAATATGCTGTGCCCCCGTATAAGATGGCATCATTTGTTCTGCCCATAGCCTCATCAAACCTTGGGTGCAGAGGTATAATCGGAGCGTAACCCCATGCATACTGAACCAAATTAGGATCCAGCCCTAATTTCTCCAGTTTATGCAATCCCGTTTCCACAATTCTCCCTGATACCTGAGTCGACCCAGCTAAACATGCAGTGGAAACCAAAACCAAAAATAGGTTCTCTGGACGAACTTCACATTGATTGGAAATTTTCTGTATCACATCTTCTGGAGGCATTTTGTTAGTTTCGAGTACAAGAACTGCTACCTCCGATTTCTCTGTGTACATAATTTTCTCGTAAAGTTCTTTAGGCTTAAGAGCCAAAGCCCTAGCGGGACCAGATCCTATGGCTGAATATTTGTTAACCTTGATTCGCCAACCAGCAAACTGCGAAGCCAAAGTCGCGATTGCCGGATAGTCAGTGTGAACATAGATTGACGGCAAAACTACATCACCGTATTGTGCAGGGAGAATCTTAGCTTGCCCATATCCTCCCAAACATATTTCAGTGACCATTTTTCCAGCGAGAAAACCGCCTCTAGCATTGATGCCGGCGTCTATAACAGTTGCACCTGACAATGTTTTTTCTACACTGACACCATACTTTACGGCTTCGTTACAAAGGCGCTTAACTAATGATAGCGCCGAAAGATTCAGGTTCATTTCAGGCTTTGACAAGCTACTTCCTCAAGCAATTATCCGCTTTACACATATAATTTAGAGCACGATTAAGTTTTTCTCTTCCACCTTTGAAAATATTTCTTTTTCAAAGTTCTACACTTCCCTCAAATTACGTTACTCCCGTTTAAAGGATTGAAAAGGCTTTACAAGTATTTTTCGTAAGAGCTTAGATACGGGTTTTTTGGCTTGGAAACGTACAGTTTTCCTTTACCTTTGTCCGCCAAATCGCCGGTGAATCTGTAGAATGGCCCCTCAATCTTTTCGCCGTCAACCTTGACCTTGGCTTTGACATCTTCGATGGTGAAACTAGGCATCACATCTTCTGAATGCCCCGCTAAAACTATTTTTCCGTTAGTCATCTGTGCTCCAGCCCTTCCCTGTGATGTGCCTTGAACAAAGATTGTTCCATTAACCATGTGGATACCAGCGAATATGCCCACATCGCCCAATATTTTGATGAGCCCGCCATTCATGAAGCAGCCGACCTCGTGACCAGCATTCCCGTGAATAATGACTTTTCCACCTTTCATTCCCTTGGTGCTTCCGCGATACGCTGCACCAATGTAATCGCCTGCGTTTCCTTTGATTTCTATGGTTCCATCTTTCATCTGTGACCCAGCCCATGAACCAGCATTACCAGCCACAATTATGTTGCCTCCCTTCATTTCTTCGCCAAGATGCATACCCACATCGCCGTCAACGATAACTTCGCCCATTGACATTCGAAAACCAATGTTCCGCACAGTTCTTACATTGCCCTCAATCTTTATCGTCGTCTCTTCTGCGGATGAACCGTCCACTTTGACGTCGAAAAGGTCTCCGATAGTGACTTTCCGGTTTCCTTCCCACATTTCCAAAGTCGCTATCTCTTTCGCCGATTTCTTGGCGAAAACGTCAGGAGATATATTTTTTCCTTCTATCGGAAACTTGAACGAACTTTTTGGAATAAGTGTTACCGCCATCTTATATCTCCGCCTTTACAGCTACAGGAGCCGAAGAATGCAAGAACCCTTCACGAATAGGATAATTCTCGTATTCCACAGTCCAGTAATCCTTGAATTTCTTTTTTATATTAGCATCTGCCTGCGCACGGGTTGTGCGGCATTGGTTGCGTGCGCATTCCACATCAACCCAGTACGTCTTTCCGAACACCTGTTTCACAATCTCGCCGTCCTTCACCACTACTTCTCCGCCTTTAATTGTGTAAGCTGCTCGGTCAAAGGCTTTTCTTGCAGTCACAAACTTCTTGGATACATCAATACGTTCTGGGTTTATGTTATAGATTGCGACGTCAGCGTCAGCGCCAACTCCCAAGTGACCCTTATCTTTCAAGCCGAGAGCCTTAGCTTGACCTGCCCTCGTGACAATCGCAAGCTCATAGAGGCTGAGTTCCCTGTCGATGCTGGGCAGCAAACTTTTCTTTTGTGCCCGCTTGTTTATCCTTTCCAACATATCCGCTCTTGCCTTTTTGCTTATGTACCATGCCAAGATTTTTGGGTAATAGAAGAATGGACCAGCATTGGGATGGTCTGTTGTCATGAAAATCTTCCACGGGTCATTAATTAGCAGCATAATCTCCAGTCCGATTGACCACTGTGTGGCGTGGACAGGGCTTGACCGCTTGTATTGGAATGGCACTATTCCTCCGCTTGTCTCCGTTTCCACATCGTGGTTAACCCACTTGTTTCCGGTCAAGTGATAGAGCCCAAACTGGAAAGGACCATCAGCTGTCATAGTGGTCGTATTCGAGAACACCACCTGCCCAACATCAAGGGTCACATGATTGTGATTGTTAACGTAATTGGCGATGTCTTCTGCTCCAGACTTGAATCTTCCCCAATCTTCACCCTTGAAGGCGCAGAACTGAATGTGAGTAATATGCAGCGCAGGTTTGTCATCCTTCGCCAAATCCTCTACACACTTCATAGTCTCCAAAGCCGTAACATAATTTCCGGGCTGACCAAGATTGTTTGTGTGCAAATGAATGCTGTGCGGAAGATTAAGCATTGTATTAACTTTGCATAAGCCTCTGACAATCTCACGGGGAGTTATACCAAAGTTTGGTACCTGCTCGTCGAGACCATGAACGTTCCGCCCAAAGCCCCACGCCTCCAAGCCTCCAGGATTAACAATTTTTATGGCGTATCCTCTTGTAGCTTTGAGCATCCATGCGATATGTGCAGCGTTCTCTTCCAGCAAACCATCTCTCATGTGCTCTAAACTGATCCACCAGTCTCCAAGCAGAGGATAGGTCCCCTTGTCAATCATTGGGGTGTCGCTCAGTTCCTCGTGAGTGTGACGTGCCTGAAGAGGCGCCATAGATGGATTCATAACAGTTGTGTAACCCATCTTAGAGTAACGGTAACCCGTAGTAAATGTGGAAGGAATCGAGAAGCCAACTCCAGACCGGGTCACAGCTGTTTTAACTTCCACATCATTAACGTGATCTTCAGGTCTCAGCAGACGTCCAGTATCCACTTCGCCGCCTGCTATGTGACTGTGGATGTCAACTCCCCCAGGCATAACAATCATGCCTGAAGCTTCGACAACCTTTGCATTGTCCTTAACTGATTTTACAATCTTTCCATCCCTAATGCAGATGTCCATTCTTTCGCCATCAATACTGTTCAGGGGGTCGTAAACGAACCCGTTCTTCACAATCAGTTCACTCAATTCATATCCCTCTTTTTTAGTTCACGAACTTTCTGCAGAATTCTACGCAAGATTTCTTGGTCGGAAATGAAGCCCTCTGGAGGCTCTACAAGCTTCTTCAGGGGCAATGGAACATGATCCATACGATAGGCTGTTCCCTCAGTTTCAATTCCCACAAAAGCCGGAGGCAAAATCACATCCGCCAACATTGTTGTTGGGGTGACTTCAGGGTCTATGGATATGAGCGGAATTTTGGCTATGCTTTTTGAGGAAACCTTCGGAAAATGAGCAACCGGA
>JASFHP010000017.1:0-19008 GCA_050123155.1 Candidatus Bathyarchaeota archaeon | reverse complement strand
ATGCGAGAACACGTTTCAGGTCTGAGCTGGTCAACGCCATGGTTGCCGCGAGGAAAGCCGTAATTCCCCCAACGTAAGTGATTGTGGTTAGCCATGGCTGAACCAGAGAGAAGAGGATGTAGATTCTTGCCACCAGATAGATTCCAGCCTTAACCATTGTTGCACCGTGAATGAGTGCACTCACAGGTGTTGGTCCCTCCATGGCGTTCGGAAGCCACACATGCAAGGGAACCTGAGCAGATTTGCCGATGGCTCCAATCAGCATCAAAACAGACACAGCCAACATTGGAACGGAAACTTGTCCGGTTGCTATGAGATGGCGGATTTCCAGAAAGTCGAAGGTGCCCGTGTTCAGGTAGAGCAGCAGTATTCCGAGCAGGAGAAAGATGTCGCCGATTCGCGTTACGATGAAGGCTTTCATGCCTGCCTTCGCTGCCTCAGGTCGGGTGTACCAGAATCCGATGAGGGCGTAGGAGCAAAGTCCAACAGTTTCCCAGAACATGTACATCTGCAAAAGATTGTTTGCCATGACCAAGCCAACCATTCCGCCGACGAAAAGCAGCATGAAGAAAAAGAATCTGGGGGTCGCTTTCTCTTTCTCCATATACTTCACGGCGTAAATCATGATCAGCAAGCCAATACAGGCTGCAATGTTCGCCATCATTGTGCTTAGTGGGTCTATGAGGACGCTGAGGTTGATGTTCACAGCCTGCATCCAAGGTATAGAATACAGTTGCGCTTCGCCATGAGCACCGATTACGCTGGGAATCAACAACACGGTATTCACAACCGAAGCAAAAGTGACAAAAACAGCGTACCAACCAACGCTTCTACGGCGAAGCTTAGCCACTAAAGGCACAAACAATGAGCCAGCAAAGGGAATCGCCCAGCATAACCACGCAGCGTACTCGACGGGAATCAACTTGCTAGTTTTCCTCCATCACTTGATTTCCTTCTTGTAACGGTTCTTCCTTCAGCTCCGACAGTTCTCTGACATCGCGGATATTCAGTTTTTTGAAGATGGCGATGGCAAGTGCAAGAGCCACAGCGGTTACGCAGGCGTCAACAGATAAGGCAAGAATCGAGAAAGCTTGACCCAACGAGTTTTCCATTAACGAACCAAAGACGACAAAATTCATTGTTGCTGCTGCAGTGATCATTTCTACGGCAATCAGCATTTTTATCAGGTCATGCTTTGTGACCAAGCCGACTATTCCAATCGCCAGAATCGTAACAGCCAGTATGACGTAATCCAATTTACTTTCGCCTCCAATCCTCCTTCAAAAGTAGCACTACGCCAAGCGCAGCCGTCAAAATTACCAAACCCTGAGCTAGAACATCAATCGCCCTCAAGTCCCATAACGCACTGGAAATCGAAAGGTCCAATGTGCCACTGAAGGACTGGGTTGCCACAATTCCAACAACTACGGGAACAGAAAGAATTGCAGAAGCAACTAGCCCCACTAGCATCGTTTTGGTGGATGTTTTCTCGCCGCTTTTTTTGGTTAACGTATCGCCGGCAAGAAGGAAAATCGCTGCGGTTCCAGTGCCCAACGCCAACTGAAAAACTGCGGCAAAGGGCGCATTTAAGTTGAAGTAGAGCAACGAAAGCAGAATCATCATGGTGCTCAGCGACAAAACCGAAGCCACGGTTTCCTTCAAGTATATCGCAAAAACAGCAGAAGTCACCATGCCAATAGCCAAAATTGTCTCAAACCACATTCTGCTTTCCCTCATCCGAAGTGAGCTTTTGCTCAGAAATAAATTCTTCCGGCGTTACCAGCATCTCTGCCTTTTCTGTTGTTGACATCTCAAAATTTGTAGAGAGCTTTATTGCATCTCTTGGGCAGCCTTCCACGCATTGGTAACAGAATATGCAGCGGTCAAGATAGAAATTGGGCATCCGTTTTCCAGAAACTTCTATGAGTTCTATTGCCTTGGCGGGGCAGTCCCGTTCACATAGACCGCAGCTGATGCATTTTTCAGGATAGAATACATGTCTGCCTCGGTATCCTTCAGGAGCCTGTACCTTAATGAAGGGATACTCTTGAGTGAATGGTCTCTTAAAGAGGCATGAGCCCATGTCCTTTATCAGCGCTGGTAATCGTCGTCTTTTTTTCACATTTTTCCCTCCTAAGCAATCACCGACCGCAACAATGGTTCAACAAATATTGTAAGAGCAAGAGACAGTAGAGATAAGGGAATCAGGAATTTCCAGTTGCCATGAACAACCTGGTCTATCCGCAATCTGGCAGACACATTACCAACATACTCCAAAATGAACACTACTCCAATCATTTTAACCACAAACCAGAAAACATGCCAAAGCTCAGGCATGCCAAACAGCACAGGTCCATGAGCGCCACCCAAAAACAGAACAGTTACAAGGGCAGCACCGATTAAGAACTGGAAATCCTCAGAAAGTTTTATGAAAGCCAGCTTTCTTCCGCTGTACTCCGTTTCGTAACCGCCCACAATTTCGGTTTCCGCATGGGGAATATCGAACGGGTCCTTTTCTAACTCAGCCTGCAGAACTAAAAAAAACAAGACACAACACCAAGGAATCAGTAGAGCGAAAGGAAGACTTTGGCTCGCCGTAATATCCACAATGGACAAGCTTCTTGCAAGAAAGGCTGGACCAATCGCTAGAATAATGAGAGGTATGTCATATCCGAGAAACTGGGTTAGAACCCTGGTTGCGCCTATCCCGCTGTAAGGATTCAAAGAAGCCCACCCAGAAAGAAAGATGCCAAAGTTGGCGAGAGTCACCAGAAGCAAAACGAGAAGCAAATCTCCCTCAAAACTTGAACCCAAAACCACGTTTGAGCCATCAATCGGAATGAAAAAAAGAGCGAAAACAAAAAGAGAAAACGCGAGAATGGGAGCAGCCACAAACAGCAGCTTGTTTGTCTGTTTTGGGGTGATGTCTTCCTTTGAAAACAGTTTTATGTAATCGGCTATGGGCTGGAGAATGCCAAATGGACCAGTATAAGTGGGACCCATACGGTTCTGAAACCTAGCTGCAATCTTCCGTTCAAGCCAGTCAAAAAAGAGTACAAGCACCAAAAGAAAAAGGAAACCCGGAAAAATTAGCACCCTTGCAAAAAATATCAGGTCAAGAGCCATCCGAGCTCACTCCGTTCCGGTTTTTGGAATTGTTTACGTCATCTAGGCTCCAGCGCCATCTTCGACCATTTTGAGTGTCAAGGAATGCCATACGATCAGTGCATGAAAAACAGGGGTCAAAGCTTCCTATCACCGCGGGAATGTCAGCGATGTAGGCGCCCCGAATTATCTCGGGAAAAGCCACAAGGTTTGCCAGAGTTGGAGACCTGACCTTAACCCTGTAGGGATAGGCGGTTCCATCACTTTTAACATAGTGAATGAGTTCGCCTCTCGGAGCCTCAACACGACTAACAGCTTCACCTTCAGGTATTTTTCGCTGAACCCTAACCCGTAAACGACCAGCTGGAAGGTTGCTAAGCGCGTAGTCTATTATGTCCAAGCTTTCCAGCACCTCTTCAACTCTGACCATCAGCCGAGCCCAAGTGTCACAGTCCTCATAGCAGATTGCGTTGAAAGGGATTTCCCCATACGCTGCGTAAGGGTCATCCTTTCGGACATCCACGTCAATCCCTGATCCCCGTGCAACCGGGCCAGTCACACATAACTTCAGGGCATCAGATTTGCTTAATACGCCAACCCCTTCAGTTCTCAGCCTTAATGTCGCGTCTTCCTCAAACACTAGCTTATAGAATTTCGCCCTTTTCCTAACATCTTCAACACCCTTCAAAGCCTTCTCTACAGTGTTTGGAGCTATATCCCGTCTTACGCCGCCTATTGCGTTAAATCCGCTCATCAACCGGTTTCCTGTAATTCGTTCAATTATATCCATTATTGGCTCGCGGTCACGCCACACATGCTGAAATAATGCTTCAAAGCCGAGCAGATGACCAGCAACTCCGAGCAACAACAGGTGACTGTGAACCCTGTTCAGCTCATGAATGATAGTTCTCAGGTATAAAGCGCGAGGTGGAGTTTCGATGTTTCCAATGTCTTCGACAGCTTGACAGAAAACAGTTGTATGCGCAGCATTGCAAATGCCACAGATTCTCTCCACCAGAAACACATCTTGGAAATACATCATCCGCTCAGCCGCTTTCTCGATTCCCCGGTGGACATACCCAAGACGCATATCCACATCCACCACTGTCTCCCCGTCAACTTTGAATGAGAACCTTTCTGGTTCATGCAAAACTGGGTGCTGAGGTCCCACAACAACGTTGATTATGGATTCAGAATCATCCTGTTCTGCTGCTGATTCCGTCTGTGAGGTTTCTTCTGGATTAGTTTCACTTTCTTGGTTAGTGTTAAGTTTCCAATCTTTTCTGAGGGGGTAATCTCCTTTAGGCCAATTCTCGGGCAACATCAGTCTTTCGAGGTTGGGGTGGCCTTCAAAAGTGACTCCTAAGAGGTCGAATACTTCTCTCTCGTATAAATTAGCTCCAGGTAGGATGTCTGTTATTGTTTGGGTGACCGGTTTTTCTCGTGAAACCCTGTTCTTGAGGGTTACTGTTCCTCCACACGCCATGTGGTAGTTTAGCTCTATTTCGTTTCCCAAATCGGTTCCACTTATTGTTGAAAGCTCCGCGTCCTCCACATGTTTCAAGAGCAACGAGATTGCGTCTCTGTGGCGTTCAGGCTTAAGAAGGATATAGGCTTTCCTAGGCTTAGGAACATTTGATTCAACGATCGCGTCAGCCAAATTGTTGTTAAGAACTTCTACAGCGTTTTCGAACTTTTCCATAAGTCATCCCTTCAGTTTTGCAAGGAGCTTCGCAACTCCCTGCACTATCGCTTCAGGTTTCGGAGGACACCCCGGAATATAAACATCAACCGGAATTATCTCGTCGAGGCGCCCACTTATGTTGTAGCATTCTTGAAATATTCCACCGGAACAGGCGCAGGCTCCTACTGCCACGACAAATTTTGGTGAGGGCATCTGCTGATAAATGGTCTCAAGTCGTGGTTTACACTGTTTTGTCACTGGTCCAGTTACTATGAGAACGTCTGCATGACGGGGTGAAGGCTCAAGTTTTATGCCGAAACGTTCCACATCGTATCTGGGGGTAAGCAGAGCAACAACTTCAATGTCGCATCCATTGCATGCGCCAGTGTTGAAGTGAAGCAACCAAGGCGATTTTGTTCTTGCCCATTTCACCAAGTCTAGGTTAGGCGTGGTTAGTAGCCTCCCAGAAGCAGCAAGTCCGCCGCTAAAATTATGACCAAATATATTAGCAAAATGAAGGGGCTGATCATTTCTAGGGCTAAGGCTGCGAACGCCAGTATCAATGCAGGAGAGTCAATTATAACAAAGAATATGAGATATTTGTAGAGGGTAACGTTTACTAGCAGCCTTTTGGAAAACACCTTCTCTCCGCACGCATACATTGAACTTTTTTCTTCGCTGGCAGAGGATTTCTGCGTTAGCATTCGGCTGCATAAGTAGATTATTGATGAAACAACCAAGATGGTCAGAAAGGCAACAAGAGACTCTATAATCAATATGCATCCTCACCATCAGAAATTCTATAAGATAGTGTCAATGTATGCTGGTGCAATCTTGTTTACTCCGTTTATATTAGTTCTTCGTTTTCTTGTTTCATGATGTCTTTTCATTCTCGCTTGAGACAGGCGCCAAACTAACAAGACACCGAAGACAATCTCTTGGGCGAATGGAAAAAGCATTGTTTCCGTTTGCGTTCCTGAATCCTCCACCTTTGAGACGGGAAGTAAAAACTTAGGATTTAAGGATTCCGTATAAGAAAATAGAACTTGAATAAAAAAACTATATTTGATTAAACCGAATTAAGTTAATTCGTTTTTTGAGCGCTAATGCATCTGCTCTCTTAAGCTGAAAGCGATTTCAGCAGCTCTTTCATTGCCTCCGTGTTGTGAACGAACTCTACTTTGATGGGTGTAACTGAGATGCACCTGTCGGTTTTGATGGCATGCAAATCTGTTCCTGGGCCTCCGTCTGGATAGTGCCTCAGCGCCCAACTTTTGATTCTGTAGCCGTCTTTTTCTGCTGTGTGTATGTCGCCGTAACCATCATAACATAGACTGGTGAGTTTCACATTTTTGCTGTCAGCTTTTTCAGGCACATTTATGGAGATGATCTGCACTTCTGGAGGCATTCCTCTTTCTAACACGTGTTTGGCGGCTTTATAGGCAAGAGTGGCTGCCAGCTCCAAGTCCTTCGCCGAAATTTTTGTTTTCTCAGGCATCTTCGAGGTGATTTCGGATATGCAATAGGAAACTGCGATGGCGGGTACTTTGTGGATGGCGGCTTCAAAGGCGGCTCCTACTGTGCCTGAAGTTAGCAGGTCGTCTATTCCAAGGTTTGGACCCATGTTTATTCCGGACACAAGCAAGTCTGGCATGTGTTTCAGGATTTTGTTCACTGCTATCAGAAAGGAGTCAGCGGGGGTGCCTGTTATGGCGTATGCTTTTATTCCGTCGTCGAAATCTGTTTCAGTTATGTTTACTTGACCGATGCTGATGGCTTTTCCGATGCCGCTCTTCTCGTCTCTTGGAGTGACAACAAGCACTTCTCCCAGTTTCCTCAGCTGTTTTGCGATAGTGGATAAACCAATGGAGTTGATGCCGTCGTCGTTGATTATTAGGATGGTTGGCAATTCGGTTCCTCAGGTTGCATTAGATATGATGTCCAATTATTTTAGGGTATTCGTGTGCTCAGGAAACTGTTTTTGCTTTTGGAGTGAAAGGCTATAATTAAGGGTGTTAGAGTGGTTTTTGATGTGTAGCTGAGCGTACATATATCGATTTGTGTAATATTACATCAAAGAAATAGCGTATATTAAGTAACAAGACACAATATGTTTTTGGGTAGAACAATGCCACAATTGAACAGAAAGACAGAAAGGAGGTGGGAATAGTGGGCACATTCACAACAAATTGGTACCTATACAAAACACAGTTACATGCAGTTTCCACCAAATCACAAACACTGAACCCTGAGCCAGCAACACGAATTTTTGGAGTAGAGAAAAGGAGAGGATTCAACTCCGAGAATCGAGAGGCTGAAAAGAAGACAAAGTTTGAAGAAGTTCTGCTGGAAGCAATAGATGAAGGGCTCTCTTTGTTAGGGGACTCGTCGAAACAGGCACTCTATGTCCATTTGGAAAAAGCTGTCAAGATGAACAAGCTGGACATTCCTTATAGAATTGAAGATTTTGCCGATGCCATCGAGAAACTCTTCGGAGCCGGAGCCAAAATACTTGAGATTCACATAATGAAGTGTCTCTTCAAGAAAGTTGGCTACAACTTCAAACACTATCCAAAACAAAAGGACTTAACATTCACGGATTATATCACAACGGTCAAACTGAAAAGAGAGGCTAACAACAACATCGAGGATCAGCAGCTGAACCGCAATCAGAATGGAAAAACCGATAATACGCATATGAGCAGACTGGGCAGGTCACAACAGCAATCAAACTGGATTTCTAGAACTTCCTCGAAATTCACCCCTTTCTAAAAACCACACGGTTTTCGTCTTCGCTTAAGTGTCATCTTCTTGGAAGATGATGCTTTTGATGTCAATCATTGAAGATTATGATTTAGGCGCCTTCAGCAAATCTGAGGTATATATTCTATTTGCAATAAGTTTATATTATATGTCGCTATTTTTGTCGCTCTTGATGGATGGTGAGGGGACTTAGAGAAAATACCCCTATTCTCCATTCGCCAAGAGACATACCCTCTCCTTGAGCGATAGTCGGTGCATACGCGCGCATGCGCCAAGTCCCCCACCATCCTTTAAATTCTGGTCTTGGATCACACTCAGCAATGGAAAAGCAGATTCTTCTTGAAAACTGAGAATGTTAGAAGATGAGTGTTCTCCGTATTTTGAAGCTTTCAAACTCTCCGGTGTATTCTTCCCAGTGCACATCTATTTTTGTTACTCTGGCTGCTGGCGGTCCACTTTTACAGAATTCGATCATTTTTTCTACATCTTCTTTCTTCCCCTCAAAGATTGCTTCCACTCTACCACCAGACGTGTTTCGAACCCAACCAGCGACCTTTCTTTTCGTTGCCTCGTCACAGGTCTCCACACGGAAGAAGACGCCTTGGACCCTGCCGCTTACGAAGATGTGAGCTCTAATCTTCATGTTTGCCATCTACATCTAGTTGACTGATGAAATGGGAAGGTCAAAAGTTGAATACAGATGCGTCTTTTGGTTAAGGTGCTCGTTTGAACCTAATGGATTGCCCCGATAGCTCTAGCTCGTATATCTGATTCACGTCAAAGTCGATGCCAAGCTTTTCGTATTCGTTTTCGGTTAGAAACAACACTATCTTGGGGAGGGCGAACTGGGTTTTTTGGGTAGCAAGCACTGGAAGCTGCTGCTGTAGACTCTTCATGACTTCTTGAATCATTCTCGCCTCTTCGGTCTCAGGTCTAACAGCAAATCTGGGAATCACTCTTTCCTCAATCAGTTGGATACGTTTACCAAGGTTACCTTCAGGATCTCGTATGGATTCAATTTTCTGAACTCTAACGCGTGTCACAGTAATCACTCTGGCTAACCATACTTCCAGAAGCCTTTATACATTTCTTAAATGGAAGGCGCTCACTCCATCTCTATGGTTGCAGGAGGCTTCGGCGTTACATCGTAGTAGACACAGGAAACCTTTGGGCAGTTCTCCAGAATCTTCTCAGCCGTTTCAGACAGGGTCGCCCAAGGAATCGGAGATACTTCAGCGGTCAAGAAGTCGCCTGTTTGGATTGCCCGCAGAGAAATCACATAGGGTTGTTTCTCGGAGGCTTCTTTAATGGCATAAAGGATTCTTGTAAACTGGGGGTTTTCTGTTATAATTTTGGTTTGAAGAGTTACCAAGTCTTTGATGGGTACTTGATGAACCATGCCTTCTGGAGTTCGAGCAGTGATTGCCGCAATCTCGCCGTAGCGTCGTTCGCCTCCCTCAACGCCAGTAGCCTTGTCCTCGAAAACTTTCACAGAGAGATTATGTTTTGGGACATTGAGGAATCTGGTTGCAGCTTCCTGAATATGTATCACAAAATGATTTGGATGCTTCTCTAAGTTGTCAATTATGGCTGCGAAATATTGGCTGGGGCGGTGTTTAGCAAAATTTTCTTCTGCTATGACGGTGGCTTTCTTAAGCGTCTCCAGCTTGTCGGGTTTTATTTCTCCAACCACGCGGACAGAAAGTGCAGGACCGGGAAAAGGCTGCCTTTCAGAGAGTTCTGTTGGAACCCCCAAGTATCTAGCCACCTTTCGCACTTCCCCTTTATAGAGCGAAACAACAGGCTCGATAACTTGGAATCCATACAGTTCCTTGGTGCTTATTCCAATCTGCTCTAGAACATTGTGCTGAGTTTTGACTCCTCCCTTCGTTTCCACAATGTCCGCCTGTATGGTTCCCTGCACCAGAAACTTGCATCCCTCCTTTTCAGCGGTTTCGCTCAAGACCTTGTAGAATGTTTCTCTGAATTTTTTGCGTTTTTCCTCAGCATCCCGCAAACCCTTCATTTCTCGTAAGAAACGCTCCTGAACGTTCAGCACTTCCATAGGCAAATTCAGGGGAGGCTGAGACAGAATCTTTGCAACTCGTTCAATTTCTCCTTCCCGCATGAATGCATCGTCAAGGATGACGCAGAGAAGATTTGTTCCCATTGCGCGGTGGGTTAGAACAGCGGATGTTGTGCTGTCTACGCCTCCTGAAACCGCTATGAGTGCTCGCTCTTCTCCGACAACATTCGTGATCTCCTTCACCTGCTTTTCCACGAACTCTTTAGGATTAAATTCATCCAAGTTCTGCACCACCCGCAGACAGTAATCTGTGTGCAATTCTTTCTGTTAAATATAGCCCCATTTGTGGCATTCTTTCTCTTCCGATGATTTGTGCCATTGCTTTTGTTGTGATTGGTTTGTGGAACTCCTTCAGGTTTCTGAATCGGATGAATGTGGCTTTTTTTCTTCCCTGCAGAAAATCGTTGTATTCGTCATATGAGCTTAGCAGAGATTCGTGACCAAGAGATTTCCACAGTTTCTCAGAGTTTCCTGTGACCCGTTCCACGAACTCTGCATACCCTTGAATGTTCTTTTGAGGGTGGGTTACATAGAAGAATAGTAGCTTCGCGTTTTTTGGACCTACTATTCCTCTACGAACAAAGGCGTGCGTTTGTTTGCCTGCTCTGTTTTGGCTGCAGAGTCGGTTCCAATACTTCTCGTAATTCCCAACTATGTAAGCGTATTTCTTCAACTTGATTTTCACTTTCCGTGAGTTTGTTGAGTGATAATAATTATGTTGTTTTTCCTTATAAGCAAAAAAGACCGCGAATAGAAAAGGACAACATGGCTCCAAGCTTATCTAGTTTTTATTGGTTCAGAGTGAAACAGATATATTATAGGTGCGTGCAAACATGAAAGAACAAAGAGAAAAACATAAACTCACGATTTAAGGGTTGCATTGGTATGAAGTGTCCAAGATGCGAAACTGAGATGATTACGCGCAAACTGAAGGGAAAAAAGCAAGTGTTCTTTTCATGCCCTAACTGTCACTACAATCGCACATCAAGAACATAGCAGATCAATTATTCTGCTTGCTGTTCGCCGTCCGTCTTTTCTCCAGTCAGATACTCCCTTCGCATCAAGGCAGGAATCGGCGGCAGTATACATTCATTCTTGAATTCTTTCAGGATTAACTCGGTAATGTTTGATTTGATGAATTCTTCGTTGGGAGGGTCGTTTAGCCAAAATAGGACTTCAATCACGTTTGTCCACTCTCGGTTGCGGAGAATGAAACGTATTTCTCTTTTTTTCTTCTGGCTAACGATTACCTGTTTACTGTTTTTCAGGATGCTTTCTATTATGGATTTGGCTTTTTCAGCGTCTGCCGTATAGTCTATAGCGAAGGTTAGTGACGCCACTGCCTCCTGTTTTCCGCCTGTAAGATTGATTATTTTTTCTTTCATCAACACAGAGTTTGGGATGATGATTTCGTTTCGGTCATAGGTCTTCAGTTTAGTTGTTCTGAGGGCTATATCGGTAACGGTTCCGGTCAGGTCTCCAACTCTAATCACGTCGCCGATGGTGTATGTTTTGCCCCACATTATTAGTACGCCGGAAACCCAGTTTTCTATTATATCCTTCAAGCCGAAGCCGATTACTAGTGCGCCTACTCCTAGACCTGCAATTGCCGCAGTGATGTCGTAATCTAAAATTGAAAGTATTATGATGACGGCTATGAGGTAGATGACTATTTGGAAGAACCTTTTCAGGTGAACAAGTTTTCCTTTCTCCAGTTCACCTCTCTTCTCAATTCTACCTACTAACTTGTTGAATATGGTGACGATTAGAAATGCGCCGATTATGGTTAGAACTATCGCCAGAATCCGAATGGGTTCATCGATTAGTCCTTGAAAACCCGCAAGCATAGCCAGTTCCTCAGCATATTCATAGAAGATTGTGTCTCTTTTTTAGGTTTTCTGAACTGCAACTTGAACATAATTAAATCAGAAACTAACGTTGAGCAGCTGAGTGTTCACTCTGCTAGAAAATGAATACTGAAATACCCACCTGTTGCAGAATGAATGCGCCGTAAATCAGACAGATGAATATAGCTCCCTTTTTGGTTAGACGCTCACTTGCGCCCACCATGTACCAGACGCTCAAGGACGAAAGCAGAACGTAGAACATGATGCTCTGCACAGCCACAACATTCACTTCAGAAAACGAGAGCAACGACGAAACCCCGAGGATAAGGGTGATGTTAGTGATGCAGCTGCCGAGCAGGTTTCCAAGAGCCATATTGTAAAGTCGCTTTTTGAGGGCTTGGATGGTTGTTGCAAGTTCAGGCAAGGAGGTTCCGAGACCGATAATGGTTGCGCCTATAATGGATGTGGGCAGACCGATGAAGTCCGCAATGTCGACAGAACTGTCCACTGCAAACTTGGAAAGAGCAATAATTAACATAACGCCTACGAAGAATTTGATGCATACAACCACTATGTTTCCTTCCTGTTGGGGTGTCTTATCCAAAGTTGTAGTTTTAGTTTTGCGGGAGATGGTTACGGTGAAGTAGCCGAACAAGATTAAAAGTATGATTCCCAGAATCGTGCCTAAACTGCCCCTTTGGACAATGAACAAGGGAATGACGGAGGAGATGAACAGAAATTGCACAAGTTCTTTTTGAGATTGACCTTTGATAATGATTTCCTTTCTGCTGAGAAGTATTGCCAATCCTAGGATTATTGTTAAGTTTGCGATGTTAGATCCGAGGACGTTACCAACTGAAAGCCCCCCTTCACCTGCAAGGGAGGCGACTATGGAGACTGAAAGCTCTGGCATTGACGTTGTAACGGAGAGTAATATGAAGCCTGCAGCCATTTCGGATAGACCGAAAGCTTTGGATATGACTAGTACGTATCGGATGATCCTGTCGCTGATAAGTACAATCAGCAGTAGCGATATAGCCAGCAGGGGTATGCTGTAGATCATCATTTGAGGTGCGCCATCCATGTTTAGTATGCTAGAATTGACTATAGAATGCTTTTAAAGATTATAGTAGCTATAATTTGGATTTGAAGGGAGCTTTGGTATGAATCCGTTAGATTTTTTTAATGCGATAGGCGAGTGGGCAATAGAGAACTGGCCTAACATCGTGTTTTCGCTTCTGACAGTAGTTGTGGGTTATGTCGTCATCAAACTTGTTTCTCGAGAAATCAAGTCTCTTAGAAGTCAGAATAGGCTGGAGCAGCATGCGGCTTACACGTTGAATCGAATCCTGAAATGGCTTATTTTCGTGGCTGTTTTCTCGGTTATTTTGGCACAGTTTGGAGTAACCTTAGGCGAGGTTACTGGGCTGTTAACGGTTCTGGGAGGCACGATCATAGGTTTTGCGGCGATCAACACCCTAGGCAACATGATTGCAGGCTTGATAGTGATGACCAGCCGTCCCTTCAAGGTTGGAGACAGAATATTCTTTAACGGTCAATTTGCGGACATTGAAGCCATCGAGTTAATCTACACCAAGATGCGTACTCTCGACAATGTTTTGGTTTCAATTCCAAATCAGGAACTGCTGAAAGCTGAGATAGACAACTACGGGAAAAAAACTGTTGTCCGGAGAGGCTGCTCGATTACCGCTGGCTACGAGCTTGCTTCAGAACAGGTGGAAAATGCTCTGTTGAAGGCAGCACGCAGATTAGTGGAAATGAAGGATTCCTTGAAGGAGCCGAAAGCCTATGTTTGGGTTACCAAATTTGGAAATTACGCTGTTGAGTACACCCTTTACGTTTTCATACAGGACATTAAGCGTCTGCCAGAAATAGATTCTAACCTCAAAAGAACTGTTCTGGAGACATGCAAACAGCATGGAATCGACATCAGTACACCAATGATTATCAGAAACGTAAAAACTGACGAGAACTAATTTTGTTGCGGGACTCATACGGCTACTTCGTGATTAGTTTAAGAGATAATGAGATGAACACTACAGAAGATATAAAGCAACAACATGAAGCCTGATAAGATGAGAGCCTCTTGGATTAAAGAGTGAACGAAGGAGATGAAAAATGCTTCTTATAGCATTCGAGTTAGGTTTATGGAACGCCTGGATTTTCATGATTTATGTCCTGCTTTCTAACTTTTTGCCATTTATCCTAGCGGGGAAAGTGATTGACAAAGAGGTGTTAAAGAAACTTGGTGCTGACCGTCCGCTGAGCGATAACGAAAAAAAACTTTTGAATATCTATTCCCTTCTATTCTTTGCCATAGTTGCGTATAGTATCTTCTTGCCGCTTGAATTGGGCACAGTCTGGTTCTATGCTGGTTTCATCATCTATTTGCTGGGCGTAATCGTTGAAACCATGGCAATAATGAATTTCCTCACTACCCCAGTGGACAAGCCTGCCAATAAGGGAATTTACCGTTTTTCAAGAAACCCGATGTACTTTGGTATGTTTCTTATCTTTCTCGGCACAAGCATCGCATGTGTTTCCCTGATTTTCTTGCTGCTCACAGTCATATTCATTATCCTGTCACATGTTGTTGTGGTTTACGAAGAGCGATTTTGCATCCAAAAATACCGAGATTCATATCAAGAATATCTGAATAGGATTCCGAGATGGATAGGAATCCCCAAGTCAAGCAAGATGGAAGATTAGCTACATTATTTTGGGATTGGAATTGACAAAATGGGCTGCTCGCGCAATAAGGTTTAAAAGAGGATGTTTGGATAAAAGCTGTGAATTTATCGGAGGAACAGGAAATGGTTGAATTTCCAGAGGAAGTTGTAAAGAAAGCGTTTGGCGCTTCAGACGGCAGATGCGAATGCCTAGAGGTAGAACATGGACATAAATACAATTCCATGTGCATGAGAGTACTCGACTGGACTAAACGGGGACAATCTTTCATGGGACCCGACGGCCAAAAAGGATGGGAAGCACACTGGATAGTTCCCCCTGAAAAGGGCGGAAAACCTACACAAGAGAACTGCGAGATACTCTGCTGGGACTGCTACATCAAAAAGAACAAAAACAGATAGTTACAGACCCTCTTCTTTGCCTTTAACCCAGTTAGTTCCGATATTTTATAATGTACTTTTTCTAATTGTGATTCTACTTCATTTTTCCTCTGCCTAAGGGAATAAAGCGCTGAAACTCCTCTATGGGAATCTGGGTAACCCTTCTTTTCAGCTCTTCAGAAACTTTTTTGGACAACTGATGTCTTATCTGCTTGGCAAGCTGACTGCTCTTCTTGTCTCCCGGAATAATCCCCACGTAAACTTCTGTCTGATTGGCTATGGCATCCACTGATCCCCCTACAACCATCATTTCGTCATTGTCAACTTTTACTCCAATAGCAACACGTAGAGGAACACCGCGAACAAAGTTTTTGGACCCTCTGATCATGAAGGAGCCCTTCTTGAGAAACTGCCCAGAAGGAGGAGTTTTGCTCACCTGATCTGGATTCACCCAGTAGACGTTCACTGCACTCAGCAACTCCCTCCAAGCTCGAGAGTAGGAGGCTGCGAGCTGGGCTGCTTCGCTGATGGTCTGCTCTGGAACGGTCTTTCCCCCTGTTTTTATCAGCACGAAGGGGGCTCCCACAATCTCGGCGTGGAAAACAATGTCGTTTGGTTCCATGTGTTTTTTGATGAGCAACTCGTTTGTTGTGGCGTCTCTGCCACCAATCACCAGAAAACCGTTAGATGAGTGGAACCACCTGAACTTTTCGAACCACTGCTTTTTTCTTCTCTTGACAAAGGGTCGCTGGGTCTCTTTTCGTCGTGTAACCTGCTTTTTTGCTTCTTCGATTTTGGCTTCGGTTTCTTGAAGGGTTCTCTCAGCGCCCCTAAGCTTCTTCTCAGCCTTCTTAGATCGCGAGTAATATTCGTCCGCGTTTGCTTGGATGGAATGACGGAGATTTATAGAGAAGATGTGGTTTTCCACTGAAACATAGAGAACTTGGTTTTTTGGTTCCAGAGAGTGAAAGTAAATCTCAGGGAGACTGTTAGCTTTCTTTTCTTCTTCAATCTGTGAAGTTATTTCTTCCCACGATTTGCCGCTTCTTTTCTTTTCCCTGATTTTCTGGAGTAGAGATTTGAGTTCTCCGAAGTGCATGTAGATGAGGTTTCCGATGGCTTTGTTTTTTGTGATCGGCTCATTCAAATTCTCTAGCGCTTTCTGCTGCCTCCGAAGAATCCGCTTGTACCTAGCGACCTCGCTCTCCACATCTTCGGTGACTGCTTCCCTCCTCTCCGCAACCGTTATCTTAGCGTAGTAGTCGTCAAGGGCGCTGTTGAAGCTTTCATACTTTTTTTGCTCAAGCTGATTATGCCCTTTCAGTGGCACAGGCGTTACGTCAATCCACCCGCTCTTTTCGTCGCTTACGACTCGTGGTTCCATGGTTCCTGAGTCGATTAGGGAAAGAAGCTTCTGGAGCTGGTTGAAGATGCTGTCAAGTTCCTGTTCGGTCAGAGAACGGCATTTCTTCTTTTTGTTAACCTCTGCTCGGACAAGGATTTCTTCAGCGTAGGTTCCGCTGATGCTCAGAAATTTGGTTAGACCCCTCACTACCTCGGTTTCTTCAAGCTTTTTGATTTCCCTAAAGTCTTGGATGTTCAGTTTGGTGGGGTTCCTTCCTCTTGCAGGGGGATGCTGGAACGGTTCACCACGCAGAATGTCTCTGTCCCGCATTCTCCTGTAGGTCATAGCCTGCAGGATCTTGCCCTCCGGATCAACCAGTATGACGTTGCCTCCGCCGAAAAGCTCGGAAACCAGCTGAAAGCTGCCTTGTCGCGTGCTGATTTCGGTGACTGTTATTCGCTCGAATTCGTGTTGTCGAACCTCTTTGACTACGCCGTTGTCGAGGTGTTTTCTGAGGCTCATGCAGAAAGCAGAGGGCTTTTTTGGTGTTTCGTGTACGTATGATGTTAGGTGGATCCGTTTTCCCGCTTCGATGAGCAGTTGGAGTCGTGGCTGGTTTGGTTTCCGGAGCTTGAGAAGCAATGTTTGGATGCCGATTTGATAAATCTTGGAGACATGGGCACCTTTGGCTGATTCGTTAATTTCATGTGTGACTGCGGCTACATCAAAGCTTGTCATTACTTCCTTCAACTTTTTTCCCTCCAGAGGCGAGGAACCAGCTTTCCTACATTAAGAGAGAGTTCCGCTCATATCCGTTTTCTGTTTTGTTTTACTGCATAAAAAGGGTGCCGTCTTGAAATGGTCGTTTTGGGGAGGGTTTAAGTAAGTGAGAGGCAGTTTAAGCGGGTGAAGACGTTTCCGGAAGCGAAACTAAGATAAACTATGAGTGAAAAGTTATGGTGTTCACGGAAACACGGGATTCAAATTGAAAACGTTAAATGTTATTTACTGTATGAGAATCGGGTTCGGTGCCCTCGCCGCCCTAGTTGCTACCTTAGTTGTGAATCTTAAAGTGGGTGCCCCGATCATGAATGGCATAACTGTTGGGTTGGCGGTTTACCTTGTCTCCTATTATGTTCTTAAGTGGCTGTTTATGAGTAAGGTGGAGAAGCCGACCAAGATTCTTACTATGGGGATAGGCGCTTATGCGCTCACCTTTGTTTTCTGCTGGGTACTATTCGTCACTCCGTTTCTGGCGCCTCCAACAGCCACATTTACAATGACTCCAGACCAAGGCGTAGTTGGAGAAGCAATAACCTTTAGTGCAGCAGCAAGCGTTGACCCAGACGGAAAAATAGTTTCCTACGTTTGGAACTTCGGAGACGAAAACATCACCACAGCAGAAGTCCCCACCATCACTCACAGCTATGCCGTGGCTAGCGAATACACAGTTAGACTGCAAGTCGTGGATGACCACGGAATAGGCAGCATCAACACAGCAAATCTAACCGTGAGTGCCCCCTCTTAAGGGCAGCGAAGATTTCGAAGCTTCTTTCCTGCCAATGAATAAGAGGTAAGACATACTGCGGATTCCAGAAAAAAGACTGTTTTCAACAATGTACCTCTATTAGTCTCCTAATATGAGCAAAAGCACATTTGGTTTGCGTTGGGTCAAATCCAATCTTGATAGTTTTGGCTTTTCCACATTTTCGTTACTTCAATGTAAATCTCTTTTTCGAATGAATCTTCGTTATAGAAGTGAAGATACCAAACTTCATTCACATCATGCTGTGGGGCTATGCCATGCCCAAGGGTTTCATCGTCCACCTCAAATAACCAAATTTGAAACTTGTCAACTATTGTTCCATTTACAATCTTTACGTGATATCCCTGATTCTCCTCGAATAATCTTGCAGTCCATGGACTATATTTCACAGTTCCGCTTGAAACATTGAACTTCACTTCAAACGCGGTTGCTGGTGCGGGTAAATAGAATGCAGTGAACCTCTGTTCGCCCCCCTCAAGTTTGAAGGATGTGGTCAACAGCAATTCTCTATTCTCGGTGTAGCCTAAAGCATAAACTATGGTGCCACAGGTCAGAAGAACAATCAATAAGCCGAGTGTACAAAACTTCAATGATCTCAGTTTTTGCATTTTTCGTCACATTTCTTACACAGAAGAATGTATTAAATATTACTACACGCTAAACTGTGGCGCATCACAGCTCATTTAACAACAAAAAAATCCAAAACACCACTGACAAACAATTAACCACAAATGAAAACAAACAAAACAAGTTTGCAAAATTTCTCAAACAAATAAACTACACTAGTTTTAGATGTTAGGTGGGCTTTGGCGCTTTATTCCCGCACACTCCAGTCGGAATTGCTTTACTTAGGAGGTGATCCGGCCGCAGGTTCCCCTACGGCCACCTTGTTACGACTTCTCCCTCCTTGCGGAACTCAGATTCGACGCAGCCAAGAAGACCACGCCTCACCCAAACCCCACTCGGATGGAGCGACGGGCGGTGTGTGCAAGGAGCGGGGACGTATTCACCGCGCGATGATGACGCGCGATTACTAGGCATTCCATTTTCACGAAGGCGGGTTCCAGCCTTCGATCCAAACTGAGGCAGGGTTTAAGGATTGCCTCCCCTTTTCAGGGTCGGAACCAATTGTCCCTGCCATTGCAGCTCGCGTGTAGCCCGGGGGATTCGGGGCATACTGACCTGCCGTGGCCCACTCCTTCCTCCGTCTTGTCGACGGCAGTCCCTCTAGAGTGCCCCTTGGAAAACTTCCTCAGTAGCAACTAGGGGCGTGGGTCTCGATCGTTGCCTGACTTAACAGGACACCTCACGGCACGAACTGGCGACGGCCATGCACCTCCTCTCAGCTTGTCCAGCAAGACCTTCAATCTGGCTTTCATCCTGCTGTCGCCCCCGGTAAGATTCCCGGCGTTGACTCCAATTGAACCGCAAGCTTCACGCCTTGTGGTGCTCCCCCGCCAATTCCTTTAAGTTTCAGCCTTGCGGCCGTACTCCCCAGGCGGCGGGCTTAATGGCTTTCCTGCGGCACTGAAGTGGCCCGTAG
>JASFHP010000016.1:0-25216 GCA_050123155.1 Candidatus Bathyarchaeota archaeon | reverse complement strand
CGGCAAAGCGTTTAGGCGATTGACTGGCGTCACTTTTCCAGAGGGAATCAAATGCGTAAAAGATGAAAAAGGTAAAACAAGCTGTAATGCCAATTTTGAAGCAAAGCATGGAAAACTGGAATAGACAATGTTTTGGGTGGAAAAGCAGCAACAAATACTTATTTAGGCGCACTTCAGGTATATCAGGTATCGTTGGGGTGAAAGACTCTGGTTAGGCGAAGAGGGTTAGAAGCCCAGAAGATGCTTTCGTCCATTGCCACTCTCCTCAGGAACACCACTTGGAAGTGCGGAAAGATCGAGCGGCGTGTCGTAAATTACCTGCAGCGTCGGCTTCAAAGATGCGGGTCCGCTCAAACTCCAGTGAAGGATATGATGCAGGATTTCGAGTTGAGCGGAAAACAGAAGAGCGAGTTCCTCGAGGCGATAAGGCGGCTAGAGAAACGCAACATAATCAAAATCTCGTGGATTTCGCCACACAATTAATAACCGCTTAAAAGCTGAGGCGTCCCCGAATTTCTGGGGATGATGTAGCTGTCCCAGACTTGTGCTTAGGTACTCTTTTTTGTGCTTTCTGCTGTTGGTTCTATATGATTTCGTTAGTTCTCATCTGTTGTAATAAGTCGTTAATATTAAAAGTAAAAAACATAGATACTTGTTATTAGTTTAGGTGGAGGGAAATAAAATAGGCATAACGAATAGTCCTTGGCGATTACTTGTGGCTGGCATTTTGCTCATTGTTTGGATAGCATTTTCATTTCTGATAGTTGATTATCTTGTAACAAATGGGTGGACTGATTGGTGGATACTTGTGATTCCTGTTGCATTAGCTTGGTTACTTTATGTTGGACTTGCTTACGGTATCCTCAATGAGACTGCAGTCAGATATGGGAAATGAAAGCAAGCGTAACTGAATTTCCAAAAATCAACGAGTGGAAAATGTTCGATTGTTTAATCCTCATAGCCTCCTTTTTCATCCATAGCATGACATTTATAATAGTGGGGGATGCTGTGTATTTTCTGGGGGATGATGTAGCCGTCCCAGACCGACCTTAACGGGAATGAAGACTAATAGGCTGACAGACCCCTCTTCAAAAGTAACAACAACATTATCCTGTTTTAGATGCGGATTTCCCTATAGTATGATGTTGTTGCAGGTTTGGGTTTTCTGTCCCTCTTGTCAATCAGTCCTAAGATCATTCCAGCAACAAAACCGCCTATGTGAGCCCAGTAAGCCACATTGCCGCCCATGCCTAGCCATGTGTACAGCAGTTGCAGGATAAACCAGAAGCCAAGAAAGAAGACCGCTGGTACACTCACAATTGTTATGACAAAAGTCAAAGTCAAGGTCTCGATACGTGCCCTAGGATACAGCAAAATGTATGCGCCCATAACGCCGGAGATCGCTCCTGAAGCGCCCAGCGTGGGAACTTGAAGGCCAGCAGATGATGTTATGCTTAGGATGTGGGCAAAATCCGCAACAATGCCACAGACAAAATAAAACAGCAGAAAACGAAGATGCCCCAAACGATCCTCTATGTTGTCTCCGAAGATGTAGAGATAGAGCATGTTGCCGCCTATGTGAAAAATGTCAGCGTGAAGAAACAGAGATGTAAAGAGGGTGTGAAGATTTTTTCCTTGGATTATCTCGGCTGGAACCATAGCGAAACTCTCGTAGACCCAATTTGCGAATAGACTTACGCTGAGGTTTTCAGAGAAAAAGGTGTAGAACAGCAAGGGAATAAAAGCAAAAACATTCACCAATATGAGAATCCGCGTTACGTGCGGAGTGGTTTTGGAATGATTTGCGTCCCGAATAGGAATCAAATGCTTTCCTCCAACCCAAAATGAAACGTAGCTGCCAAACCCTAATTATAGATGATGACTTCGATTCAAAAGCTTTTGTGGAGTTCAGTGGCTTTTTGGTTGCACACTTTCTTGACTGCCAAATAGGATAAAAGAGCCGTGTGAGTTTTTGTTTCAGCTTCTCTTTATCGTCTTATTCTTTTAGAATCTGTTGATAACGAATTTTCTATCTTTCTGGCAAGTAAGAGGAATATTGCCCAGCTGATCAAACCGTACGTCAGTCCGTTTGTTAAGGCTTCTAGGTAAGGTATGTACTCTGAAGCAGGTATTCTAAGAAGTGTGGGGATCATGTTTCCGGGGAATAGAGGAATAGGGACGGCTATTGAGGCGGAGGTGAACAGTATGAAAAAGACAATAAAGATTGGTGCTGCTTTCATGTTTCTACTCCAGTTACACTTTTGTGCTGTGCCCCTAATCTATATATCAAATCTTAATATGTAATAAACCTTTTCGTATTTCTGTTCAACACAAATACACCAACCAACCTGCGAACGCAAAAAAGAACCACAGAACATTCACGCTGTCAAGGTTCCGCATTTTCGGCGTATACAGAAGATTCATTATCCAGTTTCCCGTTTTTTGAATTCATGGACCCGCTGAATTTCGCCGCCACAGTCATTATTCTAAGCGCCTCGGGTGCCCTGGCTCCCGGACCACTATTCTTCGTAACAGTCTCTCACGGCATCAAATCGGGAACCAAAAGCGGCCTACTCTTCTCCATAGCCCACAGTCTAGTCGAATTCAGCCTAGTCATGCTGCTAGCTCTGGGGCTGCTAAGCGTCGCAAACGTGCCCGCAGTCAGGCTCGCCGTGGGAGTTGCCGGAGGAGCAGCTCTCATAATTTTCGGCGCCATGCAGATACGCGGTTCATTCTCGTACAAACCCGAAGAAACAAAAACTGGGCAAAGCGCGACCCGAAACCTCCTTTTGATTGGCTTGGCATTAACGGGTTTGAATCCTTACTTCATTGTTTGGTGGCTCACTGTTGGCGCAAACCTGATTTTTATTTCTCTCGAGTTTGCGGGCTTAGCCGGTGTCGTTTTCATGTTTATTTGTCACGTTTGGGTGGACTACGCATGGCTTCTTCTAGTTTCCGGCTTCGCGAAGAGGAGCTCCAAGATTTTACGGTTCAAGTGGTACCGCATATTAATGGCGATTTTCGGGTTGGTGCTAATCTACTTCGGCACATCCTTTCTCATAGACTCTCTAAGTTTTTGAAACCCAGCAAACCAAATCTAACTCTCAGATTCAGAGATTCAGTTGACCAAAATATTGAATATAGATTGGAGCTTCTGAAGAATTAAATTTGTGACCCACAGACTTTGGGTTTGAGGAGCGCACACGTTCCCACCCACTTTGAAGAAGGAAGTTATCTGAATGGTTAGCATAACCCTTCTTCTGTGTGCGCTCTTCCCAAACGTTACGGTGTGTTTGTAGTGTTTATGTTGTTATGTGTAATGTTAATGTACGTACAACAAGAATCGCTTGTATTGAAATATTTGTCTACTTCTAGTTTGATTGTTTCATCCTATGAATATAATCCGTCGATTTCTGCTCCGCAGTAGGTGCATTTTGAATCTACAATTTTGTTTTCGTGGATGCGGTAGCCGAATCTGTGAATCAGCATTTTTCCGCAGTTTGGGCAGTAGGTGTTTTCTCCGTCTTCGCCGGGCACGTTTCCTTCATAAACGTATTTTAGTCCTGCTTCTAATCCGATTGTTCTGGCTTTCCGCAGAGTCGCAACGAGTGTTCTGGGCAAGTCTATGAGCTTATAGGTGGGATGGAACTGGCTGATGTGCCAGGGCGTATCCTTGCCCACCTCGCTGATGAATTCTGCGATTTTTCGCAGCTCATCTTCTGAATCGTTGAGGGTGGGAATTATGAGGGTTGTTATTTCCGTCCATATTCCCAAGCTCTTGTATAATCGGATAGAATCTAACACGGGTTCTAGGCGGGCTCCGCATCTCTCCCTGTAAAAGTCGTCGCTGAAGCTCTTCAGGTCAATGTTGGCAGCATCCAAGTAAGGGCTAACCTCCTTTAGTGCTTCTGGGGTGATGTAACCGTTGGTCACGAAAACGTTCTTGATTCCCTCTTTTTTTGCGTGCTTGGCTGTGTCGTAGGCGTACTCGAAGAAGATGGTGGGTTCGCTGTAGGTGTAGGCTATGCTCTCGCAGTTGCTTAGTTTAGCCGCCAAAACAATCTCCTCAGGCGACACATCCTCTCCAACTATTGTGCCTCGCTTTTTGGGCAACTGAGAAATGTCGTAGTTTTGGCAGTTGTCGCATCGGAAGTTGCATCCCACCGTGGCTATGCTATAGGATCTGGAGCCGGGAAGAAAATTGAATAGTGGCTTCTTCTCTATGGGGTCGACTGACCTAGCCACAGCTTTGCCGTATACAAGACTGTAAAGTTTGCCGTCTCTGTTCTCCCTGACCCCACATATCCCCCTCTTAGAGTCAGCAATTCGAGAGCAGCGGTGACTACACAAATTGCACTTGACCATTTTATCCTCTAGCTTTTCGTAGAACATCGCCTCTCTCAATGCAGAAGCCCCCAATCTAAGTATAACAAGGAAACGGTACACTTTAAAAATTCATCTGCCAGATTTCGTTTTCACATGATTTTGTTCGTTTTTGTGGCTACAACGTCCACAGTTTTTTCTAATGGAGGTTCACGGATTGAGAGCAAATGATATAGCCCAAGAACAACATATTATATCAACGAGAAAGGTGATTTTTATTGGCTAAATTCCGAGTGGAAATAGACCATGATGTCTGTCAGGGGTTCGGGGCATGCGTTGAGTTATGCTCCAAGTTCAAGCTTTCCGATGAGGATGGGAAGTCTCATGTTGAAGGCGCAAAAAAGGTCTCCGATGGAGAAGCTGTAGAGCTAGACGAGCTGGAGTGCCACAAACAAGCAGCCGAAGCTTGCCCCTTCAACGCTATTCACATAATCAACTTGGAAACAGACGAGAAACTCATCTAACCGGTGGGTGAGGCTAACTGATAACTAACAAGATTTCTTTGCTGGTTGGCGGAGAGGCTGGAGCAGGAATAACCCGCTCAGGATTTCTCTTCGCCAAAACCTGCCTAAGGGGAGGACTCTACGTCTTCGGAGCCAACGACTACCAGTCCCTCATAAGGGGAGGACACAACTTCTACACAGTCAGAGCCGACAACGAACCAGTTTACTCGCAAGCAGACACCGTCGACCTGCTGTTAGCACTAAACAAAGAAACCATTCTCTTCCACAAGGACGAACTTGTCGCTGGCGCTGGAATAATCTATGACGGAGACCAAATCAGCATAACAGACGAAGAGCTTGGAAGAAACGGCATAAAGCTCTACTCTGTGCCTATGCGAAGCATAGTCAAGGAGCTTGAGGGACCACAAATCATGGAGAACACCGTGGCTTTAGGAGCAGTGATTGCCCTCCTAGACTATGATCTCGAACTTATGAACGGCGTTTTAAGGGACACCTTCAAGCCGAAAACGGCTGAGCAGAACATAGAAGCCGCAAGACAGGGATACAGCTACGCCAGAGAACACCACGGAAACAGTTTCGGATACAGATTGAAGAAAACTGGCTCAGCAGGCAAAAAAAGAATTTTCCTCACCGGAAACGAGGCAATAGGACTGGGAGCACTCAACGCAGGCTGTAAACTTTACGCGGCGTATCCCATGACGCCAGCCACCTCTATACTGCACTTCTTGGCGCCCCTGGACAGACAATACAAGATGGTTGTAATCCAAACTGAAAACGAGATAGCAGCCGTGAACATGGTTGCCGGCGCCTCTTTTGCAGGAGTGCGGTCCATGACAGCCACGTCTGGAGGAGGTTTCTGCCTTATGAGCGAGGGGCTGGGCATGACTGGAATGACCGAAACCTCGCCTGTCATAGTCCTAGTTCAGAGACCCGGACCCAGCACAGGGCTTCCCACCTACACTGCGCAGGGTGACCTCAGATTCGCTATCCACGCTTCTCAGGGTGAGTTTCCCAGAGTCGTAATCGCGCCGGGGAACGTGGAGGAAGCATTCTGCAAGACCATCGAAGCCTTCAACTTGGCAGAGAAATTTCAGATTCCAGCATTGATCATCTCGGACAAGTATCTGGCGGAGAGCCATGGAACCGCTGAGCCTTTTGACCAGAACAGACTCGGAATTGACCGTGGAAAACTGATAACCGAAACCGAATACACGGGAGATGAAGAATACAAGAGGCACAAATTCACGGAAGACGGAACCTCGCCCCGAGCCATACCCGGAACAAAAGGCGCCATAGTGCGAACCAACGCAGATGAACACAACGAACTCGGATACACAACCGAAGACCCTGTGTTGACCACAAAAATGACTGATAAACGGTTCAAGAAACTGGATGCCCTAACCAAAGAACTGGAAAACTATGAAACCGTCAAGCTTTATGGTCCAGAGGAAGCAGATGCAACGATCCTTGGATGGGGCTCCACGAAGGGACCCATAAGAGAAGCCATGAAATTTCTCGGCAAAGAAGACATCAAAGTCAATTATCTGCAAATCGTATATCTGTATCCTTTTCCAGCAGACAAAATTCAGAGAATCCTGCAGTCAGCCAAGAAAACCATTGTGGTGGAGAACAACAAGACCTCCCAGCTTTCCAGCCTAATACGGGAACATCTGCTCACAACGGTTGACCATAAAATTCTGAAGTACGACGGACGGCCCTTCAACCCAGAAGCGCTTTCAAAGAGCATCAAGGGGGTGCTCTGAAAATGGTAACTCTCGAAGACCTGAAGACGCCAAAAACGAACACATGGTGCCCCGGATGCGGAAACTTCGGGATACTGATGGCATTCAAAAAAGCCATCATCGAATTGGGCATCGAGAGAGAAGACGCTGTGCTTGTGTCGGGCATAGGCTGCCACGGCAAGATGGTTAACTACGTAAACATAAACGGGTTCCACGGCATCCACGGCAGAGTGCTGCCCATAGCGCAGGGCATCAAACTCGCAAACCCAGACCTAGATGTGGTTGGTTTCGCTGGAGA
Source organism: Candidatus Bathyarchaeota archaeon (assembly GCA_050123155.1). GTDB lineage: Archaea > Thermoproteota > Bathyarchaeia > Bathyarchaeales > Bathyarchaeaceae > Bathyarchaeum. The sequence continues at coordinate 18,329 of JASFHP010000016.1, read as the reverse complement.
CGCTGACCAATACAACGAGGGGTGGGGTCACTTCGCCCACGCCGCAAGAACCAACATTGACATGACCTTGATTGTGCATGACAACATGGTTCTCGGCTTAACCACCGGTCAGGCAACATCCACCAGCCAGCAAGGATTCAAATCGAAATCAACTCCCTTCGGAGTTATACCTCCCATGCTGAATCCTGTGGCTCACGCTTTGGTCAGCGACGGCACCTTTGTGGCTAGAGGCTTCTCAGGCGACATGTTTCACCTAAAAAACTTGATTGTAGAAGCAATCAAGCACCGAGGCTTCGCCTTCATCGACGTATTCCAGCCCTGTGTTTCCTTCAACTATCTGAACACCTACGATTGGTTCCGCCAAAGAGTATACAAACTAGAGGAAGAGGGTCACGATGTGACCGACAGAAAAAAAGCTTTGGAGAAGGCGTTTGAATGGGGAGACAGGATACCAATCGGAATCTTCTACAAGAAAGAGAGACCCATATACCACGACAATCTTCCCCACCTAAAAGATGCTCCGCTCACAAAAGTGCCCACAAAAAACGTGGACGTAACATCCACCATGAACGAGATGATGTAGCCGCAAACTTCAGAAAAGCTTGGAATAGTAGCTGTTAGCTGCCTATCACAAGTTTCATGTGAATTAGCGGCGTTTTCCTTTTTGCCAAACTGTTCACGTGAGGTAGCACATCGCGGAGGATTTGCCACGGCTTCATCGCAGTCTCACTGGCTGACGCATTCTCTTTTCTCGTTTTCAGACGATACGCAATCTGCTCGATTACAAGATTCTCCGCTATCAACTCAGGCATGCACACCTCACCCTGATTAACCAGCTTCTGGACAATCCATCTCTTAAGCTCCTGCCCCTGTTCCATCCGCTCAAAAATTTTTTTCGCTCTCTTCTTCCTCTTAACATGCCTCAGGGAAAAGGTGGGCATTTTCTGGCAAAGTGTAACCCGTTCCCTCCATTTTTCCAGCCACTGCTCAGTCCAGACCTTCAGAAACGCCTTAATCTCCTCTTGGTTGTCTCGCACATTCAATGCTTTTTCAACCTCATCGGAGTTTGCGCCTTCACGCTTCACATTTAACCATGTTTCTAAGTCTTTACAGGCGAAGTCTAAAAGTTTCTTCTCCGAGCCGTAAAGGTCCAAATCAGGAATTTCCTTTTCCAGCTCCCTAGCTAGCCAAAACACAATTACCTGATTTAATGATGTGTGAAGTTTGGTGCTGGGCATCCACTTGAACCTCCCTCGAGGAATATATACCATAGTTTTTTGGAGATATTTGAGGTTTTCCAAAATTTCCTCACAGACTCCACGTAAAAAAACGAAAACTGGAAAATTGGGTTTTTCTGCTGGGTAATCCTTAATAAATAGCTGCTCCCCATTCAGTTAACACTGCGAGAAAGGCGTTAGGAGAGTAAAAGGCGCTTATGGCGAAATTCAAGATAATAGTTTCAGACCCAGAAACTGGGAAGTCACAGTTGGTGGAAGTTGAGGAAAGTCAGGCGGTTCCCCTGATCGGCAGAAAACTGGGAGAAATCATTGATGGAGCCGCCGTCAAGTTGTCTGGCTACAAGCTGAAGATAACTGGCGGATCCGACAAGGACGGGTTCCCCATGAGACCAAACATCCATGGGGGAGTTCGTGTGAGTGCCATCTTAAGTGGGGGTGTAGGCTTCCATTCGTCTCAAAAGGGAGAACGAAAAAGGAAGACTCTTCGTGGCAACGTCATAACAGATGCAATAGTCCAACTTAACATGAAGATCGTTGAGAAGCCAAAGAAGAGCAAAAAAGCGGCAAAGCCGAAGGCAGAAGAAGCGAAAGAAGAGAGCGCGCCGACTGAAGAAGCAGCCAAAACAACCTGAAGTCAACCAGTAGCAATACGAGTTGTTTGATTCTTGTTGACTGAAATCCTCACCGACGAGCAACTGATCGACTTGTACACCACACCCGGCTATCTGGTGGCTGCAGATTACCCGAAAAAGGAGGTAAAACTGCATACCGTTGATTGCATGCTGGCTGACCCCATCAGCTCGGTAGGTGTTAAGCCGTCAAAGGCGAGGGAGAACAAAACTGGGGAGTTCTGGTTTTCAGAAAGCCGTGAGGAAGCCAATTCTAAGGCGGAAGAAATAGCCAAAAATAAAGGATACACGTATACAGTCTGTCCCATCTGCAACCGATAAAAGCAGCATATCAGGAGACTAATAGAGGTACATTGTTGAAAACAGTTTTTTTCTGTTTTTATCCCAATTCAACCCTGCCCAACGGTTCAATAAATGGAGCTAGAGCAATTGTTACGCTCTACTATACAGAAGGCGGCAGTACAACTCATTATGGCAACTGGGTAGAACCTACTACCAACTCCACATGGTACACCGCATTAATACAGAACAGCCTTAATTATAACGTGGAATCCGTCAAAATGACAATCCAATGCCAAACAAACTTCACAGGCTGGATAGACCTCGCACAACTAACAGACCCATAACAAAGAGGAGGCAGGTCAAGAAAAATTGACAAAACATGTTACTTGTTGGTCAAGATTGTTTGACAAAAAACGTTTTATTTTTTAAAAATTGTAGACTGGATTGTTATGTTTGCAGAAACAATGAAACGTAAATTTGTGATTGCTGTTGTTTTGGCTGATTTTTTGTTGTTCACTAGTTGCGGTTTTGGAGTAGTTTATGGTTTAGATGTTATTATCAATGCTGATGGTACAATCAGTCCTGACACTGCACCAATGCAAAGAGAAGGAAACGTCTACACCTTGACTGACGATGTGGCTGCTATAACAGTGACAATGAATAACATGATTCTGGATGGAAATGGATACACACTCACAGGTGGAGGTAAAACGATGGCAGTTTACGTTGGCAGTAAAAACGTCACAATCACGAATTTAATAATTCTGGGTTCAGATAGTGGTATTTGCTTAGACTATGTCTCTTCAAATGTTACAGTTACAAATAACACCATTAGGGATACTGGAGCGGCAATTCCTTGGAATACACCATATAGTGCCATTGACCTATGGGGTGGAGGCAACCACACTATCATTGGAAATCAGTTAATAGGTAATTATGTTGGTGTTAGACTTGCTTACAATACTGTATACAATGTAATAGTTGCAAACAACATAACGGCTAACGACCAAGGTATTAGCCTTTGGGGCGTTTCAAACAATTCCTTTCACAACAACACCTTCATCAATAACACCCAACAAATCTCTCTGTATGACTCTGCCTCAACAAATATTTGGGACAAAGGAGAAATAGGTAACTTCTGGAGTGACTACAACGGAACCGACAGCAACAATGATGGAATTGGAGACACACCATACATAATTGATGAAAACAACCAAGACAACTATCCACTCATGCACGCGACAGACAGAACAGCAAACCCAGAATTCCCATTATGGATAATACTACCTTTACTTCTTGCGGCAATATTGGCGGCTGTACTCTACAGAAAGAAACTACACAAAACACAAACCAAGCAAGCATATTAGGAGCCTAATAACATTTCATTGTTGAAAACAGTCTTTTTCACAAATTTTTGTTAACACAAAAACACGCAAGCTGACCATATTAGGCTCCTAATAGAGGTTCATTGTTGAAAACAGTCTTTTTTCAGAAAAACAGCAGCACAACAAAAGATTCCTGTAGAAGGTTCACACGTTCATTAATATATTCTAGCAGTGTCAACTGAAAAGCAGTCTCTTCTAGATGCCTGCTGGTTACTGTTCGTTTCTTCTGCTCGACACGATTCCCTTGCTGTTCTGGTACGACCCGCTGTAACCTTTCCGCGCTGCGCCTCCAAGGGCGTGAAAAACTATCTGCACTATACGCTCCCCCTCCCTTAACATAACCTCTTTCTCGCTGACGTTATGAAGATTAAGTGTCAGCTGCCCGCGGAAGCCCGGGTCCACAACAGCGAAGCTTCCAATAACGCCCTCCCGTGCAAGAGAAGAACGGATGTGAAGAAAAGCCACTACCCTCAAGCCCAACTCAACAGTTTCCAGCGTCGCCACAAGCTCATACTGCTTCGGCTTCAGAACCACAGTCTTGGAGCACCTCAAGTCATAGCCTGCAGGATTCAAACATGCAGACAGGTCAGAAGGCTCAAGCTTAATCTCACCCGTTCTCAGATGCTTCAATATCTCCGCGTCAGAAAGCACAGTCAACGAAGCTCACAGCCTTCCATGATAAGAACCGACCAAAAAGAATCTTTCTATCCCGAGGCTAATGGACACCAAGCTCCTGTAGCATCTGGCAAGCTCTGCACAGGTCCCCCACAGTTGGCTCCCCACACAGTTTACACTCCTGTAGCGTCACTTCCTCAGCAGAAGCCTCCAACGCTGGTCTAATCTTCTCGATGGAATTGAAGACCGTGAACAACGTTCCCGCATGCTTGTGCTCCATCCGATTGAGCATGGTTCTTATGTCGTTCCTTAAAGCGGTTTGAGCATAGGGACAGGGAATAGACTGAAACTCTATCCCCTTCAGATAAGCATAAAAAACAACCTCCCTCTCCGGCACCATACACAGAGGCTTCACCCGCTGCACAAACCGAGGATGAACAATATCCAAAACAGGTTTCGACCTTGCAATCCGCAATGGGTCACCGTGAACAACATTCAATAGCATGGTCTGGGTTTCATCGTCGAGACTGTGGGCAACAACAAGCTTGTCCGCTCCAGCCTCCCGAGCCAACGTGTTGAGAGCCTTTCTTCGGAGTACCCCACAGTAGCTGCAGGGCGTCAACCCAGTCTCGCCTCTCTTTCTGAGCAGCTCCACAATTTTATCCAATTCGTAACCGAACAGCTCCTTGAAAGATGTAACCATATGCTCTACCCCCAGCTTTCTGCAGTTCCCCTCCGCAATTCTCAGAGCCTCATCCCTGTACTCCAGTATCCCCTCATCAACCGTGCCAGCGCACATAACCACATCCGGAAACGCCTTCTCGATCTTTGAGAGTATATGAAGAAGGGTAACGCTGTCTTTGCCTCCGGAGACAGCCACCATAATTTTGTCCTTGGGTCCCAACATTTCATATCTGGAAATAGTTTTCCGCACCCTATTTTCAACTGTTTTGCAGAAGCATCTTCCACAAAGGTTCTCCCCTGAATAGCTGCGACCAAAAACAGCCTCGTTTCTTCCACAGAGGGTGCACACACTCATGTTTTCACATCAACTCGTTTGCTCAAACAAATCTAAACTTTGCCTTTCTTTTAAGGGCTTTGAGCACCCAAAACTGGATGCCGCAACCAAATCCGCACAAGAAACATGAACAAACATTCAACTTTATTCACATTCAATGACTAAAAATTCACTGTTACGGAAACGTTTATATCTGAATCTACACTAGTTGGATGCTAACTGAACAAAAACGTTCAACAAATGCTTGAATCAAAGGTCAGGAGATTTAGAGATGAAAGTTGCAGTTTCTTGGAGTGGGGGAATGGAATCAGCCCTATCATGCCACAAAGTATTGAAAGAAGGACATGACGTCGCTTACCTCGTTGTTTTCGTCTCCGAAACATGGCCCGCATTCTGCCACCCCTTATCCATCATGGAACTTCAAGCCAAAGCCATAGGAATCCCCCTTCTGAAACTTGGAGTAAAAGAGCCGTATGAAAAAAGCTACAATGAAGCCATTTCAAAGCTAGTAGAGATGGGCATTGAAGGCATCGTAACCGGAGACATCTACGTTGTGGATGACCTGCATGGACTATGGATGGACAAAGTAACCAAAGGACTGGACATCTCTGTGATTATGCCCTTGTGGGAACAGGACACCAGCAAAGTTTTGGATGAAGAAATATCATCTGGCTTCAGGTCAGTCTTCACCTGCTTGGGGCGACAGTGGTTCACTGAAGAATGGGCTGGACGTGAACTCAACAAAAACTCTGCCGAAGAGTTGAAGACACTGGCAAAAGAAACTGGCATGGACCCCTGCGGAGAGAACGGCGAATACCACACCATGACAATCGATGGACCAACCTTCAAAGAAAGGATTGAGATTTCAAAATTCAGCAAAGAAAAAACTGACACCCGTTTGTTCATAAAAATCAGCGAATACTGCCTTAAACCAAAAAATTCTCCCTTAACATGATATCGAGCACAACTCTAGAATTTCACAGCAACTTTTTCAAAGGTTTTAAGAGCACTTACAGCACCCTATAAGAGGGATGGAGGTGATGCAATGATTGGAGCGGTGATCTTTGTCATATTCTTCGTCCTGTTTCTCTTGATCTCTTTTGCAGTCCCGGGATTGCCCCCAGGTCAGACGATACTAAATGCGCTTGTTCCCGATATTTATGATGCTGCAGTCGATCCGATGTATCAACAGCTAGGTGAAGGAATCATAAACGGTGTGATCTATGGGGTAATAATCTGGATCGTATTCAGCATAGCAATGATGATCTACGACCGAATGCGGGGTCCAAAAGAAGTGGTTGTCAAAGTAGAAGGACAAATAAAAGAAGACGATGATTCTGGGGCTAAGAACGAAAACTAATGGGTTTTCAGGGTTCACGATTTTTCTGTATCATCTTAGCGTAGCAAAATTTTTTTCTCTTCTCCACTTGTAGGAGACACTGAATCTTTGTTGATAACATGAGTGCATATTAAGCTAATATATATCTGAACCCGAACATTTCCGGTGGAACATTTGTTACTTGTTCGCTTCTTCACGGTTCACGCGAATTTTGTTGAAGCGTCGTACATATTCTGGATTCATCAAAACTAAATAACCCTTCAAAACAAGATTCAAATAGCCCAAAAATCGTGTGAGTAAACGAAATGTCAAAAGAATTTCATTTCCCAAAAATTGAGTTTTCCCGCCTCTTTCCACACGTAATAGTGTTGTTTCTGGTTGTCTCCGCGGCGCTTGTTCTGGCGTGGGTCAGCTGGCTAACATGGATTGACGTGACAGAATGGGGCAAAGACTTGGGCAGCATATTCTTCGGCTCCAGAGTAAACGAACCCATCAGCCTAGGGATAGGAATGACGGTTATGCACTACCTTTTGATTGGGCTGTCACTGCTTGCAACGGGGGTAGTGCTGTTTCTAAGAAACCGTATCTTAGCCATGAAACCGCAACACGCTATGCAGATGGAAGTTCAAAAAACGAGTGTGAAAAACAGTGAAGAAGACACTTCTGAAGTCGAACCTCTGGTGAACGAGGAAAACGCGGCTGTAGAAGAAGAAAAACGCTTTTTGGGATGCCCTCATTACTTTGGGTATCTGTCAAGCCGCCCAGAGGCTTCTGCTATTCCTCAGGAGTGCATGCTTTGCCAGCGATTAGGACAATGCATGGTAGCGGCGGTTTACGTGAAAAAATTTGGCAAATAAAAAGAGTGGACTGTAATCGGTTAACCGGAGAACACTTTTGAGATTTCGTAAAGTTCTAAGTCAACCTTTTTTCGTTTACCCGCCACGTCCTTTAAGGGGACAGAAACAATTTTGTTTCCATGGAGTGCAACCATCTGCCCGAACTCGCCTTTGTGAACCAAGTCTATGGCGGCTATTCCGTATCTTGTCGCCAGCACCCGGTCGAAGGCTGTTGGGGAACCGCCACGTTGGAGATGCCCAAGAACCACAACTCTTGTTTCGATGTCTATGTATTTTTCGATTTCCTTTCCAAGGTAGTAGCCTACACCGCCAAGTCTAGGATGCCCAAATTCGTCTGAACCAGTTCCGTAAACGATGCTTTCGGCTCCTTTGGGTTTCGCTCCCTCAGCAACAACAACGAGGCTGAAGTTTTTGCCTCTCTCCAGCCTTTGCTTAATGTACTGGCAGACTTTTTCTATGTCAAAGGGCTCCTCCGGAATCAGGATAACGTCTGCTCCTCCAGCGATTCCCGCCTCCAATGCAATCCAGCCGGTGTATCTGCCCATCACCTCAAGGATAATTACTCTGTGGTGAGCCTCAGCCGTGGTGTGAAGCCTGTCGATAGCTTCACATGCTATGTGAACGGCGGTGTTGAATCCGAAGGTGTAGTCTGTTAAGCCCAAGTCATTGTCAATTGTTTTGGGCACTCCGACGCACTTGAGCCCCAGTTCACCCATTTTGGCGGCTACACCCAGAGTGTCGTCTCCGCCTATAGCAACCACCGCGTCGATGCCTTTCTTTTTAACATTATCCAGAACCTTTTGGGGTCCTCCCTCACGCTTGAAGGGGTTAGTTCTTGACGTTCCCAAGACTGAGCCTCCGCGAGGAAGTAACCCTGAAATCGCCTCTAAATCTAAGGGTATGAATGCGTTTTCAATTAGACCACGCCATCCATCTTTTACGCCTATCATCTCGTAGCCGTAGTTTCGGATGCCTTTTCGTACAACTGCCCTGATTACAGCGTTGATTCCCGGAGCATCGCCTCCTCCACTTAACACTCCGACCTTCAAGGTTTCTTCCTTCTGAAGAGAACTTTTCCCTGATTGTCTAAGCTGTTATGATCTCTTTTAATTTTTTCCTTCTTACAATTTCAGCTCATTCTAACTTCACAGTAATTAAATCCGAGGTCTCTTTGGATTTGGGGCTAAAACGCGTGTGTTCCTTTAGGGTTAGGAGTCGAAAGTATGTTACATTCACTTATCTCTAGAACAGTTCTATACGTTGAACCAAACCAGTTAAATCTGAGTGCCAAGGAAGAGGTGCCTACTTTGAGGTGCCAGGTTTGAAGGCGGAGTTGATTGCAGTCTGTGGCATGAACTGTAACGTGTGTAGCAACTATCTTGCTCTAGTAAACGATACTAAATCCAAAGGAGTTAAACTGCCCTACTGCAAAGGCTGCCGTCCCAGAGACAAGAAGTGCGCTTTTTTAAAAAAGAAATGTGGTGAAAAGCTTTTGAACAATGAGGTGGAGTTCTGCTATGAATGCAACATGTTTCCCTGTGAACTCATAGAGAAGTTGGGCAAAGGCTATGAAGAAAAGTATCGGATGAATATGGTTGACAATCTGAAGTACATCAAAGAGAATGGTTTAGATAGCTTTTTGGAAGCTGAAAGGGAAAAATGGAGATGCCCAACGTGCGGAGACGTAATCTGTTGCCATAATGGAATCTGTTACAACTGTGGTTTAGAAAAGCTAAGAAACAAAAAGAAAAAATACAGATGGGAAGATTAGTTAAATTCTCTTTTTGGGTTTGGGGCGTTAAAATCTAACGTAAGTTATCATTACACGGTTTAATATTCAAATAATAGAGGTTCATAGTAGTAAAGCAGTGACTTGAGGGTTGGTGCGTGTTATGAACTCCAAATCCTTTGATGTTGAAAAAACCGTAATTGAATTGGTTATGGCAGACCAAATAGAAGAGAAGAAACAGATTGCAGAACAAATTCGTGAAAAAGCAAAAGAAAAGGGAATTTACCCCGCAAGCATCCACGAGTTCTATATGGCGCGGGGTAGGGGCGAGCTTCAAGGATTCACAGTTCCAGCCATAAACTTAAGAACATTGACCTACGATTTGGCTCGTGCCATATTTCGAGTGGCTAAAAAACACAGTTCAGGCGCTTTCATTTTTGAGATTGCAAAATCAGAAATCGGCTACACAGACCAGCCTCCAGTTGAATTTGCAAGTATGATTTTGGCAGCCGCCATAAAAGAAAGTTATTCAGGACCAGTTTTCATTCAAGGAGACCACTTCCAACTAAAAGCCGCCAAATTTAAGGAAAATCCAGATAAAGAAATCGAGGGCGTAAAAAACCTGATCAAAGATTCCATAAATGCAGGCTTCTACAACATCGACATCGACTCTTCAACCCTTGTTGACTTATCCAAACCAACCATAAAAGAGCAACAACGGCTAAACTATGAAGTCTGTGCAAAACTCACACAATTCATTCGCAGCATAGAACCAAAAGGTGTTACAGTTTCTGTGGGCGGAGAAATTGGCGAAATAGGCACTCAAAATTCGACGCCTGAAGACCTGCAAGCGTACATGAACGGTCTTGAAGAGCATCTAGAAAATGGCGTGAAAGGAATAAGCAAAATTTCAGTTCAAACAGGTACAACCCATGGTGGCGTTGTTTTACCTGATGGGTCAATAGCCCAAATTAAGCTTGATTTTAACACACTAAAAACGCTCTCTGAGAATGCACGTAAAGAATATGGAATGGCAGGCGCAGTCCAACACGGCGCATCAACCCTGCCTCCAGAAGCTTTCCACAAATTTGTTGAATGTGAAGCTGCAGAAGTTCATTTGGCTACAGCATTCCAAAACATAATTTATGAATCAAACCACTTCCCCGAAGACCTTAAACAAAAAATGTACACGTGGCTGAAAAACAACCTTGCAGACGAACGAAAAACAGACCAAACCGAAGAACAATTCATCTACAAAACACGCAAAAAAGCCCTCGGACAATTCAAAAAAGAAATCATGGCATTACCCCAACAAACCCGAACAACCATTGCCAATGAAGTTGAAACACAATTCGAATTCCTGTTCAAACAACTAAATGTAATAAACACAAAAGCACTAGTGGAAAAATACTGCACCTAGAATTTTTGAAATATCAAGTTTGGGTTTAGAATCAAATTTTAACCCCAACCCAAACCTTAATAGTGTTACACTAAAAAACATAAAAATTTAATTAAACCTTAAAATGTTAACATAAATGGGGTTTCGTAAATGCTCATCCAAACAATAAAATCAGAAATAGTCTCACACATATCATACATAATTGGAAGCAAAAACGAGGCGGCAGTAATTGACCCAAGACGCGACTGTCAAATCTACGTGGAGACAGCCAACAAATGGGGCACTAAAATAAAATACATTTTCGAAACCCACAGAAACGAAGACTATGTGACGGGCTCGTTAGAATTAGCAAAACTAACCAACGCAACAATATTTCATGGTCCTGGCTTGGATTGGAAGTTTGGGGAAACTATACAGAACAACCACAAAATAACCCTTGGGTCGCTTAAAATAACTGCTTTACACACTCCTGGGCACTCTCCAGAAAGCACCAGTTATGTGTTAAGTGACCTTGAGAGTTCAAACCAGCCCATAATGGTCTTTACTGGTGACACACTTTTTGTTGGAGACGTAGGAAGAACAGACTTTCTGGGAAAAGAAATGACCCCCATTATGGCAGAAAAAATGTACAATAGCATCACAAACAAGCTCTACCCTTTAGGAGATGATGTAATTGTGTGTCCTGCACATGGTTATGGTTCAGTTTGTGGTGGACACATCAAAAAAAGAGAAATCAGCACAATTGGAATTGAACGAAAAACCAATCCTATGCTTCAACTCTCCAAAGAAGATTTCATAAAACAAAAAAGTCAAGAAAACCATCAAACCCCTCCCTACTTCAAGCAAATGGAAAAACTCAACCTTGATGGACCACCCATCTTAGGGGGTGTTCCTAACCCTTCTGCTCTTTCACCCACCGAATTTAAGAAAACAATTAACCAATCCTACATCATTGATACGCGAACCCCAGTTGCTTTTGGAGGCTCTCACGTAAAGGGCTCGTATAGTTTGCCGCCTAGCAGATTGTCAAATGTGGGCTGGATTGAAGATTACAATAAACCAATCCTTTTAGTTGTTGAAGACCCAGAAGCCCTTGATTTTGCAGTTCGCAACCTTTTGCGTTTAGGTCTAGATAATTTTGCAGGGTATCTGCTGGGAGGAGTTGAAGCTTGGTATAAACATGCACTGCCTTTGGAAAAAACCAACTTGATAACTGTTCACGAACTAAAAAACATGCTTGATGAAAAACAAGAACTAACTGTTTTAGATGTTCGCAGAGAAAACGAATGGAATGAAGGGCACATAAAAGGAGCATTTCGAATCTATTTAGGTCATCTTCCAAATCAAACAGACAAACTTGACCCTAAAAAACCAGTGGTTGTCATTTGCAAAACAGGAAAAAGGTCCAGTTTTGGAACCAGTATATTACTAAAGGCAGGATTTGAAAAAGTCTACAATTGTTTAGGCGGAATTGATGCATGGAAAAAATCAGGTTTTCCCCTAACAAAATAATATTAAGCCCCTGAAAAAGCTTATATTAAAATTCAATCTAAAAATTATTCATGTTCCCACTTGGAATCGAACCTTATTTAGTGGGTGGAATAATAATCGGAGTTGGAGTTGCCCTCATATATCTCCTAACTGGTTTACATGCCACCCAGAGTAGTTTTTTCACAACAACCCTGTCATGGTTTTCCAAAAGAAAACACTTCCAAAAGGAAACAAACATCAAACAAAGAGGCTGGAGAGTAACCTTAGCCCTTGGACTGATAATTGGAGCCCTAATTTACACACTAACTCTTTCACCAACCGGCTTCTGGGTCACAACAGTCCAACTTTGGAGACTTGCATTAGGTGGACTTTTAGTAGGATTTGGAACACGACTATCCAGTGGATGCACATCAGGACACGGAATAAGCGGTCTAGCATCCCTTTCAAAAACTTCCCTTATCGCAGTTATTGTATTCATGGGAGTGGCAATAATCACCGCAAACATCGTTCAACTACTGGGGGGCTTACCATGAATAAAACAAACCTGATTGTCCTTTTTGGCGGAATTCTGTTTGGCTTTGGTTTAGCATACAGCGGAATGACAAAACAAGAAATAGTACTTAGTTTTCTGCAGTTGCAAGACCTAGGATTAATTTTCGTGTTAGGAGGCGCTGCTTTAGTTACCGCTCTTGGCATAAATGTTTTAGCAAGATTTCTAAAAAAACCTGCTTTTGGAGAACAGTATAAACCCAGAACTCGCATCTTATCTTGGAAAACAATTGTTGGTGCCATAATTTTTGGGGTAGGCTGGGGGATTTCTGGTCAATGTCCCGGGTCAGCCATGGCAAGTCTTGGAACAGGTAATTACCTGGTACTAATTGGAATTGCTGCTATGTTTATTGGCGCTTACTTGAGAGGGCTTTTAGACTCGTGAAAACTGTTATTCATAATGATAACAAATTTTTAAAAAGGTAAATAATGACTTTGGATTATTTTCATGTGTAGGAGCGAGTTCAATATGAGTGGTGAATTATCCTATCTTTTGTTGATCATTCCTGCTTTTTTAACGGCAATGATTGACACAGTCTTTGGCATGGGCTTCGGTCTTACACTGACCCCAATTCTGTTGTTAATGGGGTTTCCTCCACACGAGATTGTTCCAGCTCTCTTGTTTAGCTCACTGCTGGGGAATTTGTTCAGCTCAATCTTTCATCACAGGTTTAAGAATGTAGATTTCAGTCTATGTAGTAAGCACTTTAGTATGTCAATGCTGATTGGAATCCTTGGTGTCATAGGAAGTTTTGTTGGTGCCTACGTCTCGATTGGTATATCCAATTTCTATTTGGGCTTGTACATTGGTCTCTTAATAGTGGCTTTGGGACTATTTCTTTTGCTTAATAAAAAACTGAATGCAAACTTTTCGTGGTTAAAGTTGGTTTCATTAGGTTTTTTTGGAGCCTTCAATAAGGGCATTAGCGGAAGCGGTTTTGGACCGATAGTAACCACGGGGATGATAATGATGAATGTTAACGAAAAGGCTGCAGTTTCAATACAAACTCTTTCAGAACTCTTTGTCAGCATAAGCGGTTTTCTAACCTTCATATTAGCAGGAAGCCAAATTTCATGGAGTCTAGTTTTGCCTTTGTCTGTGGGCGTTGTAATTTCCACTCCCTTTGCCGCATTTCTGGTTCACAAGTTTGAGAGCAGAAAACTTAGAAATGGAATTGCAATGGCAACAGTTGTACTAGGCTTACTTACTTTATTTGGCGTGTTTTGGAATTAGTATATCAAAACAAAATGAGAAAACATACAAAGAAAAACAGCTTTCAATCCTTTCATCTTTCTATAGGGTGAAAGAGAGCGGGGGACTGAGCGGGCGAAAAAGCACACACGTACGTGGGCGTTCACGTATACACGAACACGCATATTTTTGAGTTTGGGGGTAAATTTTAATTTTTGAAGATTCTAAATGGATAGTCTGTTGGTGACTTGAATGGAGATACCGTTTAACGATTTCATGAAGCTTGAACTGCGAGTCGGCAAAGTTGAAGAAGCAATTCAGGTTCTCGGGTCAAGAAATCTGCTGAAGCTCATCGTCGATTTTGGTTCCGAGAAGCGACAGTCCGTGGCTGGGCTGCTGCAATACTATAAGCCTGAAGAGCTGGTGGGCAAAAAGTTTGTTTTTGTTCTGAATCTGCAGAGAAGAAAACTCATGGGCATAGAATCTCAGTGTATGGTGCTCGCTGCCGAAGACAGTGAGGGCCATGTGATTATAATTGCTCCAGAAAAAGATATTGCGGCGGGAAGCAGAGTAAGATAGTAGGCTGTTTCAGATTTTTCCTAGGATGAAAGCTAAAAGTCCAGTGGCAAACCAGATTAAGCTCAGATTTTTCATTGTTTTAGCATTTTTTCTGGAGTAGTCTCTGAGGAGCAGGAATGAGGAGGCTATCATTCCGATGTCAGTTATGACGACTGGGAGGAGAAACCAGTCTGAAACTAGCCTCCACAGCCATGGTAATGGGCTGAGGCACACTGCAGAGAGAGTGAAGATTGCTGCGGCTGCTGCCGCTGTTCGTTCTCCGTAAGTCACCGCAATTGTCTTAATGTTGTGGGACCTGTCTCCTTCAACATCCACTATCCCTTTTGTGATTTCTCTTCCGGTGTTTGACAGGAAGACGATGGCAACGAACAGCAGAGTGGATGTCTCTAGTTGTCCCACGGTTAAGCCCCCATAGATAAAAGGGATTACCACGGTTGCGCTAACCAGCAAATTCCCGGGGAGCCCTGTCTTTTTTCCTTTGGTGATGTATGCGAGGGAGATTATCAACGCTGTCACCGCCACTACGAGACTGGGAAGGTTGGTTTTGAATGCCGCTACCAGTCCTATCGTGGTCAAGGCAGCAGCAAATATGAGGGCTTCTTTTGGACTGACGTCCCCTTTTGGGATTGGCCGGTTCGGCTCGTTGATGGCGTCGATTTGTCTGTCGTAGTAGTCATTTATTGTCATGGAGGCTGCTGTTAAAGAGAAGGAGGTCACGAATCCGAGGAGGAGGCTGATTGTGAGGCTGAGTGTGGAAACTAGGGAGGCGCCCACGATCACGGCGAAACCCATCATTAGGCAGTTCAGCGGTCTTGTTAACCGTAGGAGTCCAGTTAGCTTCCCTATCATTATTTTTTCAACTCAGCGTGGCGTCAAATTCAAGCATTAATGGATATGTTGCAGTGTAGAGACCAGTTAGAACTCTGAGGCTTTTAGATTTATCTCTGGGAGACAACGATTGAACCGTTTTGAGGACTGAAGCTAACAATCGTGTTGGTATTTGAACCAAAAATTGGAGGTTAATCTCGTGTTTGAGATTTAAAAAAATAGATATGATTTAAAAAAACTGTTTTTTAAAATGGGGAGATTTATTTGAGTTTTTTGTATAGGTTGTTGTGGTTGACGTTTTTTTCCATGAATATGGTGAGGTGGTGGTTGTTAACTTTCATTGTCATGACTTTTGTTTCTTCGCTCTCTATGATTATCTTCTGTGGTTCGCCCATTTGAAGGGCTTCTGCCATGTTGGTGCTTGCGTCGAAGGTTGTGGAGGAAAGAACTGCGTAGTCGACTGTTTTTGTGGGATCCTTCAGGTCAATTGACGCTGATTTTGTGCCTTTCAGAATGTATCCGATGATTCCTTCTTGGTCTTTGATTTCCTGCAGTTTTTCTTGCAGTTCTTCAAGCTCGTCTTCGATCTCGTCTGTTTCTGTGTTCGTGTCAGCCATGTGGATTCCTCTATTATAGTGGTTTGACCTTCACTAGATCTCCTTTGTTGACTTCTAGGGTTCTGCAGAGTCTTTCGGGTATTCTGATCATGTTTTTCCCTTTCATGTCCTGATCATCAATCTCTTTCACTCTGCATAGGGTGGAGTTACCGCCGGAAGTTTCGATTCTGACCTGGTCTACGGTTTCTGGGATGTTTGCTTCATCTGCTATTGCGGCTTCCACATCGGCGCGGGGATCATCACCATTTTTGGTCCAGTCCGTTAGTATCTCTGTGTCGATTTGCACAGAGTCGCCGGCGAAGAATCCGCTGATGGTGTCCACGGTTAGTTGTTTTGGAGGTGTAATTTGGGGTTGAGTGGGGGCAAGTGCTTCCATGGTTTTAAGAATTGTGGGGATTATCACCTTTGTTATGGAGTAAATGTGATTTTTACCCGCGTTTTTGGATGTTGCTAAGAGCAGATGCATGTCTTTGATGTTGGACAGTGTTAGTTCACCGGTTTTTGTGGTGATAATGAAGCTTTCAAGGTTGCCGATGGTTTTTGCTTTATCTTTCAGGCTTTCGAAGGATTCCTGTATGTTGCTTATGGTTTTTTGGTCTGTTTCTCGGTCTCCGGTGAGTGGAGTTCCAGTTTTTGTAAAAATGAAGGAGTTTTTGATGTCAGGGTACGCTTTGTTGATCTCTGTTATAGCATTATTTAGGGCTATAGCGTAGGAGTCCCTGTTCATTGCTTTTTCACTTCCTGCAGGATCTAGGAGATCTTCAGCAGAATCCTTTCGGGAACCCCGTCGTTTTCCAGCACCAAATACTTGAGCCCTTCAGTGTCTCCTATTTGGTCAACCCAGTTTAGTGCTTCGCGTGCCTTCTGTAGCACCAACAGTCTGTCCTGTTGGCTGCGAACGACCTGTTCGATGGCGGTTAGTTCGTGGAATGGGTTTGCGTCTAGGATTACGCTTAGGTCGCCTACGGTTATTTCTCCTAGGCTGTTTTGGGCTGATTTTTTGCCTGCGAGTTTGAAGACTACTTCGCGTATCTTCTTCGATCGTTCAGCTAGGTTCCTTATGGAGTCTAGTCTGCGCAGGTATTCGCCGAGGATGCTCTTTGTTTTGGTTATGTCATCGTCCATAGCCTTTGCTATTTCGACCGCGGATTCATATTCTTTTAATTTCACTACCATATTTACACCTCCAAGGATGGTGAAAGAGGGGAAGAGTTTAGTCTGCCCCAATCTCATTCTGAAAGTTCCTGTTTCAAAGCCTAAGCAGTGTCCGTGTAGGAGCCGACCAGTGTTCCATCAGTTGTGAATAAGTTTACGCTGTACTTGTTTCCAGCAGTTATTCCACTGGAGTATGTTAGTTCGAGATCAGTGGCTGAATCACCTGCAGCATAAGTTAGAGTCCCAGAGATGCTACCTGAAGCTACTGTGTTGCCATTTACTTTTATCATGCTAATCGTTACATCGCTTGTTCCTGAGTTAGTTATTGCAAGTGTGATATTGTTGGCAGTTTCGTCAAAGGTCATTTGTGTTATTGTTAGTTCTGAGGTTTCCATGAATCCGATGGTTAGTGAGCCCATCCATGCTGCGACTGCGATGGACACTGCGACGGTTACTGCGATGAGTATGATGGCTGCAACTACTGGGCTTAGAGCTTTCTTACTCTTTAGGAGTTTTCTCATTTCAGTTCTTTCCCTCCTTGTGAGTTCACAAGACAACTAAGCAGCAAGTGGATTTAAATCTTACGACTTAATACATCATATTATAAAACCCAAAACAAACAAATGGAAAAATCGATGAATCCACCCGAAAAACCATTCGGACTCTTCTCCCAGATCTTTGGAAACAGTTCTAACCAGATTCAAGGCAAGGTTGTAATGATGCAGTGGTCTGTTCATTTCCTTAACAACCCGCTTCTAACCATCAACCCTGCTCCCTCAAAATCTTTTAGGCATATTTGAACCGTTTGACGGCTCAACACAATTGCAGAAACCAATTCACGAATGATTATGGAATCAACTTTACTTCTCTACAAAACCAACACTGCAAACTCCAACCGCTACCAAGGAATCACCTAACCGCCACAATAATGCAAAAAATGATTAATAAAAAAAGATTTTTGCTCAATTTCACAATAGGCTAACGCGCCAAAGATGGTGAAAGAGGGGGAAGAGTTTAGTCTGCCCCAATCTCATTTTGAAAGTTTCTGTTTCAAAGTCTAAGCTGTGTCCGTGTAGGAGCCGACCAGTGTTCCATCAGTTGTAAACAGGTTTACGCTGTACTTGTTTCCAGCCACGACATCAGTTATGGTGACTGTAAGAGCACCTGTAGCACCTGCAGCATATGATGTGTCACCTGTGACGGAAGACTCTGTTGCGCCGTTGATTTTTACCATGCTAACTGTAACTGCACTTGTTCCCGAGTTAGTGATATTACATACGATAGTTTCAGCAGTAGCATTAAAGGTCATTTGTGTTATTGTTAGTTCTGAGGTTTCCATGAATCCGATGGTTAGTGAGCCCATCCATGCTGCGACTGCGATGGACACTGCGACGGTTACTGCGATGAGTATGATGGCTGCAACTACT
>JASFHP010000015.1:0-26165 GCA_050123155.1 Candidatus Bathyarchaeota archaeon | reverse complement strand
CAACAGCGATTATCAGGACAATCAGGTCGATTGTCAGGTATGCTGGAAGCTTGTTCACTGTTTCTTGTGCTATGTCTGAAGCTGCTGGATACGCTGGAATTTTGCTTACTGTTGTATCTCCAATCTCTGCTGCGGTGGGGAAATGTTCTTCTGGTGGACCAACAACTATGGCAGTTTGTGCACATGAGCCGTAGTAGCCTTCGGATCCCGCGAATGTGGCGATTATTTTTATTGTGCCTTCTGTGTCGGGAGTCCATGCGTAGCTGTATGTGCCGCTTGTGTCGGTTGTTGTTCTGTACAGATCATGCCACACGCCTTCTGCGTCAACCCAGTTGAACACCACTTCCACGCCGGTTGCGTCTTCTGGCATTTCGAATTGCTTGTATACATATAGCATCCATTCGCTCATGTCTTCGTCAGATATGGCTGGAACTCCATTCGGGAATCTTAGTTTCATACCAGTGTCTTCTGTGCCTGGTGACACATCCATCACTGTGCCTTCTATTAGTATGGTGCTTCCCTTTGCTACGATTTTTGGTGTAACTTTTACTGTTGTGGAGCTTGCTCCTTTACCTATGCCGTATACGCGCTGGTCGTATGTGTCCATTGTCGCTATTATGCTGTCGCCGATGATTGCACGTCCTCCCCAGCGGGTTTGGCGGAATGCGCCGTTGATTCTCCAGATTTCCGTTCCGTCTGTGGCGTTAAGGCAAATGAATGGCCCGCCACGCGGCATGGGGTCAATAGGAGAGTGCTCTAGGTGAGCTACATAGATTTTGCCGTCAGTAATGAATAGTGGTTTAAGCCACCAGTTATTGCCGAATAGGTATTCAGAGTAGGGGTCAACTGCTTCGTAGGTCCACAGTTCGTCACCTGTTTGGATGTCGTAACAGTACACTGTTCCACTTACGCTCGCTGAGTAGAATTTGCCATAAGCAATGGCTCTAGCGCTGCCAGGTGTGTCATCCATTGCGTCCATGTAGTCCTGACTTGGAGTTGACCACATGAATGTTCCGTCGTCGAGACTGTAGGCGTAGTGTTCTCTGGTGTCTTTTACCCAAAGAATTGCAACGTGGTCGTCTTTGCTATAACTTACAAAACCGCTTTGCATGCCGCTTATGGATAGCCGCATTTCAGCCCAATGAGCGGGTGCATCATTAACGGTTTTGAATATGGTTCTTCCGATTGCGCCATCTGCAGGGTTTACGTTTACAGCAGATACAGTGACCGATGAAGTGCTTGCGCTTGTGAGGATTACTCTATCGTTGAGGAAGTATGCTGACGCTGATCCTAGACCTGACTCTATGGTTTCTTCCCACATATATCCATTATTTCCGTCGTGGACTCTTCCATGAGCGTTGCTGCCCCAGCTGCCTGCACTATTCATACTCAGTCCGTTCAAGACAACGTGTGATGAGTTCCAGAAACGAAGCGTGGTTCCGCTGACACTGTATTGGCAGATTTCACCTTTTGGTCCATAAAGGTTGGTGCCTGAAGGTGCATTCTCAATGTCGAACATCCAAACTCCGGTTAAAGAGTCGAATGCGTGCCAAGTTCCTCCGCCTCCACCGAAGAAACCGCCGCCACTGGTTACATATAGGTATTCGAAAGCGCCGTGATAGTTGATTCCATCAAAATGATATGTTTGACCGAAAGCTATTGTATCGTTGTCCATGAAGACTTTAGACCACAGTTCTTCGCCAGTGTGCAGGTCTACACAGTGATATACAATGGGGTTCTCTTGGTCGCTCTCTTGGTAGTAAAGTTTTCCAGTTAGGATTATGGAAGTCGACTCAAACCAAGAGCCAGTGCCGCCTGAACCAGTCCATTTGCCTTCATATGCATCGCCAATTTCGAATGAAACCTCACCCAATGCTCCTCCGACAAGGCCTCCCTGTGTTAGTACCTTCGTCCACAGTATGTGTGCAGTCTCTGGTCCGTCATTGTATGGAGCGTACAGATTTGTAGCGATGAGCGGCCAACTTCCTGTGATTTTTGACCATTCTCTAAGTTGCGCGTCTATGGGTCGAGTCCAGTAGTTGTCTGGAAGCGAATGACCTGGATAAACTTCTATCGTTTCCTCTTGTACTTCAAGTTGGACTTCTGGGCTGTGGCTGGCTAGATATGTTGTACCTCTCTGCACTTGCTCGGGGAAGTTAGCTACCAGAGTATAGGTGCCGACCTTATCTGGCGTGAATGGTACGCCTGTTCCACCTGTTGAATCGGTTTCGATGTTTGATATAGTGGTTGTGCCGCCTTCAGGGTCCGTGATTGTTACTGACATATCTACCCATTTTTGTTCTGGACTTGGCAGTGCATCCGTAATTCCGACGTGTAATAGCACTTGTTGGTCTTTACCTACGGGGTTAGGTATAGCACCAAGATAGCAAACGGTTGCCTTTCCATCTTGTGCATAAACCGAAGTCAAAGTAACTAGTGTAGCAGATATAGCTAATAACAGAATTAAAGCAATAGTAGATAGTTTAGTTCTATTTCTATCAATGTTCATGTTTTTCATTCCCATCTATTTTTACAGCCCCCCTATTTCTTGCTTAAGATAAATAAACATTTCCTTGTTACAGGCAAATGTGCGCATTTCTTTTGTTAACCCATATATGTAAATCAAAAAAAACATATTCTTTTCGCATCATGCACAATGAAGCTTAGATTTGGTTGCTCTAAGCAGATGCGCAAGCGCTGTTTTTGTTGCCGAAAAGCCATACGTTCCACCTTTAGCAAACATGCGGAGAACATAGCGGGGACGCAGATAAAACCGATGAAAAGCCTGCTCGCGGATTTCCCTCACCTCTTGCATACTCAATGTTGGAAGCTCAAAGATGGGAGTCGCCGTGTCATACTTGTCAAAGTCGGTTACCCTTATCCAACCCATCTTCTTCACATAATCAGCCATCGGAGTTCCAGGATAAGGCGTCGCAATATAGTAGCCTATGTCATCAGGATCTATTTCTTCAACAAGTTTAACGGTTTCCATCGCGCTTTCTCTCGTTTCACCTGGAAACCCAAAAACCACACTTGCAATAGTCATTAGCCCAACTTCCTTAGTCGCTTTAAACGCCTTCTTTGTTTTGTTTGCGGTGAATCCCTTTCCCATGGCGTTTATAACCTTCTGTGACCCTGCCTCGACACCATACCATACGGCAATGCAACCGGCTTCTTTCATTTTCTGAAGCAAATCTTTCGTAACCATGTCAACACGGGTTCCGCAGTCCCAGGTTACCTTAAGGTTTCGAGCATGAAGTTCTCTGCATATTTCTTCAACTCTAGACTGGTCTACAGTGAACGCGTCGTCATAAAAAGTGAAAGTGTCCGCTCCGTAAGTATTGTGAAGATACTCCATCTCATCAACAACGTTTTTGGCGCTTCTCATCCGAAACTTTCGACCAAACATTCTTACCGCCGAGCAGAACTCGCACCAGAACACGCAGCCTCGACTCGTCATCAGAGGGAACATTACGTTCCCGTATTTTTTGAGGCGGTCAAGTGGCCAGAGGTGATGAGCGGGGAATGGCAAGCTGTCAAGGTCTTCTATGTAGGGTCTGTCCTTGGTCTTCACGGTTTTTCCGTCTTTCCTGTAGGTTATGCCCAGCACGTCACCGAAGCTTTTGCCTGCCTCCAGCCTCTGCACCAGCTCCAGAAACGTGTTCTCGCCCTCCTTCCGCACCACAACATCCAACTGCGGACACTCCTCCAACGCCTCCTCATCCCAGAAGGTAACGTGAACGCCGCCGAGGAGGGTTAGGCAGTTGGGGCAGACTTCTTTTGCGATTTTTACGATTTTAAGCGCAGACTTGTAGGTGAGGGTGGTGGATGTCATTCCAACTATGTCTGGCTTCCGTTTGCTGAGTTCGTTTTTTGCTTCCTCGAATGATGTGCCTAGGGCTTGGCAGTCGATCACATCAACGTTATACCCGTTTTTTTCTAGAACGGCAGCCAGATACCCTAAACCTAGGGGAGTGAATGGGGGATGCTGATGTGCGCCCTTCGGGTATGGGGGGTTAACAAGGGTTACATGTAGCGGCATAAGTCTTCCCTGAGCGTGTTGTTACTTTCACAAATACAGCAAGCCACATGATTAATATGTTTTGCATAAAAGAGGATTCACGCACGAAAGGGCATCCAAGCGAGACGTTAATACCCTAAAAGGGGAAACAAGTAGAGGCTCGTCAGCAGAAGTATTGGCAGCATAAACAGTATCGCTAAGATTATTGCCACGTTTCGGATTCTTAAGGAGCGAAGTATCTTGTTTGCGTCCAGCTCTTCAACTGGGTCACCAACAGCGTATTGCCCCGGTTTTTCCAATTGCACACGAAGCGCCCCAGCCATTGACGCCATCTGCCAGCCGTGGTTTATGCTCGGAATCTTAGCTTGGTCTCGGCGGGCGATTGTCCAAGCGTTTTTGTAGTCTTCGCCCAGAATAGCTGAGGCTAAAATTATCAGGATGGTTGTTAACCGAGCTGGGACATAGTTGACTATGGTGTCGGAGACTGCGGAGAACCAGCCGATGTGAAGATGCTCGGGGTCTTTGAATCCAACCATCCCGTCAAGAGTGTTGATGGCTCGAAACGCGACGGCTCCTGGAACCCCAAAAAAGGCGTAGTAGAAGATGGGGGATAACCTGAAGTCGGTCAGGTTTTCTGCTAACGACTCGATAACGGAGGAGACTATCTGGGAGCCAGTTAATTCTTTGTTGTCTCTTCGCGAGAAGTGAGCGTATTTTCTGGCTTCGTTCAGGTCTCCTGATTCGATGGCTTTGGCTGCTGCATCGCCCCAGTCTGTTTCCAGCTTCATGCAGATAGTTAGTTTAAGGATTACAGCGGCGACGAGAACGTAAACCAAAACGCCCAAGTAAGCGTAGATGATTCTTAACCCAAAAAATACAGGCAACGTGAAAACGATTATTACAGTCAGAGCTAACAGGATACCGCCCACTTTTTCTGTTTTCGGATTCGGATTCTTGAAATATGGTTCCAAGATTTTAGTAAATTTGCCCATCCACACGGTTGGATGCAGCTTGAATTGGATTCGCTGCGGGTAATTGGGAGATGGGTCGCCGAAAACCAAATCTAAAAGTAGAGCAAAGACGAGAACGGAAACCGAAATTAACAAACTGGTTATCAGTATCATCGATCAAACACTGCCGCTGAACAACTAGATACCGATAGTCCAGAAATCTACTTAAATCGATTGCCATCAAAACCCAACAAAACCGCATATTAGGAGACTAATAAAGGTACATTGTTGAAAACAGTGTTTTTTCTGGAAAACCAAGCAACTGAAGCCACAGTTTCCATGAGGAAAGCAGTTAGCATTTAACAGAATGTGTGGGTGTAGAGTGCACGCAAAAGGCAAAATGGGTCGTGGAGACACACGGGTGTTCAATCGTTATGATGATGGGTGCGCTCGGCTCAGATTGCGAATTTGATTAATAAATCGTTTCTGAGTTCTCCATACATATTCAAGTTATCAGAACCCGACGTTAATCTAGTGAGTTTCAGTCTGAGACTCCAAATTAATCCGCTACAGTTCTGCCATAAGCCAGACTCAGGATGTCGGCGCCCTTTCAGGTATGAGTAAAGTATAAAGATGGGTACTCCCAGTCAAAGTGACGAGGGTTAAAGTTGGCTGCAATGGAAGTAGGAAGAATCTGCGTCAAAACCTTAGGGCGAGAAGCAGGAAAAAAGTGCATAATCGTAGACATCGTAGACAAAAACTTTGTGCTCATCACCGGACCCAAAACTGTATCCGGCATAAAACGGAGACGCGCCAACATTAGTCACCTAGAACCAACCCAAGAAAAAATCGATATAAACCGAGGCGCAACCGAGGAAGAAGTCACCGAAGCACTTAAGGCAGCAGGTAAACTGGATGAGATGGCTAAAACAGTGAAGGCTACTATATCCTAACTCTTTTAACCTATACTAACCCTTTTTTCCTTTCTGGAGAAAAATTATGCAAAAAATCAAAGAACCATGGGAAATCAAACGAAGCTTGGTAGTCAAAGCTGAGGAAGAAACCAACCCCCGATACGGTCACAGACCCGAAGAACGCCCCATCAAAGAACACATGCGTTTCGGAATAATAAACGTGGACAAGCAAGCTGGACCGTCAAGCCACGAGGTTACAGCATGGCTCAAGCGAATCCTCAGCCTTGAAAGCGCCGGTCACGGCGGGACCCTTGAGGCTTAAAATAGTCGGGGAAATCCCAAAGTCACTGGTGTTCTACCCACTGCCATAGAGGATGCTACCAAAGTAATTCAGGCTCTTCTATTGGCAGGCAAAGAATACGTCTGTGTAATGAAGCTCCATTCTCAGGTTCCACAAAACAAAATTGAAAAAATTTTAGAAGAATTTCAGGGACCAATCTACCAGCGACCTCCTGTGCGCTCGTCGGTTAAGCGGAGGCTTCGGACAAGAACGATTTACTATAACAAGTTCATGGAGATGGATGAAAGGAACGTTCTCTTCAAGGTTGGGTGCGAGGCGGGAACATACATACGGAAACTCTGCTACGACATCGGCGAGGCTCTGGGATGCGGAGCTCACATGCAGGAGCTACGCAGAACAAGAGCTGGACCATTCATAGAAGACGAAAGCCTAGTCACCCTACATGACATTTCTTACCTGTTCAGCCAATGGCAAGAAACCAAAGATGAAGCCCTGCTCAGAAAATTCATTTACCCCATGGAAAAAGCCCTGCAGCTGATACCGAAAATCAATGTGCGAGATTCTGCGGTGGACGCGCTTTGCCACGGAGCACACTTGACCGCGCCAGGAGTGCTGTCACTGGATTCGGGAATCAAAATCGGCGACACAGTTGCGGTTTTCACCCAGAAAGGAGAAGCCGTCACAATAGCAAAAGCCTTTGTTTCTTCCGAGAAGATGCTGAAGATGGACCACGGATTCGTAGCCAAGACCAAACGGGTTCTGATGCCGCGTGGCATGTATCCTAAAATGTGG
This sequence comes from Candidatus Bathyarchaeota archaeon, assembly GCA_050123155.1. GTDB lineage: Archaea > Thermoproteota > Bathyarchaeia > Bathyarchaeales > Bathyarchaeaceae > Bathyarchaeum. Next base: position 19,187 of record JASFHP010000015.1, on the reverse strand, counting down.
CGCAGCAACCAGTGAACAGTTTTTCGAAAAGACTAAAAAACCTGTTGGATGCTATTCTACTGTTTGTGCCGAGGTCTCCTAGAGCAACCATGTTGCGGGAAATCTGGTAGGGAGCAGATTCCACATTGGAAGTTCATGCCTGGAATCTCCGACTACGGTAAGCCTGTGATCCATTGGGTCGCGAGGGTTCAAATCCCTCCCTCGGCGCCACGATTGCATCCATCTGGCAATGTTTGATTTTTACGTATCCTTCACAATTTTGTACATTTATTTTCTTCTTGTGTTAAGGAGGGCTCTGAGTTCTTCTTCGTTCAATTTTATTTTCAGGTTTCCTTCGAATCCCTTTATCTCCAGAGAATCTTCGACAAAAACTATCTCGACTAGTTCACCTAGATGCCCCTCGATCAGCAATCTGTCTCCAATCTCGTTTAACTTGGCGATATCTAACTCGATAGAGAAAGCGTGATCGTTCTCCGTTAGTCTATTCACCATTCTGTGGACCCCCTATCTTGTCATCTAATAAGATTGGTCAGCTGAGTTAACGGTTGTGGGTAAATGTGACCAAAATTCTGTCCACTCTTTAATGCACAAATACTCTCTGAGTGTGAGTGTACGGAACTCAAACGAATGCATGCATCTACCTAAACACCAAATAAGACGATTCACTTTAGGGCGCACCGTCTAATTTTGGTGAACTGGCGTCTGCCGTCAATGTAACGTCCATAAGGGACATGAACGGGGCTGCTTGTGTTCAACAGATATACAAAAACAGATACATTAAAAACGCTTCATTGACAGAAAGAAAGTGTTCTTGTGATGGCAATGGGCGGTAAGAGAGATCGTGTAGAAATCATGGCGGACATTCTTGGTTTATGTTCAGAGCCGAAAACCAAAACGCACGTCATGTACGGAACAAATCTGTCATGGAAAATGCTTCAGCACTATCTCTCTGAACTGCAATCGCTGGAACTTCTGGAAAACCAAAACAAATCAAAAAGGTACGTAACAACTAAGAGAGGACTGGATTTCGTGGAGAAGTGGAAAGAGCTGCAAGAGCTCCTCTGAACTAAAATCGTTGCGTGAAAAAAAGTTTAGGTTCTAGGCGGTCTTTTTTGGGCATAACGGTAACGTCGCGGTTGCCCCTCTCTAGTCAGCAAACCATCTTTCACCAAATCAACTAGTGCATGGGCTACTGCTGTGCGGTCGTAATGAAAGCCTCTGCGCGCCATTTCGCCGTGGACATCCCCCAGTCCACGTGGAGACGCAAACCACGCTTCGGACCAGAGCTTCTGTATGAGGCTTTTGCATGTTTCTGCCCTTGGCGCGGGGAGGGGGCGTTCGGGTATGATCATGGGTTCTTTCGAGTACTCTGTTACTGTGGACAGGATTCGTTTCACGGCTTCTTCTAGCTGGTCATCTTGGCATTCTATCTCGAATTCTAGGTTTCCTACTTTCATTTTTAGGCGGATTGGGGGTTTTGTGTCTTCAGTCATCGTTCTCCCTTATTGTTTATTGTATTGTTCATGATGCACATGCACAACACTTAAATATTGCTGCTCCCAAATCACTTCCATATTGGTGAATCCTATTGATTGAACAATTACATTATGCAACAACACCAACATATAACTTTCCACCCCAAATAGGGAACCTACAACTCCCACCAACATTCATGGAACTAAGCCTCAACTCCATGAAAAACATAGAAAGCAACTACCTGCAACCCACCGAAACCCCCCTCAATCAACCCCCAACAGAATATATTGAAAATTCAACAACAATTCTGGGAATTCAACACCCCTCAACAATAAAGACAATCCAGTTGGAACACAGCTTAGACGAGAAAACTGTTGTTGCCGTAGATGTTTCAAGCATAAGAATAGGAGAAACCGAAACAGGTGTACTCTGTGCAATAAGAGGGGCAATAGTGTGGAAAGAAAAAACCAGATACAAATATCAACGTATAGGGCCCTTCCCCTTCCACATAACAGAACAAAACAAAAAAGAAATCTACAAGCTCTTCAGAAATCGCAGCCCCGAAAGCTCAGAAGCCCCCAGCATCATCAACATACAAGCCAGAATCGGCAACCTGCTTGAACGCTGGCTCCAGCTGGGCATCTCCTGCTCGGCGTACGACACCATTATTCTATGGGACGGCTCAATGACGGCTGGAATGGCTGACAGCCCTGTGGATGAGGTGTCTCGGCTCTTAGAGATTGCCAGAAATCGCCTCAGCACAGTTTTGGCTTTCTCTAAGAACACAACCCTGCGGTTTTCAGGTCATAAGCTAACTGATTACGCAGAAAAAGCTGAGCCCCCTTGTCTCCTTCAAATAAATGATTTTCCTTTCTCTTCAGGTCCCCTTCTCCTTCTTGGAGATGTTTACGTTGCAAAACTGACTCCTGGAGTGTGCTCTTTCCGGTTAGATATTGACAGAAAGGTTCCGCGAGAACGGGGGATAGAGGCTGTGCAGAGTCTTCTCGGAAGTGACCTGCTTGTTCAAAGTTACCCTGAGACTTTACGTTTGGCTCACATATTCTCAACCTTCACCGCCACCGAGGTAATCGGCATCCAACGTTTCATAGCCCACCAATATGGGCTCAAAATAGTTACAAGACCGAATGTACGTCGGCTGCTTTTTGGTCCATTCGGAAAAGGCGCGGAGGGATAAAAGATGCGGCTCTACAAGAAGCAGGGAAGCAGCCTTCAGATTCTCAGCTCTCCAAAAAATGACGTGGAAAAGGGCGACTATCTTCTTGTAGAGGACGCTAATGTTAACAGGAAATTGATTACGCAGGTAATTGATGTCCAGTTCGCCAGTGTTCCCGGGCTTCTTGAAGAGCTTCTCCGCGACTCTACAACAGAGGAGCAGGTTTACGGTGAAAACTTTGACCCCCTAGGCGTCTCATCTCACATAAATCACATTCAGGACGCCCGCATGCTCATCTGCAAGATTCGGGGAACAATAGTAAAAGATAAGTTGCATGTGAATTCGTCATGGCTTCCTTGCCGCTCCAAGTCGGGAATCACAAAGATTTCCTTCAATTCTCTGCTGGGGCATGTGGGCGGCAACAGCGGTCTTCCAATCAATGTTGGCGAAACCAAGGATGGTTCTCCCTTAAACATCACGGCTCATGATCTTGACGGGAGACTAAACATCATAACTGGGAAGAAGGGAACTGGAAAGTCGCATCTTTCGAAGCTGCTTGTTTTGGGTCTTGTCGATTACGGCGCTACGGTTGTGGTTCTTGACCTTAACGGTGAATATGCTGGCTTAGGCTTTTCTGCTAAGGGGGGAGGCAACAAGTATAGTGATAGGGTGCATGTGCTTACCCCCGGAGCCAACTTCAGGGTTTCTTTGTCTCAGATGGGGTTAAGCGTCATTTTGAAGATTATGATTCATGCTCTTGGTCTGCCGGGAACGTCAACCAGAGAGTTTAAACACATATGGAAATCGTTGAGTCAGCAAGGAAGGTTTACGCTTCAGGACCTCGGAGAGGCTATCAGAAGATGCAGCTGCAACATGCATGTGCGGGATGCCCTTTTCTCCCGTTACCACAGCCTTGTAAACTCAGGGTTTTTTACGGACAACGAAGAGTCAGCAACAGATTTCGGAAAGCTCTTCGAAAAAACCAAGAAAGATGGGGGAACCTTGGTTATTAATTTGAAGGATGTTTCGTCGGTTGACCGCCAGATTGTTTTGGAGTACACTCTTGGGAATCTTGTGAATCTTCTGAATCAGTGGAAAATCAAATCCGTTTTTCTGTTTGCTGAGGAAGCCCATCTCTACCTCAGGGAAACATACTGGGAAGACATCGTCACGCGGATGAGGCACTTCGGCTTATTCACCAATTTCGTGACTAACCAACCAGACACAATAAAGGAGAACATCTACCGCCAAGCTGACAGCATCTTCCTATTCAACTTCACTAATGAACGTGACCTCGAAACAGTGTCAAAGGCTGCCAGAGTGGACGCTGAAACCGTGAAATCAATAGCTCAAGAACTTCCGCCCCACCACTGCCTCCTCATCGGAAAAGCAGTGAAAGACTTTCCCGTCATGGCAAAGGTCAGAGCATTGGACATTAAAACCATGGGACAAACAAGGCTCTTCTTCGAGAGCAGAGTAAACGCCTGAAATGATTCTAATCACTACATAGGATGACATAGACCCCGAGCACATACAGAGCCCTCTTCAGGGGGATGACATGAAGGTTATAGTTCAATTTTTGCATTATTTTTTGCTGGTTTTAAACTCAAACCCGAACACATACTCCAGTTTTCTCTTCTGTACGCACATGTTCACCCGTAACATAAGAAGCGATAAATAAACGGTTCATCTTTAGTTAGTTTGGTTAGGCCGATTAGCTTGAGTTTGACACAATGGGTGGCGTCTAGATTAAAATGGTTAGCCCTCTTAATGATACTTCTTTCCTTAATGCTGACTATAGTAGTCCATTTCCCAAATAATCCAGAAAGCGACAAAGTATACCCGGTGGAGCCTTATTTCGGAGTTTCTTTCTGTGGTAACACAACTGCCGAGGCAAAACTGCTGATTGACAGAACCAAAGAGTACACCAACCTATTTGTGCTGCAATCGGGACCAATAAGCAAGAATGAAACAGCCATAAACATAATCTGTGATTACGCTGTTGACGCTGGACTAGATTTTATCGTATTTTTTGGCTGGTTTGATACTGATTGTCCATGGCAGATTCCATGGCTCAACTTCGCTAAAGAACGATGGGGCGACAGCTTTTTAGGGGTTTACTTGTTTGATGAGCCAGGTGGAATCCAAATCGACGGCAACTGGGCATATGTTTTTCACCATATTAAGGAAGTTTACCCAGAATTTTACCAGACAATAGAAGAGTATATACAAGAAAGCTTCAACCAGACTGTGGCCCGAGATTATGAAGAAGCGAAAAAAGCGTATATTAAATATGTCATAGCCCATATGCGACTTGACGAGCTGATTAACCGTTCGATTACGTCTTTCACTTCTGATTATGCTCTGTATTGGTTTGATTACCTCGCAGGCTACGACACAATCTTTGCTGAATTGGGGTGGGAGCACAACACCGCAAAACACATAGGACTTTGCAGAGGCGCAGCGAACGTCCAACAGAAAGAGTGGGGTACTATTATTGTATGGAAGGACCGAGACCCAGAAACTAACAACGGAACATATAAGACTGGACCAGAAATGCTCGATGATATGCTCATTTCATACGAGGCAGGAGCAGACTACATTATTATCTTTAACTACCCCACAGACCCACCAGATAACCCCTACGGAATACTAGAAGATGAGCACTTCGAGGCAATGCAGCAATTCTGGGATTACATGCAACATCATCCAGAAGAGTATGGAAAGACGGAGGCACAAGCCGCCATAGTTCTTCCTGAGAATTATGCGTGGGGTATGCGTAACCCAAACGATAGAATATGGGGCTACTGGGGACCAGACGAGCTGTCACCGCAAATCTGGGAGTTATCCCAAGACCTGCTTGACCAGTACGGATTAGCCCTAGACATTGTTTATGATGATCCGGACTTTCCAATAACAGAGATGTACCAAGAAATTTATTATTGGAACTGCACGGGATAAGGCGGTAGATTGTTTAGAGAACAAGAGTTTGAAGTAACTAAGCCTTCCGAATAACTGTGTTGGCGATTAGCTTGTTTTTCTTCGCATATATTTAATACGGCTGAAGTCACATAATGGTGATAAGGAAAGATATTATTATGAGTTATAACCAAAGAACAGGCGCATATGATGGTATTTCTAACGTAATCAAGTTAGGCATTCTTCTCATTATCTTAACTGTTGCCACGGGCGGAATTGTCATTACCTTGCAGCCAACAGAGAACGTGCCTTTGAACGGAGACCAAGATAATAGTGGTGAACAGGTTGTTTTCAGTGAAGGCGAATTAGTTGAAGATTTTGAGAACATACCTGATTGGAGAGCAGACGGGGTTGGAGTATCACAAGAGGCAGACACGTCAAACGTGATTCACGGCAACCAGTCACTGAAACTAACTGGAACAGGCGGAAACATCGCATTCACCACAAAGACGACGAGCCTAGATCTTTCAGATGCCACAAACATCATATTCTGGGTTTACGTGCACAACAAAACAGCCCTGAACGCCATATCCCTGTACATCAGCCCAACAGCCGATTGGACATCATACTTTGTACGCCGAGTACCCGCTTACACGCTTGTGAACAGCTGGAACAACATCGCCATCATCAAACCCCAGTTCAGCGTTGTAGGCGAAGCATCTTGGGATTCCCCAACAGTTTTGTTGCGCGTGAGAGTGCGACCCAACGAAGGAATGAACGCCAGTGTCAGTTTTGATGATTGCAGACACAGCTACAAGGCAAGAGCCAGAGCAATAATAACGTTTGACGACGGATGGAGCAACATACTTAACACCAAGCCGATAATGGACAAGAATGAACAAACAGGAACCTTGTTTGCAATAGCCGGAGCAGGAACCGGATTCACAATAGCCGGCTACGAGGGGGCAGGCAATTATCTGACGTTAAGCGAACTCCAGTTGCTCTATGAAGCAGGCTGGGACATAAGCAATCACGGATACAATCACCTTGATTTAACATCTTTGTCACTGGAGGAACTTCATTACGAAGTGAACGCGGCGTACGATTGGCTTGTTGCTAACGGTTTTGTTAGGTCCGCGCACCTATTTGCTTATCCATTCGGCGGCTATAATGACACAGTAATCGATGTTGTACGAGAGCACCATAGTCTAGGGAGAACGCTTGTGTACGGCACTTACCAGCCGCACCTATCAAACGTTGATTCCAACATTCAATACAAACTGAAAACATTCATCATCCTAAACACCACGTCAGTACAAGACATAAAAGACAGAATTGACTCTGCGATTCAACAAAACGGATTACTCATTTTAACGTTTCACCAAATAGTAGACGAAAACGCCATTCACGAAACACAATACCTCACGTCCCAATTTGAAGAAATCTCTGATTACTTGAAGTCAAAAGAAGCAGACATAGACGTCATTACCCTTTCAAGTTTATACGAATCATATAACAAAACCGCTAATAACTGAAACAACCAGGGCAACGACGACACAATAATTAGCACAGATTTAAAACCTTGAACAGCAACAGCCAAAAGTTTAGTCCACAATTATTAGGTGTTGAGGAAAAATCTTGAAGCGCAACCGCACAAAAACTCTGAGAAACAGAGTTGCCCGAGAAGCCGCCCTCCTACTCTACACGTCGCAAGAAAAAGAGTACAAACAAGCCAAAAAAAGAGCAACAGAAACGTTGGGGGTTCGAATTCTTCCCAGTAACTTGGAGGTCGCAGAGGAACTTGATAGAATCGCCGAAGAGAGGGAAGGCGCCTCAAGAAAGGAACTGCTTCTGCGGATGCGAAGAGAAGCCAAAGAGATAATGGGGATGCTTGAAGAGTTTAATCCGCGTCTTGTAGGGAGCGTTTGGAGGGGAACAGCCCGCCAAAACAGCGACATAGACATACTCACATTTACGCAAGACCACGTTCAGGTTCTAAGACGGCTTCAGGAGCACAACTTTGTGGCTGAGAGTTCGGAGTGGCGCTCGGTGACTAAAGAGGGAAGAAAAGAGGCTTCGTTTCACATTCACCTTCTTCTTTTTTCTGGAGACGAGGTGGAAGTTGTGGTTCGAAGCCCAGATTGTCTGAGGCAACCAGAAAGATGCGAGACATACGGAGATGTTAAGACAGGTTTGAATTTTGAACAGCTTACAAAAATCCTCGAGAAAAATCCGCTTCAAAAGTTTGTGCCAACATAGAGAGGCGTGTCTGTTAAAAAACCAACTAATCACCATTTAAATAGAGGTCTTATCAAAGGAGAATATCAGGGAGACAACCTCTCAGCAGGGATATAATATTAGCGAAAGGAGAATGCCCCAGAAGATGGATGTTGAAAAGAAAAGGTTTCGAAGAATGTTCCCGAACTTAGCTCAAGAAATGGATAACGAAGAGTATGGAACAAAAATAAATTCTGTGAGGTCTGACCCCACTACTGGCGAGAAAGCAGCATCGAAGAGATTCACTGATTATACGCCGGATGCGATTGATTTCCTCCGCAGATGCGATAAATCGGAGCAGGCGGAAGAGATAATCGGTTATCTGGAGGAGAGGGGAGAGATAAGCGGTGGATACGCCAGAAAACTTAGAAAACAACTGAAGGAGAAGGGCGTCAGAAGCTTTGGGTCAAAAAAAGAGGATGACTACTATCTAAAACAAGACGGATTTTAAGCCAAAAAAAGAGAGAAGGAAAAACACAGGGTTTACCAAGCTTGGTTGAAGCTGCCCTGATTCTCAGCGCTTCAACTTCATCTCAACTGTTGAAACACTTTTGTTTCATTAAATCTAATAACAAGAGTGGCATTGATGGGGTTGATGATTATGAAGCGTGCCCTGATTTCCGTTTATGACAAGACAGACATAGTAAGTTTTGCTAGAGAACTCAGCAAACTGGGATTTGAGATAATTTCAACTGGTGGAACTTTGGAAACTTTGAAAGATGGAGGAATCCGACTTGTTAAACATGTCTCCGAGGTTACAGAATTTCCTGAACTACTGGAGGGCAGAGTAAAAACTGAGCACCCGAAGCTGATGGGTGGCATACTTGCCCTAAGAGATAAGAAAGAACATGTGAAGGACCTTGAAAAACATGGAATAGAGCCTATTGACATGGTCGTCTGCAATCTGTATCCCTTCGAAAAAGTAACGACTCAAGGGGCTGATCTGAAGACTGCCCTAGAGAACCTTGACATAGGTGGACCTAACATGATCAGGGCGGCAGCAAAAAATTTTGAGAACGTAGTTGTAGTCGTTAATCCCCGCAGATACGGGCAGATCCTCAGCGAAATCAAGAAGAACGGCGAAGTGAGCGCTGAAACCAGAAAAACTTTGGCTGTGGAAGCCTTCAAAGAAACCTCAAGATACGACTCGGCAATCTGCAGGTTCCTAGAAAAAGCTCTCCTCTCTAAATCACCCCATTCCTGATCGCGTGTCGACGGGGTAACACGTTTTATATTCTGCTCTGAAGAAGTAAGTTTTGTTGCGGGGTTACGGTTGATGATTAAATTTACTTGTTATGGGGGAGTGAATGACATTGGAGGAAACAAACTTCTCGTCAAATTCGATAAGGGGTCAATCTTCCTCGATTTCGGTCTCTCATACGGTGAAGAGAGCCAGTTTTTTGAAGAGTTCTTGCAGCCTCGGTCAGGATGCAAAATTCACGATTTGCTAAAACTAGGTTTGCTGCCGCACGTAGATGGTGTCTACAGGCAGGATGTCCTTTGTCCAAACGGTTTCGAAAGTTATGATTGTCGGGCAAAAAACTTTTGGAAACTGGATTTGCAAAGTTTTGAGGAGGCGGTGAAAGCAGGTTCTTGGCGTCCTGATGTAGTGTTTATCTCTCATGCACACTTGGACCATTGCGGGTATGCCCCGTATTTGGGTGCCTTTCCGTTTTTATGTTCTGAAATGACAAACACCTTGATGGAGGCGGTGGCTGAGATTGGAAATTTGCAGGGCTTAGATAAGCAGTTGACGGTTGTTAAAGAACGTGAGATGGGAAAACTGAAGACAGGATTTTTTCCCGGTGAACCTAAAGTAGGCTATTCAAAGGAGCAGCAAGAACGGGAATTCCGTAGTTTGGAGCATAAAAAAGCCCAAAAAATAGAGAACGGGTTAACGGTTACTGGCTTTAATGTGGATCATTCGATACCGGGTTCTATGGCGTGTCTCGTTGAATCAGAAGACGGTCAGGTGCTGTATACTGGAGACATACGGTTTCACGGAAGGACGGGTTACGATTTGGGAGAAGAATTAGATGGTCTTGAGCCAGACATCATGTTTTGTGAAGGAACACGCATTGACCAAAAAGAGCCAGACAACGAAAAGAAAGTGGAGGCAGACCTGACCGACATATTTTCAGGCTGTGAAGGCTTGGCTATGGTTGGGTTTACTTGGAAAGACATAGACAGGTATGAAACTGTACGTGACGCGGCGATAAAAAGTGGAAGAATTCCGGTTTTTGATCCACGGTTGGCTTACTTGCTTGCTAAGATTGGTAGAAGCGTGTATGATGAGGGCGCCAGAGTGTTTCTTGAGAGATGCGGGAGTATGCTCTATTCTCCGGGCGATTACAGCAACTCCAAGCACAAAGTTGGGGATATGCCGCTTTCGGAGTGGAGCAGCAAACCCGACATAGTTGTGGACACGAAGCATCTGGAGAAGGGAATATCCGCCATTGAACTCAACGAGAATCCATCCAGCTACGTTTTGCATCTGGACTACTTCAGATTCAAAAACATCTTAGACTTTGAGCTTCCAGAAGGTTCATTGTTTGTGCGGGCGCAATGCGAACCGTTTAATCCCAAAATGGAGCTTTCTCAAAAACGGATGATACGGTGGCTAAAGCACTTCAAAATAAACGCAAAAAACGATTGGAAACCTTATCAGATTCATGCTAGCGGTCACGCGTCTGGTCCAGAAATACAGGAAATGATAGACAGAATTAAGCCTAAGGTCTTGGTGCCCGTTCACACAGAACATCCTGAGTTGTTCAGGAACGCTGCGGGCAAGGTTCACAGACCAAAAAAGGGCGCAGAAGTGAGTATATAATAAGGTTTTTTAGAGTCCGAACAAGCAGTTTATTGTGGAGATGAATTTTGTGAGTAATGTAGATTTTTCTTTAATTGAACTAAACAAACCCGACTGGAACAATCTTACAGTAATGGCAAAGAAGCACACACCCATCATTGAGGCGCCAGCTAAGGTCAAAGCCAATGAGCCATTCGCCGTGAAGATTAAGGTTGGCGGAATCGACGGAGTTGAGCACCCTAACACTTTGAGCCACTGGGTAAACTGGGTTTCGCTCTACGCTGGAGAACGGCTTATAGCTAGAACAGAGTTTGGCGCTGAACTGTCAGACGGCTACGTCATAACAATCAACGTAAAATTAGCAGCATCAGCCACCCTTAGAGCACAGGAATTCTGCAACCTACACGGCGTCTGGGAAGGAAAAACAAAACAAGTCACAGTTGAGTAGAATCTAATCCTCAACTCCAAGCATCAATATACAATCTATGTTCAGTAGCCTCGAGTAGCTTATGTGTCTAACAGAATCCTCATGTCTGCATTTCGGAACCGTTGAAAAGCTTTTGAGCCGTATTCTTTATCCAATCTTTTCACATACGTTTGTAGTGCTTTGAGAGCTGCTGTGCCACCGATTTTTTCATCAAAAGCCATTCTCATAACCCAACCCCTGTTGCGGAGGTATCCTGTGCCGGTGGTTAAGTCTTTATTCTTCACTCCTTTTAATGCAACACGTTCGCAGCAAACTCCAAAATTGGAAAAATTCTTGAAAACAACATCTTCAACGAAGGACCAAATAGAAAGAGTCTTCTCTTTTCCCCGATTAGCTAGATATATTTCAGCATCAACAACAAGGTATGTGTCCTTTTCTTTTTCGAATTTGCCGTAATTGCCTAATATCCATAGAAACCTCAAGATGTGAACTTTTTGCTTTTCGAGTTTGTGTTGCTGAGCAAATGTGTCAGTGTCCTGCAGTCCCAGAGATGAACGTTCTATGGTTGAAAGCAAATTGTGAACCCCCTTGAAAGACGCTGCCTCTTTCGTGAGAGGCAGATTCTCTGGGAAGTCAACGATTTTCGTCTTGGATATCGAAGCTTTAGCGGGTTCTACAATCTCATCTGGCTTCAGCGAAGACCGAATAGCCTCTAAACGGGTTATTCCCTCGAAGGGTTTGACAAATGAATTGTAATCCTCTTCAGAAAGCGTTGCACCTAGCTTTGCTTCAATGCTCTCACGGTTCCAAAGACCTGCAGTTCCTTTCAAGGTGTCACATGGAAAGCGAGAACAATAAGCACAGTTTGCCACTCCAGTTTTGTCCACACACTGACGGATTAGGCACTTTCGGCTAGGCAACTTTGACGTTTTGGGAATTTCTGCGTCTGGAGTTTGACAGGTAACACATGGCGTCTTTATTGGCATGTATCCGAGAATTCTTTTGCCCTTGTTTCTGTATTGTTCAAATTCTTTGGCGTCCATGTCCTTTCGCGGGTAAGGACCCCAAGGGCACGCACCGCAGTCTAGTCCACATTTGGAAACAAGGTTTGTCATTTGATAAACCTCAAGAAAACAAATCGGTTAGTATGGATAAAAGACTTCCTACAGCAAACTGTGAATCATAAACATGTATCAATGCCAAACAACAGCAGGGAATTGATGCTTTCTGAAGGAATCACAGGCAAGAAAGGGCAATTTTAGAGCTTGGAAGCCAATTTTTTGGCGTCCAACCTTATTTTTTGCAGGTCGTCTGCTGTAGGTTTTCCTCTGATGTCGCCCATTCTACCTTTTGTGCTACGTTCCTCATTTCCATGATACTCACTGAGAACATACCATTCATCCACTACCGTGAATCCTATGTGCTCAAAGAACTGACCCATATACTTGCCCACGGGCGTTGCCTCACGGATTCCAGTATGCGGTCCAGAATACGTGCAAAATATTAGTGCATTCTTTCCGGGAACTTTTGGTGCACCTGTCTTGATTTTTCCCTGCTTTTTGTTTTCGTCAAATTTTTTGAGCAGAAACTCTGTAACCTGCTTTGGCGGATGCCACTGAATAGAGGGGGAGCCAACGCAGATCAGGTCGTAGTTAAAGTAGTCTATGTCCTCTGCTTCTGTTGTTTTCAGAATGGAAACGTTTACTCCCGCAGCCTCCAACCCATCCTTTATCGCAAACGCCACCTTCTCAGTGTTTCCAGTGCTGGACCAGTAAACTATTACAGCACGCTTCACAGTAATTCATGCTCCTTTTTGTGTCAGATTGAAACGAAAAGTGGGGTTGAAGATAAAGACTACTTCTTTTCTTCCAGGATCAGCATGGTTATGGTTGACCGAACCTCTTTTAGGCTCCGCACATTCCAAGTGACAATCTCCTTTAGTTTGCCCATGCTGTCTGCCTTGATTTTAGCCACTACATCGTAGACGCCGTAAACAGGAAACACTTCCACAACGGAATCAAGTTTCTCCAAAGTCTCTACAACTTTCTCCATAAATTTTGGTTCAGTGTTGATCAGCACATAGGCCATAGGCATACAATCGTCTCCACCCTAATGCAGCCACATATATCCTAAATAATGTTTCTTTTTTGCATGTCCTCAGGTTTCACAGCCTTTTTCAGTATTCCACGGGGAGCAAACAAGAACTATGGCAGATTCAGTCCTTTATGTAATCAAGCATTCTTTTCTGGATGCCCCCATCCTTCAGCCCCATAACAAACTCTATCACATCGTTGGGTTCCTTGAAGCGCAGATTTATGAGGCTCTGGAAGCCCCAATCTGAACATTTGATGCGGGAAATGGTAGATGCTGCACTAACGGACTTGCCGAAATCTTCGGTGAGATTGTAGGTGGCTAGAAAGGCTCCGCACCAAACGTCTCCAGCTCCCGTGGTGTCAACAATCTTATCCGGTGACAGGTTCAGGGCAGGAACCATCCGCATGTCCACATTTTCTCCACTAATTATGGCCCCCAAGCTTCCTAAGGTGACGATCAGCCTTTTAGCTTTAAGAAGTCTAACAGCAACAGAAATGGAGTCTGTCTGGGCTAACGCTTTAGCTTCTGTGTCGCTTACAATAAAATAGTCGGCTTTCAGGGCAATGTCCTTTAGGATTCTCCTGTTTCTTCGCCCCTCTTTAACATAGTCTATCCATGTGTTAACCGAGACTTGGGTCTCCGGAGATTTCTGTTTTATCTTGTTTAATATTCTGGCAACTTTTGAGGGCTGCATAGGCGAAATGTGGAATATGCTCTTGTGCCTAAGCCACTTTTCCGAAATTCTGCGGGACGTTATTCTGGAGCCGGCGCCATGGTCGGCTCTGAGGTAATGGGCTTCCCAGTGGCGGTCATACCGGATGTGAAACTTCGTGGAGGGCGCGTCATATGTTTTCACGTCCAGGTAGGGAAAAAGATTCAAGACATCAAGGTATTTGTTGTCTTTTCCGGTGGCTGAAATCAAGGCGACGTTTGGGAACAGGGTTCTAGCCGCCATTGCCGCGTATAGGGCTGCGCCTCCCAGCTGAGTTCGAGTTCCGTTGACGTTCTCGACTTTGTCAACAGAGATGTGACCAACAAACACCAGTCTTTGAGCCAGCAGCCTACTCACCCATTCCTAAACATCACAGGATTCCGTTTCTATCCACACAGATAGTGAAGTTCGATTTGAATAATGTTGCCCTTCAACCTAAAAAATTGGGACTTTGGCGAAAACAATAGTGGGTTCAAGGGAGTCTGCAGAAGTGAAAGATAACTTTTATCAACTATGTCACGTTGTTAAGCTCTATAATCAGAGAGCGTAGGAATGTTGAGCACCAAACAGGATTCTCTTCTGCGGTTTCGCCTAAAACGGAATCTGGAGAGACTAGCCGCCAGAGAAGGCAGAGGAACAGAGCTTGTCTCACTCTATGTGCCGCCGGGGCGCCAAGTCAGCGAAGTAGTCGCCATGCTCAACAACGAGTACGGAACAGCATCAAACATCAAATCTAACACTACCCGAAAAAACGTTCAGGACGCCATAACCAAGGTTACGCAGCGAATGAAGATGTTCAAAAAGGTGCCCGAAAATGGGCTGGTGCTCTTCTGCGGAGCCATCCCCCAGAACGGTCCCGGAAGCGAAAAAATCGAACTGTACATAATTTCGCCACCAGAGCCGATTCAGATTTATCTGTATCGCTGTGATGCCCGATTTCACACTGAACATCTAAAAGAGTTCTTGAAAGAAAAAGAAACGTTTGGGATTATTGTTTTGGATTCTTCAGATGCAGTTTTTGCTACGGTTAGAGGAAAATCTCTTGAGATTGTGAAACAGATTACCTCGGGTATTCCCGGAAAGTTCAGGGCTGGTGGCCAGTCTGCTAGAAGGTTTGACAGGCAAAGAGAGGCGAAGATGCAGGAGTTCTTCAAGAGGGTGGGAGAGCATGCCGACGAAATCTTTCTTCCCATTGAGAATCTTAAGAGTCTGCTTTTGGGTGGTCCTGGACCTACGAAATTTGATTTTGAGAAGGGTAACTATCTTCAGTATACGCTGAAGGAGAAGATTGTGGCTACCATTGACACCTCTTATGTGAATGACAGGGGAGTGGAGGAGGTTGTGGAGAAATCTGAGGAGATTCTGCGGCGGATACGTTATGTTGCAGAAAAGAAGATTATGCAGAAGTTTCTCCGCGAAATCGGTCAGGACACAGGTTTAGCCACATACGGCGAAGAGGAAGTAAGAAAATACCTGAACAACGGCATCGTAGACACCCTTCTGCTTTCTGAAGACCTAGAAAACGCCAGAGTTACAGTGAAGTGCAATTCCTGCGACTACACTAACGAGGAAACAATGAAAATGCATGAGGTTGCAGAGTTCGAGCAGAAAATAAGCACAGAGGGCTGCCCCAAATGCAGTGTTCCCTCCTTAGCTGTTGTGGAGACCAAGGAACTCATAGACGAATTAGCGGAGACAGCGGAAATGGTGGGAACTAACGTGGAGATTTTGTCCGGTGAAACAGAAGAGGGGCAAATGCTAAAGAAGTCTTTTGGTGGAGTAGCCGCGATTCTTCGTTACAAAGCAGCAGTCTAATATTCAGCGTCGAAGTAAACGTCTGTGCAGTCTTTAATTTCTCGTCCTTTTCCTTTAGGTTGGATGACAAGTTGTTCTACTTTGAGGGTTCCGGACAGGTCTTCTTCCGCGTTTGCTAGGATATCTGCTTTTTGTTTGTCTTCAGTGTATAAGATTAGCTTTTTAATGGGCACATTCAGCGGCTTCTGGTTCTCCGCTTTATTTCTCCGAAGTTCTCCCATCACAGCAACAACCAAGTCGCCCTTCTTCTCGATCTCTTCATCAACCAGCTCTTCCTGCAGCGTAGGCCATGGAGAAACGTGGATGCTCTCAAGTTTCTTGTCATCCGCGTACATAATCTGGTATATTTCCTCAGCGATGTGAGGAGAAATTGGTGCAAGAAGCTGCAGTATCCGGTAGATTGCAGTGTAGAGGGTGTACTGTGCAGCCGTTCTCTTTTCTTCGCCAAAGGTTTCAGACTGGTAGAGCCTATGCTTCACGGCTTCGATGTAGTTGTCGCAGAAACTGTGCCAAGTGAATTTTCTGATTTCGTCAGTGGCTACGTTAAATTGGCAGTTCTCCATTGCCTCGGTTACCTTTTGGGTGACCCGTTCCATCTTGCTGAGTAACCACCGGTCGATGAGCTCTAGCTTTGCTGGTTTTTGGTTTGGGTTGTAGTCTTTGAGGTGCATTCCTGCAAATCGGGATGCGTTCCAGAGTTTCCTGAGATATCTCCACGCGTATTCCACGTCTTCCCATCGGAAGGGTATGTCTGAGCCTGTGGCTCCGCCGCCTGTTGCCCATTGTCTGGGTGCGTCAGCACCGTATTTTTGGAAAACGTCTGGGGTGGCTACGAAGTTGCCGAGGGATTTGCTCATTTTTCTGCCGTCTGTTCCTAGGACCATGCCGTTGATGAGGACGCTCCGGTAAGGTTTCTCGTCGAAGAGGGCGAGGCTGCGGACCATAAGGTAGTATGCCCATGTGCGTATGATGTCATAGCCTGAAGGATGCACATCAGCGGGGTACAGTTTGCGCCACTCTTTGCTGTCTGGCCATCCTGCGTGGACAGCGCAGGTTAGGGATGAGTCGAACCATGTGTCCAACACGTCTGTTTCTGGAACAAATTCTGTGGAGCCACATTTTGGACAGCGGTCAATTCTTGGGGGTTCGCTTCTTGGGTCTATGGGAACCCAGTCTGGTTCCGCTAGGATGATTTCTCCGCATTTTTTGCAGTACCATATGGGGATGGGGGTGGCGAAGATTCTTTGGCGGGAGATCACCCAGTCCCAGTCTAGGCTGTTTGCCCAGTCTATCATGCGCTTCTTCATGTAGTCCGGGTACCAAGTGACGTCTAGAGTGCTCTTTTTGACCTGCTCTGTGAAGAGGCGGGTTTTCATGAACCACTGTTCATGCTCCAAGATTTCTATGGTGTTTTTGCATCTCCAGCAGCATCCAACCTCCTGATGTAGAGGCTCAGTTTT
Source organism: Candidatus Bathyarchaeota archaeon (assembly GCA_050123155.1). Lineage (GTDB taxonomy): Archaea > Thermoproteota > Bathyarchaeia > Bathyarchaeales > Bathyarchaeaceae > Bathyarchaeum. The sequence continues at coordinate 2,024 of JASFHP010000015.1, read as the reverse complement.
TTCCAAAAGCCCTTCAGATTCTAGGTCCTTTACGATGGCTTTTCGTGCTTCTGTAACTGTTAAGCCCTCATATTTTCCTGCGTTTTCGTTTAATCTTCCTTTGTCGTTGACAAGAATGATGGGAGAAAGCTTGAGGGCTGAAACCGCTTGCACGTCAGCTTTGTCGCCGTAGGTGCAAATCATGAGTACACCTGTGCCGAATTCGGGGTCTACCTCTTTTTCGGCTATGATTTTGACTTGGCGGTCGGCTAAGGGAACGGTGATGTTCTTGCCGATGTATTTGCTGTATCGTTCATCTTCGGGATTGACGGCTACGGTTACACAAGCCTGTAAGAGTTCAGGTCGGCTTGTAGCTATGGTTAGATGGTTGCCGTCTTCCAGCATGAATTTGATGTAGTATAGGGTGCCGTCTTTTTGTTCATGCTCAACTTCTGCGTCTGCTATGGCTGTTTCGCAGCGTGTGCACCAGCTGATGGGGTGGGTTCCCTTGTAGATTAAGCCCTTTTTGTGCATCATGATGAAAGATAATTGGGTGTTTTTCCAGTAGTTTGGGTCCATGGTTCGGTACTCGGTTGTCCAGTCCACGGAGCAGCCGAGCCGTTTGACGGCTGTTTTCATTATGTCCACGTATTTGCTTATGAGTTTCTTGCAGAGTTTGATGAATTCTGCTGGGGGCACATCGGTTTTTTTGATTTTGTATGTTTCTTCGGCTTTGACTTCTGTGGGGAGTCCGTGGCAGTCCCACCCTTGGGGAAATAGAACATTGTAGCCTCGCATGCGTTTGTAGCGGGCTAGGGCGTCTATGTATGTCCAGTTAAGGACGTTTCCCATGTGAAAGTCGCCTGAAGGATACGGAGGAGGAGTGTCTATGGTGAAGACTGGACGGCTGCCGTCAGCTCGGTCGAAACGGTATATGCCCATCGTTTCCCAGTTCTGCTGCCACTTCTCCTCAATCGTAAGTAAGTTGAATTTCTTGGGGAACTTCTTCATCAGCCAGCCTCAGTGAAGTCTGTTTTACCGTAAAATTGACAGTGGGATAATTTAGCTTTTGGGCTCTAGTTACCTACTTTTTAGTATGCTATCATCTGGATTTCCGCGCTCAAAAAAATCAAATTTTGAAATATGTGAGAGCTTGGGTTTTGGGGGTTTTAACCCCACACACAAAAGGAAAAAAGCAAGAATATCGAGCGGATATTAACGTCTTCTTAGTGTCAAAAAGACAACTACACCGATGACGCAGGCTATAGCAATGGTTGCCGCTATGACGACTTCAGAGGGGATGATAGATAATGGTTGGGTTAGTTCTGTGGATTCTGACTTGGCAGGTTCAGAGTCTGTTGATGTTGGTTCAGTTGGTTCAGTTTGTTCCACAGGTTCAGGTTCTGTGTTTTCTTGAGGAATATAGGCTTGTCTGCTCTGCAAGATGAAGTTGGTGTCTTTCAGTGTCGCTTCACACGAAGCTTGAATATCATATTCTCTATCCTGGTAGTACCAATCTACATGTGTTACAATGCCTGTTCCTTTATGAACCGTGATGTCTAACCATTGAGTTTCAAGTGGAGTAAATCCCATGCCAGAAGAGGTTATTCCATGTCCTGTAATGCTTTCTGTGCCTTCAGTAACGCTGGTTTCTGGAAGATAACTGATTTCGGACTCGATCATATCTTTCAAGGATTCTTCACCCTTATAGAGCGGATAAATAAGTACACGTTTACAGTAATCGTCTTTCAATTGTATTCCATTTTCATCTACTGATACCCAGTAGTAATCATAGTGTGGAGTGTCAAACCAAGTATCGTACACTATCCCTTTATAATCATCGCGGGCCACTTTGCCAGCCCAGCCTGGCTGGCTGTAGGCACTAAAGCGATTATAATGTTCTCTTGCAAGAACGGAGAGATTGTCATCTGAGATCTTCACAATTTCGCATTCCCGAGTAATAGTATCGGAACTACTATACTGGGACGATTCCCCTTGTTCCCATGTTATTATGTCTGAAGGCTCAATACCCCAGATAACTTCGC
>JASFHP010000014.1:0-35931 GCA_050123155.1 Candidatus Bathyarchaeota archaeon | reverse complement strand
AAAAACTATTCTGCAGAAGCTGCATAACCGAAGACCTGCGCGACGGCGAATATCTGGTCTGCCTAAACTGCGCCAGAAGATACGTTTCACCCAAACCCGCATTCAAAGGAAAATACATGCCCCTCACTCTATTCTTGTCCAGAAAAGCCAAATGGACCAGATGGGTCAAACTCCAATTCTCGCAGATAGAGGGGATGATAGGCAAAGAACTTCCAGCATCCGCACACAAAAACTCTGAATGGTGGACAAACAACGCTTCAGTTCAAGCCAAAGCTTGGCAGAGCATAGGCTGGAGCATAAAGGAAGTAAACCCTGAAGAAAAAACAGTGATTTTCACCCGCCCCAACATATTGAAGCCAGAAAAAGAAACCAAACCAAAGAAAACCTCGCCCCTAGTGTCCCTTCCAGAATACAAACCAAGAAAAAAGAAGACCCCATCCCTAACCAGAATAGCAAGAGCACAAGCCAGACTCGAAAACGTCTCCCGCAAAAAATCATCCATCAGAAAATACCGCGGAAAATTCCGCCCCAAAACCGCGTACGAGAAACGCCTCTGGAAAACAGACGAAAAACCCTGACACCAACCAAAAAACCTGTTTACACAATCTAGTTAACATCACAAAGAGCCTAACCCCCATCAACTGCGCCTGTATAACCGAAAGAAATAAAGAAGAACCGCTTACTATTTGCTCAGAGTATAAGCAGAATGTGATTACATGGGAAAAATTAGGGTTGGCGTAGTTGGCGTAGGAAACTGTTTCGCTGGCCTCGCCCAAGGAATCGAAATCTACAAGCGAAACAAAATCCAGAAACTCGGATTAATGCACGAAAAAATCGGCGGCTACGGCACAGAGGACCTGGAGTTCGTCTCCGCCTTTGATGTAGGAGAAAACAAAGTGGGCAGACCCCTAAACGAAGCCATATTTTCCGACCCAAACTACGTCGATTGGGTTGACAGCGTCTCAAACTGCACCACAAGAAAAGTGAAAGAAAGCCCGACCCTTGACGGCGTAGGAGTCTACGTTGCCAGCATGATCAAACCAATCAAGCAAACAAAAACAGAAAAAGACCTTGAGAAAGAAGCAATCGAAGAGATAGAAGCCACAAAAACACGCGTCCTAATCAACTACCTGCCTGTGGGAAGCCAGAAAGCCGTAGAGTTCTGGGCAAACATCGCCCTCAAAACAGGCTGCGCCTTCATAAACTGCATGCCCGTCTTCATCGCATCCAACGAAAGCTGGCTCAAAAAGTTCGAAAATGCGGGTCTACCCATCATAGGAGACGACGTTAAAGGCGTAATCGGAGCAACAATAACCCACAGAACATTAGCCAAACTCTGCGTGGACCGAGGAGCAGTCATAGACCGAACCTACCAAATCAACGTTGGCGGAAACACAGATTTCGCTAACATGCTGGAGCGGGAGAGGCTGGAGAGCAAAAAAATCTCCAAAACAGAAGCCGTTCAAAGCCTAATCCCAGCCAATCAACGCCTAAACGACAAGGACATCTACATCGGACCAAGCGACTTCATTCCCTTCCTAGGCAACACCAAACTAGCCTTCATCCGAATAGAAGGAAGAATGTTCGCGAACATACCCTTCAACATGGAAATCCGACTGGACGTAGACGACAAAGCCAACAGCGGCGGAGTAGCAATCGACGCGATAAGATGCGCACAACTGGCATTAGACAAAGGAGTCAGCGGCAACCTAACCTACGCTTCCGCATACCTCATGAAACATCCCCTAACCCAAATGGGCGACGAAGACGCCAGAGAAAAACTGGACAACTGGATATCTGAACTGGAAAAATAAACGGCGCATCCTGCCAGCCAAAAAGGCGCATCCTCTCAAATCGTTAGAGAATGCTTACGATACTTGAAAAGCCCCGGAAACAGGAAATACGTGGAGCCCTTTATGGCGTAACCAAGAGACTTGGCGATGTCAAACCCTTCACTCACTCTGTTCCGAGTTCGCGTGAAAACTCCGGCGCATCGTTCATAGGAAATCCTTCCCAACCTTGATATTGTCCTAGAAATTTTGTGGTCCTCGGACACGCCCAACTCTGGGTCGTAGGGTCCACAGCCGTTTCTAGATATTTTGCAGGCAACATCATACAGCAGGGGCATGCTGCATCCGGGAATGCTGGCTCCAATCACCGGGATTCCCAAGATTTCTACTGTAGGAAACTTGAGAGAAAAGCGGGTCACAAGGTTTGCTCCCATGGTTCCGAATCTTCTCCCTATCTTAAGGCTGTCTCTTGGTCTCAAAGATGGAACTGTGGCAACAATGTCCTTCCTTTTGAAGGCTTGATGCATCACTTCAAAGTAGTTCTCGTATCCATCCAATTCAGAAAGAATGTACTTGTTGTCCATACTGGTTCCGGTAGAGAAGAGAGTGTCGATGTCATGAAAAACGATTATCTTTCCCTTGGCGCGGCTAAACCCTAGATTTCTTCCGATAGCCGGAGTATCCCACTCCTGATACTTGATGATCCCCGATTTCCACAGCTTCTCCCTGTAGTTATCATATTCCCTCGGAGAAATCAATGTAGAATCACGAATTTTCGGGAACTCCGCGTTTTCTCCCGCATCAACAACAATGAATTCGATTGCGTTGCTTTTTCCAGTCTTCTCTTCAAAAACCTTCTTTGCAACTTCCCAGTTGTTAAAAGTCTCCTCTAGGGCGCCTGTATCTCTCTCGTACCTTCCTGTTGTTATAACTGAGAAGACTGGCATTGGCATAAACCCCCTATGAAACACAATGCTTTTATCAGTTTTGCCCAAATACCCGATAAAAATCGGCATCGTTTGTTGAAAAAGACCATTGAGCCATCAACTGCAACTGTTCAAGTTCGAATATCCAAAGTTGCCAAGTAGACCGTGTATGCGTTTTGTTTTGGCAGCATCGCAGATGCTATGATCGTCTTCCGATGATGATAAACACTGCTGCAGCAACGACTGCCACTATGATGACAATGATTACCAAGAATGCTCCCATGTTTGGCGCCGCATCTTCCCCATTGTCTTCTGGTAGAGGTTCACTGGTTGTTAGGTGACAGTAGGCAGTTATTGTGGGGTCATGTTCGATCCTGTAGCCGCTGTACTCTGGGTACGCTGTAAGGTAGAAGTAGTCAGCATAGTTCATGTCCAGCAGATGGTCTTTGGCTTGTTCATACAGTTCTGGGTCCATGCTCGCCAGCACAACCGGAATAAGCCGCATCAGCGACGTGTGAACAGCGAATATGGGGTTGTCTGCAAAGCCGTCTATCTTGCATGTTCTTGTTGTGGTCTGGTATGTCTCGTAGGCTGTTTCAGTCGAGTCAAGATTGTAATTGAACAGCTTGTATGACTCTTTTGTTGTGAAGTCAGCGTCTAAGATTTTCTCGCCGTCATCAGCAAAAGACTCTATCACCGAGTCGTCAACAATCACCTCGCCGTCTTGGACGTCAGCGCCTGAAGCTTCAAAGTATGCTGTGTGGTCAAGGATTACTGTTGCCTGAAAATTGACTGTGCTCATTTGGATTCCTCGGGTGCTGATGAAATCGTATATTGTCTCCTCTGAGATTTGTTGCCCATTCAGTTTGTAGCATCCTGTTGCGTTGTAATGAGCCGTGATAGGGAGAATTATTAGCCACGCGAAAACCCACATGTCCCGCATCTTGCCTATCACATAATTCATGCTCAGGGTTGCTTCCCCGGTTTCGGGGTCAATTCTCAGCTCATAAGTGAATGTCAACTCGTCATAAACCGTCAAAGCTACGGGTCTAGGGTCGCGCGTGGGATTATCTGGATCAATTGACGTTTTCCACCATAACGCGGCAAGGTTAGTGTACTTCATGCCCCAAGTCCAAACCAGCCCATCCTCTGTTGACGTTAAGGGTATCACCTCAGTTTTGCTGTTCAAATCAGGCTTTGTATCCCCAGCAAAAAGATCGTCTAAATCGTAGCCTAAACTGAAGGACGCGTATAATGTGTCATTCCTGTCTGGCGACTGCTCAAAAACCGTGTCCTCTGCGGTTTCATTGAACGCCATAAGCATCATGAAGCTTGAGGCGGTTACAACGTCTTTTAATCCATCTCTGGACTTGTAATGCATCATTGTGGTTTGGATTGGAATAGTCACCGCGTTTTCTTCGTCTGTGATATTGAATAGTCCAGCAGAAAGCATCTGCAGCCCTGAAATATTCACGTATGCAAGATTAAGATATGCATGGGAGTTTTCGGGTGGAGGCGTCTGACCATGTATTGCAGCGTACAGTCTAACGTAATCAAAGAAATCGATTTCCTTCTGCCAAGACTCGAGCATAAAATCGGAAGGCTCCAAAGTGTCAAGTGCCCACACGGGTAAAACATTAACTAAAACTGAACATGCAAAAAACAACGCAGCCATTCTACACAACATTTTCTTGGACAATTAAACAGTCTCCATTAATCTTCGGTTAACGAAATTCGATAAAAGGCTTATGCACCTATAATCAACATGAATAATTAACCCGAAAACAGTTGAATGGCTAATACTCTGTCATCTATCTGCTTCTATAGTATGTCTTAGAGAAATACCGAACATAGACCAAAACGGCAACGGCTGAAACCCACGCAGCCGCATTCTGGCAGAAAACATACCTCCACAACAGATCCCCCTCAGTTAAGGACTGGAATGTGGGTGATACAAGACCTTCAAAGGCGCTTCTGAAGCCAGGAGCAATGGAATCTAAGCCACTGGCAATTGAAACAACCCCTTCAGCTAATGACTGCATAGAACCTTGCAAAGACGAAGTTTCGCTGTAAAATCCAACCGCGAACTCGGTGAACAGCTTAGGGTACACCAGAACAGAGAGCAAAATAATTGACAACAGAAAAATCGTCAAGACAGTCACGGCGCTTTCAAGGGCTACTCCGCCAAAAGAGAGCCGCTGTGGCACAGATGAAACGCCGCTAGAACGAAGTAAAACGGAGCTAATCTTGCTGAAAACCTTTTTGATGGCCCCCATGATGCCTCGGGTGGATTTTGTTGTTCTTCTTGGGCGCCTTCTACGACTTTTCGAGACCTTGGCTGGGGACACTCTCCTCCTCGGTCTTCTTGCTATGTGATTCGTGAGGTACATCCAGCTTAAGACCAGCACAAGCATCACTGCGAGGGGAAGAAGGTGAAAGAGAGGGCTGATAGGTAACGCGTATGCGGATGTTTCTGTCAGTCCTGAACCAGCAAAAAAAGAAACCATGAAGAACTCGGAGATGAACGCTAAGGCGATAAACAAACTTATTGTTAGCAGTCCCTTCGGGGAAGTCCAACCACCGAAAGTTAAGCGGTCTCCTTTTCCTTTAGATGCCATTATTGGTTCCCTCAACAGTGATGTGCCTTCAACGCTTGCTCAATTTATGTTACTTAGGATTTAATCTCCTTATTTAATTTTGACTTGTTCCGGTTCGGTCTGAAATGTTACTTTCACACGAATTTGAAGACGTGTTATTGTGAACTTTTAGAAATATGTAATTCTTTTTTAAATGTTGAGCAGAAAGCGTTAGTTATGATGTAACTAATTTTTTTGAAATGTAAATTATATGCAGTTCTTGTGAATTGTTTTTCACATTATATGTTACGGATGTTACGTAATGACAAGCTGAATGCCAAATACAAATTTCTCCTTCGTAACACTTTAAATCAGTTCAAGGCATAGCATGCATTCTAGAAGCGGTTGAGAGAAAACTCTGAGCCGCAAGCCAGAAAAGGAGACAATGCATGCCTGAAGCTTCGAAAAAGGAACTGCTTAAGCTGTACAAAGACCATAAAGTTCAGCTTCTTATCAGCAAATTTGGTAGCGACGAGCTTGGCGTGTTGAATCCGACTTACGACCCGAAACAGGGTTTCAGATATCCGGTTATAGATGAAATCGTGGGGGACTCTTCTAGCACCGAGAAATTTTTGCAGAAACTGTTTGAGGGCGGTATTCTAGAGAGGAAGCTCTACGACAAAATCGTCTACTGTCCGTCTTGCAGTTCAGCGAACCTTTCTACACATTACACATGTCCCCACTGCAAAGCTTTCGACGTAAAGAAGAGCTCCTTGATTGAACACATAAAATGTGGCTACATCGACACCGAAGACCACTTCCAGAAAGGAGACAAACTGGTTTGTCCCAGATGCAAAAAAGAATTAACTAGTCCTGATGTGGACTATCACAAAGCAGGAGTATGGTGTACCTGTAACCAATGTGGAAAAAGCTTTGATATTCCGGTTCCAGCCCATTTTTGCCGTGACTGCCACCAAAGCTTCACTTTCGATGATGTCCTTTACAAAGACGTTTACTCCTACAGTTTGACCCCAGAAGCCGCGAAAGAGGCAACACTAGGTTGTGTTCTAACAGTCCCCATAATTGAATTCTTGGAAGATATAGGCTTTAAAGTGGAGAGTCCCGGTTTCTTGGATGGAAAATCTGGAACCAATCACAGGTTTGACTTAACCGCAGTCTCCGCTGGAAAGAAAAAGAATACAACAGTGATTGATTTTGCAACTTCAACGGATGATGTTGTGTCTGAGCAGTCGGTGATCACCATGTTCGCCAAGATTTTCGACGCTACCCCAGACAGGGCTTGTCTGGTTGCGATTCCGAAGATGAGCGAGAACGGCAGAAAATTGGCGTCACTCTACAAAATAAATCTGATTGAAGCCAAAAATCAGAGCAAAGCAATAGAATCATTGAAGTCTTGTGTAAAGAAATGAGTTAGCTTCCAGAATAGACTGCGGTGTTTCCCCGTTCAGTTACAACTTTTACGGTGTAACTGCCTGTTGGTAAAGAGACATCGTCACGAAGGTAATTTTTTGTCTCCGCAGAATTTACGAAGAGACTTATGTCGTAGCGTTGATGGTCTGTTGAGTTGATTATCCACAATGAGACCAGATGAACGGTTAAACCCCCGTCGTTTTCGAAGGTACATTGAGTTCCATTCACTTTCACTCTCACTCCCAGAAAATCTATATCTACAGATGTTTGGTCGCTATCAGCGCCTTGGTCAACGAACTTGACATTTATTGTACCATTATTATGAACGTAGCTTTGCCATGCATCCGTGAGATTCACTGTATAGTAGTCCCATCCCGTTGTCGGCGTATGCCCTGCGGTGGAATTGAAGCCAACGTCGCTGTATGTAGAGGCTGTCCAATTGTAGGCTTGAAGATACCAATTCTCCGAAGAATCATCAGCCCTATATCTCAACTGTATCTCGATTGTTTGAATGTTTGCAAGCGGATATGTGGACAAATCAACTGTAAATTGTCCAGTCAGATCAAGAGAAAACAAGCTGATGCTCGCGCTCTTCTTTGCAGTGACCAAATCGACGCATCCAGTTTCGCTGCTCGAAACGCTTTCAGCCCACCATCTAATCTGGAAGTTTGAAACAAAATATTGGCTGTCTGTGACTGCTTCTGTGTAGTGATGCCAACCATTTCCAGATTCAAGCTGATTCAAATCTTGATAATTATCCCATGAACTACCATCATAGTATTCAAGCTCAAAGTCATCGTTATCCAGATTTCTGTCGTACCACCAGAAATCAACATAAATTGCATCTGCATCAGAACAGTCCATACTTGGGGAAGTTAAGTATCCTGATCGACCACCTGACCCCCCATCAAAATCCGCTGAATATGATCCATCATATGCATAACCATTTTCTTTGTTCCATCTATTCGTTTCACTCCAGCCAGAAGGAGGCCAACTGCCTTCAAAGCTTTCGGCGTTGATAAGCGTTACATTACTTGAACCGCCACCACTGGTTTCCATAAAACTTTCAAAGCTACCATCGACAGCTTGAGTATTAATGTATGTGCCGTCCGTTTTGCTTCCAGTGTTAACTGTGTACTCGCTTTGCGCAGTAAACCATGGAAGATCGCTGCCGGATGCAACGTTGCTGATGATGATGTTCTCCTTCATTTTTTCCCAGTCCAGTTGGGTCATCTCGTAGTTCCACAAGACAATATTCGAGACTATAGCCAAGATAATCACTAGGCTGAGGGCAACGACTATTATGTTGCTTATGCCCCGCCGATCCCGCCTAAGACGGCGACACGTAATGGTCCACAACAATGGTTCCCCTCCTAGTTACAACCTTAATTTCATACACAGAATCTGCACTCCAGCCGTAAGTGACAGTCAACCAGCCATGCTTGTTCTGTTCCAACTCAAAAGGCGTAAACGATCGGTCTGTACGATTTATGTACACAGCGGCTACTTCGATTGAAACCTTGCCCACGTTACGAATATAAAACGAAACTTGACCTGAAGTAAACCAAACATCTTCAACAATGAGTCGCTCACCCATATTATCGTGAAGCCCATCGGTGATAACGTAAGTAGCCGTAACAGCAATCGACATACCTGCAACTGCGATAACCGTCAGTAAGAGACTGCTCAAGACCGGGGTTATTCCCCTTCTGTTCCGCAACAGTTTTCTCAATTTTTTTGCTCCATTACACGATGAACTTAAAGGCTAGATACCCACAGGTCAGAAGAATCACACTATGTTTCAGACCGCCACCAACTGTTCCTTCACCCATTTTTCCAGCCACAAGACCCCCGAAGAAGCCTTGGATGGCGCTCATGTGGAAGAAAACGCTTCTTGCTTCTTGAGGTGACATCAGCGTGAACTGGCCAGTGGAGAAATCCGCCATGTCAACAAAGAAGGATTTGAAGAGCATGACAATGGTGAAGAGGAAGACGAAGAATGCCACATAGATGATTGCAAGATAAGGTCTGGTCTGAGTTTTGCGCTCATCATCAAACGTCAAGGTTGTCTGCACAAACGTCTCCAGCGGCTCAAAAACTTTTTCAACTCTGCCTCCTGACCTCTGGGCTTCAAGAATCAAGGGAACTGTTCGCCCCACCAGAGCGGTGTTAACACGCTTGCCAAAAGATTGAAGCGCTTCCTCGAAGGTCACTCCCCAACTCATCTGAGCCACCATCTTCTTCAGCTCCTTGGTTAAAGGTCCATAATTCCTCTTAGACGCCTCCTCCAACGCCTGCGGCAGGGTCATACCGCTTTTTTGGGCTTGAACTATGCTTCGGAAGAGGTCTGGAAGATGCTTGTCTATTGCTCTCTTCCACCGATAGTCCACGTAATCGAGGACAGCGGGAGGAAAAACCGTTACCACCACAGCTAAAAGGAAATATTCGTCGAAGAGAGGACTGTCCCTGAGGAGAAGAATAGCGGTGAGACATATGATTATCCCTAGCGAACCCGAGACAATCCACGCAATTTTCTTCTCAACAGCTTCAACTTTTGGCATAATTTCATCTCTTCGGCGAAACCACATCTAAGATAACCAGAAACACCGCTGACCCAACCGGCAAGCCAATGTAGGTCAGAAGCTGCAACAGCAGACGAGAGTCCAACGGACCAAATCCCCCGCCCCCCAGCATCGACATAACCGCAAGCATCACCACAAAGATGAGGGACCCCGCCACCATCAGAGTGACATAAAACTCTGCCAAAACTCCCAGAGTGTCAGAAAACCGTTTCAATGCAATCTTTTTCAGCTTCATGTATTCTTGTGTTCGGTTTCTGAGGTATTTCACCAAGTTTCCTCCAGAGTAAACAACAGAAATGAACCCTTCCAGCATCTCTTTGAATCTTTCAGAAGAGGTTCGTTTGGATGTAGTTTCCAATGCTGAAATGACGTCAAAGCCGAAAAGCTCTACATCCCGGACCACGTTTCTGGCAACGTTAGAGATTGACATCGACGCATCAATTTGGGCTAGGGAACGCCAAATAAAGTCCGGAGGCACACCTGCCCCAGCCAAAATGGACATGTAACCGGTGGTGAAAGGCATTTCGTCCTCCAAGTCTCTCTTCAGACTGTCTGCCCGATAAGTTGGGTAAACATAGAATCCTACCACCGTTAAGGCTCCAGCAAACAAGCTTACTCCCACTCCAAAGAGAAGCGACAAAACGAGAGACAATTTGAAGATGAAGAAAAGGAACACTGGAACGAAAACCATAACTGAGGCAGACAGCAGCAGAGCTGCTACAATTATTGTGCTGACGTAAGCTTTGAAGTTAATTTTCATCCCCGACTTCTTCAAGTTCACGTCCAAATCTTTGAACAATGGCAAAAACTGGGTTGCTCTTCCTCCAACTAGCTGATAGGCAAAAACCTGAGGTTTAGTTGCCCCCATTTTGAGGCTCTCCGTCCACCGGGAAAAGAAACTTGTAATTGGAGAGAAAAGGCTACTTGAGGCATTTTTGGCGCGGTTGTATTCGCTTTTGAGCCTCTTTCTTTTTTTGCTTGTGCTCATGATGTTCCCAACCTAGCCTTTCTGAAGACGCGGGTGGGGTCAGCATAGTAGTCTCTGATTACGGAAACGACATCGGTGTACTTGCGAATCCCCTTTTTCACCATCCAGTCAAGCACAATTTTTCTTTTGTTAAGCTCCTCCAGAACCTCTCCTTCGGTAAGCCCCTTACGATTCATCTTTTCCTCCAAAATGTGGCTGTGCCCAGAATACTCGAAAGTGTCATCTCTTGCATTCCACCGATACACATCATTAGTTATCAGCTCCCTTGTCTTCGGGTCTAAACCCACAATCTCTGTCACTGCGCGGGTTCTTCGGGCGGGTTTTCCGTTAACTTCTGTTCGCAGCTGAACAGTTATGGCATCAATCATTGTCAGTAGCGGTTTCGGAATGTTCATCGGCTCTGACTCCAAACGGTGAATAACTGAACTCGCAGATTCGCCGTGTATTGTTCCCATTCCCAGATGACCGGTTGCCATTGCTTGGAAAAGAGTGTAAGCTTCCTCTCCCCGAACCTCACCCACAAGCAGGTAGTCTGGTCTCTGCCTGACAGCTGCCCTCAAAAGATCAAACAGGGTGATAGCTCCAGCTTTATTCTCAATGTCCCCAAATCCTGTTCTTGCCACCGACGGAATCCAGTTCTCATGCGGCAAATTCAACTCAGCAGTATCTTCTACGCTGACTAACTTCAGTCCAGGTTTGATGAACATCGAAAAACAGTTCAGTATAGTCGTTTTTCCCGAAGCAACACCCCCAGATACAAGAACGGATGCCCTGTTCTCGATAGCATACCAGAAATACGCAGCCATCTCCGATGAGATTGTGCCGAGGGAGATGAGGTCAGAAATGGTCAGGGGGTCTACGCGGAAGCGCCGTATCGTGAATGTTGATCCTCTGCGGGTAACCTCGTTTCCGTAGGTCATCTGTATTCGGCTGCCGTCAGGTAGAGAAGCGTCAAGTATGGGCGACGCAAGGGAGATGTTTTTTCTCGCCATATAAGCCAGCCTTACTATGAAGGAGTTCAGTTCTTCGCTGTTTTTGAAGAGAATGTTTGTGGGGAGGGATTCGTAGTCGCGGTGCCAAACATAAATTGGTACGTTGACCCCGTCTGCTGAGATGTCTTCGATCAGCGGGTCTTTCATGAAAGGATCTATTTTTCCGTAGCCTAGGAAGTCGCGTATAATGTAGTACATGAGTTTGTCCACGGCTTCCTCATCGATTTCGAGGCGGTAGTCCTTGATGAGTTCAATGACCTTTGCTTTAAGATACTCCTCAGCCTTGTCTCGTGTTCCAATTTCTTTGAGGTTGACGTCGATTTCTTCAACCAGTATGTCTTTGATCTCTTTGAGTTGTTTTTCCTCTTCTTCGAGGAGAGTGGGCTCGATTACTTCATATTTTATTCTTTGGGTGTTTGGCTCGGTGACTACTGCGGCGTAGATGTAGGGCTCATGGATTGGATATACCTCTCGGAAAACGGATGTTTTTCTTTCAGGTATGGTTTTTGACTTCGTTTTCATTAGCCCTCACGTTCACTCGGTTTTTTAGTTCTTCCGATAGGGAATTGGCTGATTGAACCGGTTCATGTTGTTCATGACAAGAAAATAGTGTATATTAAGACTTAATAAAATCTGTGTATTCAGAATCACTTAAGCAGCAGAGATAAATTGACGCTAAACAGCCCAAAAAGGCGACTCTTTCCGCATAACTTCAATGAACTCGTTCAATGCCTCAATCTCTTCGGCGGTCAAACGGTCCTGAAACTTGGTCAACAAGACCTTTGCGTGTGCTTCAGGCACCCTAACATAGAAGGTTTCCCCCTCGTGGATGTGGCGACCGACAATGGTTTTGGTTACTGAAACGGCTACCTGCGACCCGGTATTAGCCTCTGATACGGCTTCGCCCTTGTCCTGAATCTGCATGACCTCTCCAACGTTTCGTCCGTCTTCTTTTACAAGGGTTGTTTTTGGTTTGATGTTGCCTGCCAAGACTTCGACGCCGAAAACTGCGGGTTTTGTTTTTCTGAAAATGTAGCCTGGGATGAACTTTAGTTTGGCTGGTTTCACTAGTCTGTTGAATTCTTCTTCAAGTTGGGTTTCTTTCTCTTTTTTCATCCATTGGAGGTAGTCGTCGAGGAGGTTGTAGATGGTTTTGTGGTTGAAGATGGGGATGTCGCGGTTTTTTGCTTCTTCTTCGGCGTCTGGCAGCACCTTAACGTTGAAGGCTAAAATTACTCCATGCAAGGGTTCATTTTCCTTGACCACGGAGGCTTCGGTTACGTCCCGTTTAGATACGTCACCGACATCAGCCATCTTTATCGGAACATCGTTTCGTTTCAGGCTCTCGGCGATTGCTTCGAGGGACCCTAAAGCATCGGTTTTCAAGACAACACCGTCCAGGTCGGTGGCAATCTTGATTTGCTCAACCTCTTCGGAAACCATTTTTACGTACTCTTCAAGACGGTCCTCGGAGGGAACGGCGTACAAGGGTGCGCCAGCCAGAGCTTCCTCAAGGTTTGGTGCTGCAATCTTGATTCCCGCCGCGGCGGAGACAGATTCAACTGAGGAAAATTTGTCTCTGGGGTCTCTGATTTCGTCTAAGGGTTTGGGCAGGAGGAGTGCGCGGATGTTGGTTGCAACAGGTTTTTCTTTGGCGCCAACAACTATGAGGTCTCCCTTTTGAAGTATGCCATCGTAGATGATTACGTTGGTGGTCATGCCTAAGCCGGGCTCCTCTTTGACCTCCAGAACGGTTCCTTTTGCTGGTCCCTCGGTTGTTCTGAGTCTCGCCTGCAGATACTGCTGTGTTAAGCCTACGAGGACGGCTAGAAGTTCGGGTACGCCTTCTCCGGTTGTGGCGCTTGTGGGGACGATGGCGATGGTTTTGGTGAAGTCTTTTACATTGTTGAATTTGTCTGTTTTGAAGCCCAGTCTCGAAAAGGTTCCCATGATAGTGTACAGTTTGTTGTCTAGTTCTTGCTGGACGTAGGGGTCTTGGCTTCGGTAAGATGCTGAAAAGGTTTCGTTGTCATGAGGTTTCCATCCTGGTGTGCGGTCTATCTTGTTTGCTGCCACAAGGAACGGAGTTTTCTTCTCCTTCAGGATGTCTAGACATTCGTAAGTTTGGACTTCGAATCCCTTGAGAACGTCAATTACCAGAATGGCAATGTCGGCTACTGCGCCGCCCCTCTTCCTCAGGTTGGCGAAGGCTTCATGACCCGGTGTGTCGATGACCAGCAGCCCCGGAATTTGCACATCCTTTTTCAGCCCCTTAAACAGAGGTCCACAGATTTTGGCGAGTGTGTCTACTGGGAAGTAGCTTGCGCCGATGTGCTGGGTGATTCCTCCGACTTCGCGGTCTTGGACACTGCTTTTTCTGATTTTGTCAAGCAGTTTGGTTTTTCCTGTGTCTATGTGACCGAGAACAGAGACGATGGGCTGTCTTATGGGCAAGAGCTTTTCCTCACTGTATTTCAGTGAAAGGGTTGCTTTTAGGTTCTACCATAAATAGTTGCTAACGAAAAGTAAGGGGAGCTGATTTAGTTTCGAATTCAGCTTAGTTTCTGGAGATGTTTTTCGCATTGGACGATTATTTTGTCGATTTCTTCAATGTCGTAGTGGGCGTCGATGTCAACCAGCAGCCCCTTTGTTCGGAGATAATCAGCAACGGGCTTCGTTTTTTCCCTGTAGATTTCTAGCCTGTTTTTGATGACTTCCGGCTTCTCGTCTGAGCGTTGAACCAGTCTTCCGCTGCAGCGGTCGCATACTCCCTCGATTGTTGGGGGCACATTTTTTATGTGGTAGATTGCTCCGCATTTTCTGCAGGTTCTCCGTCCGCCAATCCGCTCCATTATAACCTCGTCGGGGGCAACAAAGTTTAGGGCAGCGTCGACGTTTTTGAATTTCATCATGGCTTCTGCTTGCGGAACAGTTCTGGGGTAGCCGTCAAGAAGGAAGCCGTCTTTGCAGTCAGGCTCTTCAAGTCGGTTTTTCACCAGTTCGATGACTGTTTCGTCTGGGACAAGTTCGCCGCTGGATACGTAGTTTTTTATTCTTTTGCCCAGTTCGGTTCTGTTTTTTATGGCGCTGCGGAAGAGGTCTCCCACAGAGATTTTGGGGATGCCATATTTTTTGGAGAGAAAACCAGCGTAGGTTCCTTTGCCTACTCCTGGTGGACCTAGTATAACGATGTTCATGGTCATTTACAATGCCTCTTTTGGCTTGAAGGATACGGTTTTTTGGTTAGGCTCTTCCTTTCTCTTCTTTGCCGAAGTATTTTGTCCACTTGACCTTGCGTGAGTCGCGTTTTAGGTTGGTGGAGCTTTTTCTGCATTTGCTGGAGCAGAACCACAAGATTGTGCCGTCGTTTCTTACGTAGATCATGCCTGTGCCCGGTGGAAACTCGTGTCCACAAAAAGAGCAGATTCTGGACTTTGGCACTGTGATTATCCCTCTTTTTTTATCTTCTGAGTTTTTTTGCTTCCCGTTCGGTGTCTCTTAGAACAAGGATGTCGTTTGCCCTGACTGGACCCTTCACGTTTCTGGTTATGATGCGCCCTTTATCTGTTCCTTCCAGAACTCGAACCCTGACTTGGGTAATTTCGCCAGTGAGTCCTGTTCTGCCTACAACTTGGATGACTTCGGCAGGAGTTAGCTCATCGGTTGTCTCTTTCTTGCTCATTCACCAGAGCCCTTCTGTTTCAGTTCCTCGATTCTCTTTGAGATTTCCTTTACTAAAGACACTGCTTCGCCAACGTTGCTTATGGCAGCCGCAGCCGAAGAAACATCTATTCCTGCGGAAACGCCCAGTTTTTCTCTGCTGGGTACAAACACGTACGGGATTTTTCGTTCGTCACATAGGATAGGAAGATGAGCGACAACCTCTGGCGGGTCTACATCTTCTGCTATAACTACGAGTTTTGCTTGTCCTCTTTCCACGGCTTTTGTGGTTTCGTTTGTTCCTATTCTAACTGACCCGGTTTGGTTGGCTATTTGCAGGGCTTCATAGGCTGCATCTGCCACCTCGTTGGGAACCTCAAATTTTGTGTAAAACGGTTTTGACATTATGCCTCACCCTTTTTTTAAGTGCTGAGTTTATCGGAGACAGGGTTTATGAATGTTTCTGCTTTCAGGCTCAGGTGCTCCATGCTGATAATCGGGTTTCGGTGTTTTGTTACGTTGGGTATGTGAACTCTGGAAAGCAAAGTTTTTTGTTGCTTGATTTTTCTGAAAAAAGACTGTTTTCAACAATATACCTCTATTAGGCTCCTAATATGAACCAGTCAATTTTTGCAGAGCCTCTTGCTGGGCACTGAAAGAGACCGTTCGTACTCGTAGATTACTCTCGAAGTCACAGTCCACACTTCCAGCATCTCAGAGTCCACGCAGACAACCTCGTCCGCCAACTGGATTGCAGTTTCTGATAGGTGACCGTGGGGGAAGCCGCCGACAAGCACTGCTGGTCTCTGCTTTGTCTGAAGGGTGGAAACTGCGTCTTGGAGGGTTTTTGGTTTTCCCTCTCTGCTGAGGGCTAGGATGTAGTCGGCTTTTGTTTCGGCAAGCAAGGTCGGTAATGTTTTGTGTTCCAGCTTAAGCAGCGTCTCGCCTGTGGACGGAACCTTTCCCTGATGGAATAGTTGTTCCATGAGTCCGATGAAGCGGTTGTAGTTTCTGGGCAGCCGCGTGGCGGGTTTAACTGTGATGACGTAGTCGCTGCAGGTGTGAACGTAAGTTTGGAGCAGTGCTTCCTTGTTGAGGGGGGAGCCTAGGGCTTCAAGCAGGGCGAAATGTGTTATGTCTGGACGTCCCCTCTTCAGGTTATCTTCTAGCCTCTTCATGGCTTGGTGATGAAGTGACCTGTCAAGCAGAAGCTGCTGTGGAGGCTTTCTCTGTCTTTTGGAGTGGCGCCTGACAGCGGGATGACTCCACAACTCCTCGGGAACCGTCTCAAGGGCAGCCTCAGCTAACACAAAAACAAGCACACATTATCCCTTAACATAGAAACAAAGTTTTGGGGATAAAAAGCTTAATCCCCTCTAAAATTCTTGCCGTTTGTTTTGTTCGTAGTGCAGGCTAGATGTAATACCGATTGTCTCTAGTCTTCTTTATTCTGCCGAGAAAACTTCCAGCAAAATAGCCTAACCAATACTGTTCCTGCAGATCTAGATCAGCATCATCAAATGTTACAGCTTTCGCCTCAGAAATGGCTCCTGCTTTCTCAAATTTATGTATAATTCGTTGAAGCATTTTGAATTGAATCCCAGACATAGACATATTCTGACCTCTCTCCTCCCTTTTACATTACTTTCCTAATAGAACACTCAAAATAAACGACACAATGCAATAGGCTTTGCCAGCATTCACTAAGAGAATTCCACAAGTTGACATAATACAGGTGTCACTTATTAAGGTGTGGATTTGGGTGCTAAATCTTAACCTTAAACCCAAACAGCCAGAATTTCAAGATTAAATTGTGCTTCCAACCAAGTTTTTTTTATAAATAGTTAAGTATTTATTTGCTTCACCTCAATGCGTTATTATGGCGAATACCCTAAAACTCCCCACACCAGAGAAAGACCTTGATTTCCCTTTGATGAAGGCTTTGGGAAAACGTCGGTCAATAAGGAAGTGGAAGAATGAGCCTCTTTCAGATCAGGAACTTTCAAATCTTCTCTGGGCTGCCTGTGGAGTTACCAAAGAAGAAACAAAAAGGAGCAAAAGTAAAAGAACTTCTCCGTCTGCATGTAATTCACAGGAAATAAGAATTTATGTTGCAATGAAGAAAGGTCTTTTCCTCTACGACGAAAAGGATCACCAACTGATTCAAATTCTTTCGAAAGACATCAGGGAGAACATCGGCACTCAAAAAATGATGCGCTCGGCTCCAGTCGGGCTCGTTTATGTTTCCGATTACTCCAAAATGACAAATTTTCTCTTCAGAGACGATGATCTGAAATGGTTTTTTTCGGGAACAGACACTGGCTTCATTAGCCAGAACGTTTACCTTTACTGTGCAGCCGCTAAACTAAGTACCGTGGTTCTTGGTTTGGTTAATCGGGATAAGCTTCATGATATTATGTGCTTGAAAGAGTGCGAAAAAGTTGTTTGTACGCAGGTTGTGGGTAAATCTTTTGATGAATAATTTCAGCTTATAACAAAGATTTTTTAGAAAAAGAACACCGAAAAGCCTCCCTCATTCTTTCTCTCTCCTCTCGCCCTACATAAACCACGAAAAAAATTGTATGTATGCTTTTTTGCTAAAAATTTAACAATAGAAATTAATAGATAACCTATGCAAGCAGTTGATTAAAGATGAAACGTAAGTTATTTGTTGAAATTCTAGTATCTGCTTTTATTAAATGGTTAGAGAATCATGCTTCATTACGTGCAGCTTCACTGGCATATTTCATAATAATGCCGCTTCCATCCATCTTTCTCGTCATAATGCTGATTCTCTCTCAACTCTTTGGTGAAACTAACTCTTTTCAAACTTTAATGCAGCAGATAACCACTATTGTGGGACCCGCTATAGCCAATCTGATACACCAAATTTTGGAAACGGCAGCAACTCCGTTCAGTTCAATTGTCACATCGATTATCACTATTGTTTTGGCTCTTATGGGGGCATTAGGTGCATTTGGGGTCTTACAAGATACAATGAATGGAATTTGGGGAGTTACACAAGTGAAACTTAACTTAAAACAAAGGTTGAGACGTCAACTCGCCCCATTCTTGTTAATTTCAATACTTGGATTGACCGTCATAGTCTGGACTGGAATAACAACATTCTTGTTGGATTTCATCACTATTACACTTATTCCATTGGCTTCAAACACAATTCTGATTCTGCTCCAAGTAGTTCAGTTCATTTTATCTTTGGCATTAGCAACTCTACTGTTTATGATTATGTACAAGTACATTCCTAATCTTTCTATTCGGTGGAAAGACGTGAGGCTAGCAGCAGTTTTTACTGGCTCAATTTTCACAATAACCAACTATCTCATTGGAGCTATACTAGAGGTATTCACGATCACATCAGTGACAGGGGCTGCAGGGGCATTGATGATTTTATTGTTATGGATTTATCTAATTACATTGTTGATAATCTATGGAGCAGCCTTCTCCAAAGTCTACTCAGAAAAGATGAGTCTAGACGTTAAAAACGAAGAAATCTGAAGAAATGTTGAAAAATAGTTTGGGTTTTGAGGGTTAAAGTTTAACGCCGAACCCAAAAAGGATTCTGTGCTGTTTCGCTGGGTTAAGTTTTTGTAGGTGACGGGATACGTATTCTGTTTCAGGCTGATGGAAGTATTTCAGGTGAGTTTGTTTAATCCGCTGCTTGTTTTCGCCGTTTCGATCGCCCTCTTTGTTGTTTTGATGTATCGGCGAGTGGGCTTAGGCGTTTCGTTAACGGCTGCAGCGTTTCTGATGAGCCTTCTGTCCCTCGGAATCTCCGGAACAGCAACAGTGCTATTTGAAACCTGCATAGACCCGGTCACTTTGACGCTGGTTTTCGCCAGTTTCTTCCTCATGCTACTGAGCAGACTCTACAAAGAAACAGGGTTAGTTAATGTTCTAACCAGAAGCCTGGGCGGATTCATCAAAAACCCCAAAGTTACCGTGAGCCTTCTCCCAGCGGTCATCGGACTCTTGCCCGTTGCAGGCGGAGCCCTAATGTCAGCGCCCATGGTTGAGGCTGAAGCGGACAAGATGGGACTTGACGAATCAAAGAAAACCTACATAAACATCTGGTTCAGGCACGCCATCTTACCGGTTTATCCCGTGAGCCAGTTCCTTATCCTGACAGCCGCCTTGACAGGAACCAGCATAGACGCTCTCATCGTTAGACAAGCCCTCGTAGTAGCAGTTATGATTATAGTTGGATACTTTGTAGGGTTAAGAAAAATCCGAAACATCAAAAATGCGGAATCGGAGAAAAAATCAAACCCGAAAGCCAACCTTAAAGGGTTAGCCTATTCCTTTTTGCCAATCATCGTAACAATTATTCTTACAGCCGCATTAAACGTGAACATCGCAATCTCAACACTCGTGGGGGCAATCACTCTCTTGGCTATAACAAGAACCAAAATGACAACATTCCAGAAAGTTCTGAAAAACAGAACAGTATGGGAAGTGACGCTGGCGGCTTTCGCCGCGTTACTCCTCAGAAACGTTACGTTGGCTTCTGGAGCTTCAGAGATTCTCGGCAGTGCCCTGACAAACATGAACCTGAGCGAAATCATACTGCTTTCAGCTGTTCCAGCGGTTCTAGGTTTTCTTCTCGGCTCCCCCTCCGCATCAGTTGCACTTAGTGTTCCGATCCTCGCCGAAACCGTGACTTTCATCCCAAAAAATGCAAGCTTACTCTACATTTCAGCGTACCTTGGCTATTTGGGCGCCCCAACGCATCTTTGTTTGGTTTTCACAGCCCAATACTTCAGGTCAGCCATAACCAAGAGCTACAAGTATTTAATTCCGTCAATAATCGTTTCAATAACCGCGGCGTTCATAACACACCTTCTGGTCTAAACGCAGAAAAGCTGAAACAGTTACATCATGCCCTCACAGAGTCATGTAAAACCTTAATGCATACTAAACAGAAATGGTATCTGCGATGAACTCCACTAAACAGATTGCGCTCAAACGTGTTCACACCCTCTTTGGTTTAGCTAAGGAAGTGATTCGTGAAGACCCTGAATTGGCTCAACGTTACGTCCAGATCGCGCGGAAGATAGCCATGAGAACCCAACTGCGGCTCCCCAAAGAGTACAGGCGGCTCATCTGCAGGAAATGTAAAAGCTTTATTTTGCCGGGCGTGAACTGTCGTATCCGGATACAGCAGAGAAGGGAACCTCACATGGTAATAACATGCTTAAATTGCGGCGGACACTCCCGTATTCCACTCAAACGAGGGAAGAAACCGTGATAACACCCAAAATGAAGCGACGAATAAAGAGTGCGCTCAGCGCCGAGAGACCAACAGTGCATGTTGGAAAAGAGGGGGCAACAACCCAGATAATAAACGAGGTCGCCAAGCAGTTGGACACAAGAGAGATGATCAAAGCCAAAATATTGAGAACAGCCCTCAAAGACGAGGAAGCAAAAAGCATTGCAGCGAAGATTGCCGAACAGACAGAGTCGGAGCTTGTTGAGGTTCGAGGTCACACCTTCCTCCTCTACAAGCGTAAGACAAGGAAAGGGTGAAAAGTTTATAACCGTGCAGGAAAGTTGAGTTTCTAGACCACGAAACTAATATAAGACATCTCTTTTCCCTTAGTGAAGGAAAAAATCAGGAAGAAGAAGCTTTGCCGACACCTTACGACGTTCCTCCATCAGCTCTCATCGAGAGGCTAGCTAGGCATCTGAAACAAGAAGTGGATGAAATAAGTCCCCCCGCATGGACGCCATTCGTCAAAACTGGCATTCACGCCCAGAGACCACCCACGAACCCAGACTGGTGGTTCATCCGATGCGCTTCTATTCTACGCAAAATCTACGTGAAAGGGCCTATAGGCATCGAGAAACTCCGCGCTGAATACGGAGGTAGAATAGACAGAGGAGCAAAACCGGAACATGCCAGAAAAGGAAGCGGTGCCATAGTCAGAAAAGCCATACAGCAACTTCAAACAGCAGGGCTGGTGAAACCGTTAAGAAATGAGGGAAAAGTAGTAACCAGTGAGGGAAGACGGCTGCTAGACAGGCTGTCCACTGAGCTGAAAAGGGAACTGGAGAAAACTGTGCCCGAACTCAAAAAATATTAGGTGAAAAAAGAGTGAGCGAAGAAGAGCTGGAAGCCCTCAGAAAAAGAAGGATGCTTGAGCTGCAGCAGAGGATGACAGCGGAGCAGCAGCAATCCCAGGCGCAACAGCAGCTCGAGAAGCAAAAGCAGGCTCTGCTTCGCAGAATACTTACTCCTGAAGCTAGGAGTCGCCTCACAAACCTGAACATGGTTAAACCCGAGTTCACTCAGCAGCTTGAACTGCAGTTGATTCAGTTGGCGCAGCAGGGAAGAATAAACATTCCCATAACTGATGAGCAGCTGAAGGAGCTTCTGGTGAGGCTTCAGTCAGGTCGCAGAGACTACAAGATTAGGAGAGTGTAAAAGTGGCAAGAAACAAACCAACAGCCAAAAAACGGCGGCTCATCAAGGCTGGAAAAGAGAAGAAGCCTGTTCCCACATGGGTTATAGCCAAAACGAATGGGCGGGTTAGAACGAATCCGAAGAGGAGACGCTGGAGACAGGGTAAGATAAAGGCTTGAGGGAAACGCGGATGGAAGAACCTGTTGATGTTGCTGATGAAGAGCTAGAAGAGGAAGAAGAACTCGAAGAAGAATTAGAAGAAACTGGGGAGCCAGAAGAAGAGGAATTAGATTCTGAAGTTTCCGAGGAAGAAGAGGGGGAACTTGAGGAAGAGGAAGAAGAGGAGTTCCTAGAAGCAAAAGAGAAGGCCAGCAGGAAAGAAAGGGAGGAGCCAGAGGAGGACATCGTTGAAGAAAGGTTCTACACGATTCCTCTAGGGAAGGCGTGGATAGTCCCACGAAAGAAACGTGCCCCCAAAGCTGCAAGAATCGTAAAAAGTTTTGTAATGAAACACATGAAGGTCCGCACAGAGGCTGAGGGGGAGGAAGAGCCTGAGAGGCTGGTTATAGACAATGAAGTTAACGAGAAACTGTGGAGCAGGGGAATCGAGAAGCCGCCTAGAAAGATCAGAGTCCGCGTGGTCAAGGATAATGAAGGGGTAGTAACTGTTCTTCTTGCTGAAGGAGACTGAATTTGCCGCTTTTCCTCTTTGATGTTTTCGGTAATGCCAGCATAGGGGTTTACTCGCTTGTCAACGACAGAATCGCAATTTTTCCCCCGCAGGTCCCAGAGAATAAGAGAAAGAAGGTTGAGGAAATGTTGAAAGTCAAGGTTGTTGCCACCACAGTGGGTAAATCGTTGGTCACAGGCGCCCTAGCCTGCTCCAACTCCAATGGCGTAATCCTTTCCCCATTCGCCACGGAGAAGGAGGTCGCAGCCATCAAATCAGCCGCCGCTGACATTAATGTGGCTGTTATGGACACGAAGAAAACCGCGTACGGGAACTTGGTGTTGGCGAATGACAAAGGCGCCGTGGCTGATCCTAGGCTGAAGAAAAGGGTTGTGAACAGGATAGGGGATACGTTGGGGGTTGAGGTGGTCTCCAATGAGGTAGCTGGATTGCCGTATGTGGGGTCGCTTGCCACCGCCACAAACAAGGGTGTGCTGGCGCATCCCATGCTGAAGGAGGGGGAGCGGAAAGTTTTGGAGGATGTGTTGAAGGTTCCTGTGGATGTGGGAACCGTCAACTGCGGAGTACCTTATGTAGCCACAGGTCTTTTAGGTAATAGTTATGGGGCTGTGGCTGGGTTCTTGACTACTGGACCCGAAACGTTCATAATAGGACAAGCCCTTGATGTGGTGAAGTAAAATGAGTGAAGTCAAAGTCTTCCGAGTGATCGGGGAGATTAGAAAACCTAACTTTCAAACGGAATTCCGGAAAGAGGTTCGAGCCTTGAAGCCGGAGGATGCGGTGGAGAAGGTGTACATGGAGTTGGGGAGCAAGCACAGGGTCAAGCGGTATCAGATGACCATCTCCAAGGTGGAGGAGCTGAGTCCAGAGGAGATTGAGGACGTTCTGGTGAAGAAGATGACTCCAGGAGCGGAAGAGTCTGTCCAGTGACGAAGAGACTTTCCGCAGGTTGGCTGTGGAGTCGCGTTTCCTAGAGGAGACAGTCAATGAGCTTCAGTCCAGAATCAACCTGACAAACTCTGCCCTAACCGAGCTGAGGATCTCAAGCATGACCTTAGAGGGGTTGGAGACGGAGAAGAAGGATGCCCAGCTTTTTGTTCCTATTGGCGGAGGCTCCTACGTTAAAGCCAGATTGGAAACCTCGAAGAGGGTTGTTGTGGGCATAGGGGCAGAGGTGGCTGTGGAGAAAACCTTGAAGGCGGCAAAAGAGGAGCTGGAAACGCGGATAGCTGAGCTGGAGAAGACAAGGGAAGCCTTGCTGCAGCAGCTTAATCAGGTTGCTGGAAGGATTCAGGAAAACAGAGATAGACTTGAAGAGGTTACGGCGAAGCTGAGACAAGGAGACAGGCAGGGTGTTCGAAAGGCTAAGAAAGGGGCTTAGCAGCGCCGTCAACAAGATCGTAACCACTGAGCTGAAAGCAGAGAATCTGCGTCCCATTTTAGACGAGTTTAGGTTGAACCTTATCGAAAACGATGTTGCGGTGCCCGTGGCCTACTACATCACCGACGAGCTGGAGAAGAGGCTGGACGGGGTTGAGGTGAAGCGGCTGGGCGACCGGAAAGAGCTGGTGAAGGGCACTCTTCATGATGTTTTGATTGAGATTTTGACCACAAAAGAGACAATCAATCTGCTAGAAGATATTGAGCGGAAGAGGCAGGTTAAGGAGCCGTACACGATTCTTTTTGTGGGAATCAATGGAACAGGCAAAACCACCAGCATAGCCAAGGTGGCGCAGTTTCTGATGAAGAAGGGTTACTCGGTTGTGCTCGCCGGTGCTGACACGTACCGTGCGGGTTCTATTGAGCAGCTTGAGCAGCATTCCCAGAAACTGGGTGTGCGGATGATTAAGCATAAGTATGGTGCTGATCCTGCGGCTGTGGCGTATGATGCCATTAGTCACGCGGAGTCCCGGGGGGTGAACGTGGTTTTGATTGACACTGCGGGGCGCATCCAGACTGACCGCAACCTCATGAGCGAATTATCTAAGATTAAGCGGGTTGTAGATCCTGACTTGACTATTTTGGTCATTGACGCTTTGATTGGGAATGATGCGGTGTTGCAGGCTGAGGAGTTTCATAAGAGCGTGAATGTTGACGCTAACATATTAACGAAGGTTGACGCTGACGTTAAGGGCGGGGCGTCCCTGAGCGTAGCCCATGTAACGGGAAAGCCCATCATCTTCATCGGAGTGGGACAGGAGTACAAGGATTTGGAGGCTTTTGAGCCTGAACGGTTCACCAAGATGATACTTGGTCAGTAGGAGAATCATCTTTTTTAAGTTAGAAGCGATTCATTTAAGTTTGGATATAGGGTTTCTGCATTTTCGGTTTAGGGAGGATGGCGTGTTGAGGGTTGCCATGGCGCAGATAAATTCGACTGTGGGCGATTTAGAGGGTAATGTGGCGAAGATACGGAGGTTTCTTGCTGACGCCGAAAAGCGCGGAGCAGGTTTGGTTGTGTTTCCTGAGTTGGCTGTGACGGGTTATCCTCCTCAGGATTTGCTGCTTGAGAACGGGTTTGTTGAAAAGAACAAGAGGGCACTCGAAGAAATGATCAGCGGCAACACTGTTGACATCGCTGGGGTGGTTGGCTTTGTTGATTACAAATGGAAGGATTTGTTCAATGCCGCAGCCATCTTCAGTCGGAACAGGTTGGCTGGTGTGGTCTACAAGACGCTTTTGCCCACGTATGATGTGTTTGATGAGGACAGGTACTTCAAGCCCTCGCGAGAGGAGGAGATTGCGCCAGTATCGGTTACAATAGACGGCGAGACTGTCAGGTTGGGCGTGGAGATTTGCGAGGACCTCTGGGACAGCAGCTACGACGTGAAGGTCACGGATTTGCTGGCTGAGCGGGGAGCGGATTTGATTGTTAACATTTCTGCTTCGCCGTTTCTTATCGGAAAGACCTTGGAGCGGAACAGGCTGCTGAGGGAGAAGTCGGTCAAGAATGGTGTGCCCGTTTTTTATGTGAATCTTGTTGGGGGGCAGGATGAGCTTGTTTTTGACGGCAACAGCATGGCAGTCGACAAGACGGGGAACCTGATAGCTTTGGGCAGGCAGTTTGGGGAGGATTTGGTGGTCACGGACATTGACTTAGAAGAGGGCACAGCCCAGAAGGTTGAGGCTCCTCCGCATGATAGAACTCGGGAGATGTTCGGCGCCATAGTTCTGGGGATACGTGACTACTTTGTGAAGGCGGGCTTCGAGAAGGCTGTGGTTGGGATGAGCGGCGGAATCGACTCGTCAGTGACCGCGTGCATAGCCGTTGAGGCGTTAGGCAAAGAGAATGTCATCGGCGTTTCCATGCCCTCTAAGTATTCTAGTGACCATAGTAAGTCGGATGCTGAGCAGCTGGCGGAGAATCTTGGGATATGTTTTGTCAGGGTTGGAATACAGGATGTTGTCAACAGTTACCATCAGAGCTTGGAGGAGCCGCTGGAGAAGATACGGCGATGCTTTGGCGTAAAAAAGAATGCTGATGACCCTGTTGCCGACGAAAACATCCAGCCCAGAGCCAGAGGAAACATTCTGATGGACATCTCCAACAGGCTGAAGAACCTGAAAATTTTGGTGCTTAACACAGGGAATAAGACTGAGGTTGCTTTGGGTTTTTGTACCTTGTATGGGGATATGGCGGGTGGAATTGGTGCCCTTGGTGATGTTAGCAAGCTTGAGGTCTACAAGCTGGCGGAGTATTTTAACACGAAAGAGGGCAGGCAAGTGATTCCGAAAGGTGTTTTTGAGAAGCGTCCCTCGCCTGAGCTTAAAGAGTGCCAGTTTGACCCCTTCGACTTTGACATAGTCAGCCCAATGGTTGACGAGATTATAGAGAACAGAAGAAGCAAACAAGACCTCATTGACCTGGGCTATCCCAAAGAAGCAGTGGAAGACACCTACAGGCGAGTCAGAGCCTCAGAATACAAACGACGACAAGCAACACCATGCATCAAAATCACACCCAAAGCCTTCGGCATCGGCTGGAAAATGCCCATGGTCAACAAATACAAAGGCTAAAAACAAACACTTCTGTGCGGCATATTAGGGTCCTAATAGTAGTAGATTGTTGAAAAATAGGTTTTTTCTGAATTTTTCTGCGCAGCACAACTGTTTGGGCTGAAGTTCACACGGGGGGTGGTTGTTGTTTTCTATTTTTTCTTTTTAGTCCTAAAACAATTCCTATAATTGCTACTACGCTAATTGCAAGAATTATGAGCATCCATTCTGGTTCAGAGACAGATTCCAGGGCATCTGATGGTGGAGGAGCTTCTTTAACTTCAATAGACTGAGAAATGGTAGCTGTTGCACCTTTATCATCGGTGACCATGAGTTGGAGTGTGAATGTTCCAGTTTCAGTGTACTTATGTATTGGATTTTGTTCAGTGGATGTTTCTCCATCACCAAATTCCCAATGCCAAGAAACAATCGAACCGTCCAGAGCTTCTGATGTGTCTGTAAATTGCAGGTTTTCACCAGCATGAGGTTCAGTGACAGAACATGTAAAACTTGCAGTAGGTCTCAAATTTTCGTGCACTGTTATTTCCTTTGATATTGTACCAGTCGCGCCCTCATCATCTGCTACAACTAGCGTAACAGTGAAGGTTCCCGCTTCTTCATAGTTGTGTGATGCATCTTCAGTAGATACTGTATATCCATCTCCAAAATCCCACGCCCAAGTGGTTAATTTATTCTCTGGATCTATTGATTCATCTGTGAATTGAATGCTTTCTCCCATCACAGGGCTGGATGGAAAATAAGTAAAGTTGGAAGTTGGAGCTACATTAACAATTTCAACCAAATTAGTTATCGTATTACTCGCTCCATCATCATCAGTTACTGTTAATCTCACACTGTAAGTACCCTTGTCCTCATACTTGTGAATCGGATTTCTTTCCTCTGATGACTGGTCATCTCCAAAATCCCAAAACCAAGAAACAAGGTTTCCGTCATAATCTTCTGAGGCATCATAAAAACTCACTTGATCCTCAAATGTTGGTGCTGATGGAGAATATGAGAAAGATGCATGTGGCAATTGATTAATGATTGAGATAATACAGGTGTCTGCGTTAACCTCATCAAAAGTATCAGTCACTAACAGAGTCACTAAATATATTCCGACGTCATCGTATGTATAACTTGTTTGAACTCCTTCAGCATCAAAAACCCCATCAGCATCAAAATCCCATTGATATCTCGTAATTGAAGAGCTGGAAGTTTCTGAGCCTGATCCATCGAATTTAACTTCTGTTCCTGTATAAAATTCTCCATAATCTTCTCCTGAAATCAACCTGCAATCAGCTACTGGCAGTTCATAGGTGTCAGAGATAGAAAACCAGAGGTGTGCATCATTCTCATCAACCTCTGTACTCCCATCAAAATCTCCCGAAGTTTTATAGAACTCGTCACTATCTTCGACTGTGTCTCCGGTCAGCAAATTTGTTGTTAGATTGTAATATCCAATGTAACTCTCTCTCAGTTCACTACTGCTGATATCAGCGGTCTCTGACTCTAAGAAATCAGCTTCATAAAGGTCAATTTGAATAGTAACACTCAAGGATTT
Organism: Candidatus Bathyarchaeota archaeon; assembly: GCA_050123155.1. Classification (GTDB taxonomy): domain Archaea; phylum Thermoproteota; class Bathyarchaeia; order Bathyarchaeales; family Bathyarchaeaceae; genus Bathyarchaeum. The sequence continues at coordinate 8,314 of JASFHP010000014.1, read as the reverse complement.
GACTGATTGAAAATCATGCAAATTATAAAAAATTCTGTCATCTTCATCATAATATGTTGAGTTGTCAAAAACAATTTCTTGTGACGATTCAGAATCGGTTAGAGTGATTTTATAGTTCCAATCTGCTCCACCTTCAAATAATTCAATTTCTATTGGATCAACTTTTTGTACTCTATAGATTGTTATCATGACTGACGGAGTGGTTGATGCAGTAACACGCGGGATTTGAGCACAGAGAATAACAATCAACAGTAACGATGCCAAAATTGGAAAAATCGCTCTGTTAGACCGTAAAAGCCGAACCATTTCCATCAGTCATTTGTAAGAAAAAGGCGCGTATTTATCGATTCAGAATCCAAAATATGTACTAGTAGACGAAACACAGTTTAATCCCATCCATCTATCCATCAATCAACTCACTGAACAAACACTTTCGTTAACCGAACAACATCTGCAGAAACAAAACCCAAAAAACAGCAAGTGCATTCTTGGAGGATTTCACGTTTCAGTGTGGTTCGAGTTGCAGGCTATTTTAGTAGTTCTGTGAGTGTTGCCTTTGCTGTATTTCTTTTTGGCTATTACTCCAAAAAGGGTGGCTGTTAGGAATAGTGGTATGATTGTCCATGGTGGGAATTCTGGGATTTTGTTCATTAGTGGGTGGTTGTCTTGGTTGTTTTCGTCTATGATGTAGGGTGTGTCGCCTACGCCGTCGCCGTCTGTTCCGTTGTAGTTGCTCCAGTAGTTGCCTTCAGCTCCATCATCAAAAAAGTTAGGTTCATCCTCTGAGCGGGAACTGATTAGCACGCTATTGTTTATGAAGTTGTTATGGTGAACAGCGTTGTTTGAGGCGTTAACTAACTTGGCTCCAACTCCGTTATCCACTAAGTTGTTGGCAATTATCTGGTTGTGGTTCGAATCTTCAGCCAACTCAACTCCAACATAGTGACTGCCTGAGATGACGTTATTTTCTACAGTGTTGTAGCATGATGTGGATAGGATGCGAACACCTTTCGGACAATCCACAAAACTGTTACCTGCAACAGAATTATTGGAAGATTGCTGAAGCCCGATGCCGTAACAGCCGAGCATCACATTGTCTGCAAGACTAAGAAACACATCCAAAGTCACCGTAACTTCATTGTCTGTGACGCTGTTGCTGTTTGAGTCTTTGAGCCATATTCCGTTGTAATTGTTCGAAAGCTGATTTTCAGCCAAAATGTTCCTGTCTGAAGATTCGAGACTGATGCCAACACCATACTTATATTCAATCACGCTGTTTCCGACGATTCTGTTATCCTCTGAATGCTGCAGCTTTATTCCAGCAACTGGAGGCATACCCGCCTTTGTCCCATCAACATGATTATTCTCCACTGTGCTGCCAGAAGCGTCATAGAGCCAAACTCCGACACTGGACACAAAATTGCAGTCTGACACATTGCAGCCCTTAACGTTAAGCAGATGAACTCCCCTCCCATGTGGACCAGCATCATAGGCGGCTTTCAAGGTCAACTTCTCAACAACAACGTCATCATGCTCCACCAAAACCACAGTTCCACCCAAGCTCCAATCCCCCTGAATTACCGTTCCTGTCTTGTCTTCTCCAATCAACATTATCTGCTTGTCTATTGCAACGCTGCCATTGTACGTTCCACATTTCACCAAAACAACATCACCATCAGCCGCGTTATCAACCGCCTCCTGAACAGAAACAAAATCGTCCGGAACAACAACAGTCCCAGCCTCCGCTTCAACAACAACTGGAACAGAAACAACAACAGAACATAGAACAAACAGCAGAAAGAGAGCCTTTTCCATTCCTAAGTTACACATTTCCTTAATCATCCATCAATAACATGACCAAAGTGCCACATTTAGTTCTACTCAAGGAACACTATGTTCCTGCCATGGAACAGCAGACTCACATAAAACAATCAGACATATCCAATTCTACTGAATCACAACAGCGTTATCCCAGCAACTTGGCAAGTATCGCCTTCGCCGAGTACAACCTGTTCTCACTTTGCAGACAAATCACACAGTTGGGATTGTGTTCACGGCAGCTCACGGATAGCCACATACATTAGCCAGTTTCTTCGCTACCGAAAGTGAGCAGGTTGTCTCCTCCGCTTTCGTAGCTGGCTTTTATCCAAGCGTCGCTTCGGACTGTGTCTGAGATTTTGAGTTCGTCGATGGTTCCGTCGAATTGGAAGTAAGAGTATGTCAGATAGGTTCCTATTGACAGGTCGTCGGTTTCGCTGGCGATTGGCCCATCTAAGCTTCCTTCCAGAACCAGTTGCCCATCAACGTATATCTTCACTTCGTCTGTGGCAGACGTGTTGTATGTGGCAGCTACATGAGAAAACGTTCCCGTTGGAAGGGCTCCAGAGGCACGCAAGTAGCTTCCACCGCCGCCTTCTTGGAACCTATAGAACGTTAACTCACCATATAACACAAGAAGCCAGTAGCTTTGTCCCCTCGCCGTTATGGAATTAATAGACAACGAGTCTGGGTTAATCCAAGCCTCTAACGTAAGCGTGTCAACAAGCTCTAAGGAACCGTCATCCCCACAACTGATATAGTCGCCACTAAAATCTTGCGCCTTGCCACTTATCCCATCAGTCTGCATCGGGTTGTCTGCAGAAACTTTTGTTCCATCATTACCATTCAACGTGCTGTCCTGAATCGAAGATGTGTCTGGATTATCGTTCATGTGAGTTACAAGTTTGAAGTTGCTGTCCCAAACATTTTCGGCTGGCGTCGAAGTGGTGTCCCCAACATAAGCGATGTTATCTGCATGGTCTGTGTCGTAGTACAAGTAAAGGTCTGTATCTGCAGTGCTGCTTATGCTTGGAACCTTGACCCACAGCCAAGCCTGTTCATTACCAGAATCCCATTCCTCTACCTCAACATAGCACTCCGTTCCACCTGCTGTTGTTACTGCAATTTTTTTGCTATTACTTCCAACCTCGTCAAAAATGAAAGAAACATCACCGCCACTTATTCCTGAAGAAGCGCTAAGATGAACAAGAACAGGAAAATCGGTTAACACACCATCCACATCATCACTGTCAATTGTAAGTTTCACACGTTTTGCCCAACCAATAAGCCAAATTGAAGACGGCGCTTTGAAGGTGTTCTCTGCCATAAGACCCGATTTTTCAACCACTTTCAGCTCATATTTCTCGCCACTCACCCAAGCATACGCGATGGTGACGATTTCAGAATCGCCAACACTCACAGTTTCTTCAACCGAGTAACCCAAACCGTCAACATACACCTTATCGATTGTTATGCCAACGGAACCCGTGTTTCTCACAGTTATGTCAATGTTGCCCGCTCTATCCCAGTGCACATTCTCAATCACAAAAAAGCTACTAGCTGTGGAGGTCTGACTCCCTGCATAGCCTTGGATCCAAGCATAAGCGGCTATTCCTGCTGCCACAACAATAACAATTAATAGTAACGATGCTAAAATTGGAGAAATCGCTCTTTTAGACCGTAAAAGCCGAACCATTTCCATCAGTCATTTGTAAGAAAAAGGCGCGTATTTATCGATTCAGAATCCAAAATATGTACTAGTAGATGAAACATGGTTTAATCCCATCCATCTATTCGTCAATTAACTCACTGAACAAACACTTTCTTTAACTGAACAACATCTGCAGAAACAAAACCCAAAAAACAGCGTGCATTCTTGGGGGATTTCACGTTTCAGTGTGGTTTGAGTTGCAGGCTATTTTAGTAGTTTTGTGAGTATTGCTTTTGCTGAGTGTAGCTCTTAATTGAACTTGGTTCTAAGAACGTCTACTTTCTCTTCTGTGTTTTTTTGCCTTCTGGTTTTTTGGATGTCGGTTTTGGATGGGGACGAATTTGGTTCCGTATGCGCCGATGTAGCGTGATGTTGGGCGGAGGAGAACCGAGTCTGAGTACTGCTCCAGTATGTGGGCGGTCCACCCGCTTACTCTGCTGGAGGCAAAAAACAACGTGAAAAACTCCTTGGGAATCCCCAAAGCATTCAAAACTATAGCCGCATAGAAATCCACGTTCGGATAAATCTTCTTCTCCTTATGAACAACCGCCTGAATCCTTCTGCCCTTCCGGTACAGGTCCATCCTGTCGCTGCGCTCACACAAGGCTTTACTCACCTTCCTCAGATGCCTAGACCGAGGATCATTCGTCACATAGATCCGGTGACCGAACCCCATAATCTTCTTTCCGTCAAACAGCATCCCCTGAATGTAAGCCTCCACTTCTTCAAGGTTGTTAACGTTAAGCAGCATGTTCATCACCCTCTCACTAGCCCCTCCATGCAACTCACCCTTAAGCGCCCCAACTGCAGAGATTATGGCGGAGTATATATCTGACAAGGTGCTGGCGGTCACCCGAGCAGCAAACGTAGAGGCGTTAAGCCCGTGATCAGCATGCAATATCATGTAACGGTCAATCGACTCCCGCTCCTTCTCATCAGCAGGCTTCCCCCGAAACATGTACAGAAAGTTTTCAGAAAAACTGTACTCCTTCCTCGGAGCCACAATCTCCTGTCCGCTCCTCACCCGATAGATAGCCGCCACCAACGCGGGAACCTTTGCCACCAAACTAAGCGCTCTCCCAATGTTAGCCGCCTCAGAATGGTCATTGGGGTCAGGGTCAAACTCTCCAAGATGCGAAACCTCAGTTCTTAAAATTTCCATGGGATGACTGCGTTTCGGTGCCTTCCCAATACTGCGGATTACCTGTTTAGGCAAACTCATCTCAGAGAAAAGCTTTGACCTGATAGCCTCCAACTCGCTTTGGCTAGGAAGCCTCTTGTACAACAAAAGATGAACAACTTCCTCATAGCACACTCTCCCCAACAGCCGGTCAATGTCATACCCCACATAATAAAGCGCACCCAAAGGATCAACAAAACTATTCTGAGTTTGGCAAGCAGCAACATCCCTCAAGCCGCGCACATATTCTTTCTCATCGGACATTCTCAAATTCAACCCGCTTACTTTTATTTCATTTCAACGCTGCCACATACACTACACATGTACTCTCTTCGGCAGGGGAATAAACAACGAGAACAGCTCAACAGCTTCTTCCCGCCTAAAACGCCCTTCCTAAGTAGCAGATTATGGAAACGCTGAATCAAACGACATATATGAATCATGAATAATAAAACCTTTCCATCTCCCGCACACCAAAAACAACAAAAAACCCAGTTCAGCCTAAAAGCTTCAGAAGTATCGCCTTCGCCGAATACAGCCTGTTCTCGCTTTGACTATAAATCACCGAGTTAGGGCTCTCAACCATGTCATCAGCTATTTCGTAGCCCCTATGAATAGGCATATCATGCATTATCAGCGCGTCACTGTCACCCAAAAGCTTCCTGTTAACCTGATACGGCAGCATAGTTTTGACCCGCTTCTCCTTCTCCTTCCTGAACTGGGGATTCAAGAAAAACTCCATGTCCACCCACGTATCCGTATACACCACATCAGAGTCCTGAACAGCCGCCTTCACATCCAACGAATGCTCATACAAGCCCGTGGTCTTCGCCGCCTCCATCAGCTCCTCATCAAACGAAGCTTCATTCACAACAGGCGTAACAGTCACTATCCTCACTCCCGCCTTAGTGCAGCCCACAATCAACGAGTTGCAGACATTGTTGTGCACCCCAATATACGCAAGCTTCAGCCCCTTCAGCCGCCCCAGCTTCTCCTTTACGGTCACCAAGTCGCCGATGACCTCGGAGGGATGATACTTCTCGTCACAACCATTAATCACCGGAACCCGGGAAGCCTCAGCCATAACCCTCAAATCCGAATTCTTCAGTAGCCGAGCCATGATGCCGTCAACAAATCCCGAAATAGATCGCGTTTCATCCCTCAGATCCGCTAAGACCAGATTCGTGGTCACCCAATCCATATAGATGGCGTGTCCGCCCAGCTGAGTCATACCCACCTCAAAGGAGAGCCTAGTCCGCGTGGAGGTCTTCTGAAAAATCATTGCCAACGACTTGCCTTCCAAGGCAAACTCGTAATCCTCGGGGTTCTTCTTGATTTCCAGCGAACTGTCAATCAGCTCCTTAATCTCTTTTGAGGAGCAGTCCTTAAGGGTAAGCAGATGCACAAGCGCCCTCTCCACGATATCTCCGCAGATACTTCACGTCAGACTGTTATATAAATTGTCAAAGAAGGAAGGGGGAGATGATGGATTGGAAATATGAAATTCATTTTCTGAAGTGTTAAGTGTTGCCGTCTGAATCCGAATATTAGCCGAGTGTGCATCAATGCATATAGAGAATACAAACTCTGATCGTCATCTATGGAAATTTCTACAATGTAGGAGAGCGATTTCTCCGATTTTGGCATCGTTACTGTTGATTGTTATTGTTGTGGCGGCAGGAATAGCCGCCTATGCTTGGATCCAAAGCTCCGCCACAAATCAGATGACTCAAGCTAGTGGTTTCATGATCATTGAAAATGTGCGCTTTTATGATGGTGACCAAGTGGAGTTGATTATAAGAAACACAGGTACCGCTGACATAAAAGTTGATACAATATATATCGATCAAGTAGAAAACTCTGTTGAACAAAGCGTTCAGGCAAAAAACTCCGCTACCATTACAATCGATTACTCCTGGGAGATTGGCACAAGATACAAGATAAAAGTGGTCAGCACCTCTGGTCTATCCGCAGAAGAAACACACACCACTCCAACTCAAATGTGGTACGACCAGTCTTGGGCAAAAAGAAAAGCGGTAACAATTGACAACACTTTGAATTCTGACGATTTAAGCAACTATCAAGTTCAGCTTAACGTTCAATACGACTCGGACATGAATGCTGATTTTTCCGATTTGCGGTTAACTGACAGCGACGAACTAACTTCCCTCCCCTACTGGATTGAAAGCTATGTCGCATCGAATTCCGCCACAGTGTGGGTTAAGGTTCCATCTATTTCAGCCTCTTCCACAAAAACAATTTACATGTATTACGGAAATCCCTCTGCCAGCTCAGAAAGCAACCCAGATAACACCTTCGACCTGTTTGTAGATTTCACCAGCGACGGCGTGATAACTCACGGAGGCAGCCAGGATAGCGATTCAACGCAATGGCAGATAATCGATGATACAATTTTGAGGATGTGGGGGAATAACTGGAAAGCAACAATGAAAACCCTGAATGTCGCTGGCGATGGAAGTCAAGCAATCCGTTTCGATTTCCTCAGCAACGGAACTCGGGGTGAAATAAACGGAATAGGATTAGACACAGACAGCAGCCTAAGCGAGAATCGGTTCTACAGAATATGTGGAACCCAAGACTGGGGAATCAATGACCATTACGGTTATGCCGGTGGAGGATGGCAGTCTTACTCTCTGATTTTAGATGACTTCAGCGACGATTTTGATCGAGTTATATTTACAAATGATGCTGATGCATCACAAGCCACGAACATCTATTACAGAAATGTGAGAGTCTCCGCCTACACTTCACCAGAGCCAACAGTGAATATGGGCACAGAAGAAAGCCAGTAAGCACGTTCTTCTGGTTTGATGTAAACAGTAAACAAGCAAGAGAGAGAAAATCGAAAACTTATGTGCTGCTTCTTTTAGGTGCTCGCCCAAAACAGAGACATCACCTTCAATGTAAGATCCGAACTTGTTAACCTCCGTTCTCTGCCAGAAGAAACCGATAGTATGAGCAGAGAAGTGAGGGACTGAAAAAGCTACTGAAACAAGAGAGAATTAAAATACTCCATAAACATTTATAATAAACTTCCAAACCCAACACAGTAATCAGGTATCCGTTTAAGAGAGGAAAAAATTGAAAGCAGCCCGAAACATAAAAGCCATCTCAAAGCTTCTCCTTATTCTTCTATTACTTCTAGCCATGATAATCGGCTCCATCTTCTCATACCTTCTGTTGGCAGGCTACTACCTAAATCTCGACATCAATGTCCCAGAAAACACCACACTCTCAGTAGTTGACGTCGACATAAACATGCAAAACGCGGAAACATTCAACATAACCATCCTCAACCCAACCTACTCCCCCACAAAAGCAAAAATCACAGAAATCTCGGTTGCAACCGAAGACAATGAAATCCACACCATTTCAACCGTGAATCCCAAACTGCCATACGAACTGGATAAGGGGCAAGAGGAAACATTCGTTTGCGATTGGAACTGGGGAGATTACGCTGGCGAAACCCTCAAAGTCATAATCGTGGCTGAAGAAGGGTCAGGCGCAGTTTACGAAATTGAGACCGCCTCAGTTGGGCTTGAAATCTCATCCGCAATTTTCACCACAACGGACACCCAACACTT
>JASFHP010000013.1:0-42872 GCA_050123155.1 Candidatus Bathyarchaeota archaeon | reverse complement strand
CTGGCGAAACCCTCAAAGTCATAATCGTGGCTGAAGAAGGGTCAGGCGCAGTTTACGAAATTGAGACCGCCTCAGTTGGGCTTGAAATCTCATCCGCAATTTTCACCACAACGGACACCCAACACTTCAACGTAACCATAAAGAACCCAGAAGCTTCTGAAAGCGATCTTGAAGTTACCAAGATAACTTTGACCATGGAGAACGGAACAGATGTTGACATGCGTGAAACAACTCCATCGATTCCAGTGACACTTCTCACCGGCACATCTACAACCTTTGTATGCACATGGGACTGGACATACTATAGGGGAATGAACGTCACAGTCAACGTGTACACATCACAAGGCTATGAATACCATCTAACTCAAACCACACCTAAACCAGTGCAATTATCGATCACAGACACCGCCTTTGACTCGTCTGTTTTGTCAAGCTTCAGCATTACTGTTAAAAACTCTGAAAACTCGATTGAGGCAGCCAACATCACAGTTGTTGAGATAATGTATGAAGACTACACAACGGAAGAAGTGTCCATAGAATCGCCAGACACACCGTACATACTTTCAATAAGCGACACTGTCACATTGAAGTGTCTGTGGAATTGGTCAGGTCACCGAGGAGAAACTGTTGGAATTTATGTTAAGACCCCAGAGGGATACCTCGGTTACATACAGCAGGCACTACCGTAGAAACACCCTAAACTCGGTTATATTCGCAAAACAAAAAATGGGCAGGATGCCTTAAACACTTTCACTCACAGGTTCTATCGGATGGGCGTCCCCTCATTCGGGTCCTTAAGAGCCTTCAGGAACTCTTGCATTATGCGCTTCGTAACTGGACCCTGCTTTCCAAGTCCTATCACTCGCCCGTTCACGTCATGTATAGGCGCCACTTCTGCAGCGGTTCCAGTGAAAAACGCCTCGTCGGCAGTGAACAGCGTGTTAGGAGTGATGTTTCTCTCTATAACCTCAATTCCCATCTTCTTAGCCAATTTGATAACAAATGCTCTTGTTATCCCATCTAACGCACCCGAAGAAAGCGGCGGAGTCAAAAGTTTGTCGTCCTGCACTATGAAAATGTTTTCGCCGACACCTTCACAGACAAACCCTGTTTTGTCAAGACAAAGGGCTTCATCCACACCACTGTTGTTCGCCTCAATTTTGCCCAATATACTGTTTAGGTAATTAAGGGACTTTAGTTCATGAGTTGCAGCATCCACAGAATTTCGTCTCACCCAAGTTATCACTGTGCTTATCCCTCTCTCAAGCTTTTCAGGCGAATGCAACACAAGTCTGGGTTCAGTGATTATGATGATTGTGGGTTTGGGGCATTTTCTGGGGTCGAGCCCCAAGTCTCCGATGCCTCTTGTGACCACTAAGCGGATGTATGCGTCTGTTAGATTGTTCTTTTTGAGGGTCTCCAGCACGGCTTCAGTAAGCTCAGCTTTGGTTAGAGGTATCTCCAGAAAGATAGGGTGAGCAGACATGTACAGCCTGTCTATGTGCTCCTTCAGTTTGAAGACTATGCCATTGTAGGCTCGGATTCCCTCAAACACTCCGTCTCCATACAGGAGCCCATGATCGTACACAGAGATTTTAGCCTCAGATTTAGGATAAAACTTGCCATCGATGTAAACTAGAAGCTCATCAGGCATACCAAACAATCCTCCAAACGTGAAACTTCAACCATAAACTATTTTGCTATCTATTTAAATTTTGACGTTTATGGTATTCCCTGAGGCTCATCATTATTTAGTTGTTTTCTTGGTGCCGGGTCCGAAGGGGCAGCTGGGGTCTTCTGCCAACCAGTCGCCATTGATTGCATAGGCAGTGTAGCGGCATCCACCACACAACGAGTTATAAGCGCATCTACCGCATGCACCCTTAAGATCGCCCCTGCAGCGCATATAATTGAGCAGCCTGTTGTTGACCCAGATGTCCTCCAAATCTTCTTTCAGGAGATTGCCAAGCTTTATGGGTGCTGGGACACAGGGAATTAGGTCCCCGCTCGCTGTCAGTCCAGCATAGGTGATTCCGGCTGAGCAGCCTCCAAACCAAGCGGCATACTTCCTGACTATCTCAGCAACGTCATCGCCGAATTTTTCTCTCCACATCCTACCGTAGCCGGATAACGCCTCGCTGACAGTGAAAACCTTGCCTTCTGACCGTTCGAAACCCAGTCTGCCATAGTAGGTCATGCCCCGGGCGTAACATTGGATGCCTTCACCGTGCGCCACGCTATCGCAGAACTTCTGGTGAATGTACTCAAGGGCATCTATCTTCTGCTCTCTTGTGACATCAAGGTCAATCGCCTCTTTTCCTCTACCCGCTGGAATAAGCCTGTTCAGGTAGAATCTGTTGACGCCCAATTTCTCCGCCAACTCAACTACGCCCCGGAGCTCATCAACATTCCTTTTGTTCAGCGTCATTGTTGCGCATATCTCATCGAATCCTGCTTCGGCGCAGTTTCTGATTCCCTGTATAGTAGCCTCAAAGGCGCCAGGCATGTTCCTGAGGAAGTCATGGGTCTCCGCGGTACATCCGTCTAGACCAATCTCAACACGCTTGATGCCCACTTCCTTCAGCTTGGCGACAACCTGTTTGGTCATCAACATGCCGTTTGAGGCTATGGTGCAAAGCATTCCAGCATCCACTGCAGCCTCTATGGCAGTGTAAATGTCTGAACGAACAAGCGGCTCGCCGCCTGAGAAAGTGAGGATGGATATTCCAGCGGCTTCAAGTTTTTTGATTACCTGAAGCACTTCTTCGGTTGTTAGCTCCCCCTCCTCGGCTTCGCCTGAGTTCTGGTGGCAGTGGCGGCAATAGAGGTTGCAACGGTTCGTGAAGTTCCACACGATGACAACTGGAACGGCTGTGGGCTGTGGAGTGCGTAAACCGAAGTGGCTTATGCCGCGGACAACATTTAGGATACTCTTGCGGATGAGGGTGTCAGCCAGCAGCCTCTTCGCTTCCGCCTCTGTCAGATTCGTCTTGCTGAACAACCGTTTAATCAATGGACGAGCTAACCGAAAAGCAGTGCTACAGCCTTTGCAGTTGGGTTTGTCGCCTGAGATGTAGGCTTCGAAGACCGAGTAGAGCCTAGGCTGGTTGCATCTCTCGCATTGCTCTACAAGCTGCTTAGCCACGCCCTTCCAGACTGGATTCAACTTTGAAGCGAACCGAAGCTTTTTCGGGAACATTTCGAAACCCCAACTTCGCTTTTGTCTTTAAGATTGCAGAGAAGCTAATTAACTGTTTGCCGTCGCTTGGATTGCCGATCCTTATTTCTGTTTTATTCAAATTTAACCGAGTCTGAGATGTGAATTAAAATGCGAACTGTGGTCTCTTTGACAGCAGCTTCGGCAAGGCTAGGGACTTGAAAGGTTTGTCTGCTGTTTCTGCTTTTATTTCGTCTATTAGTTCTTGGAGTTTCATGTTTCGGGCTTTCTTTCCAGTTTTCCTGTCTCTGATCGGCAGAACATCAGAGCTTATTTCTTTCTCGCCAATGACAATAACGTAGTTTACCCACTCTTTCTCGGCTGCTCTGACCTTCTTGCCTAGGCTTAGGGGTCTGTCGTCCACGTCAACCCGTATGCAGTTGCTTTCGATCTGTTTCATCAGCTTTTCAGCGTCATCCTCGAACTTTTCTGAAACAGGAACTATCCTCACCTGAGTGGGAGCCAACCACAGCGGCAGTATCGGAGCTTTCCCCTTCAGTGATTCTCTGTGCGCCTTCTCCAGCAGGGCATACACGCTCCGTTCGATGCCGCCGCTTGGGCTACAATGGAGAACCAAAGGATACTGCTTCTCGCCTTTCTCGTCAACGTAGGTCATGTCGTAGTGTTTGGCGTTCTCTATGTCAATCTGGTCGGTGGAGAGGGCAGAAGCCTTGTTCAGGTTGTCAACGAAATTGAATTCCCACTTCAAAACAAAATAGAAGAACCTTTCCTCCCACATCTCAACCAAGACAGGCTTACCGAACAGCTTCACCAAAGAAAGAACGAACTCCTTGTTCTTCTCATAGAAGTCCTTCGTTACCCTTATCGCCAACTCGTAATCGTTTTCCTTGCTCAGCTCCAAGCCGTTCTCCAGAATCCCCATGGAAAGCTTGAACCTGACCAGAAACTCCTCCTTCGCCTGATCCAAGTCAGCAACCAAAGCGTGGCAGTCAGGCATCGTGAAGCATCGTTGCCTGCGTAAGCCAGTTAATTCGCCGCTCTTCTCCCTTCTGAAAGAATATTTGGTTAACTCGTAGATTCGCAAAGGGAGCTGTCGATAACTGAACTGGGCATCATGAACCATAAGAAACTGACCAAAGCAGGCGCTGAACCTCAAAAAGAAGTCCCGCTTATCAGAGCACAGCAGATACTGGCGCGCAGGAAAACGTTGAAGATAATGGGCAATGGCTGGATGCTGAATGTCATACATGATTGGAGTTTCAACTTCCATTGCGCCATAATCTATAACCTTCTCGGTCACGTACCGCTCAATCAGCGATTTAATCAAACGTCCCTTAGGGTACCATCGGAGGTTGCCGGGGTCGCTTCCAGGCTCATAATCGGCGATCTCCAGCCGCTTCATCAATGGCACATGAGGCGGAACCTTGTGAACAGCGCGTACCTTCTTGATTTCGTACTTGCACAATTTCTCCAAGCTTTTGCATCCTTTAAAACGGAATTGTTTTACTGGAATCAGCTCCCCGTCGGGCTGCAGAACATACCAGAATGATTTGAGCTTCTCCTCCGCCTTCAGGGCTTCGCAGACAATCTCTTCCTCAGCCGATTCAGAGGATACGATTCTGAGGTGCTCGGCTAATGGATGACCCTTAATAGAAACCGAGAATTGTTTGCACCAGCCAAAGGGAGTTCGATATGTTTCAAACCCCAATTGTTTGCCGATTTCTTCCATTTCTTTGATGACTTTCAGGGCGTCGGCTGGTTTCGCCAAGTTGCTGCTTAGGTGCGCGTAGGGGTAAATCAGAATCTTGTTAACCTTCAGTTTGTCTAGGGAGGCTTTGGTGTTTTCCATCGCTTTTCTGGCGACATCTGCGGTGTCTCCCTCTTCGACGGCGGTGAATAGTACGGCGAGTTCTTCGAGGCGATCCTTTTTTTTCTCAGGTTCCTCGGCTAACGCTATCTCCTTCTCTACCACTTCGTACTCTATGAAGTTCGAATGCAACTGTAGAATTCTCAGCCCTTGAACCTCCATTGCTCAAGCATCTTATCCTTTTTGGAGCCCTTCTTGTATTCTTTGTAATGAAGCCTGCAGAGGTAGGAGCGCCTAGCGTTATCAACTTTCAGTCCCGCGGCGCTCACCTTATCTCTAGGAAGAGAGCGAACTGCATCCTTGTCGCAGCCTACCACGCTGCATTTAACGCCCTTACCAACCCGACCCAAAGCACATCACCGATTCTTCACGTATACAATTGACTTTAGCATATTAAAACCGCACTCACTTAATTCTCTTTTGAATTCAAGCCTAAATCTGGCGACAGCACGAAAAGGGTTCACTGAAGCTTCCCCACATGAGCAGAATGACTGTTAACTCGTAAAAACGTAAGGTATATGAACCGTTTCAGGTGATGCTTAATCATACACTAACAAATTATTGCGATTTTTGATACATTCTGGCTGTCAGAATTTCATTATTATAGTTTTTTCTGTCTTACATCTTAAGGGATAACATAAGATGGAGTCGAAATTATCCGTAATAGAAAAGCAGACAATGCAGAATGAACAGGTAGTTGCTCTCGTTGAGGAAGAGCCTTATCTATTTTTGCAAAAATTAGTCCGCGAAGAAGCTGATTTGCTAGAAGAGAAGGAGAAATTGCACGCACGTTTAGCCTCTTTGAGGAAAAAACGGAAGTTAGAAGTCCAAAGAAATATTCGCAGAAAAGAGAAGAGTATACAAAAACTTAGAGCTGAAATCAAAGACCTAAAGGTTTCCTGTGAAGAGCTATCAAAAGCACTCGAGTATACTGGGGATGCTGTGTCCGTGAAGAAACGTTCGAAAGAGGAGTTTGAAGCTTATTTAAGGGATGCATTGGATTTCGATTACCCCATAGTAAAATTTCAAAGTCCTGATGCATGGAGACAAGAACCAACAAGAAGAGATGCGTAATTATAATTGGCTTAAACAAGTATTCCTTAGCATGTTTTCCATTTTTGCGCATGCGCGCGCGAGGGGTTAAAGGAACAGTTCTTTATATTACATATTTTTCAAATAAATGCTGAAATCACCTATCTAAAAATAGAAGATACTTTGCCGTTGTTTAACGACATTCTTATTAATCCCGAATCAAAATACTAGACTTCAAGGTATAGGTGTCTCTGACAAAAATCTGTGGATAAAAAATACCCACACATTTGTCGTTGTATACTTAATAAGCCCCATCCAAAATACAACAGTGAGGAAAAGTAATGCCAGTTAAACGAAAATCCAGAGGACGAGCAAAAGGCAGCAAAGGCAAAGGCGCATTGGTTCAGTGCGTAGGTTGCGGTCAGCAAGTCCCCCGCGACAAAGCCAAACGAGTCTCACGAAGAGTCTCCTTAGTGGACTCGCGCCTCTACAAGGAACTTCGTCAAAAGGGCACATACATTGCCAGCCGCACAGAAACAACATATTACTGTATTTCATGCGCGGTGCATCGTGGCGTAGTAAAGGTGCGCTCGAAAAATGAGCGGAGAAAAGGCACCTCAAGAAGAAGCCGACGCTAAACCAAAATAATCTTTTCTTTTTGTGTCATTGCGACGCCTTGCGGAAATAGATTGCCCGCTGAATTACAGTCAGATTTGTGAGGACCGCGAGAATAAGAACTCCCCAGCATAGAGCGTCGAGCCAAACAAAGCTGAGGAAACTTACTAATGCCAGTAATACTATGCGTTCTGCCCGTTCAGCTAAGCCCACGGACTCCATTTTCACTCCCGCAGCTTCTGCCCTTGCCCGAGCGTAACTGACCAGCATGGAGCCTACAAGCGCGGCGAGCCCCCACGATACTTCAGTTAATCCGCCGAGGATGATTCCGCAGATGACGATTGCGTCGGCGTATCTGTCAAGAAGGGAATCAAAGAATCCGCCGAATTTTGTGGCTTCCCCGTACAGTCTCGCCAATGCCCCATCCAGAGCATCAAATAGTCCAGAGGTAAGCATCAGAATGGGCGCCAGTATCAGAAGGAGGGGATTAAGTTTCCATTGCCAGTAGGTGATGGCGGAAAGCACGGCAAAGGCTATTCCTAGGATGCTTACATGATTTGGGGACAAGCCCAGATTATGAAGTGCCTTAGCTATAGAGGTCAACTGCAACTGAACTCTTTGTTTGAATTTTGTCAGCAACCATCCATAGCCTCCAAGCTCCACTTCATCTGATGAGATACCTTAACGGGTTATGCTTTCTTAGAAATTGTGGTTACAACGTATTAAACAGCTTCTCTCGATGCTAGTATGCCTGGGCAACCCTTACAACGTTAACTGCCTTTTCTCCGCAGACCAGACATCTTCCATCAACTTTTTCTGTGGTGTCTTCGGGAAATCCTAGCAGCCGTGCCTCAACTTTTTCCTCTAAGCTATGACCGCACTCGTCTTTGCCGCACCACGGAACCTCAATTATTCCTGCTTTCTTTTTCAGCAAACTTTTCGCCTCGGATAAGCTGTCAACACGGTAAACTCGTTCATTCATCCATGCCTCAGCGTTTGCCTTCAGGTCACGGGTCATCTCTTCCGCAAACGTTTGCATAGCCGAAACCACATCATCCATCTTCCATGTCTGCTTCTTCAGCGTGTCCCGCCTGACAATAGTCACCACCCCATCCGCTAAGTCTCGGGGGCCTATCTCGATTCGGATGGGAACGCCCCGCAGCTCCCAGTAATAGAACTTGTTTCCGGGAGTCAACTCTCCCCGCAAGTCCAGCGCAACTCGGAATCCGGCGTCCTCAAGTTTGGAGGCAACAGTTTTGCAAGCTTCGTTCACCTGCTCCTCTTTTCCCTTGTATGGAACAGGGACGATAGCCACCTGTATGGGCGCTATTATTGGAGGCAAAACAACACCGTTGTCGTCTCCGTGGGCAATCAAAACTGCGGCGATTCCTCTTCCAGAAATCCCGTAGCTGGTCGTCCAGATGTGCTCCTGGCTGCCATCCTTGGTCTCGTAGGTTATGTTGAAGGCTTTGGCGAAGTTTTGCCCTAGATTATGCACAGTTCCAATTTGAAGAGTCCTGCCGTCGGGGCACAACAGGTCAAAGGCTATTGTGTAAAGCGCTCCGGCGAACTTGTCCCAGTCTGGTCTTCGGGAAACAACGTAGGGAACGCCAACAATATCAAAGAACATTTTGTAGATCTCCACAGCCTTTTGTACCTGCTGCTCGGCTTCTTCGGCTGTGGCGTGGCAGGTGTGGGCTTCCTTGAATGGCTCTACCTCCCGCATCCTCAGAATCGGACGGGTTGCCTTGGTTTCGTGGCGGAAAACATTCACGATCTGATACATTTTCAGGGGCAAATCTGCGTGGGAGCGAATCCACAGCTTCAGCATAGGAGCAATAACCGTCTCGCTTGTGGGACGCAGCGCATACCTGACTTTTAGCTTGTCGTAGCCGCCGTGGGTTACCCAGAAGCATTCTCCCTCGAAACTCTTAACATGAGCAGCCTCTTGCGCTAGGGATGTTTCTGGAATCAATAACGGAAACAGGGTCTCATCATGTCCTGCGGTATCCAGCAAATATCGTAAAATATCGAGTACATTTTTCCTTATCTTGAAGCCGTAGGACATCCAGACTCCGCAGCCCTTGATGGGATATCGGTAATCCATTATGCCCGCGTTTATGAGCACATCGCGGAACCACTCACCGAAATCTTCGCTCCATTTCTGTCTCTTCACAGCCAAACCTTGCACCCTCAAACGTTACCCTGTATAGATGACCTCTAATTAAAAAATGACGGATATTAGCTTATACCAAAGAAGCATGGATAGACAGGAAAAGGCATCTAACTACAATGACTTTTATTCCAAGTGTCTGAAAAAAGGAAAATAAAATTTTAACCCCCAAACCCAAATTTTTTCCTAACTCACTTTTGCCTATATTCTTATTCTTTCTTTCACAACTACATTGCTCGCAGAGTACGTGTATCACAAGAGCACATGTAGCGTGTGATGACATTTTGTACAGCGCATGAACTGGGTTGAAGATTCATCTAAACTTTGAGTTTGTAGATGCCAGACAAATGCTTAAAACTCTTAATAGGAATAGCAACTTCAAACAATATCTTTGTTGGCATATTGCTAATTTGATTTAATTTTGACAACAAAAAGGCAGCAAAAATCTGTTTTATTTCCATATTCTGCTTTTCTTAAATTTCTTCACAGCTTCAGAGTTTTCATTTTCTAATTCTTCGATTATAGCCTTCTTAATTGCAGGCTTAGGAACTGGTGGATCCAATTTACAAAGCTTATACCGAACTCTATCAACAATCTCTCTTGCTGCCTTACGATCCACCCCAACGCCAATTAAAGAGTTCAATATTGTATCTGTTTTGAACTCCTCAATAACTCCAGATTCGCCCTCCACACTCAAATCAGGCGGCTTGGGAACACTGATAGGCAAAGCAATAACTAATCTTGCCTTACTATTTCTTATCTTTTTGAGGCTCTTCGGATCAGAAAAAATTGTTATAACCTTGTTTTTTTCATCTATTCCCTTAACTTCAGTTTTCTCAATAACCTGCTTATTTTCCAGAAAAACGGTCACAAAATCACCAATTGCAAGATTAGAAGGTAATATTTTACACTCTATGGGTATGGCAATTTTCCCAGTAGGCAAAATTACACTAAGACCCTCTTCTTTCGCTGCTACAGAGAAATGTGAAATTTTTCCATCTTGAGTTAGTTCAATTTCTGCATCTCCTAATCCCCAATCTGTGATCAAACGTCTTTTCACTCGTTTAACAATAGCTTCTTGGGGAAGGTCTGCGGGTAGAGTAAATTCTCTTTCTGATAATTCTGCTTTTAGCGAATTGGGCACTTTTGGTTTTAAGGCAATATCAAATATTAGACGTTGTTGGGGAAGCTTGATGTTTGTGAATTTTTTGTTTGGGGATCGGATTCTCTTAATTATATCTATTCCTTTTTGGGGAATTTTAATTGCGATTTTGTCGCCAGTGTTTACTCCCCAAACAACAAAGATGAGCACTGTTAGTATCCTGATTACCTCTCCTACGGTGGGTTGTTGAAAAATATCTATTAGTCCTCCTGTGAATCCCCAAAAACCTAATCCGAAAGCTATTCCGATGAAGGTGGGTAGTTTTTCGTTTGTGAAGAACCTGTAGAAAAATGCTAGAAGCAGGACTACGAAAAATGCTATTGCGCCTGAAATTAAACCGTCTAATAATCCAGTTAGAGGATCCAGCAGTATATCGATCATTTTTATCCTTATTCATATATTGTGGATAAACATTAATCAAATTATCGAATCACAAAGTTCTGTATAGGAAAACTGCATCGTGCCGTCATCGTTTTTGGTTGGTTGGGTTAAATTTTAACCCCACTCACACACACCACTGACTGACAGACTCCCCTATATAATGAGCAAAAAACTCACACGCATTCGTACTCAGGTGTTTGAATATAACTCAGTTGACGAAAAAAGCGCGTGCAGGAAAGAGAGAAAATTAAAATTTAACCCCAAACCCAAAAATATTTTCTCCTGAACGACTAAACGTCTAAACGTTTCATTTCTTTTCTCTCTCTCCCTCTCTCTTTCCTTTAACACCTACAACCGCCACCACACAACACCGCAACACACACCACGCAACACAAAACTGTACTGACTGACACAACCACTACTACTATGCTGACTGACAGACACACAAAACAAAATTTTATGGTAATCAACATTCTGCGACAAGGAAACTTTTAACTTTCAAGCACAAGTAATTATCAAAATGATGGTAAAAAATGACTGTGCAATGGTTGATATATGCTCTACTTTCTGCGATAACTGCCGCTCTTGTGGCAATATTTGCAAAGGTAGGTCTCAAAGGTGTGGATTCCATAACTGCTACTGGAGTTCGGGCAGGAGTAATGTTTGGAACAATTGTTGTTCTCATGTTGGTAACGGGGAGAATGAATACAGTGACCACTCTTGACTCAAAATCTCTGTTTTATATATCTCTTGGAGGTCTAGCAGGAGCTGCATCATGGATATTCTATTTTCTAGCATTGGAATATGGAAAAGTGTCTCAAGTAGCACCAATTGATAGACTCAGCGTAGTTTTTGCGGTTATATTTGCAGCCCTGTTTTTATCTGAGAAAATCAATTTCCCTGTGGCATTGGGAGTGGCTCTCATGGCTGCAGGGGGAATAATAATCTGCTTAGCTTAGAACCTTTGGGTTTGGGGTTAAATTTTAACCCTAAAACCAACATGAAATCAAACATGCCAGCTATTGTGCAGAGATTTTGTCTGCAGCCCATCCGATGTCCAGTTCTTCTAGTGTGCTCTGTTTTGGGATTCCCTGTTCGGTCCAGCCCATCATGTCATAGTAGGTGAGTTTTGCCTTCTGCAACGCTTCAGGGTCTACAGCGGTTTTGTTTAGGGCGCCTGATGTTTTGGGTTTGAAGAATCTGGGGGGAAGCCAATCGTTTTTCTCGGTGAAGCCCTCCCTGTTGTTGAAGATTCTTGTAAGCGTGTTTCCTCTCTCCACAACCTTCATCAACTCAAAGGCTGTGGTGTTCCATCCCGTAACTGACCTCACAATCTCAACTTTCTGTACGACGCTCCATGGCGTAAACAGGCACATAACCAGAAAGTTGTTGAGGGTACGCCACTCGCCAACAATCTTGTACAGCCGCACCTTTTTGGGTCCGAAATCTTCGATGGGCACAGGCTCCAAGACTCCGAGGCTGTTATACTTTTTTGGAAGATGAGGATACAGGAACGTGTCGTGGATGTTGTGAACATGATCTGCCCCTGTCGGAGACACTGCGTAGCCCAGAGCTTCGCCTCGTTTCAGTCGGGGGTCATGCATGGGAACTTCCTGTCCCTTAACGTGAACCGCAAACTCCTCTGCGCCGTTTCCGATTTGCTCAGCAGCGCGTTTTGTTCCTTCAGCCAATAGTGCACCTAAGTCATGTTTTTCGCCGATCATCTCAACCATTTTAACCATTGATTCAGCATTTCCGAAACTCAGGTCCATTCCGCCTGTATCCTCTTTGGTGAGTAAGCCGTGCTCGAAGCATTCCATGGCGAAGCTGATTGTAGCTCCTGTGCTTATGGTGTCTATAGAGTATCTTTGGCACAGTTCATTGGCTTTGCAGACTGCCTTGAGGTCAGATACTCCACAGTTTGAACCCAAAGAAGCCAACGTCTCATACTCAGGCCCGCCATACTCTGGGTCCACAGTCCACGGTTCCGTTACTTTAACCACTTTTTTGCAGGCAACAGCACAAGCGAAGCAGGTTCCCATCCTAACCCGCACATTCTCTTTGACAGCCTGAGCAGAAATATTGTCCACTTCTGAGAAGTCGCCGTCCCTGAAGTTGCGGATAGGAAGATTTCCAGTCTCCACCATGACATCCATGCCATCCCCTGTTCCATAGGTGTGCAAACCGTAAGCGAGACTTTCCACGTTTTGTGCCATCCACTTGGCGAGTTTTGCCAGTCTTTTTGGTTTGCGAACTGGAACTTTGTTGATTCCTTTGACTGCCACGGCTTTCAGGTTTTTTGAACCCATAACTGCCCCCATGCCGCATCGTCCAGCCGTATGATGCAGATCATTGATAACACATCCATATCGTACCTGCTTTTCTCCTCCGGGACCAATCTGA
Source organism: Candidatus Bathyarchaeota archaeon (assembly GCA_050123155.1). Lineage (GTDB taxonomy): Archaea > Thermoproteota > Bathyarchaeia > Bathyarchaeales > Bathyarchaeaceae > Bathyarchaeum. The sequence continues at coordinate 30,061 of JASFHP010000013.1, read as the reverse complement.
GCCACCTTCACCCTGTTGTCTTCCAGTTCGTTTCGAATCGTTTCCTGAGACTTCCTGACCTCCAGCCCCCACAGACTGGAAGCATCCCGAAGCTCCACTTTCTGGTCTTTAATCCACAAATAAACGGGACTTGACGCCTTTCCCTCAACAATGATGGCATCGAAGCCTGCCCGTTTCAGTTCTGCCCCCCAGTAACCCCCAGCCTCAGCTTCTCCATATCCGCCTGTGAGAGGCGATTTGGCGCCCACACTGTTGCGTCCAGTTCCGCTGACGGGCGCGCCGGTCACGGGACCACAAGCAAAAATAAGCTTGTTTTCTGGACCAAGAGGGTCTATTCCCGGCTCTAGTTCCTTGAGCAGAACATAGGAGATTAGTCCTCTGCCTCCGAAATAGCGGCGATAGAAAGTCTCTTCTAATGCTTCAAACGAGATTTTTTCTGTGTTCAGGTTGACTCGTAAGATTTTGCCTGTGAAACCGTTTTCCATTGAATACTCGTCCCTAATTTTTCTCGGGTTCTTGCGCTACAATATTAACTTTCTTACATCATTAATCAAAAGTCTTGTTGTTTACAGTTGGGTGCGCGGAGCAAATAATCATTTCTGTTGATTGTTTTTCCGAAAAAAGTTAAAGCAACATTGGTAACGTGGAATATATGCAGCATATCTTGGAGGCAGGGGGGAACTGGCTTCTAGAGTGGATGGAGCAATTCGGTCATCAATTCGGTTACCTCGGCGTCTTCATCATAAGCTTCATCGGCTCCGTATCGGTTATCTTCCCCATACCCTACACAATCGTAATCTACCTGTTAGGCGCTGTCCTAGACCCCTTCTTTGTCGCAGTCAGCGGCGGATTAGGCTCTGCCCTCGGCGAATTCTCAGGATACGCGCTCGGCTACTATGGAAGAACAGTGGTGAGCAAGGAAAGACGCAGAAAGATGGATTACATGGTGAAACTCTTTGACCGTTACGGGCCAGTCGCAATCTTTCTTTTTGCCCTGACGCCTCTACCTGACGACCTGCTGTTCATTCCGTTAGGCGTTATGCGGTACGCCTTTTGGAAAGCCTTCATACCCGCGGTTTTAGGTAAGATGCTGATGACGTTTATTCTGGCTTACAGTGGTCAGCAGTCCATCGAATTAATTAAAACCCTGTTTGAGGGGTCAGGATTGTTGGGAACGGTTATCACTTCCGCTCTCTTGATTATTATAATTGTGGCGATGATCAAGATTGATTGGGAGAAACTTTTTGAGAAGCATGTTGGCGGCAAAAGCTGATTGAATGCTAAATGGGTCTATGAAAAATTCAAAGAGTGGCAGAGAAATGTATCATTTAGAGTTGAATTTTTGATGTGTAACAGAAATTTGACTTATGGTCGAAGTAACGTCTAGTTAAGCCAACAGAAGCATAAAATCCTTAAATATACGCGTGCCGCCTGCAATCTTCTTGGTCGGTGCCATTTATGGTTAACAAAGCAAAAGGGCGACTGTTCAAAAGAAAAGACGACAAATATCTAATCTATGTTCCTGTAGATCTGGCTGAAGACAGCATGTTCCCCTTCCAAACAGATTCTGCAGTTCCAGTGAAAATCAGCTTCTCTATAGGAGACGACAAACTCAAGATAGAGAAGTGGAACGAAGAAACCAAGTGACCTACAGCCAAGCAGCAAACACACAATTCTTTTTTTAAATGTCACATGCCCAATCAGTCCTAACAAAGCAATTCACGGTAACAATTTCTAACTCTGGGACAGAAAACTACAACCGCATATAAATATGGGCAACACATATACTATATTCAGGTGGAACTTCAGCAAAGATAAATGACAAAAACATTCCACAACATTTGCCATTTGTCTTCAATACACTGAAAACATCGAACAAACACAAGAAGGTTTACGATTGTCCCTTTCCGGGTTTCAATTCAAGATGCATTACAAGATTCTCCATAAGCTTAGAAAAGCAGGAGCCATTTCAAAAGACAACGCCGTGACAAGCGGAGAAGCAGAATTAGATCGTCAAGAGCAAATGTGGTTAGACTATTTTGCCGGAGCATTTCTCGGCAGAATAAAGAAGACCCAAGATCACCGATACTACATTCAGTGGTGAACTAAGGGTTAAGGCTTCAGCAGTTAGATGCTTTTCGAAAAAGCGTACAGGACCTAGAGGGTTGTTTAGAATGGAGTGCGCTGGTTTTGGTATGACAGGTCGATTCCGGGCATGTTTGGCTCTTCGAATACGTGGAGAGCTTGGTTTATTTCTTTGACGTTTCGGAGTGCAGTTAGACCTAGTTCTGTAATGGCATAGACTTTTCGTTTTTTCCTTCTTTTGCCGACTATTTGTTCTTTAACTAGGTTACGCTCCAGCAGAAAACCCAGGCATTCTTTTAATGCACTGCAGTTTACGTTCGCTTTATACGTGATATGGGTTGGCTTCAATCTTCCATGGTAAGCCAAAGCCCGAAGAATGTCGATGTGAATCTCCAATTTTGAGCGTCTCATGACCTTAAACCAAACTCTACTATATGCAAGAATAGTTTATATTCTTTGAGGAGCCTTAATAAGAATCTAGCAATGTTTTTTCCAATTAGCATTAACCCATAATACAGTTTCTATTGAGTAAAGATAAATAGTATTCATATGAACCCGCATCCCCTGAACAAGCGTTATTGTAGAACAGATACAGCACACATTAAACATCAGAGCCACATAAGACGCATCCAACCCAACAAAAACTTAACCAAAACCAGAAACTGCAACGCCAGAACCGATTTAATCCAGAAAACCTTAATTCACGGTTATCCATCAAAATAGCAAAGAAACAGGGAGCCGGGGTAGCCTAGCCTGGCTATGGCGCCAGACTCATGATCTGGAGAGCAATCTCCTAAAACAGGTGCCCAGAAGTCGCGGGCTCGAATCCCGCCCCCGGCACCAAATAGCCTAGTAATATTTCTCTATTCCCCCAAAACCAAACTGCTTGCCTTTTTCAGTCATTTCGATGAAGTAATTTAGCCGCTTTTTGAATTCGTTTGGTCGTTTTCTTGCGGCATCGATAAAGGCGATTCGGATTCTCTGATATGCAGGTGAAAACTTTCTGAAGTTCTCCCAAGCCTTGTTGTTAGACTTTATTTTCTTCAAAATGTCAGGCGGCATCACAAATTCTTCATTAAGAATGTCTCCAACTGCCGCTCGCACCGAAGCTATTACTTTATCCTGTTCTACAAGTTTGGCTAATCGTTCTTTGTTTGCCTGAGAATAACTGCTTCTTGGGTTTCGCGGCGAGAATCGTTGAGCATAAAAATCTTCATCAATTCTCTTGACTGTACTGTCAATCCAGCCAAAACATAACGCCTCTTCCACTGAATCGTTATAGAGTACCCGCGGTTTGCCGGTGTGCTTCTTCGGGTAAACTAGCCAGATTTCAGGTTCCTTGTCGTAGTTTTTCGAAAGCCACTCCCGCCAAGCTTTTCTGTCTGTGACATACAAGGTTTTGCCGATGTTCATAGGTTCCTCTTCTGTTGTATTCGCTTTTTTGATTTACTGCAAAATTTTCTTGTCTATTTGTTCACACGTCTGTGCGGCATATCAGATTACTAATAGTAGTTCATTGTTGAAAACTAACTTTTTTCTGGAAACCGAAAGCACAGCACAAGTCTTGTTACCAAAGTTCACACAGTCAGTCGTTTATTTTTTTTAGCCAACTCCTTTGCCCAGCCTCGTATGGCATCTAGGTCTCTTGTGTCGTAGAGTCCAGGCTCTGTTTCTGGGACACCGGCTGCTTCTAGTTGAGGCTTAACCGACGCCATAAACGCTCCAAACAACCGAGACACCCTGTTGAAGTTGTAGACGCCTCCAGAAAAGATGAAAGGTTGGGAGTGTGAAACCTCTTGTCCCAGCTGTCTGCTGGGATATTAGTGAAACAGAAAAAGAAAAAAGATTTGCTCGTTCTCATGAGCATGCATAACACTGTTGTGGGATCCCTAGTTTAGTCTTGAGGAATAAGTGCAAATGCTCTTATGCCCCAGCCTTCTTGTTGATCGATCATATCATCGGTCCTACAGGTACCCCCAGATATTTGTCCACTTGTAATCATTTCTGCCGTTTGCAATTGAATGGCTGCATCCTCGTAAGTGCCAGATATTGAATTTTGGAATTCTGCTTGTTTTATCCAGTCTCCACCTGTAAATTCTTCAACAGTAGACTCGTAGCCTTTCATGTAAATAAAAGAAACAGCAAGCCGTCTCGATCCATAGGTAGTCACAGTCTCTGCGTAGATTACATCGCTTTCTTGAGTACCAAAGCTTCCGTCTTCATTGAAGTTTGAGGTTGAAACATAGCGGAAAGCATACATGCATGATATGACATTCGTCGGATTTCCATTTATGGGAATTGTTAGAGATCCTGTTTCGCTTCCATCAACACTAAACTTGTAGTAAATCCATTGCCCCATATCTGTAGATGAACTTTGATCTGCATACAATAGAGTGAATCCCGCCGACGCAAGTTGGCTTTGGTCTGGAGAATTGGTTCCGTCCCTTATGCCAATTTGAAGCAGAATTAAATCATTTGCCTCCAAGTCTGGGGGATATGTCGGCGATCTTCTATTAGCAGGCGTTACTGCGGTTCCACCCCTACCACCATCTCCAGCAGAAACAAACATCACAGGAGCGTCAACCTCGAATTGGTTGCTTGTTCCCGAATATTGAGTTTCAATTGTGCCCGTTGCTGTTATTGTTGCATCCTCAGCCGCGCCTGTGACAGTTACCTCGTTGGAAGTCCAGACACCATGATTAAAAGCACCAGTCACAGTTGGGGCTATCGTTCCATCTGAATAAACCAAATCGCAGGTGCTCGTGTAATCAAAACGTTCACCGTATTGGTCTTGAGCCTCAATTGTAATGGTGAAAGATACACCAGAAACCTGAGGACTATCAATAGTGCTAAATTCAAAGTGATCTAATGCAGGTACAGTGCGTGCACTTCCAGCAGGATATTCATACGCCTCTGTGGAGGTGCCAAGCAATGTTGTTACTTTTGCGGTTACCTTCTGTCCTGGGAGAGCGGCTCCATCTAAGTAAGTTAGGGTTGCAGCGTCTCCTTTATTCAGTGTTGCCAAATTATCTGACACCGTCACACCAGTGATAGTACAGTTTACAATTTCTCCGTTAACGTAGAGACAGGTAGTTTGTTCAAGTTGTACCACCCCCTCCCCAATATTCTGCACAAACACCAGCAAATCAGTGTCTGTCGCATCGTTGGCTATGCTCTGTATCAAGATTGCTTGTCCTGATCTTTCGGCTGATAGGTCGATGTAGCCCATAACCCACGCGTAAATCACCAAAGAACCTGCAACAGCAACGGCGATCATCATCAAAACAGCCAAAACAGGAGAAATAGCCTTAACATTCCGCCTAATTTGTCTCTTGATATGCTTCATTTGCATCCCTTTCATAATTTCAGTTATGATTAAAGAACAATCTTGCTATTAACAATCTTGTTATTGTATAAAAGGATATGGTGAAATAATTTTGATACGGAAAATGTTGAGGTTAAGGACTAAACAACCTGAAAACTGTTGCTGGTTCCTGTTTTGGAAAGCCCAGCAGTATGTAATGTTACACTTGGACTTGCAGCTGTAACACTTACCTGACCATTCCATTCGCCATTGGAGAAAAACCCAGTTGCAGCCAGACTTATGGTTCCACCTGAAGCACTCAGTGTGTTAACGCCAGTATAGTCTGTAAACGGATTACCATATTGGTCTATGGCAGTGATAGTTATGGTGAAAGGAACATTTGCGGTCTGAGTTGGGATAGTGTGAAATTCGAAGTGGTGTAGAGCAGGCGCTATCTTTGCGCTTCCTGCTGGATAGTCAACCTTTTCTGCGGAGGTGCCAAGCAGCGTTGTTACTTTTGCGGTTACTTTCTGTCCTGGGAGAGCGGCTCCATCTAAGTAAGTTAGGGTTGCAGTGTCTCCCTGATTAAGTGTTGCAAGACCATCTGACACCGTCACGCCGGTGATAATACAGTCCACAAGGACACTATTCACGTAAAGAGAACCTGACTCTTCAATCTGTACCATGCCTTCACCAACATTCTGCACATAGACAAGTAAGTTATTCCCATCGTTGGCTATGTTCTGTATCATGATCGCTTGTCCTGACCTTTCGGTTGACAAGCCAATGTAACCCATAACCCACGCGTAAACCACCAAAGAACCGCCAATGGCAACGGCAATCATCATCAAAACAGCCAAAACAGGAGAAATAGCCTTAATATTCCGCCTAATTTGTCTCTTAATATGCTTCATTTACATCCCTTTCTTAATTTCAGTTATGATTAAAGAACAATCTTGCTATTAACAATTTTGTTATTGTATAAAAAGGTATGGCAAAAAAGTGGTATCTATAGACGAATGATAAAAAAAGTTTTGAAATTTCGGTCGCTGATTATGAAACGAAAAATAAGAGCCATAGAATTTATGCAAACTACACAAATTATGGCGTTAAGCTGCACGCAGCAGTGTTAGCCCTTTTAGTAATCATTCTAAACACAGTCGTGTAACCAACAGGAGGCTGGTACTGAACAACAATGGGATCCAAATCACCAAACACCTGAACCTCACCATCACTGACGGGTCCAGTCACGTTACTTATTGTAATATTCAATTGGCGCCCAGCCCCAATATGAACTACATCCAACCCAAAATCAGCATACAAATGCTCGTCATCCGTAATTATCCATAACCGAGACAAACACACATCTAAACCACCAACATTATCAACCGTCAACCAAATATCAGGCTCAGCAGAAAAAACGTCCATCCTAATCCCCGAGTTCATCCTGTCAGCAACAACTTGATCCATCTTACTAGTAATCTGATTATGCCACAAAAACACATTCGAGAAGAAGAAGAACAAAATAATCAGAAACAACGCAGTCCCCACAATTTCCGAAGCACCTTTCTGATCTTTCAAAAATCTCCTCAACATAAATCCACGCATCCCCTAAACCTCCGGTGTGAAGTACTCCCTCTCCACAATTGTGCCTCGTTTAGTAACAAACCTGAAAACATGGATTGGCTTTGCATCCCAATCCACCCATAAGGACAGATTGTACTTTGCATGCGCAAAAGTCAAAATGTCCACAACCCCATCCCCATCAAAATCCCCAAGCTCTTTAGCACTGGCTGGGTAAAAAGTGAAATTCACTGGTAAACCATTTACAAAAACCGCGTCCAACTCAACTTCGATTTCCCCGTGATTGTACAACCAAACATCAACACTGCTATGGTCATCAGGATCGAAGAACACATCTTCGATTTCCAGCAGTTCCATAACAGAGCTTCCCCTACCGCTCTGATAGTCACTAACATAGCCAACAAAAAATGAAAAAACAGCACTCATTCCTATGACCACTATCAACACCAAAATGACTGTGCTAAAAACCGGAGAAATCGCCTTCTTGTTCCCTCTAAACTTCCTCAAATCAAACCACCAAATATGACGTCTATATCGCTCCAGTTTGGAGGAATCGTAAAGAAGAATATGATATACCCAAGAATCAACAGAATTATAGCATACTTTAACCCAGCCAAAGTCCTCCTCGTACCTATTTTACCTGCCATTAATCCACCCAAAATCGCAGAAACCATCATAGTCCTGTAGAAGAAATTAGTGAATTCCCCAGGCGATAATAGAGGATCTACCTCCAGCGCTCCAGTATACTCCTCCATTGGAACAAAAAAGGTTTGCAAAAGTATAATCGAAGTGAACAGGTAAACAAAGAAGGCAGCAAAAATAATGATAATATAAGGCCTCATCTGAGTTGTCGTATCTTCCTCCAACTCCCTCATCTCCTCCATAAAACCAGCCGTAGCAGTGAAAACCTTCCGCACCTCACCACCAGAACGATTAGCCTCCAAAAGTAAAGCACAAAATCTATTCACAACATTTGACCCAATTCTGTCTCTGAACCTCTGAAGTGCCTCCTCAAAACTCAAACCCCACGACATGTTAAGTGTGAGCTTCCTCACCTCTTCCGCCAACGGTGACTTAATCATTTCATCTTCTACAACTCTCTCAAATCCCTTTATGAAAGTCAATCCAGTCTCCTGAATCTCCGAAACGCCTCTAACCAAAACAGGCATCTGCTTCTCGATACCGTTTAGCCAACGAGAATGAATTGTGTCAACAATCGCCGAAGGAATTGTGACAATCAGAATAGCAACCAACAAGATTTCGCTGTAATATACATCAAATTCCAACGGCCAAAGAAATAGTAACAAAAGGAAAAAAACAGCAGCAACAATTGAGGAAACAGCAGCAACTATGATTTTTGCCTTCTTTGTTATTCTTCCCACACAATCACCTCAAAGGCGTGATACTATCCACCATAAAAATCAAAAAAGCAACACCAGTTGGCAAAATCACAAAAGTAAGGATGTTCAAAAGGTCTTCTGGATTAAGAGCTCCCAGAGTGATTGCTCCCCCAATGTATGACATGACAGTCAACATGATAATCAACATAAGTGGAGCAGCAACCATGAAAGCAACATAGCTTTCCGCAATAACCCCCAAATTATCAAGGAAACGTTTAATCTTCCCCACCTGCTCCTCCTTATACTTCCTCGCCTGCTCACTCGAATAATCCGCAAGGTCACCGCCCATATTGGACGTTGAAACTACGCCATTAAGCATAGTCCCAAATCTTTTAGAGGGTGAAACACTGGCAATCCTCTTAAGAGACGAATTAAGGTTAGATCCCATCAACTCGATTTCTCCAATTATCTCTGTCACTTCCTTGCTAACTGAGTAATCTTCTCCCACCCTCGCCAAAGAACGAAAAACGTTCTCAGGTGTCATACCTGAACTAGCCAGAACAGCCATAAAATGAGCAATATGCGGAAGATTAGAGTCAATCTTACTCCCTCTCGAGTATGCTTCCAACGACGGAACTGAATATCCAATACCAAACGCGATTAAACTGGCTATGAAACCCACAAACAAAGAAAAAACGACTCTGTCAACTACCAAAGAAAAAACGATTCTATCCACTACAGAAATATCCAAGAGACAAAGAAAAAGATAACAAAAACCGAAAGTCGCAAAAAAAGTAACAAACATAGTGAATGTAAGCAACCCAACATAAACTCGATAACCGCATTTCATGCTTGCTTTAGCTAAATTTTTTTTGAGATCACTATCTTTGGACAAAAATCTTTTAGGAACAAGTTTCACAAATTTAAGCGAAACCCATTCTAGTCTATGATCCACCCTCACATGCCTCCTGGAAAACAAGTTCGGGTTGCTCATAATATTTCCTTGTAATATCCGAAACTTCGCGGAAATTCCTTATATTACGTTTAGCCATCCACTCAATAACCTTCGCTCTCTTCTTAAGCTCCATCTGCGCTTCCTCAAGGCTTATACCATCTCTTGCAGCTATTCGCTCAACAAGATAGCTTCTTCCCGTGTACTCAAAAGCACTAGTATTCGCATTCCACCTGAAGACGTTATTTGTGAGAATTTCTCTAGACAGTGGATCCAATCCAATAATCTCTGCAACCTGAACTGCTTTCCTACTTGACCCTTGTTTAGCTTTAATTCTCCTCTGAATAATTATAATGTCTATGCCAGAAATCAGAGTCCGCGGAATATTCATAGGTTCAGACTCTAACCGGTAAACTGCAGCCTTAACAGATTCGGCGTGTAAAGTTGACATTCCCAAGTGACCTGTACTGACCGCCTGAAACAGCGTATAGGCTTCTTTACCTCTAACTTCCCCCACAATAATATAGTCAGGTCTTTGTCTCAGAGACGATTTAAGCAAATCAAAGAGTGTAATATCCGACTCCTCAGTGCCGAGACCAAAATGAGTCCTCGTGTTTGTTGGAACCCAGTTTTCATGCGGAAGATTAAGCTCTGGTGTATCCTCAATTGAAACAATCTTAAGATCCGGTTTAATAAACATGCTCAAACAGTTAAGTGTAGTAGTTTTTCCAGAGGCAATTCCTCCACAAACAAGAGTCGATATCTTACTTTCTGCAGCATACCATAGGTAAGCAGCCATTTCAGATGACAAAGTGTTCAAGTTCACAAGATCCACAATAGTCAACGGATCGGACCTGAATTTTCTAATAGTAAATGTGGACCCTCTCCGTGTAACCTCTTTTCCGTACGTCAAGTGGAGTCGGCTGCCATCAGGAAGTGAAGCATCCAGCATGGGTTGTGCAATTGAAATGTGCCTGCCACACAAGTAAGCTAACCTTAAAGCAAAAGAATCCAGCTCCCTCACGTTATCAAAGCGCAAGTTAGTTGGAATAGACTGATAGTCCCTGTGCCACACATAGAGGTGTGTCTTAACTCCATCACAAGAAATATCTTCCAACAAATGATCATGCATAAGTGGGTCTATCTTTCCAAAACCGTAATTGTCGCGAATAACGTAGTAAAGAAGCTTCTCTTCAGTAATTCGACTTAATTTGAAATGTTTTTTAAGCAGATGTCTGCATTTTTCCTCCAAATAATGCTTAGCTTCCTCCTTCGAATCCAACTCCTCAATACTCACATCTAGGACTTCAAGCAGCAAATCCTTCAAACGATTGAGGAGCGGCACTTCGTCTTCGTCAAGTTGTGTCTCTCTAACAAGATAGGTTAAGTTACCCCGAATCTTGTGGCGAACAATCGTCGCATAGGCAAAGGGTTCATTCAATGGATATTCCTGAATCACCTCCAAATTTTCATCCAGAGGCAGATTCCGCAAACTTCTCCCAATTTGTTCTCTAATTTCAGCAGAAGTGTAAGTCTTCTCTTCTTTCTTTCTGCGCAGTCTAAGTCTGCCTAGCTTGGACTTCTTAGGCGAACTTGATTTAGGTTTTTCATCTTTCTTTCTGCGTAACCTTAACTTAAACCTAAACAAACGTGATTTAGACTGGTCAGGAATCTTTGGCAGATAACTTTGAGAATTTTGTCGTTTGATATTCAAAGAGAATCACTTTATAATGTGAGCAACTTTGTTACTCAACATTTATTTTCCACTTAATAATTCTTATGGGATTATCTATTAGATGTATGCGACAAAAAGGGCAGTCCATTTTCCTAAGATGAAGGCTTGTTAAATGGTTAAACCAAAAATCTTGACAAACAAAAGAGGACTCCATCCACTAACGCTGATAGTTTTGCTCATTATCGCTTTCATCGCCGTAGGAGGCATAGCATATATTTATCTGAATTTAGAACAACGTGCTGGTCACGCAATACAGATACAAAGCGTCAACTTTGAAGAAACAAAAACAGCAATCTATGTTCAAAACACAGGAAAGGGGGCCGTCACCCTAAGCTCGCTTCACATAGACGACAAAGAATTTGCTTTATCCGAAGAAAACTGCACCGTATCTTCTGAAGATACAACAACTGTTGAAGAAACAAAAACAGCAAAAATCACAGTTTTTGAACAATATCAAAACCGAATCAACATAAAGATTGTTTGCAAAGATGGAACTTCCATTGAAGTAGACGTTGAACCCCCCAACTCATAACAAATATATAAATGGCTATCGCCTTCCCTTTACAGCATAATATGAAAATTAACGGTGAACTTCATGGAGCTTAAAAAGACGGGAATTCTTGGGCTGGATGAGTTCTTAAGAGGCGGTTTACCTCCAAGCATTGTTCTCCTCGTAGGATCTCCAGAAAAAGGGCACGAAATGTTTGCCAGACAGGTAGCTCTCTTTAGAAGCAAAAAAAGCGGCGTTACATATTTCACAGTCACCAAAACCCAAGATGCCATAAAGGCTAGCATGGTGGCATACGGCATGGGCACTACCTCACTGGAAAAAGAGGGAAGATGGAAAATCGTTAGTCTGCCAAAAACTTTGGGACAAATTAAAACTGCTATAATTAATGAAATGAAAAAAAACCGATGCATTGTCTTAGACTCGCTTTCTGAGCTTCTTTTGTATAACGACATAAAAAAGGTAGCTGACTTGGTGAATTCTATGATTGACCAGAATCGTGAAACCCAAGAACTGCATTTCATTCTTTTGACCAAAGGAATGCAAGACTCAAAGACAGAAGTTGCATTGCAACATTTTGCAGATTGCGTAATAAACTTTGAAGCTTCATGGAAGTCCGAAGGCTTAGCAAGAAACTTGATGATACAGAAGGTATTGGGCTCAACCGTTCCTACTCAAAGCATTCCGTACTCGCTAGACAAAAACGGATTAACAATAGAAACTTCTACACGAATCACCTAATCACCATCTTTTTGGTGCTAACCGTTTCCAGTCAGGAAAAAGACTGTTTTCAACAATGTACCTTTATTAGGCTCCTAATATGAATGGCGAGAAGAGCAGCCGCAGTTTTTGTTCTCTGGTTTCTCAACGTTTTTAAGCTGAAATAATGTGTTAATAGTTCTGTCCTAAACAGACGAGGATTGTAGACCAGAAGGTTGGGGTCGTGGTCTAGCATGGACTAAGATTCGCGCCCGGGGCGCGCGAGGTCCGGGGTTCAAATCCCCGCGACCCCACCAAACAGTTTATTTTGCAAAATAAGCCAAAATTAGTCGTTATTTAAGTGAATGAGGCTCAATATGAGTGTCTTGCTAGCCTGGTGAAGATGTAGCTGAACTGTTTCGGTAATCAACTTCTAGCGATTTCTTTCTTTATCATTTTTCTCCAACTTGAGAGGATTTCTTCTCTGGTTTTTTGCATAGTTTTTGCTTGCTCCTTCTCGACTTCAATGAAAAGATCTATCAAGTCATCAAAAGGTATCACAGCAAATTCAAGAGGTTTTTCAATTGAAAATTTGGCAATGCCGATACTCTGTAACTCCTCAATACTGGCATATATGCTTCTTTCATTTAGATTAAGTTCTTTTACTATTTCTTGGATTTTACAAGGTCCTTTTTTTGCTAAGAAGATATAAACATGATAATCTGTTTCCGAAAACCCAAAGCCTTTCAGGACATTAATTATTCGTTTTTCACTCATATTACTTCACCGTTTATTATGAAATTCAAAAAAATGGGAATAGAGGACGCACTAGTCAGCTTATGAAACCAATTGTGACTAGCAAATCTGCAGTGTTTTATCGGCAACGTTTTTGCTTAGCTAGCGTGCTATCGCCAAGAGATAAACTCCATCTGGCGAAACAGACGGCACAGTCATTCCAAAGAATGCGAAGAGAGCTTCATAACCAGCTTTTGACATATGAACCCATGTTCCAATGTAATCTGGAGTTAACCAAACCGTAAAGTTTGTATGATCAAACTCGATTTCAGTTGGGCAATGAAATGAATCTGCAGGTTTTACTAAAACACATGTTGTTGACTCAGGCCAGTATATTCTTCTATATGTAACTCCGCTTGGAAGTACCAAGTCCACTTTGGTCCATGGAACCACCCCAAAAGAAATCCCGGTCTCTACGAAGAGCCTTGGATTTTTTTCTACGGCATTTATGGGACCGTTACCCATTACTGGAGATATCAGCATACCCACCGCGAGCAAGAGCATACTTGACATCAAGATCTTTTTGTTCATTTTTTCACCTCCCTCTGGCGGTTTAACCGAAAATTCAGTTCGGCTATCGAAAATAAGTTAAGAATGATTGTTGCTTTAAGATTGTACTTGTCACCATGGTTAGTGACAGTGAAAGGGGATAAAACAAGATTGAGTATGGAAACAATAAAAGCTGCCCTTTCTGAATTTGGTTTAACGCCTAAAGAGGCTGAAATCTACATTTTTCTCGCTAAACATGGTCTTCTCACTGGAGGAGAAATTTCTAAACAAACTAAAACTCACCGTGGTCTTGTTTATCGAATTCTGAAAAGTTTACAGAAAAAAGGGGTTGTAGAACCTACCCTTGAATCTCCTACGCGATTCTCGCCTGTTCCCTTTGAAAAAATATTGGACGAAAACATTAGGAAAAAACAAGAGGGGGCAATTTCTCTAGAAAAGGCAAAAAATGGGTTGCTCAGTGATTGGAAAAAAATTGGTGGCCTTAGAATTGAACCTGACATAGGAACATTTTTTGTGATAAAAGGAAACCGGAAAATCTGTTCTAAAATCTCTCAAATGATCAAAAAAACAAAAAGGAATTTCTCAGCTGTATTAGCAGTTCCAGAATTAGTTCGTAATGAACAGTTAGGAGTTTTTGACGAAATTTATGATCACTCTCTCAAATCTAAGGTCAAGTTTGAGTTTATCACAGAACTATCTCATCACAATCTTAGCGCAATGAAATTGCTTTATCCTAAATTAAAAGGAGGCTTATCCCTTAAAGTAAGAAATGCCAGTTCAAGTTTTTCTTTGCTTCCTAGACTGGTAATAAGAGACGAAGAAGAAGCACTGTTTTTTATTTCGCCCAAGACTGAAGTTTTCAAAATTGGACAAGACGAAGTTTGTATTTGCACTAACAATCAATCTCTTGTACGTGCGTTGAGCGGAATATTTGACGAATTATTGCATGATTCAGAGGATATTCCAAACAAGGTTTTTGAGATGGAAACTGGATCTCCATCAGTTGTTCCTCTTCTTGAAGCAGCAAAAAAGTCAAAAAATAAATGGTTAATTTTTGAAACTATCGAATATTACTTAAAAGCTCTCAAATTAATGGAACATGAGACGTGGTCAAAGGAGCGAACCAAAACCTTTGAGGCTCTTGGAGGTCTTTATGGGTTAGCTGCTGACCATGAAAAGGCAAATGAATTTTATCAGAAAGGAATTGACAGCACAAAAAGTAGATCAGTTAAGAATAGGCTAAAGAGAAAAATTCGTAGAAAAAAGATTGTAACTAATAATGGAACAAGACTGGCATATTATGTCTATGGTGAAGGGAAAAAAACGATACTGTTCCTTGCTTGGATAAGTACTGCTGAACTGTGGATTCCTCAAGTTGAATATTTTTCTCAAAAATACAAAGTGGTTACAGTAGACCTGAGAGGAACTGGAGAATCTGATAAACCACCCGGAGAATATACCGTTGATGTGTTTGTAGACGATTTGGAGGCAATAATTGATGACTTGCCCGATGAAGAACTCATTTTTGTAGGATTATATCTCGGAGGAATGGTGGGTGTCAAATATGTTACGAGAAATCCGGAGAAGGTCTCAAAATTAGTTCTGATCAACATGGGACCAAAACCAATGAGGACAGATGATTTTCCCTATAGTATCCCACGCGAGAAGATTAGCAAATTTTATGTTAATGCATTAAAATCTCCTGAATGGGGCGTAAAAAGGCTAATTGAATTATGGTTACCAAACCCTGAAGATGAACATCTTAGGGAATGGTTGCGAAATTCGGTTGAAAAAACTCCTCCAGAGATTGTCATTAATACATACATTAACTATAACGAAGAAGATATTCGTAATCTCTTAGGAATAATTCCCATACCTACCTTGATTTTTGGTGGGAATAAAGGGTTGGAAATTGCGGAATATATGAATAGTAGAATACCCGACTCTAAATTACATTTGCTTAAATCAGATCTTTTTCCAAATTTGTTTGAAGCTCAAGAATTTAACAGGATTTTAGATGAATTCATTACTTCTGAACAAATCAAAGAAGATTGATCCGCGTCTTTTAGTTCAATACTTCTTTTCTCAAAAGAAAATGCGTATTTATCGTGATGAAGAGAAACAGCTTTTATTCAACTGCATCTAATAACTATTTTTCGAAGTAAGCGGCAGGGTTCAATTGATGGAAAGAACAGATTTAACGCTTGTTATTATGTTCGCGGTCTTGAATTTTGTCTTTGCTGCCTTAATCGGACAAGTTCCTCGCTTGATAACAGGTATTCCCGGAATTGGTTATCTTTTCAACGTTTTCTATTCCATCACTATCACAATTGCCATGCTCTTTTATCAAGGCAGGAGATGGCGGTTCTTAATGCAAGGAATACTTTTTGCTTTGCTTACGTTATTTTTAGGTGCAACTCAAGATGCACTGCTAAGCAAAATATCTCTGATATTGAATGCATTTGTTTTGGATTTGGTTTTCAGCACATTTTATGGATCATTTCAGAAGAAGAATAAGCTTGTATTGTGGGCTATCTTAGGTCAAATTTACTATTGGGTCACAGACTCGCTTTGGATGATTTTAGTATTTTCGTTGTTTTATCCTTGGGAGGGAGTCATTGCAACTTGGTCTATCATAATTCCATTCATACTTCCGCTAATGGTTATCGAAGCTATTGCAGGTGGTTACCTTGGGCATAGAATCTACCAAAGAGTAAACAAAATCCAAAACTAGAAAAAAGGGAATTGTGAGATTTTCTGCGGTTGACATCAACACTTGTCCCCTGTCCAAATCCCCGCGACCCCACCAAACAGCTTATTTCACCAAATAATGTTAAAATATAGTTTATTTTCGTAAATAAAGCTCAAAATAATGATTTGGACTTTAGTATTAAAAATTTTAACGGCTCATATTTGCAAATCTTAAAAATATTGTATGATTAACTGATTATGGTGGACCCAAATTTGAATATTAGAGTGCTTAATAGAAGTGAAATCGAAAACATCAGGAATCTTGATAGACGAGAGATAGTGAAACAGGTTTACTATTTAGACAACGGTCAATTGAAACTTAAAAACAAATTTTGTAACATCAAAACGTGGAAAGCTGATGAACTCGAAAGAAACATTGAACACATTTACGAGATTTATGACAGGCGTGGATGTATATTAGGCGGCTTTGTTGATGATAAATTAATTGCAGTTTCCGCGTTAGACTCGGAGTTTTTTGGAAAAAATCAGGATTATCTTCAACTATATTTTCTTCATGTTGATAGCAGATACAGAGGATTAGGTTTTGGAAAACAATTATTGAAAAAGACCATTATCAAAGCCAAGGAATTAGGAGCAAGAAAATTGTATATTTCAGCTACCCCATCACAGAAAACAATAAATTTCTACTTTCAAATGGGGTGTGAATTAGCTGCTGAGGTAAATCCAAGATTGCTTGAATTAGAACCGAAAGATATTCACCTACAATTACCGCTCCAGCGAACACAAAAATTGTATTCCTCGAGATAAGAAGGGGGTTTCTGCAAGAAAACAAGTGGAGATGTCTCCATTTCTCCCCTGTCCAAATCCCCGCGATCCCGCCAAACAGCTTATTTTGACAAATAAGGCTCAATTCACACACATTTAATCAAATAAAGCATAAAATGAATATGCATTTTTGGGTTTGGGGACTGGAATGTAACGTGCACGTGGACTGTGCGTGGCATCTCACTTATGCTATTATTTGAAGGCTTTTTCAATCAATTTGATTTTATGCAAGATTTCCTTTGGTAAATCTTCTGTCTCGCCATTTTCTGTTAGTTTCTTCTTGGAGTCCAAGGAATCTTGAAGAGTCATATTTAGAGAGAAGCGCTTCATAGTTTATCCCATTGCCTTTTATCTATGTTCTTGCCACATATATATATTGTGTATCATGATTCCATATACATTTCTATTATGACGATGCACATCACTCGCAATAAAATTCCATTTTTTATCAAATGGACGCACAAGTGATTCTTTGTAAATAGAAAAGGGGACGTGTCATGAAAATAGTGAATATGCATCCAATCGTCCCATGTTCAAATCCCCGCGACCCCACCACGTGAGAACTGGGGACATTTTATTTGACGGTTATCTTGCACAGTAGGGGTCCTCGCCTTTCTCTTTGTGATGCTTGACGCATTCTTCGCATTTTCCGTGACGTGGGCATTCTTTTTCAGGACAAGGACAATTGGGGGCAATGTAAGTTGACGACATAGCATACGCATGATTTTTGTTTCATAAAATCCTTTTCGTAAATAGCCTATACTTTCAATGCGCGCAAAAAAGGGAGTTTGCGGGAAAATTTCTTTTATAAGTAAACTAGAAGTGATTATTCAGGGAAACAAATGGATTATGTAGAGATTATTGGACTGGCTGCGGCGACTATGGGTGGTGTTTCACTTTTTCCTCAGGTTCTAAAGGTTTTAAAGACAAAATCTACGAGAGATATTTCTCGTGAAATGTTTTTACTATTGACTGGTAGCATTTTTTTGTGGCTTGTTTATGGGATTCTATTGAATAACATGCCCATCATACTGGCCAATTTTTCTGGTTTAATCCAAGCTCTTATAATTCTGTTCTATAAAATAGAAAATCAATTAAGAAAACGGGCAAAAGAGAGAGTTTATGGTTCCCTCAAAATTCCGTAAGACCCCCTTTGGGTTTGGTTTGGGATTTAAAATTTAACTCTTAACAACTCTAAAAAAGGGGGAGTTTGCTGGGTAGTTGTCGGGGTGATGTCTCCATTTGTCTGGTGTGCAAATCTGTACTCAAACAGATTTGGACCGGTAGGTGGATTCAGACAGGACTAATGATAATTTGCCTTCTGTTTAATCAGATAAAATTAAAAATGGGTGGTGAGTACAGAAGTTATGTCTGTACCTGTTTTTTCCCTTTTACGAAAAGTATTGCCAAGATTGCACATATCACTGCTAAACTAGCTATGCCAGCATAAGAAACCCAACTTGCTAACATGGAACCTCCGTCCTGTGGAGCAAGAGAACTAAATAATACAGAAACCTCGTGAGAGCTGTGGGAATATGAAAACTGCAAAAGCCAGTAATCATCCGCCGACTCAGCGAAGTAGTCAATTTGTTTTTCATCCAGGTACACTTCTAACTCTGAAACATCTTTGATAAGGGATTTAGGGATGTAAATGTTCACATATCCAGAAGTCCCATTGTCGCCCGAAACACTGAAACGAAGCTCTGGTTCTTCAGAATTGAAAGAAAGCCCAGACAAAGTGGAATTAGATGAAACAGAGAAAACGTTTTCCTCCTGGTCATATGAGGTAACTGCCAAATTAACAATAGTTTTTGTTTCACAGTAATTTTCGTTGCCAAGATAGTGTGCTTTAACCAAAAAGTTGCCTGTTACTGATGGAAGCCACATAGCAGAGAAATCTCCTTCTTCATTAGTGATAACGGAAGTCAGTTCAATCCAGGTTTTTCCTCCAGTTACACTATAGTAAATTAAAACTTGTGAATTCGATAATCCCGTGTTATTGTATCTCAAGTTTCCTTGTATGTTAACTTCAAAGCCCAAGTTAGATACTGAACTAGAACAATCTAGGGCTAGTGTGGGTTTTGGTTCACGTATTTTTGGATCCGGATCTGGAGTGGGTGTGGGTTTTGGCGTGGGTGACAGAACATCAACCGTGATGTTTTTAGCAACATTTTCATCCACAATAAAATCGTGCTCATAGTAGCAGTCAAAGTGACTGCATCCACTTCTTGGAACTGCTCTCAGTTTGTATGTACCTGCAGGAGCACAAACAAAATAGTAACCTGAAGCATTGGAAAACCAACCCGAAAGATAGTCACCAAGTGAGACAACGCCGTCTTTAACAGGATTTCCATCAGAATCGGTTATGTAGCCAGATACCTTATAGCCTGAAGTTAAAGTGATATTTTTGTCTAAATCTGACTCAACGACGAATTCTGGTTCATCGTAGGAAATATAGTTTGAATCAAAAGGCGGACAAGCATTCATGTGATATTTACCTGCAGGAGCAGAAATTGCATAGTAGCCTGAAGAATTTGAGTAAACAGCAGGAACTTTTTCGGGTACATTGAAAGTAACCATTGCATCAGCTATTCCACTTCCATTCGAATCTAAGATATAACCTGAAATCTCAAACGAAGTCTCCTCTGAGGTACAACCTTGTACTAGACCAAATTGCATGATGCCAGCTATCGAGAAGCAACTAAGTAGCACGGCTGCTAAAAACATGGGGCGTTTTTTTGTACGAATTGTATTCATAGAGTTCCTTCACCTTGTATTATGTATTAACAATCAAGATTCACTATATGTGATTATTAAGTGTTACCGTGTTGCTGTTGGACATAAATGCAAAGTGAAATGAAGAAAGATAAATCGCACACTTGAAGTTATAAACTCAGGGGTTGGGGTTAAACTTTAACCCACATATATATTTACTTTGAAGCTGACGTTACTATATTATTGTCTCTTGGGCAAAGCTGGTCACTGAAACATGGAGTCTGAAGATGGATTAACCACAACGGGAATGCGGACATATATTTACTTGGTCAAGGCTGGAAAACCTGTTGGTCCTAGAGAAGTAATGAGAGGCGCAAAACTAACCAGCCCAAGCGTTGCTTACAGAAATCTGCAAAAACTCATAGACATGGATTTAGTGCACAAGGACAAGTATAGTAACTACGTTGTTAAAGAAAAAGTTGGAATCAAAGGATACATGTGGATAGGAAAAAACCTCATTCCCCGATTTATTATATTTGGACTCGTCTTCTTAAGTGCATTAATTATCGAAATTGGCATTCTAGTACTTCACCTTTTGACAGGGTCACCAGTTGAAGGGTCATTTTGGCTATTGACAATTGTAACAGTAACATCTGCCGGAATGTTCTTAGCTGAAGGATTAAAATGGAAAAAGAACAAACCAACAATATGACATTCATTGACTAACTCTTTAATGTTCCAGAACTGGAACAAACTGTTCCTAGAGTAGAACTAAATATGAAAATATCTAGCATAAACCATAGAAAAAATACTTCAAACATAGATTTGTTGGAAGGAAAATTTCATGAAAGACTGGTTCAAAAACTGTTTAGGCTCTTACAGATTCTGGATTTTTGTTGTAGCTTGTGCCTATTTTCTGTATGCGCTATACTTTGCTATTTATGGGCTACGTGCTGGCATCGAATTGATTTTAGATCCGTATGCTTACAATTTGGTGTCACGGAATCCTTGGTGGTGGGCGATTCTCTACTACGGCAGCGAGGGGTATCTGGCTGCGGTTGCGTGCTTCCTTAGGGTTATAGCTGGTTGTTTTGCGGTATATTCTGCCTTTCTGTTTTGGAGGAAAAAAGACCTTGCACTGCCGCAGATTAGGGGAAAAGTGAGTAAAGCCCTGCTTTTTGAGGCATGCCATTTCTTCACTTTGTGTCTTTCGGTGATTGCAGCGTTCGCCTACTTTTTTTCAACTGAAAACTTATACTATTTTGATGGTACTCCCGAGTTAATCTACTTGAGTGTTGGAGGACTGCCTGTGCTGGCGTTGATCCTTATTGTTTCACCTGTCTTGTTGAAATTGAGGGCAACAATCATAAGAGGAGTTGAGCGTCAAGAAATAATCAGATGGAGCTGCCTCACGGGCATCGCCTATCTTTTTGTGGTTTTTTGGTTCAACTTTTCTATGAGTTGGGCAGGAACTTTGGTTCCATACGGGCGTTCTCAGCAAAATTATGGAATAAACTTTTTGCTTGAACCTGCAAACCTCGTGAGTTTCGCAGTAACAGTTTTCGGCCTTTTCTTGATAGCCGCCTTTGGCTTAGTGTCCACTCTTCCCGTCATTAGAAAGAAATCAACCAAAATAAATTCGAGACGTATAGGCGCAGTAATCTTGGCTCTTGGAGGATACTTCCTGTTTCACATGTTTTATTACTATCTTCTTGGCGGGTTTGAAGCACATCCGAGTGTATGGTATGAAGTAATCGGTCCGCTTCACAATCCATACTTCTGGTGTTTATCTTTATTCTTCTTAGGTGTTGCAGTGTTACTTCGTGGCAATAATCCACAAACTTAGTGCAAGAAATCTACAATTCAGCTAATCTAAGAATGGCGTGCATTACCATGAGCTTCTTTTATACCCGCTCATAAGCCCATCTGTCTCTGGGATTCATACTGCCGATTCATAATCTATTTAGTAAAATGCCTTTCATAGAAAAAGATCAGAAAACATAGTTTGTGGCGTAAATTGCGGAAGTTCCTCAAGAACAGGAAAGCGTTAAGTCCAGTGGTAGCTGCGATAATACTGATCGCTGTTGTTGTAGCCGTTTCCATAGCCGCCGCTGCGTGGATGGGCTCGCTATCTTTCTCGTTCATGAAAGTTGATGAGCTAACGGTTAGCAGCCACACATGGTCTTTAGGCGGCAACTATGTTGACCTTGCCCTCAAAAACTCGGGAACCAGCAAGATTACCATAAACGATGTTGAAGTGAATGGGGTGTCAGCAACTGATGTATCCTTTGTCTCTGGAAACGCAACATTGGGCGCTGGTGATACCGTAATCGTCAGAGTGACTCAAAGCTTCAATTCGGCAATGAAATACGAGTTTACTATAACAACATCTTCTAACATAAAATACGTATACGTTGCCTCAGACTCTTCCTCTAGTTCACAAATTGATTGGGTTGGCGACGGATCAGACGGACCCTTAACGGTTTCAAGTAGCAACCAAATAGTTAATGATTATGTCTGTTTGACAGGCAACGAGAATGCAGGGGAAACTACAATAACAGTAAGCAGCACCAGCGGATTTGCTGAAGACGATGAAATACTGCTGATACAGATGCAGAACTCAAGCGGAGGAGAAGCTGGAACCTACGAGTTCAAGCACATAAGCTCAATCATGGGAAACGAAATAACCCTAACATCCCCCCTCGACAACAGCTATTACTCTGGCAGTTTTGACACCGTAGGCGCAACCGCAAGCCAGATCATACGTGTGCCCCAATACACATCGGTTTCAATCAATTCTGGCAGCAGCATAACAGCTCCTGCATGGAATGGATACACCGGAGGCATAGTTGTTTTTCGGGCAGAAACGGTGAACATCAACGCTGGCGGCGGCATAGACGTTTCTGAAAAAGGGTACAGAGGCGGAGCATACGGACCAACCAATAATCTGGACGGCTATCAAGGCGAAAGCTACCTCGGCAAAGGCATCGGCGGAGGCAGTTACGGTCTCGGAAAACTGAGTAACGCAGGCGGTGGAGGAGCCTACATCTGTGGAGGCGGAGGAGAATACGGAGGAGGCGCAACAGACAGTGACCCATGGACCGGAAGCGGAGACACATACGCCAGAAAAGGAGAGGTCTATGGCACAGCTGACCTAACAAAAATCTTCTTTGGATCAGGAGGAGGAGGGCAATGGAATGGCAATGACCCTGACCCCTCAGATGGCGGTGATGGAGGAGGAATAATCATCATCTACGCAAATCTGATTGTCGCCCCCACAGATAGCTTCTTAGCTATCGGGGAAACAACAAACGGAATCCAATACGGTTCCTATAGTTATGGGTCTTCCGGAGGAGCAGGAGGATCAATATTCCTACACGCAACCACAATTCAGGGAGAAACCAATTTCTGCAGAGCCACAGGAGGATCAGGAAACCATTTGCCGCAAAGGGCAGGTGGGGATGGCGGAGTTGGCAGAATCCGTCTTGACTATGACACTCTTACTGGGACAACCACCCCATCGCCTGGATACACGGGATCAGTTTCATAGAAAAAGGAGGCTTAGAATTGAACAATACCACCAATTTGTGCATAATTTTTGTAGTCATAATAGCAACAGTGGTTCTTGCCTTCGCGGGTGTGTTAATGGACATGCATGATCAGTTGGCACAAAGAAACGAGCAGATTCAAATGTTGGAGGATCAGATTGCAGGGCTCGAAAGCGATTTAGGAACCGTGAAGAAGGGGGCGTGGAATATGGTTGAAAGTTTTGGTGGTTCCTCAGGGTTTACCACTGAGTATTTCTACGTTGCTGGAACTGAGTTGCGAATAAACTGGGTAGCATACACTGGTGTGGAAGCGTCTATTGTTTTTGGTATATCGGTGTACAAGGAAGGACAAAGTGAAGCTTATGAGACTTTTACAAACCTTGAAGATCAGGGAACCGTGTTTCTGCAGAACCTCGAAAAGGGCAACTACTACTTGGACGTATCTGAAGACAATGCGGACCAGTGGAGTATAACCGTGGAAACATGGATTCCGCCTAACTGATAACGCACATGTACGCAGAACATGTAACTTGTTTATGCTCACGCAAGCACCCAGAACAATCTGTCATCTGTTTCGACAAGAAAAAAGGAGGATTTGCGAGACGGGTGATGTCTCCATTTGTCTTCTTCAAATTCCAGTGACCCCACCTGAGATTCTTTTTTAAAATAAAGCATAATTTGTGGATATTTAGCTGAATAAAGCGTGAAAATAAAAAAATGAGGGGGGAATTTGATTTTTTGGCTAAATCAAAACCCGCTGCCGTCTGGAATGCCATCGCCAGAATTTGGTGCTGGTCCGTTTCCTGGTCTATCTTCGTTTTGCCAATTAGGTTCATCAAAGCCGCTGCCGTCTGGAATGCAATCGCCTGAGTTGGGTGCTGGTCCAGCATCGTTACTTGCTGCTACAACTCCACATAGCATGCTGGCAATAACTAAGACCAATATCGCTACACCTATTTGTTTTTTCATCTTGTTTTCTCCTTTGATATTCGATAACGTTATCTTTTTGTTGATTTAAGGGACATTATGGAAAATTCATTCCAAAAACTGAAACGCTTGTACCTTCCTAAAGAAACCTAAAAAAGTGGGAGTTTGCTGGATTTAAACGGGTGACATCTTTCAGCAAACAAGTCTATTTCACAAGGGTCATGGGTTGCCCGCAGCAAACTAGAGTGCCAGCGCCTGCCGCTATCACTTCTACCTTGTTTCCACATATTTCACAAAGATATATCTGTCCTTCTTCAGTCACATTTACACCCCCTACATTTGTTTAGTAGTTTTCGCACCAAACCTCAAAGTAGCTTCTTGCATGGTCACAGACCGGACATTTCTCTGGAGCTTCGCTGCCCTCGTACACGTGACCGCAGTTCCTGCACTTCCACTTGATAACCTTGTCTTTTTTGAACACTGTACCTTGTTTGACGTTTGCCAGCAGTTTCAGGTATCTTTGTTCATGTTTCTTCTCTACCTTCGCAACCATACGGAAAGTGTTCGCTATTTCTGGGAAACCTTCTTTCTCCGCAACATCCGCAAAATTCGGGTACAATGTTCCCCACTCCATCTTCTCTCCTTCAGCTGCTGCTTTCAGGTTCTCTGCTGTTGTTCCGATCACTCCCGCAGGGTAAGCTGCCGTGATTTCTACATCTCCACCTTTGAGAGATTTGAAAAAGAGTTCAGCGTGTTCCTTTTCGTTGCCCGCTGTTTCAGCAAATATTGCGGAAATCTGTTCGTAACCTTCCTTCTTTGCTACGCTAGCGAAGAATGTGTATCTGGTTCTTGCTTGTGACTCACCAGCAAATGACTTGAGTAAATTCTTCTCTGTTTGACTTCCTTTCAATTCCATGTTCACAACCTCTTTTTGACTAAAAATGCATTCTTCGGCAACCTTCTTAAGGTTATCTAAATCTCAAAACTTCTGTGGTCCCGAAGGTCAGGTGGTTGTGGAATCTTCAGGCGGCACCATCACCGTAACACACAGAGGTTCGATGGAAAACAAGGCAACGCAAACGGCGGTTCAGACTAACGTTATATTCTGATAATCGTTGCAGCAGTGACCGTGTTCTTAATCATGATCTAAGAAATCGCAAAAAGAAGCAAAACTGAACTTTTCTGAGTTAAAAGCTACTTGGACTTTTTTTCGTCAACTGGCTCTTTCATGTCACAAGGAAGGTAAAGCGTTTGTTCTGCAAGGAGTGCGCCTAGGAACTTACAGTAGAAGCGTCCCTCTAGCTTGTCTAGGTGTTTACACGTTTTGCATACACTCTCGGTTCCGAATCTACCGAGCACAGTTTGGCTAGTCATGCTATCTCTTCTGTTTTTCATCTACATTAAAATCCTTTCGGAAAATAAGTGGGTAAAATCTCCCTGCTTCAGATAGCTGTGACCTCGTCAAACGTTATTGTTTTTGTCTTTCTCGTTGCATTGCGGTGAGAGGCAATCGTATTCGGATTGTGGTTTTGTTTCCGTATATGCTGTATTTGTGGAGTTTTCTGCCTTCTGGAATCCGGTCCACCAAGCCACACCTTACTAGAGTGTCCAAATTTCTCCAAAGACCCTTCTTAGCCCCTTTTTTCAACCCCATCTTTTCAAACAGTTCATTCACTGTCATCGGTGAAGTATGTTTTTGGTGATGGGACGCCAATTCAGTGAGTATCTGTCTATTTCTTTTCGAGCCTAAAGCATCCAATGTTTTCTCAGTTAATTCCTCTGGAACAAACAAGCTTTCGTGAGTGCCAAGAATCGCTTCCATAACTTCATAATATGGGCTTATGAAATCCCAGTAACATCTTAAACAAAGGCGTTTCAACTCACGGGAAGCTACATCATCCTCCAAACGTTTTTTTGTTACAAATTCTTTCCAGCATTGTTTCTCATTCTTCTTTTCGTTTGCTGGAGCAAATGGCTGAATGATGTTCCTTACAAGATACTCAAGGAATTTTGTGGAAACGTTTTCCTGCTCGTAAATTTTGCGGCTAATCTCTCTATACGAATCGCTTATGAATAATGTCTCATCTGGGTTCAGGTCTCTTGATTGCAGGTATCTCATGCGCTTTCCTGAAACCGCAACTGGATCAGGCAAAATAATGGTTGCGGGGTATTCAATATTCTGGTCTACGCAAATCATCTTTTTGAGAATTGAAAGACCTGCATTCGATTTGTCAAAAATGTTATACGAAGCTCCCAAGTAGCTGAGGGACTCTAAACCCCAGCTGACATACGGGTACGTCTTTATTTCTGTTCCAAGTTTGTTTCTGTCAAATAGGTAAATCTCAAGAAGCTCTTTCTCGTATTCTGTGAGATTATACGTCTTCTCTGTGAGCCTAACTGTTGTTGATTCACGAAGCTTCTCTGGTGTGTTTATCTGGTTTAGGACGTTCTGGAGGCTCTTCTCGAAATCAAGAATTCTTAAGATGCTGTAGACGTCTCTCTGGATTTCCACCCTGTCTTCAACAATCACCGCCTTTGCGCTTGGAGCAAAGATTCCCTGAAAGAACTTGTGTGCCTCTGCAACCCGCTCTCTGATGTCTCCTCGGTGATAGCCTCTGCCGATATCCCGTAAAGCTCCAATGTACACAACTGGATTAATGGAGTAGCCGCTGTCTATAAGCTCCTCAACGAGGAAGAGAGGAAGAAAATGTTTTAGCTGCGCCACTTCCAAGTCTGCATGGAACGCAACCACTATAACCGCATTAAGTTTCCGTCTTTTCCATTCTTCACCTGCGCCACCAACAACTTTAACTGTTTCCATCTCGGGGAAACGTTGGCTGAACCATTTTTCTGTCAACAAAGGCAGCGGAATGCCTTCTCGCCTATCTTTGGTACTCAAACTGTGGCATTCTCCTTTCTTAATCTGTTACATATGTTACATTTAATATAGATAAGGGTAACATTCGATGTAACTAGCTTCCATATATCCTATATCTACTTTATAGTATATAAGTTTAAGTAACAACTAATGTGACCAAAAATTCTAAACGGCGATATTTCCTTCCTTAAAGAATAACTCAACCCGTCACATTAGTATGTTTAGTGAAAAGCTATGATGAAACAGCCACAAAGTAGCCAAAAATTGGCTAAAAAGGAAATAAAGCCGGAAACAGAACCCGAGAAACCTAAGCGAGAATTGCCTATATGGTGCCGAGGCATCATGGGCGGCTGCGTAAACTGCGGCGGTTGCGTCTAAAAGACAACCAGTAAACAGAGGCTGTTGAAATGAAAAGCTGCCCTTTCGGATGCAGCTACCACGTTTTCCCTAACCACTTCAATTTCTGTCCCTACTGCGGAACAAAATTGTCCATCTCAGAACCCAGTGATGCCGTCTCCAATTCCAGAGTCAAAAAAACGAGTAAACATCTGAAAACCGTTCCAAGAATCTAGTTGATGATTTGTCTCAGCGTTCTCGTCACTAAACGTTCATGAAATCTCCACATCGCCTCTTTCTGACCTGACTATTTTTTGTTCTCAGGTTTTTCTTTCTCGATTTACCCACAACCTTATCTTTTTACAATAACCTCTTTTGCATAGCAGAGCGATTTCCAAAGTTGTTGCATCTGCTGGATCAGTGTTAACAAAAATGACTGAAATCAACCTGACTGCAGTCAACCATTCCCTTTTGCATAAACAGCACTTAACTGATGATTCAAAAACTGATGATATTGTTCAAATTGTGAAAGATGTGGGCGGTCTCCATGCCACAATCCCCAAAACGCCCTACCTGTCCCTGTTCTCAAGAACAAAGAACTTCACAAGGAAACAGTTAGATGAAGAGCTATATGAAAAAAGAAGTCTTGGCAAGATTCGGTGTGTGCGAAAAACGATATACGTCCTCCCAAAAGGATCAATCCCCATAGTATATTCTGCAACAAAAACGATGGTGGAACTTTCCTCTGAACATTACAGCCGACATTTGGGCGTCACCCAAAAAGAGTACAAAAGGCTATCCCAGCGGATTCTGCAACTCCTCAAAGACAGGGGAATGACTGCGAAAGAAGTAAAAAACGAATTGAAAACTGACTTGAATGTTTCTGCGGTCTTGAATTTGATGTGCGATCAAGCGCTATTGATACGCGGAAATCCCAGTAGCTGGAAAAGCAACCTCCACACTTACAATCTTTTTAGTGATTACTTTCCAGACTTGAACCTAAACGAGCCAAGCAAGGACCGCGCAGTAGCGCTGTTGGTGCAATACTACGTGTGTTCCTTTGGTCCTGTTACTGAAAATGACATCATTTGGTGGACTGGATTAAACAAAACAGCAATTCAGGGAGCCTTGAAGAAGCTTGGAGAACAAGTAGTCTCGGTAAATATTGAGGGCTTTGAAGGCGGTTTCTTGTTGCTCCATTCGGATATGGCTCTGAAAAAGGCTGCTCCTCCTAAAAGTCGAGTAGTGAATTTGTTGCCAGCCCTTGATTCCTATATTATGGGTTACAAGGAGCGAGAAAGATTCCTGTCTTATCAGCACTATGACAAAGTGTTTGACCGATCAGGCAACGCTACCTCAACAATCCTGCTTGACGGAAAAGTGGTGGGCGTCTGGGACTTCACAGCAGACAAAAAGCCGTTTGTTAAGATTCTTCTTTTTGAGCAAGTTGAAAACAGCATATTAACTGAGATATACTCAAAAGCGCAGAAAATTGGAAGATTCATCGCCGATAAGGAAGTTACAGTGAAAGAATGCGACTCTATGATTCCCTTAACACGCAGAACCGCCGGGGGCTTTATGTCACCTCTTAAAAACTGTTAACAATTATATTACCGAAGGGAAAAATTTGAGTGACTGGAAATCCGTTTTGAAAAATGATCCAACAGACTGGCTGCTGGAAACAGGCAATCCCTCAGTGCGATATTTTGCCCTCACTGAACTTTTGGAAAAACCTGAGACTGAGCCTGAAGTAATCGCCGCAAAAAACGAAATAATGCACATCGGGGTAGTGCCCAAGATTTTGGCTAAACAAAGTGACCAAGGTTACTGGGCGGCTCCTGACCGATTCTACACAGCTAAATACAAGGGTACAGTGTGGCAGCTCATAATCTTGGCTGAACTTGGGGCAGATGGAAGCGATGAACGAATCAAGAAAGCATGCGAATTTATTCTGGAGAACTCTCAACATCACGAGAGCGGCGGTTTTTCCGTTTGGCACAGTAAAAGAACTGGCGGAGGCAGACACAGCGGAGTCATACCCTGCTTAACCGGCAACATGGTCTGGAGCCTAATTAAACTTGGATTTTTTGAAGATTCTAGAGTTGAACGTGCCATAAACTGGATTACCATATATCAAAGATTTGATGATGGAATAGATCATGTGCCTAAGGGTTGGCCTTATGACAAGCTTACGAGCTGCTTCTCAAAACATTCTTGTCACATGGGAGTTGTCAAAACTTTGAAAGCGTTAGCGGCAATTCCCGTTCACGAAAGGTCTGATGATGTCAAAAGCACGATTGAAGCAGGTGCAGAATACCTGTTGATTCATCACATTCACAAAAGGAGCCATGACCTGAGCCGCGTTTCTAAGCCTAGCTGGCTCAAATTCAGTTTTCCCCTTATGTACCAGACCGACGCCTTGGAAATCTTGGACATATTGACGACGCTTGGTTACAGAGACGAACGAATGCAAGAAGCCGTAGATTTGGTGATTTCCAAGCAAGACAATGATGGGAAATGGAGCTTGGAAAGAACTTTCAACGGGCGCTTCCAAACAAACATCGAACAGAAAGGCAAACCAAGCAAATGGATTACGCTAAACGCACTA
>JASFHP010000012.1:0-50720 GCA_050123155.1 Candidatus Bathyarchaeota archaeon | reverse complement strand
GCACAAGAAACAGTGAACAAGCTTCCAGCATACCTGACAATCGACCTGATTGTCCTGATAATCGCTGTTGTAGTCTTGGTCATCGGCTTACTGGCCTTCATGGCACTCAGAAAACAAAAATAAACCAATTTCCCCCCATTTTTCTTTTTTTGTAATAGCGTCTTAGTGGTAACAAGAACCTGTTGTACTATGTTAACCAAATTTTAAATACCAGTTCTGTTTAAGTTGGGAACGTTAAAATAGAAATCGAAAATGAGGTCAAAAAAAATGAAATTTAGCAAGAAAAAAACTACGGCAATAATGACTTTTATTCTGGTATTATCAATGACAGCAATGATGGCAGTCGTGCCAGCTGGAGCCCAACTATCCAATGGTGAAATTATGCCCACATTCATAGAAATCAGCGTCAGCCCCGACCCTGTAGGCGTAAATCAACCCTTATACATTAACGCGTTTATGACTAAACCCACAGTTATGGCAACGATAGGCACCGATTCTGATAATTATGAAGGCATGTACGTTAGGATGACAAAACCTGACGGAACCACATACAACTTCCCCGCGAAAGAATCTGACGCTACCGGAGGTATATGGTACACTCACAGTCCCGACCAAACCGGCGAATACACATTCCAAGCATTCTACCCTGGGCAGCACGTATTCGGAACTGTATCTTCAATGTTTGGAGGTTCAACCGACTACGACTTCCATTATGCTTCCGCTGAAAGCGTAGAATTGACAGTCACTGTACAGGAAGACCCGATAGAGTGGATATATCGTACACCCGGACCTCCAGAGGAATACTGGACTCGTCCAATATACGCACTTAACTGGGATTGGGACGTTTATGGCGGTCACTGGTTTGGACTGGGAGTACCTGCATTCGCGAACACTGGCGGTTATGATGCGATGGGAAACTTTCAGCCACACAGTGAAGGGCCAGAGACCGCTCACATAATGTGGTCGAAATCAACCCACATTGGTGGTCAGCCCGGCGGACACATTGACGGCACTCAAGAGAACAATTACATGGCCACAACCATAGCCGATTACTATTTCGAGCCCGTAATCCTTAACGGAATACTATACTACACAAAATTTGCAGGTCCAAACAGCAACAAAACTGGCTGGGAGGCCTTGGACATTCGCACCGGAGAAGTACTGTGGAGCAGATCAGCTGGCGTAACAGGCAGTGAATCAATTCGTATGGGTTCAATAACACAATTCCACTCAATGCAGGAGTACGGAGCCCATGCACACATATGGGGTGCTGAAGGCGGAGGATTCTTCGGCGGTGTAAACACTCTTAGGCTATACGATGCGTGGACTGGAGATTTCATAGCAACAATTGAAAACCCGCAGAGCCCATCATACATTGTGCAGGAGGGAGGCAACACTCCCGGAGCCTTACTTGGTTACTACAGTTCTGGCGGCAACCTCGTTATGTGGAACTCAAGCGCAATGCTTGCTGCCGGTGGCTGGACGTACGGTCCAAGCGGCACCCTTAGTTGGGATAGTGGAATACAGTGGACGGCGCCGATTCCAAACAGCGTCGACGGTAACCCTGTAAGCCTCAGCGTTGCTGCAGTAACCCGTGACACCATACTGGTCCGTTCAGCGCCCACACCTGGTACGTTTGTTTATGCAAGTTTGGGCTGGCAAGTTACGGCCGGCTTAGACGCATCAACAGGCGCGACACTTTGGGGACCGATAAACCATACACTGCCTCTCTACGAAGACATTAGCCTTAAAGTGGCAGGCGAAGGCGTCTACGTTCTACACAACAAAGATAGGCATGAAGCGTGGGGCTACAGTCTACTTGACGGCGGCTACATGTGGGGTCCAGTTGAACTGAAAGGAAATGCTTGGACTCCTCTCCAGGTAGCAGCTGACATCGCTTACGGTCGGTGCTTCATCTGGGACGCCGGCGGCTGGGTGAACGCCATCGATCTTGAAACTGGTGAAGTCGCGTGGAGCTTCAATCGTGGAACCGCTGGTTACGACACTCCCTACGGAGTATACCTTCTGTGGTACAACGACGCCATCGCTGATGGAAAGATCTACCTTTCAGAGGGCGCAATGTATAACCCGCCGCTGCATCCATCACGTACAATTTGTCTAAACGCAACAACTGACAACCCAGATGGAGAGCTACTCTGGAGCGTACTGAGTTACACTGGGCGAAATTGTCCAGCCATTGCAGACGGCCACCTGATAGTATGGAACAGCTTCGACATGAAGATATACAGCTTCGGCAAAGGACCAACCTCAACCACCGCCACAGTCCAGAATGACATGATTCCAGTGGACGGCACTACACTGATGAAGGGCTCAGTAATGGACGTCTCTGCAGGCTCAAAGCAAGACGGCGTTATTGAACGGTTCCCGAATGGACTTCCCGCAGTAGCTGATGAAAGCATGACTGAATGGATGGAATACGTGTACATGCAGCAAAGATGTCCAGAAGACATCACAGGCGTTACATTAAACATAACAGCAATGGACCCAAACAACAACACCCGATATTTAGGCACAGCCACAACAGACGCATGGGGCAACTACGTCTTTGAATTTGAGCCCGAAGTGCCTGGAATATACCAGCTTATCGTCACTTTCGAAGGCTCCGACTCATACTGGCGTTCTAGCACAACAACCTACGTAAAAGTGAATGCCGCAGAAGCAGAGGCTCCCACCGCAGACCAGATTGCTGATGCAACTGCAAGCAGACTTCCAGCGTATCCAGCAGCTTCAGACATAGCACAAGAAACAGTGAACAAGCTTCCAGCATACCTGACAATCGACCTGATTGTCCTGATAATCGCTGTTGTAGTCTTGGTCATCGGCTTACTGGCCTTCATGGCACTCAGAAAACAAAAATAAACCACCCACCCCCTTTTTCTTTTTTTATTTCAGTTTGAAAGTTAGCGGAAGCTAGAAAACCTGAAGAGTGGCTGTCTTTTCCTCTGATGGGCGTACACGCAAGAAGTTTTTTGTTCTTTCTAAATCGTGTGGTCAACAGAACCTGTCCACACTAACCTTATTAATTACCATTCTTTGTCTATTTAACCGAAAATATTCAAGGGTATAATTATGCAAGTTACTTTTGTGAATCCACCTTACCCAACAGGGTCCCATCGACATCCACCATTCATCCCTCTTGGCATCGGATACCTTGCAGCCGTCCTAGAGAAAAACGGATACGACGTCAACGTCATCGACTGCCAAGCCCTCAAACTCACATCAAAAGAGGTGGAAAACGAACTTCACAAACGCCAACCCGACATAGTTGGATTAACCTCCACCACCCTCACCTACAAACCCGCCCTCGAAATAATCAAAGCAGCAAAGAAAGCTCTACCCAACTGCTTAACCGTTATCGGCGGCTCCCACGTTACCTTCTGGGATGAGGAGGCGTTGGAGGAGTGTCCGCAGTTGGATGTTGTGGTGCGGAAGGAGGGCGAGAACACGTTTCTGGAGCTGGTGCAGAGGCTGGAGGCAGGCAAAAGCTTCGGTGACGTGCTGGGCATAACCTACAGGAAAGACGGAAAAACCGTGAAGACCAAGGACAGACCCTACATAGAAGACCTTGACAGCTTGCCCTATCCAGCATTTCATCTCTTTCCTCTTAAGCAATTCAACAAATACGGAAACATCATATTTCCAGTGATGACGAGCCGAGGCTGCGTGTTCTGGTGCGAGTTCTGTACAGCCGTCAGAATGTTTGGCCGGAAATACCGGATGCGAAGCCCCAAAAACGTTGTGGACGAAATTGAGTACCTCTACAAAAAATACGGTGAAAAACAATACACCTTCTACGACGACGCATTCACTGTAGATCAAGCCAGAACCAAAGAAATATGCAACGAAATACTGAGGCGAGGCTTGAACATAAAATGGGACTGTGAAACCCGTGTTGACATGGTTACAAAAGATTTGCTTCAGAAAATGAAAGAAGCTGGTTGCATTGCCGTATGGTATGGTGTCGAGGCGGGGTCACAGGAAGTCAGGGATGCTATGAAAAAAGGAATCTCCGACAACCAGACTTTTAATGCTTTCAGGTGGACACAAGAAGCTGGGTTGATAGCCGTTGCCAGCATCATTCTCGGCTTTCCCGGTGAAACTAGAGAAACCGCTTGGGAAAGCGTAAAACTTTTGAAAAAAATAAACCCCGACGAGATCGGAATCTACATAGCCACACCCTACCCTGGAACTCCCATGTACGATCACGTGAAGAAGATGGGCTGGCTAAAAATCCGCGACTTCAACAAATACGATACAGCCACACCCATATTCGAGACTCCAACCATGAGCATGAAAGAACTTAAAGAAATCCATGACAAGGCGCACCAAAGTTTTTACATCCGCCCAATTTATATCCTGCGAGCTTTCAGCAAAGGAGGCGTGTATGGCTACTCGACAACCCGCACTGCCTTGGCGTGGCTTCGAAGGCTCATAACATCAAAACTAGGCTTTATGTAATTCCGTCCCATGACTACCCAACTCAACTGGGGGATGATATATATTGAAGAAAAGAACGCTTGGAAGAACCGGTCTTCAAGTCTCCATTGTTGGTTTTGGCGGAACATGGATTTCGCAGCTGAGCATGGATGAGGCAGTGAAGGTTGTCCAACGGGCTTTTGAACTGGGCATCAACTACTTCGACACTGCAAAACTAGATGGAGACAGCGAAGAAAAAATTGGAGCAGCATTACAGGATGTAAGGGACGAGTGCATTTTAGCCACGAAAACAGCCTCAAGAACCAAAAATGAATCATTAGCAGACTTCAAAACTAGTCTAAATCGACTCAAAACTGATCGATTGGATTTGATTCAACTTCATGGAATAGATGACGAGAAAACGCTAAGAAAGGCAATAGGTTCAGGCGGTTCGCTGGAGATGTGCAAAAAGGCTCGTTCCGAAGGCTTAGTAGACTACATCGGCATAACAAGCCACAAGCCTCGCGTGTTAATCAAAGCAATCGAAACAAATGAGTTCGACACAATACTTGTGCCCCTCAATGTCGTAACGAGGCAAGCTTTGGAGGAGTTGATACCGTTCGCAAAAGAGTTGGACATCGGCGTTGTCATAATGAAACCCTTGTCCGCTAAGACCTCCAAACTCATAACATGCCTCTATAACCCGTCTCTGTCTCTGCTATCCGACGAGCCTGAACTGAAGGCTCTTTTAGGGCAAGATACAGCTTCGATGGTCCGCAGCGCCCTCAACTTTGTTCTGTCACAAGACGTATCCGTGGTTCTCACTGGGTTCAAGTCAATTGAAGAAGTTGAGGCAGCCGCTCAAGTAGGAAATGAGTATAGAGAGTTAACAAGCAAAGAGGAAGAACAGTTTAGAGTCCAATTTGGCAATGAACCCTGCCGAGACTGCGGACTCTGCTTACCCTGCCCTCAAAACATCGACATAGCCGCTGTACTCAGATTTCACACCCTATCCACAACTTACGGACTGAAGAGTTGGGCAAAAAAACTGTACAACGGACTTGAAGTCAACGCCGCCGAATGCACAGAATGCGGCGAATGCGAACCCAAATGCCCCTACAACCTACTGATTATGTCCATGCTGAAAGATGCGCATGCGTGTCTGCAAAGCTAGTTTCATAAAACAGCGATTAGGGTTTGATTTTTTGGGGCACTAGGAAGACGCGAAATGCCCATGAGAAATCGCCAATTTTCTGATCCTGTCTATCGGGAAAGAAAAAAGTAACACCAGATGTGCAGTCAATCTGATTGGCAAAGCTATCCTTTGGAAGATTGACAACAGAAATGGAATGAATGTGCGGTCGTGGGCTAGAAAATCGTAGAAAGTTTCAGCCACTCTTTTTGCTTCGCTGTAAGCTTCCCCTCGTTTAGTTGGGTTGATAACTCCCGATGTGTCCACCATGAAGGCAGTGTCAAAAGTTTTGTCTCTAAATGGGAGGTGCATAAGCGATGCGAGGACAACCGGTTTCTCTGTTTTTTTGGCGCGTTTAAGCATTGCTTTGCTGAAGTCGACGCCCACATCTGCGTAAGCCAAAAATCTGCCGTTGCCACATCCTAAATCCACGGTTTTTCCTCTCTGGCTTTTCAGAAATCTCCGTAGCTTATTGTCATTCAAATTGAAGTACAACCCAAACGGAAACGGAAAAGTCTGGAAATAGACTGGGGAAAAATTGTTCCAGCAGTCTGGTTTGTCGTATTCAGCAAGCCATGGATATTCGACTTTCAATTTCATTTGTGGCGATACTCCTCGGAATGTTTAACGAAATTTTCGGCAAGTCTTGTGTCAAAAGCGAAGTAAATGACCCCAATTACGGCTAATATGTTATGTTCCATTAATCCTTCATGTTCCCCGTCGATTCCCTTTCCGATTCGCATCCTATAGGCAAATTTCGCGTCTTTAGGAATATCTACAATTCTTGAAAAGCGGAAATCGTTACCGTGAATAACTGCTCCCTTCTGGGTCAGCAAGTTATCGTTTACTGTTTCCATTACTGTGGAATCCAGTGCCTGCATCTTCCAATCCATCTCAGCTTTTCCTGAAAGGACACCAGCCATGGAGAATTTGGAACCACTGAAATCTGTTATGGACTCTGTCAGATACAGTGAGCCTCCCTGTTCACTGTATATGGGCATTCCATCGTACGCTGCATCCTTAACCTTCTTCATTATTGCTTGGTTTTGCGTCAACTGCTCCGCCAGCATGTCAGGGAAACCGCCTGTAAAATATAATCCGTCGAGGTCTGGCGGAAGCTCTTTGTCGTGAATGGGACTGAAGAAAACGGTTTCTGCTCCATATGCCTCCAAAAGGTCTA
This sequence comes from Candidatus Bathyarchaeota archaeon, assembly GCA_050123155.1. Classification (GTDB taxonomy): domain Archaea; phylum Thermoproteota; class Bathyarchaeia; order Bathyarchaeales; family Bathyarchaeaceae; genus Bathyarchaeum. The sequence goes on along the minus strand of JASFHP010000012.1, from coordinate 43,911 downwards.
TGTTGTCTGGGTTGTAACAGCTGAACGCTTCATCAGATGCTACGCCAACTCTAACAGTTTTCTGCCTCTTCTGAGGTGGATAAACTCTGCTTTCTATGTCGGGCAGTTCCTCCGCCTGCTCAGCTATACCGAGCACTCTGTCTATGTCAACGTGTTCTTCAACGTGTTCGACAAGTTCGGAGAGAGTTGCCTTCAACGTTTCTCTTTCAGGCAGCGGCACGAGACCTCCACGTCTGAAAGGCAACACGATCTCCGCGTTATAGGGAACCACTCCAACCACCGGCACTTTGGTGGCTGACTCAACGGCTCTTTTCACCCATTCCTCCTGCTGCCAGCCTTTAAGGTTGTTCAGAACTATGCCTTTGACATTCACCTGCTTGTCTAACAGCTTGAAAACGTGCAGAATGGCGTGGATAACCTCGGCTCTGTGCATCCACATGCTGCCTACATCCAAAACTAGGATTACCGGAGCCCTCAGGATTCTGACTATCTGGGCGGTGCCTTCATAATCGGTGATGCCGTCTATCAGCCGCGGGATTCCCTGGAAGATTCCGCCCGCACCCTCGATAACCGCCACATCAGCGTTTTTGGCTGATCTTTCGAAGCTCTCTAGCACTGTTCTTGGCGATGTGAGCCACGCGTCTAGGTGTCTTGACGGTTTTTTGGTCACTTCAGTGTGGTATGTGGCGTCTATGTGGTCTGGACCTGACTTAAAGGCTTGAACGTTTAGCCCCTTTTTCATGAAGGCTCCCATTATCCCTGTGGCAACTGTTGTTTTGCCTCCTTCGCCGTATAGACCTGCAACAACGACTCGGGGTACGTTCATCGCCCTTTTCCCAGCATCAACTGATTAAGGTTTACACTTTATTCTCTAATCAAATAAATTGATTGTTAAGAATCAGCTTTTCTCCGTATCCGCGGTATCCACCCTGGAACTCGTCGTTTGTATTCTAGGTATTCTTCCCCGAATTCTGCTTCCGCTTCCTTGTCCTCTTTTTTTGCAAGCTTATAGTAGACTATTATGACGACGGGCCACAGTGCAAGCGTTATGATTGTGAGCCACCAAACATTCAGGCCTAGAGTGATTAAAAGGAAGCCTACATATTGCGGGTGGCGGATGTAGCGGTAAATGCCTGTGGTAACAAGCTTGCCTTTTCCCTCGTAGATTTCTTTCCAGCCGAAGATTACCAGCAGCATGCCTATGCCGATGATGACTTGGGATGCGGGAAATATGTAATAGTGGAAAATGATGTGAAACTGTTGTTCTCCAATTAGTTGTCCAAGAAGGAATTCCAGATTGTAAATGTCAGGGAGCCCGAAAACGCCCATCAGAAAATACATGGTTAAGGGCAAACCGAACATTTCAGCGTAAAGTGCAACTATGAACGCCACGTAAACGCTGTTGGAGAGTTTTGGCAGTTTCTTTCTGTACTGTAACGTCACCATGAAAACGGTGAAGAAAATGACGTTCGCAGTGACGAGCAGCCACTGGTTCCAGCCAAACGAAGTGAAAGTGAGATACTTCAGCGCAACTGACACTGCCACTATTGCTACTATAATGAAGATAACGTCTTTGAGTTTCATTCTTGCATTACTCCTCTCCGGCGCCATTGATATATCCGTTAACTAGCATTAAACATTTTTTGCCACAAACCAAAGTTGGGACACGACAAAGAGAGAATTTAGAACATGCTTCTTATTCGCCACAAGATGTGATTCATGGCGGTTCGCGCCATCACTCGGCTATAGAAGTTCATCTTGAACAGGTGACGCAGCACATATTTTGGAGAATAAAAGCTGTTATAGAAGGAAGTTCTCAATTTTCTGACCTCTTCAGCCGACAAGTTAGGATTCGCAAAAACAGGCGTTGTTGTGTCATATTGCCCCCAATCATTGGACATCTCCCAACCCATCTGCTCCACAACCATGCGAAGCTCAGTGCCCGGATACGGCGTTGCCACACAAAAGTACACATCATCGGGCTCCGCTCTTCTGATTAAATCAACAGTTTCCTGCAGCATCTCTTTTGTTTCTCCCGGATATCCAATCATCACTGAAACGGAGACAAACAAACCAGCAGCCTTCGCTAACCTAATGGCTCTCTCGTTTTGTTCTACCGTTGTTCCCTTATGGACGGCATCCAATATCTTCTGGCATCCTGACTCAACGCCGAAGAAGACCTGTTGACAGTTTGCCTGCCGCATTTTATGCAAAATCTCTTCTGAAACCACGCTGACTCTGGTTTGGCAATCCCATGGAAGACCAATCTCTCTATTCCTGATCTCTTCACAAATCTTAAGCGCCCTCTTTTTGTCAAGCGTGAAAGTGTCATCGTAAAACGAAAAAGCATCAGCCGCATGCACGTCCCTTAACCACTCAAGCTCATCCACGATGTTTTTTGGTCTTCTTGCTCTGAAGGCTTTCCCAAACATTCGGGCTGTCGTACAAAAGGAACACTGGGAGGGGCAGCCTCTGCTGGTCATTATCGGGAGCATTCTTCTCCCAAAAAGCCGATATTTTTCTAATGGGAAGTACTTATACGCGGGACGGGGCAGTTCGTCAAGGTTTTTGATGAATGGTCTAGTGGGCGTACGAACGGTCTCTCCACCATTCCTGAAAGTTATTCCCTGAATCTTATTGAGACTCTTCGGGTTGGACACGTTTTTTGCTAGCTCCAGCAGAATTTCTTCACCCTCGCCCCTAACAACTACGTCCACCGCTGCTTCCTCGTTGAGAACCTGTTCATCCATAAACGTGGCATGTGGACCCCCAAGAACAACCATGGCGTCAGGGCACGCTTCTTTTACTGCGCTTGCAGATAGAAGAGCCGATTGTATCGTTGGGGTCATGGAGGTGATGCCAATCATGTCAGGGTTGATGGAAGCTAACTTCGTTTTTAGTTGTTCAAGATCAACCTCTTGCGCTGGGCAGTCTATCACCGTTACGTCGTAACCGTTTTCTTCCAGAACAGCCGCCAAGTAAGCTAATCCTATGGGCAGATAAAGCTGATGCCTGTAAACTCCTTTTAGTGGCGGCGGATTAACCAGCGATACCTTTGCTCCTTTCTGCATTGCGTTAGCCTCTAATCCATCTTCCCCAACAACGTTCTTAATGCTTTCTTTGGGTGCCGAACAGCCTTCACCAGTTTATCGCGAGTAGAACTTTGATTTATCAAATTTGCCTCCGCGCATAACATAAGCAAATCGTCTGCGGTGAACTCTTCAGTTTCGATGAGAGGCTCCAGCGCAGCTAAGGCTTCGTCGCTGAAGTTTTCCCTTAAGTAACCGCCGCGTTTAGCCTGTTCATACAGTTCTGTTCCATAGAGGGGAGTGGCTATGCTGAATTGGAAATGGTCTGCTCCCAGTTTCTTCAGCTTATAGGCAAACTTTATGGTTTCTCTGATGTCCTCTTTTGTTTCGCCTATAAGCCCAAGCATCAAGAAAACCCCTATGTTCATTCCCACCTTTTTGGCTAAAACAACAGCCTTTTCAACATCCCCCAAATTCAGGTTCTTTTTGATGATTTCATCCACAACACGTTGGACGCCGGACTCGGGAGCAACCCGTATTTCCCTGCAGCCAGCCTCGCTCATCTTTCTCAGCAGCTCTTCGTCAAGTGTATCCGCTCTAACGCCATTCGGGACATACCAATCGATGTCCAACCCCCTCTCCATAATCAAATCACAAATACCTTCCACCCTTTTCTTTTTCAGCGTCATGTTCTCATCAAAGAAGTCAATCTGCTTAATGGAGTAGGTGTTAACTAGCTGTTCCAGCTCATCAACCACGTTCTCGGGGCTTCTACCCCGCCAAGTTTTTCCCATGACAATATAGTTAGAACAAAAAATACACCTGTGCGGGCATCCTCTGCTGGTTATTATTATTGTGTAACGTTTGCTTAGTTCTCCTCTTATGGGATTTTCCTTGATAGCCTCAAAGTAGATGTCCATCGGAAGCAGATGTCTCGCCGGAAAGGGTAACGCATCTAAATCTCGGATTTCCGGTCTTGGAGGAGTGATAACCGTTTTCCCATCTTTGACAAAACCGATTCCCTCTATCTTCTTCATGCCCTCGGTTATGCCCTTTTCCAGTGCGCCAACTAACTCAAGCATAGTATACTCTGGTTCTCCTCTCACCACAAAATCAATATCTGGCTTAGAAAGGCAATCCTCAGGTCTTGCGGAGGGGTGTAGCCCATCTAAAACTGTGACGATGTCTTTGTCGACGCTTTTTGTTACAGACGCCACTTCAAACGCGGCTTTTGACCAGCCGGAAAATGGGATGTTTATTTCAACGATGTCTGGTGACCACCGTTTTATCCTGTCAGCTATCTCTTGGTTTGCTAGCCCCATCCGATAATTTGTTTCATGTATCTGCTCCAGATTCTTCCATCCCTCTGTAGGAGCGTCTATAATGCTTACCTTATGCTGTTTTTCCAGCACCGCCGCAACATACGCTATTCCTATCGGTGGATACACTACAGGTTTTCCCCACGCTTTGGGGTGGAGACGTGGCGGATTAATCAGGCAAACACGCATTTGTTTCAGGCAGACCTAAACAATATTGGCTATCATGTTGAAACCTAAAAACGTTTGGAAACCCGGTCTCTCAGTCTTCCCTTTTCTCCTGTTTGAACCCGCTGGTGTAACACATATTAGGCATGTGCTTTCTTGTAACTTTGGAAAGTGCAACATTCAGGCGAGAAATATGAAGCCATATGTAACCCTCGTGAACCCACCCTACCCTGTTGGTCACCAGCAGCATATTCCCTTCCCTCAGCTGGGTATGGGCTATTTGGCTGCTGTTCTAGAAAAAAACGGGTACACAGTTGACGTCGTAGACTGCCAAGCACTCGCAATCTCATACGACGAATTTAAACGCGAAATCAGCAAACGTAAACCCGACGTTGTCGGAGTAACCTCGATCACCCTCACATACAAGTCGATGCTGCAAATAGCAAAAATAGCCAAAGAAGTGCATCCAAACTGCTTAACTGTTCTTGGGGGTCCTCATGTGACGTTCTGGGATGAAAACGCACTACAGGAGTGCCCATCAGCTGACATTGTTGTCCGACAGGAGGGAGAATACACTTTGCTGGAGCTGGTGCAGAGGCTGGAGGCAGGCAAACCCTTTCATGATGTTACCGGCACAACCTGCAGGAAAGACGGAAAGATTGTGAAGAACCCGGACAGACCCTTGATAGAAAATCTTGACGAACTCCCTTTTCCTGCCCGCCATCTCTGGCCTCTTGAGCAGCTTCGAAAACTTGAGGACATATTCTATCTAACGACAAGCCGGGGTTGCACCTCTTGGTGTGATTTCTGTGCAGCGGTCAGGATGTTCGGTCGAAGATTTCGTATGAGAAGCCCAAAAAACATCGTGGACGAGCTGGAATATCTTTACAAAACCTACAGCGCGACCCAGTTTACATTCTGTGATGACGCATTCACTATAGATCAGGCTAGAATTGAAGAATTATGTAAGGAAATCAAAGACCGAAAATTGAAGATAGTGTGGAACTGCGGAACCCGCGTGGACAAGGTTACAAAGGAGCTGCTCATCAAAATGAAGGATGCAGGTTGCGTTTCCGTATGGTTTGGCGTGGAGTCAGGTTCACAAGAGGTTCTGAATGTGATGCATAAAGGAATCTCCACTTCGCAAACGATTAAAGCCATTGGATGGGTAAGAGAGCTTGGGTTAACGCCAGTTCCGAACGTGCTCCTCGGGTTCCCAGGCGAAACTAAGGAAACCGCTTGGCAGACCATAAAGTTTGCTGAAAAAGTAAGCCCTGACAACATAGCTTTCTATAATATAGCTACGCCTCTCCCAGGAACGCCCATGTACGATATGGTCAAAGAAAAGGGTTGGCTAAAAATAGATGACTTCGACAAATACGATTGCAAGACTCCCCTCTTCGAAACGCCGACCATGAGCATGGAAGAGTTAGCGGAAATCAGCGAAAAGGCTTTCCAAAGTTTCTATCTGCGCCCCCGCTATATTCTGCGTATGTGGGCTAAAGGTTGGATGTACGGTTTTTCAGCAACACGAACAGCGCTTAAGTATCTCTTCAGAGCCACAAAATCGAGACTTCACCTTACCTAATTCATGTTGTTGCTGCCTTGTGTTCTCCAGACCAACCGCTATAGACTCCAGATTTACTGGAATCAAGCTTCCTGCGGCTAGCATCTCTAATTGTGACCTTTGAAGTTCCTCAACTGACCTAAAATCTGGTCCCATTATCTGTACACATTTTTGTAAATTTCAACATGACACTTGTCCAAAAGCTTAAATTTGTGTTCCAAGAAAGCTAGCCGCATTAACACATGAGGTTATGAACTATGGCAAAAATTGGAATGACAAAAGATTTGTTAATGCAGTACACGTTAGTTGCACTGTTCTTTATCGCATTCCTGTCTTACAACATATTTGGTCTTGAATCGCTTGTTATATGCCTAATTTCAGTTGGAGTCGCTCTAGGCTGCGATATCTTGCTTTCTAAGGTGATGGGTTCCAAGGGACCCAGCAACAAAACGTCTGCTATCGTCTTCGGCTTAATCGTTGCATTGTCCTACTCTCTAGGACTGACTCCAGGAATGATGTATGATCCAGCACTTGTACCTCCTGTTTTGAACGGTGGACTTGAACAATATCTTTATCCTGCTTTAATTTCTGCTGTCGGCTTGATTGTTTTCAAGAAACTTCAAGGATTAGCTGGAAGAAAATACGTGAATCCCGCTGCGGTTGCAAAGCTTCTGATTCTGGGATTACTCTTCATGCCCGTAATGTCAACTTTATCCAACACTTCCGCTCTATTGCCCGCGGATCACGATTCTCTTGTACTATTGCAGAACCCTGATGTGGAAGATGTATGGGGTGTGTATGCATGGAAATATCCGGGAGGCAGCTACCCCGCCATGGACACTGTACCCTTTGCGTCCACTCTGCTAGCCTGCTATTCAAATAATGCATCACTTTCTTATGACACTGCAGTATTAGAGAATCCGCTTTCTGCTATTCTTGATGTCATGCTATTTGGGAAATATCACGGTTGGATCGGTGGCTACTCAAGCATCATTGTGATGGCAGTTGGTATAGCTCTGTTTCTAGTTGCCCGCAACTACATTAAATGGAGAATAACCGCCGCTTACTTTGTGTCCACTGCAGTGCTTTCTGTAGTTATGGGCGGAATTTTCGGCGGAGACATCTTACTCAGAATGTTATTCCATCTGTTCATGGGCAGCTCAATATTCATGGCGTTCTTTATGGCAACTGACCCTGCAACTACCCCGCTGACACGTTCAGGTCAAATTATATTTGGTGTGGGTCTAGGTGTATTGACAGTACTCATTCAGACGTACACCGGATTTCTTGGAGGATCAATTCTCGCGCTGGTAATCATGAACCTAACATGTCCTATACTTGACCGAATCGGAGTTCCCAAAGTAAGAGAAGAGCGGAAATCCTGTGGAAGGCTCCCGAAAGCCAAAGCCATTTCTGAAGCACCAACTACCCAGTGTATCAGATGTGGAAGATGCCTTTACGTGTGCTCTGGAAGGCTCCCAACAATTTCAATCAAAGAAGCTGCGGATAAAGGAGATTGGGCAAGAGTAAAGAAGCTAGGCGTTGAACACTGTAAACAATGCGGAACATGTTCATTTGTTTGTCCAGCAAGAATCGATCTGAAAGGCGCAATGCTTGCTGCCAGAGAAAAAGTACAGAACATGTAAATGCCCCAAAAATCTAAAAAAGTGCGCAATTTTTTGCGCGCACGATATTTTTTTCTCTTGTTTTTCTTACGTGTTTGTACCATTTTTATCGTGAGTCACGTCTTTTACATTTTTGTCTGCAACAGTTTCTCTTTTTCAGAACCGCAGCAAGTTACCTTCTGCGACGCTACTTTTACTTTGCCACGATGGGTCTTTCAGCGCTGGAGGCAATTATTGTGAGCGAAATGCGCGATATGGGGTCTGCACCGTGGTGAATACACAAAATATAAATGTATAATGATAGTAATGTGGAAAAAAGGAGTGAACAAAATGTCAAGTTGGACTGATTGGAAACTCAGCGACATCACTTGGGGCATAATCTTACCTTTAATAGTGGCGTTCTTGATCATAATCTTTCCACATGAGCTCTCGAAAATCCTTCTAGAGATTGATCCCGCTGGCACTCTAAACGCTATCCTTACAGACGGACTTGGTGAAGCAATTCTAACGGTTGGTATTCCATTGTTTGCTGGACTAATCTGGAATAAGTGGGCTGGAGGCGGCGCAGGATTCTTGTGCGGCAGCATATACGCTTTGTATGTGAACGATGTTTACGCAGCTGCTCAAATGTTTCAATCTAACATGATGATTGGAGATATTTCGAATCTCGGATTCGTTGTGGGCGCTATGCTAATCGGGTTCATTTCTGGATCATTAAATAGAGGATCTTATAGCTTCCGAAGAATGCTAGTTGCTGCACTAGTTGCCGGAATGATTGCTGGTGTATTCCAGGTATGGACGGCGTTACTATCTCCTATTAACATGATAACTGATATCCCCTACTCTGCGTTCCTTATTCTGCTCCCTAGGATAATCTACGGCATTATAATCCCGATATTCGTCACGCTATTCGGATGGTTTGGCATAAGCCCCCGACAAATGAGTTAAGCACCCCACACACAAGCACCCTTAACACAAACACCTTCTCTTTTTTTAACTAATTCTAGTTCTAGTTTTCACTTGGCCACCAACTCGATAATGAGGCATGCCTCTTTTGTTGTTATGGTCTTTCACTGTGTGAACGCTATTGTGCAAAATATATTAATCATGTGTCTTGTAGTTGTGACATTATAAGCTCTCTCAGTGAAGAGATATGATGCCTCATGTAACTCTTGCGGGTCCCACCTGTCCGAGTGGTGCACATCAGCAGCATCCCCCATTTTTCCCTTCAGGTTCAGGCTATTTTGCTTCTGTTTTGGAGACTGACTCTTACGGATTTGGTGTGCCTGTTTCGATCTGTGAGTCTGGGTGCCTGCATCTTTTTTCATGTTTGAATTTTGATTTGAAGTTGCGTAAGTTTAATTTTGTGTGGATGTTATGGACTCTAAACGTTGGGGGCTAGCAAGCGTTTGTCTTTGGATGAAAATCTTCGAGAAATGATTCGTGAAGCAAACGTTGCTGTCCATCGGTTTGAGGCAAAATATTACGAGTTGATTCACCCAGAAGTATACAACAGATATGAGCAGAAGAGAACAAACTCCGTATTGAAGATGGTGGACAAGCTCGTAGCGGATAATGATGCGCGCGCAAAGAAGGCTCTTGATTTTGGGGCGGGTACCGGGAATCTGACCTGTAAGCTTCTGCAGATGGGTTACGAAGTTACTGCGATAGACCTCTCTGCGGAAATGTGTAAGATTTTGGAAAAGAAGTGTAGGCATTATTTAGAAGCCAAAAAGTTGGTTGTCCTCAACTCGCCGATAGAAGATGTGAGTTTTGATAGAGAAGAATTTGATTTAATCACTTGCTATTCCGTGCTCCATCACCTACCGAATTACGTGGATGTGATCCAGAGACTTTGTGGTTTTTTGAAAAAGGGCGGCGTGATGTATCTGGACCATGAAGCTTCTCCCTTTTACTGGAAGAGCGAAGCAAGCAATGCTGCGAATCTGGTGAAACTTGTTTATTACCATTCTAATATATTGCTTAACTTCCTGTATTTTCAGATTTTGAGGGTAAATCTTCCTTCTATTGATTACAGTTTATCTGATTATTGGCACAATGAAGAGCATCACTTAGATCATGAGCAAATAAACTGTGTATTTAAGAATGAGCACTTTGAGTTCTTCAAGCGAAGAGACTATTACCTCAAGTTTAGAACATGGCTTTCGAACCCACTTTTTTACATTTACACGTATGTTTGCAAACCTGAAATGAGTTTTTGGGTGGCTAAAAAATAGCATCGGTGTGTCCATTTATGCGCCTCTCAATCACATGAGTTTTTTATTCCTCTTTCTAGGTAAGTTTATTTTTTCCGTTTCCACTACTAACCTAGTAACGATACTTAAAAAACAGCAATCTGGAACGATTCCGATGAATCTGTTAACAAATCAGAAACTCTGGAACTCAATTCTCAAGACGCCGCCCGTAAAATGGATGCTGAAAACAGCTCTAAAAAAATGCCCAGAATGTAACCGGACACCCCTTGAAACCGCATTAGATAAATATGCTGGCAAAAACCATTTGCATTGCTCCTCCTGTAACCTTTACGTCAGGGTCATAGAATTTTGGATAGCTTTCATACAAACAGTTTTAGCCGTTGATAAGAGCCGTGTTTCCAAACTTTTTGCGGACTCCTACGTTAGAAGAGCCATAAACAGCATAGTGTACGGCTTTGCCGAGTTCGGTTTCAACCGTCCCATACAGGTTCACGCCCCCTTCCTTGTGGTATGGAATTTCACATACAAATGCAACCTCAAATGCAAACACTGTTACTCGGAATCAGGAAACAGCTCTAAAACAGAGCTCTCCACCGAGGAAGCCATGAAGGTCGTGGATCAACTGGCAGATTTCGGCGTCACCTCCTTAGCATTTTCAGGAGGCGAACCCTTGATGAGAAAAGACTTCTTTGAGGTTGCCCGTCACGCAGTCAACGCAGGACTGTACGTGTCCTTAGCCACAAACGGAACATTGCTTAACGAAGAGAACTCCAGAAAACTCAGGGAAATTGGGCTCCATTACGTGGAAGTGAGCCTTGACGGAGCCAACGCAGAGACACACGATTTCTTCAGGGGAAAAAGCGGCGCTTTTGACCAGACGATGCAGGGACTAAAGAACTGCCTGAAAGAAGACATCTGCACCTGCGTAGCAATAACCGGCACCAAAAACAATCTAACAGAAATCCCCTCGGTGCTTGAAATGGCTGAAAACATGGGAATTGACAGATTCACGCTGTTCAATTTTGTGCCAGTAGGCAGAGGCAAAGACATAATCGCAGCTGACCCTTCTCCCCAAGAGCGAGAGCAGCTTCTAAGTTTCTTCAACAAAAAGTTGTCAGAAGACCACAAAATCGTCATATTAAGTACAACTCCCCAACTTGCCCGAGTGGCTTTGCAGGCTCACTCTCCAACCCAAGACGACATCGTAATGCCCCTTGCACACATGGAAGCCACCAAAATAAGCAAAAGAGCCAAGGCTCTAGCCGACTTTATTGGCGGATGCGGAGCTGGACGATTATACTGCGCCATCTCCCCAGAAGGGAACGTTCAACCCTGCGTCTTCATGCCACTGACACTCGGAAATCTGAAAACGGAAAGGCTGGAAGACATCTGGTTCAACTCCCAAGTTTTTAAGGACCTCAGAGACAGAGGAAAACTGAAAGGGCGCTGCAGCAGATGTGAATTCAAGTTTGTTTGCGGAGGATGCAGGGCAAGAGCCTATGCTTACCATGACGACTATCTTATGTCTGACCCCGGCTGTATCAGACAACTCTCGGAGGGTGACTGACAAATGAAGCGGACAAAAATTGGAGTCTTCAGAACCGATAACGGTTTAGAGTCCGCCCTGCGAGAGGCGCTGAAAGCTGCAGATTGGACTAAGCATGTTGGAGGCAAGGTTTTCGTAAAGCCGAATCTGTGCTCCAAATATTACATTCCGGGGGCTGTCACCAATCCCAAAGTTCTCTTTCATCTGGTAAGCCTTCTCCGCGACAGGGCTGAAGAGGTTGTTGTCGGCGAATCCAACGGCTACAACTACTGCTGCAACGATGCTCTGACAATGACCGGCGTAAAAAAGATAGTTGAAAAGGCTGGCGGAAAAACCGTTAACCTCTCCGAAGACGAAACCGTGAAGGTGAAAAGCTCCAAAACTTTCTGTTTAAACGATTTTCCGTTGCCCAAAACTCTTGTTGAAGCCGATTCTGTTGTTGACGTTCCAGTGATGAAGACCCACGAGTTCACAGACTACAGTGGCGCCATAAAGAACCTGTTCGGATGCATACCCGATGACAGGCGCATCTTTTTTCATCCCAGATTCGGCATGGTTCTACATGACCTGATTGTTCTGCTGAAACCAAAATTTGTTGTCACCGATGCCACATTTAGCATGGAGGGAAACGGACCCAACAGGGGAATCGTTGTACCCATGAACCTTGTCTTGGCTGGTAGTGACGTTCTTGCCATGGACAAGCTGTGTTGCCGAATCATGGGCATCGACTGGGCTGACATCGGTTACCTCAAGTTCATTGACCCGCACTATCAGCGGGAAGAAACGGAGACTCAGGTTATCGGCGAAGACATTGAGGCTGTGAAGCGCAAGTTCCTGCTTCCATACGCTGATTTGGCTGTCCGGGCTCAACGTTGGGTCTACAAAAGCTACTTTCTAACCCGCCTCTGCTTCGGCACACCCTTCTTGAACATGCTGCAGGGATGCCTGAACGTCTACAGGAAGGTCGATATGGAAATCAAGGGAAAAGAGTGGGTGGACAAACACTGGGACAACTCGTTGCCCCGTTAAGTCTTCTCCAAAAGTTTGTGATATAAATCGATCACTTGTCCTGTAATCAGGCGCCAAGCAAACTTCTCTTCTATCAATTTTCTTCCCCGCATACCCATTTCTTCGGCAAGCTTCGGGTCATGCAGCAGAGTCAGCACTCTCTGTGTCAGTTGTTTTGGGTCTCCGGGGTCTATCAGAAACCCGTTTTTATTGTCTGCTAAGAACTCGGGTATCCCTCCAACCTTGGTGGAGATAACTGGCAATCCGGTGGCTTGGGCTTCCAGTATGGCGAAGGGAAAGTTTTCGTAGATTGCGGGGAGCACAAATATGTCTGAGGCAGAGTAGAGTTCAGGAAGTTTTTCGTCCGGAACGTAGCCCAGAAACGTCACGGTGTCTTCTATGTCCAGTTCTTTTGCCAAGTCTCGAAGGCTCTGTTCCTTCTTTTTGAATCCTGTTCCTGATATGGCAAATTTTACGTCGCTGAACTCTTGGAGGACCGGTGGGATAGAATGTAGCAGGGTTTCTAAGCCTTTTCTGTGGTAGAGCCGCCCCACAAAGAGAACTACCTTCTTTTCCTCTTCTAGCCCGAATTCTCGTCGCAGTTTCGCCCTGTCTGGTCTTGGCTTGAATTTGTTTATGTCCACGCCGTTGTAGATTACGTGAATCTTTTCCTCTTCGATGCCATACAGCTCAGTTAATTCGCCGACTGTGTATCTGCTAACAGCAATCAGCGCGTCCGACCGATTCATCAACTGAGTTTCATAGCGCCTAAGCACGCGATTGAAGCGGAGCATCATCTTCTCGTTGGGATTCAGCTCTTTGGGGTTGTCCCGCTTCGTTACTATGGCTTCTCCCTTCCATGTTGAGTGGACTGCGCAGACGAGCGCTTTAGCTGAATCTTTGGGGATGGCGAAATTTGGAACAAGGGGAAGATTGGCGTGTATGATGTCGAAGCCGATTTGTTTGTTCAGTTCCTCTATCTTCTTGGATGCTGAGCGGGCGAATCGCCAGTATCTGGTGAGGGCGTTTCCTGTGCCCTTTATGTAGTGGACTTTGATTGCGTCAATCGTGTCTTCTGCGTTTTCGCTGTGTCTGGCTACCACGTGAACGTTGTGTCCAAGTTTTTTGAGGCTATGTGAGAGGTAGTAGACGTAGGCTCCTGTTCCGCCCGAGATGGGGAAGTATTCTGGAGTTACGAAGCAGACATTCAAGACTTTTCCTCTTCTCCAGTTAATGCTGTGCGGATTAAAGATGTTGCTCCCCCTAGAGTCCAAGCAACCGCTCTGGTGAAATAGATTACGATGAGGTACATGGCTAAGGGGTCGTGGAAGATGATGGAGATTTTTGCTGCTGAGAAGATGTAATGCAGCGTTGTTACGAGTACAAGGGCTAGAAAAATCAATGAAGGAATCAAATGGAAGTTCGTGGCTAAGCTGATGAGAAGCAAGATGGCTGCGACAGCATACAGTATGGGCTGTATGTTCATCCACCAGTCTGTTATCTTGTCGCCCCTCGCAAGTTTTGGATGCTTCAAGTATAGCTTCCAGGTGTTCTGACCGTACTTATACTGCTGCTTGAAGAATTTTCGCAGCGTGGGACGATGAAAATGGTAACATATTGCCTCTGGGTCAAAGGCTATACCGTATCCTGCCTGTGCCAGTCTTGCTCCTATGTCCGTGTCGTATTGGGTGGGAAGAGCCTCGTCGAAGCCGCCGATTTCCACGGTCACCTTCTTCTTCAGCAGCAGATTCATCGTTGCCACCCTCTCAACAGTGCCGGGAAGCCGCCGATACCTGTAACTCAGCTCGTAGCCTATCACTCTTGGAACCAGATTGTCACTGTTCCATGTTTCCACGGTTCCGCTTGCCCCAGCAACCTTGGAGTCATCCAAGTGTTTAACGAGCTTCCTGAGCCACTGTTTCTCAACTTTCGCGTCAGAGTCAACTAACCCTATTATTGGGTTCTCTATGTCCTTCAAGACAAGGTTGTAGGCTGCTGGAGGATTAAGCTGGCTGTAAACAAATTTAACTGGATGCGCTTTGGCGAGTTCTGTTGTTTTGTCGGTTGAGCCTCCATCAATAACAATCACTTCAAGTAGCTGTTTGGGGTAGTCCAGTTCCAGAATAGAGCGCAGGCATTCATCTATTGTTGATTCACTGTTAAGGGTGGGTACTATTATGCTGACTCCCGGAAGTGAATCCTCTTTTCTGGATGCTTTGTTTTTCAATCGGTTGCCCCTGTAAAGGTCTTCTGTAATCAACCTTGAATATTAACGTGATCAGTTATGATAAATAAGATGTTATTATGGCGTGAAATATTTTCACTCCGTCTTTTATGGGATCAAGTTTGGAGGTTCCCACAGTCCTCTGAACAAAACTTATGGGGATTTCCGCCACTCGTGCGCCCATCCTCAACGCCTTAACTAGCATCTCGGATTCCACCTCGTAACCGTGGGAACTCAACTTCATCCTCTTTATCAGGGACGATCTGATTGCTCTGAAGCCAGATTGTGAATCGGATATCTGCACGCCGCTGAGGTACCCGATAAGATCATTGAATATCCTGTTGCCTGTTCTGTTTATTTTCGGGATTTTGGTTTGGTTAACTTTCGAATTAAGGAACCTTGACCCTACCACGAAATCGGCTTTGTTTTCCCTGAGGTGCTTCAGAACCAACGGGATTTCTTCTGGCTGATGGGAACCGTCTGCATCCAAGGTGACCACCAACTCGCCTTTAGCCTGCCTGAAACCGGATCTGAGGGCAAAACCTTTGCCTTGGTGTGCTTCTTTCAAAACGTGGGCTTTCATTTCTTGGGCTATGTGTGCAGATTTGTCTACTGAGCCGTCATCGACAACCAGAATTTCGTATGAGACTCCCAGTTGTTCAAGTGTTTTCTTTGCTCGAGTAACTATGTTGCCTACAGTTACTTCTTCATTGAACACTGGAATGACGACAGAGACGGTAAGCTCTTCTTGTTCCCTGTCTTCTTTAGCCTTTGCCATCGTGTTTCAGAGATGATTACTTCATGAATTAAATAGTTTGCCAAAGTTTTCCGAGTAGGCGATTGAATGGTTTAACTTTTATATCCAATGGCGTTGATGTAGTTCTGCAATATTGTTCAAGCCTACCCGGAACAATCCTTGATGGAGAGAATGACCCATAGTGAAGCAAATTTTACTGGAAATTGAGCAGAACATCGAGTCGAGAAAAGAAACAGACAAAATCATGTGGTTCTCCATGTGGGCTGTTCTCTCAGTAGCCAGCTTCGGAATAGCATGGTTTCCAATGATCTACTATCTGATCAAAAGAAGAAACGCTCACTTCGCGAGACAAGAAAAACTGGAAACACTAATCTTGAGCAAGCTGAAAAAAACAGAGGGTCCAGAAAAGTCGCCGTTAGACTCTTCGCAAACCAAGAATCGGCAGTTATTCAGAAACGCGGCGGCATGGACTCTCGCAACCTTCCTCATCTTTCCCGCCTTCTACGTTTTCTATTTTCTGAAGAGCGACCTCAGGAAACACGAAGAGCATGAGCATGATTTTCTGGCTGAAGTAATCGAGTTGACAAAAGATTCGAATGTGCCTCTGAACATTCACGGTTTTTCTACTACCCCAAGTTTCCCCTTGGACAAGTATCTGGCTCTAAGCGTCGTAACGTGTGGTTTAGCAGCCGCATATTGGCTGTACCGAATATTCAATGACTACAACAGTCACTTCAAGATGCAATGGAAAAATGAGGACGAACTGCTCACCTTCCTCAAGGCAATCGACAAAAAATCCAGTTAATTTCTTCTGTTTTGGCTGTTAATTTTTATACCCGTCTGGACAATACGAACTTCTGAAAGCCCGTAAGAGGAAGTCGTCATATGGTAGATGTTTCTAAACTGGTTAAGGAATCCCTGAGAAGTGTGAGTCCCTACTTTCACGGCGGAAACGTTTGGAAAGTTTCAGAGAAATACAAGATTCCTGTGGATCAGATTATCGACTTCAGCATCTCCACCAACCCCATGGGAGTGCCCGAAAAGGCTGTAGAAAGCATTCGCCAACACCTCAACCTGATACAGCATTACCCGGACCCTGATCATGAGTGGCTTCTGGAGGCTCTCGCAGAATCCGTTGGCGTAGCGCCGGACAATGTGGTGGTGGGCAACGGCTCCACCGAGTTAATCTATCTGTTCAATGAGGTCTTTCTTGAGGACGGATACGAGGCTGTTATTCCAGTTCCCACCTTCAGCGAATACAAGGCAGCCATAGAAAGATTCGGCGGCAACATGATTTTCATAAAATGTGATCCAGCAAACAATTTTAAGCTAAACCTTGAAGAACTGGAAAACTCTATCACAAAGAAAACCAGAATCATTTTTCTCTGCAACCCGAACAGTCCAACCGGACGGCTCTACGAAAAAGCTGACATCCTGCAAATAGTTCAACTAGCCGCAGATGAGAATGTGCTTGTTTTTGTTGACGAGGATTACGTTGATTTTGTTGACGACAGCAAACGTTATTCCATGGCTGACTATGTTAATGAGTACAATAACCTGTTTGTTCTCAGGTCGTTAACCAAATTTTTTGGTTTGGCAGGCGTCAGAATCGGTTTCGGCGTAGGCTCCCCTGACCTTGTGAATGTTATGAAGAGGGTGATTATGCCTTGGAGCGTAAACAGTTTAGCCATGTTCGCTGCGGCGGAGGCAGTAAAGGACACGGAGTTCATCAAAAAAAGTCGGCTTCTTCTTTCAAACAGCAAGAGACAGATGCTGGAGATGTTCAAGGCTGTTCCTTGGTTGAAGGTGTATCCGTCTGAAACCAACTTTTTACTAATCGAGATAATCCGAGAAGACTTGACCTCAATGCAGCTCGCTGAGGGTCTCGCCAAAAGGGGGTTCCTCATCAGAGACTGCGAAGACTTTGATGGGCTGAATAACAGATTCTTCAGGGTGACGGTTAGAAAACCCGAAGAAAACAGGAAACTGGTAGAGCAAATAAAATCCTTCGGCAACCAAAAATAGCAGTTACTTGCCTAATTTGGCTCGCAGCAGATAGTTTTTTGTCGATTCCAAATCTTCAGGGGAGTTCACGGTGAAAACCGCTTCCGGTCTGCTGCTGACAAGGACTTCTTGTTCCTGTTCCTCCAAGATTCGCCGACCATCAATTATGTTTATTCCCGAAACCGCATACATCTTGCCCTCATGCTCGTAAGGTGAGGCAGCTGACACGCTGTACTCGCGGAAAGCTTCTTCAGGAATCAGCACAGTCAAAGCAGGCTTGCCTGACTCTTCGTATCGGCTGATTATTTGGTCCAGAAACTCTCCACTCAACAGGGGAAGATCAGCTGAAACAATCAAGACAGGGCATTGTAGGTTTGCGTCCTGAATCGCTTGCTGCATGTCAGCGTGGTATCCTCGTCCATCGGTTTCAATAACCTTCACGGATGCTTCTGCTGCCTCCTGTGCTGTTTTTGGACTGTGTGCTGTTACTGCTACGATTGTGTCTGCAATTTTTTTGGATTCTTTGGTGGCTTCGATGACTCTTCGTATGAGCGGCTTGCCCATGAACTGTGCCATCGGCTTTTCTGTGTCTCCGCCGAATCGTGTCCCTTTTCCCCCTGCCATTATTACCGCTACAATGTGCACTTTCAAACCACCAGCACAAGCAATGCAGCCATTCTCGCTATCTCGTTAGTGGCGCCGAATATATCCCCGTTTACGCCCCCAAAAACTCGTTTGCCCAAGATTATCATGAAGCCACCCGCCAGTATTCCAGCGGTTACAGCCAACACGCCGCATAGACCAAGCAAGGCAACGCCAACGGCAAGGGATATAATCAGCGAAATCGCGTATAAGCCATGGTTTTTCCTCATGAAGTCAATGAAGCTTCTGCCCTTTCCCCTCTTATCCTCAAGCCGTTGAGGCGGGGATGTGCCCTGCCATGCGGTTGTAACCATAGCCAGCTTCGCTGACACCTCTGCCACTATGAGGACTTGGATGACAACATCAGTTTTTGTCAGGAAGATAAGCACGAGCGTAAAGAAGGAAACGAGGAGCGCAAGAAAGGCTCCTGTTCGCGTAACAGTCCACACGTGAGCAATATCCATCTTCTCTTTAAGAGAAGCCCTTCCTATGCCCAAAGCATTGCCCACATCAACTAACCCGTCTGTGTGCTGAAGCCCAATTACTGCAAGCAGGAAGGCGACGGTCATAAAGCTTGCAAGCCCCTTAGCTGAAAACTCGAAAAACGCTTGGTGAGCGCCTGAGAATATCACCGTGTTTATGGAGCCAAAGAGAAAAAACAAAATGTTGCTTGCAAAGAAGCAGTAGATGCCCGCAAGAAACCCTATGATGACTCCTATCACTGGAAACAGGAACATGAATCGAGCGGAGATGTCCAAGAAGCTCTCATCCATCCTGAATGGGATGGCTGTGAGAAAAGCCATCAGCCCCCTGAACACTCTTAAAGCTTTCACCCTCAACCCCCGCTGATGAACTCATGTGTTGTCTACTTGTTGGCGCGTGAACTCCCAGCAGACGTTATATCTCCACAGGTCGCCCATTTTAGTCAGTCTTATCTCCTGTTCGTCAACTTCGATTAAACCCTTTTTCTCCAGTTTGCTGATTGTGGCTTCAAAGGCTTCTTCCGGCAATTTTCCGAAGCGCCTCTTAAACTCCCTTTTGTTGATGGGCAGGCGGATATACAGTCGCATCATCATCTTTCTCATCTCATCCTCTACCGAACTCACAGAAAGCTTTGATATCGGAAACTTTCCACCCTTAACCGCTTCAACATATGCTTCGGCAGGTTCAATGTCCACATAAGAAAATTTTCCTAACGTTCCCATGAAGGCGCCTGCGCCAGTGCTGAGAATCTCCATGCATGGCTCTTGGAAGTCTTCTGCTATTCTGGAGAAGCGGTTATGGCATGTCGGCTTGTATCCCGCCGCCTTGAATGTGCTCTGCGCCTCAAGATACATCTCTGTTTCAGCGTCTACGTCTCCTCTAGGCGGCAAATCGCCAGACTGAATCTGCTGGGCTAGCTTCGTTTCTGGGTAAACGTCCAAAACATAGCAGTCGACGCTTTCCACATCTAAATCTAAGGCTCTTTGAACATCTCTGTTCCAGACTTTCAAGGTTTGCCCTGGAATGTTGTACATCAGGTCGATGCTTACCCGAAGCCCCAGCTTACGTGCATTCGTAACAGTTTCCTCTGCGTTCCTTGAACTATCCCGTAGATTAAACATTCTTCTTGCTTCGTCGTCAAAGGTCTGTATTCCCACATCCAGTTGGTCCACCCCATATTCTGACAGTGCCTTGAGTTTCTTGTAGTCGAAATCGTGAGTGCAGCCTGTGATCTTGATTTCTCGGCTGTCATCGAAATTGAAGTTTTTTTCGCAGAACGCTAAGAGATCAATTGTCTGTTCGGTGGACATGATGCTTGGGGTTCCACCTGCCAGATATATCTCATCAAACTCGCTTGTCCTAACATACTTTGTTTCCGCATACATGTTCAAGGCTTTCTTCAACGCAGAGAGATACTTTGTCATCTCGTTGTTGGACATCAGTTCTGTGGGGAAATAGCAGAAGCTGCACTTCATGGTGCAGAATGGTATCCAAGGCTGCAATTCCTTCCTTTCGCCGCTGGTGTTTTCGGTTCCCAAAAAGTCTGTGAAGGCTTGCAGAGTCTCAGGCGCAACTTTTGGATAGTCTCTGTAGGTGTAAGGTGGCCAGTGCTTGGTTTCTTCGTAGACAACCGACTTTTTAGCGTGTTTAGCTGTCATTCTCTTGTTGTGTCTCCGTTCTCTCGTTTTTTAAATCAATGTTAATTTGTGGCATAACAGTTTCGGAAATTTTTTTGATTGAGTTTCCTCCATACTCCTTATGCCAATTACCTTCTGTGTCTCTTGGAGCGTTTTCCTGTTTTAATGTTTTGCAACTTTTAAAAACTTATGCCGACAAAGCTTTCAGCATGCAAACATGTGCCTTCTTTCAGTAAAAAATTGTGAACTGGCTTGCTTGACAGAAAGCTTATATAGAATTCTGTGTCAGAACCGTTTCTCTAACAATTGTGTAAAACAAGCATTGGTGAAGTAGTTTGATTTATTTTGTGATTGGTTTTGTGGTGCTCTTTGTTTTGATGCTGTTTGTCGGCATCAACGACCCTACTGGCGGAACAAGCATGAAAGGCTGGTGCTACCAATACTTGGTTGTGGCGCTGGTGTTCGATGCGCTTGCAGTTTTTGCTCTGTTCTACCAAAACACCACACTCACCGAACTGCTGCTCGGCGTCGCCGCAGGCTCCGCAACCGTGTTAGGCATCCACGTGGCACACCACATACAAGAAGAGAACGAGGGGCACACAGCACACTAGTTCGAGGGTATATCTTGTTTCCTTCTAGGTAACTGAAGAAAGATAATTGCATATACACCTTAATTGTTGAATATGTTCCAACAAATCTTTAATACTACCTAGAATACACCTCTGAGATTGCACTGAAATAGAGGGGAGACGAGCAGAAAATTGAGGTGCAAAACATGAAACGGAAAACAGTTGTATTCAATTCAATGGTTTTTGTATTATCAATACTCGCAGTTTCTTTTGTTGTACAATCAAGGCTTGATGCAAAAGCATCAACGACAAACCTACTCAATGGCGCGGATACTTTACAGTTTCCTGTAGATGATTACACCGAGCAAACGACAACTTCCGGTTCAACCACTGTGACATATCGTCTTTATCGGCATATTGCTTATGTCGCTAATCCTGTGGATTTGGATTACCAGAGCTTAGACGTTGGAGTTCCTATTGCAGTTAATGGAACGGCTATCGACGCTGCGAACGCCCCTATCATACTGATAGCGATTAACCCGGGGTATTATTCCTCAAGTAATACCGCTACCGGCACTAGTAAAATAACAACCGAAGTCAATGGTAGATATGCTCTGGCGGCAGGCTATGTTGTGGTATGTCCTGGTCTCCGAGGTTGGAATTTAGAATCAAATGGCACGTATTATGGCAAGGCTCCCGCTGCACTTGTGGACCTTAAGGCAGCCGTCCGCTATATTCGCTATAACGACGGTGTCATGCCCGGCAATAGCGAGTGGATTGTCGTGACTGGAGTTAGTGGTGGTGGTGCTCAATCGACACTTCTTGGCGTTTCTGGGAACAGCCCCTTATATGATGCTGCTTTGCAAGAGATTGGCGCCGCAGATGCGACTGATGATATCTATGCAAGTGCACCTTATTGCCCCATCACGGATTTGGATCATGCTGACATGGCTTATGAATGGGAATTTGGAACTACGCTGCGTAGCGGCGAACTAGTGAATCAGAGCATTTCTCAGCAGTTGAAAGATGCCTTCAGCGTATACCAAGCATCCCTAAACCTTCAAGGCAAAAACGGTTACGGAACCATCACTGCAGAAAACTACGGCGATTATCTCGTAGAAACATACCTGATTCCTTCCGCAAACAAATATCTAAACGCACTGACAGAGGAAACCCGTGACTCGTACCTATCGTCGCGCACTTGGATTACTTGGTCTGATGGTTCAGCCTCGTTTACCTTTGAAGACTACGTAGCATACATAGGTAGAAGTAAGGGTCTTCCAGCTTTTGATGCCTTTGACCTTTCTGCATTGGAGAACAATTTGTTCGGAAATTCAACTACGAATGCGCGTCACTTCACAGATTTTAGTTTACAGCAGGACAGCAGCGACCCTAGCGCCGAAATTGACGGTGAATTGCAGACGATAGTGAACATGATGAACCCAATGTATTTAATACAACAGAACAACACTGACTGCGCACAATACTGGTTCATTCGAACAGGCACCAAAGACAGGGACACTGCTCACACAATATTTGGCAATCTTGCAACAATTCTGGAGAATAATGGCAAAGATGTGAATGCTTCGCTTTACTGGGATGGAGGACATGCCGTCAATCAAGACCCTGAAGCTTTTGTTGAGTGGGTCAGTCAGATTACAGGTTATCCGATAGTTCCAGAAGGCTTAACCCTTGGAATCATGCTGCTGCTGTCAACTGTCGCAGCCATAGTCGGCATATGTATTCTGCAAAAGCGACCCAAATGGAAAAGATTGTGACCAAAGAAACCACAGAAAACGCAAATAACCATCTCCCTCTTTTTTCCTATCTCTCCAGAAAACAGTACCAACAGATATTCTCTTACACAATCAAAGTTGGCTTCAGTGACTAACTATTTCTCAGAAGTACCAACCTAGTGAGTTTTAATACAGTCTCTTTCTTGTGTCACTGTCAAGATTGTACCAGAATCTTGAAGAAGGTACTAGTGGAAAAGGTCATTTACCTAAAAATGTTTTAAGACAATTGCCTATTAACTTGATGTATTCTAGAGGGTTCCATTATGAAAGAGTACGATTTAATTTCTGTAGGCACAGGCTCTGCAATTAGTGTTGTTGAGGCAACGATTCAAGAAAACCCGAAAGTCAGGGTCGCAGTCATAGACAAGGATGAGCCGGGCGGCATCTGTCTAACAAGGGGCTGCATCCCCTCCAAACTGCTTCTCTACCCCGCGGAGTTGGTGAGGACAATCGAAAAGGCGAAAACGTTTGGAATCGACTCCGAAATAAAGCAGATAGACTTCAAGAGTGTCATGGAAAGGATGAGAAACATAATCCACGGGGACATAGACAAGATCCGCCAAGGGCTTTCTCACTCAAAACATGTAGATTACTATCCCGAAGCAGCAGAATTTGTTGCCCCCTACACCCTGAAGGTTGGAAAAGAAACCATCACCGCCAAGATGATAGTTCTGTGCACGGGCTCAAAACCGCTCATACCGCCTATAAAGGGGATAGAGGAAACGGGTTACCTCACCAGCGACACAATCCTCAACATAAGCGAACTGCCAAAGAGCATCATCATCGTGGGCGGCGGATACGTAGCCGCGGAATACAGCCACTTCCTCTCATCCATGGGAGCAAAGGTCACGGTTATCGGCAGAGAGCCCCGATTTATCCCCTCGGAGGAGCCAGAGTTTTCGGCGTTAGCCCAGAAAACACTCGGAAAGCATGTGACAATCATTGTCAACCATGAAGTTCGGGAGACAAAGTTGACTTCAGCGGGCAAGAAAGTGGCCGTTGCCGTTAATCTGGAGACCGGGAAAAAGCTGGAGGTAACCGCAGACGAACTGTTGCTCGCCGCTGGAAGAGCCTCCCTCTCAGACGTGCTTCATCCCGAAAAGGGGGGAATAGAAACTGACAGACGCGGATGGATCATCGTTGATGAGTATCTGGAGACCTCTCAGCCTAACGTTTGGTCTCTTGGAGACGCCAACGGCAAATACCCCTTCAAGCACGTAGCCAACTACGAAGCAAGTATTGTATATCACAACGCTGTGTTGAAACGGAAAGTGAAGGCTGACTATCATGCAGTGCCACACGCCGTATTTACGCATCCTGAGATTGCGGTAGTCGGTTTAGGAGAGAAGGAGGCGATAGAGAAATACGGCGCGGATAAGCTGCTGATTGGATTTTACAGGTACGAGGATACGGCTAAAGGGGAAGCCATGGATGCGAAGGACTACTTCGTCAAAGTTATTGTGGAGCAGGGCACAACTAAGATTCTTGGAGCCCACATCATCGGACCCTACGCCTCGGTTCTAATCCACGAAATCATACCCTTAATGTACACTCAGGAGCAAAGTGCCAAACCCATACGCGATTCTATGCACATCCACCCTGCTCTAAGCGAAGTCGTTGACCGTGCCTTCAGTTCCCTCATGCCCCCAGAACATTACCACCACATACTCGAACACTACAAGCTTCTACCCTAACCAGAAATGAGTGCAGAAATTAGAGAATTATTTGCGTTTTGCGGTGATGCGTGGGATGCTGAACTGCTTTTCTGTCTGTTTTCGGTAGAACATGTTGTATACGCAGAAGGGTATGATTCGGTTATCTGGAGTTATGTAGTGGATAACGCAATGATGCGCCCGTTCCACATCGAAGGTGTAGGGGTCCATAAATGCCATGCAACCGATCAGCAGTAGTCTCCGCCGTATGTATCCAAGAGAATCGTATGACGGGTCAGTGTGTATCTTAACCAACGTTTTCACCGCATTCAGAAGACCCGCTTCCCGCTGCACCTTCATCCAATCTAGAGAACGGAAGGAAGCAAACAGCAGCCTCAGATAAATTCCGATTTTGCTGACTTTTTTCTTCTCAATCAGCTTGTTCAGGGTTTCCAGGTCGGACATGAATTTTTCATACTTCAGGAAACGGTTGATGGGCGTAAACTTGTCCTTTCCTCGTTTGGAGACTAGAATCCAGTTCCAGAGTCCACAGTATGAGGTAGGCGTGAATGGGGGCCATGCTTTTTCTAAGAAGCTGTTCATGACCTTCAGGGGCGGGTCCATAACTGAGACGGGAAACAGGTCCTCTTCTTTGATCATTCCGTCTGTCTGTTCTTGGATTCTCTGGGCAAGCAGCGAATTGTCAACCCTGTCTTTTCTGGAGACATACTCAGAGGTTCTTCCGGTAAATGCCATGGGCTGAAACACTATTCCCCTTATGATGTCCACGTTTTTTGCGGCGAATCTGATCATGTCGCCTACTTCGTTGTCGTTTATTTTGCCCTGCAGGGTTGGAACCAGAATAATCTCTATGTCATGCTGCCGGCAGAGCTCAACCAGCCTCAGCTTGTTCGGAAGCAGTTTTGCTCCTCTCAGTTTTTCGTAGGGCGAATCCGTGAGCCCATCAAACTGAAGATACACTATATTCAAGCCAGCCTTCTTCAGTTTCCTGACCAGTTCTGGGTCGTTGGACATTCTGATGCCGTTGGTTGCCAGAAGAATCATAAATTTCAGATCATGCGCCATCTTCACGATCTCAACTATGTCGTCGCGGACTGTGGGTTCTCCACCGGCAAACATCACTGCTAGGGGAGGCGGACTCTGTTTCTTCAGAAACTTCAGCATACTGTGGATGTTTTCCCGAGTTGGCTTGTAGAGGTCAGGCGGCTGTGCCGCATTGGCGAAACATGTTGGGCACCGTAGATCGCACTCGTTGGTCACGTCGATGACTGCCATGACTGTTGCGGTAATATGATTAGGGCAGGTGGTTACTCCGCAGCCGTGGGGGCAGTTGTCCTGAAACGGCTCTGCAGAGGGTTTTTTGAGTTTTTCGGCAGCGTGGTATAGGTCCGCTCTGGTCCAGTATGTGTCATTGAAGCTTCCGTGCTCCTTGCACTCCTTTTGGATAACAACCTTTCCGTCTTTTTCCACGACATATGCCTTTATCTTTTTGAGGCAAACTGGGCAAACACTGAAAGTTTCCCTGAGAATCTTCTGTTTCTGTTCCTTCACGTTAAAGCCCCTAAGATTAATGCGATTGGAATCAATATCATTGTTCTGGTCACTATTTTTTCATGTTTCTTTACCACTTCGATATTGTCTGCGTTTCTGAGAATTGTGACTCCAGAAACCACGAGGATTATGTCCCAGATGATTATCGGAATCAGGTACGCGTAGCCGACTGCACCCACCAAATACGGTATCGGAGAACCTATCACATTGAGCAAGAAGAAAGCTGCTCCTACTATAGTGGCGAATTTTGGACCACGTTTCGCTGCCAAGGTGGCGTATCCGGCCTTCAGGTCTCCCTCTAAACTCAGCACATCCCGCAGTATGTTTCCGCCAATGCTGCCCATGCTCATAAACGACAAAGAGAGCGAAATGATAGTGAATTCTCCAAACAGTGCAGCTTCGCCATAAACGAAAGATGTTCCTATAAGAAAACCCATGAGAAAGCTTCCGAAGAAACCAGCACGCTTCTTTATGACTGTGGAGTACGCCACAAGAAGAACCGTGTCCATGAGGGCAAGTGCAAAGCAGAGCCAGTTGATTGTTAGTGATGCTAGCAGTCCAATGGCGAAAAGAACTGCGGATGTCAGAAGAGCATGCCACGGTGCAATAGTCTGTGACGGTATAGGTCTGTTCTTTTTGATGATGGCGTCTGACTCTTGGTCGACGTAGTCGTTGAAGGCGAAGCCGCCAGAACTGATGCTGATTGCAGACAGGATGACTAACGCCAATAAACTAAAGTCTGGAACGCCTTTCTGCAGGGTAAACATGGTTAAAACTGAGAGACCGCCAGTCATGAGCCAGTAGGGCGGTCGAAGAAGCATAACGAATGCTTTCAGCCTCTTCTTCAACGAATTCATTTAAATCGAGCCTAGTATTTTCCTGAGCTTATTAACTTTTTTAGCCCTTCCTTCAAGCTGACTTGGGGTCTCCACTGTAGCTTGTTAACGGCTTTGCTGTTGTCTGCTAGGGTTATGTCCATGTCTCCCTCCCACGCTTGACCCCCCTTGAAATAAACGTCAACGTTCTTCAGTTCCAGAATTTCGATAATCATCTCTGCTAACTCCGACACAGATGTTGTGGTTCCTGTGCCAACGTTAAACACCTCTCCTGCAGCTGTGGGGGAAGTTGCAGCTTTGAGCAGAAAGTTCACCATGTCTGATATGTAAATGAAGTCTCTGGACTGTCTGCCTGTGCCCAGAACCTCCAGTTTGTCGGGTGTCTTCTGCAGTTTGTTGAGGAAATCGTATATGACTCCGTGGCAGTCTGGACCATAAACATTGAATATGCGGAGAATAACAACCTCTAAACCGTAAATCTCTTGGTAGAACCGACAACAGTTTTCGCCAAGCAACTTCGACAGCCCGTAGAACGCGATTGGATGTGTCGGATGCGTCTCAGGCGTCGGTCTCTCTGGATTTCCGTAAACCGCACAGGAGGACGTGAAGACCACTCTGGCGCCAGCTTTTCTTGCGGCTTCAAGGACATTCAATGTTCCAACAACGTTGATTTCGGAGTCTTCTTTAGGGTTTTCCATGGAGAATGGAACGCTTGTTTGGGCTGCCAGATGGAAAATGACTTCACAGTTTTTTGTTGCTTTCTCCAGTGCCGCGGCGTCCCTGATGTCTTCCTGCACAAAGTTGAGACCCTTATCCACGAGGTCTTCTATGAATTCGAGTTTTCCTGAATACAGGTTGTCGTATGCCGTCACTTTGGCGCCTTGCTCCAAAAGTGTTCTGCAGAGGTTAGAGCCTATGAAGCCAGCGCCGCCAGTAACAACAACTTGCTTTCCCTCAAAACCTTTCAAGGCAATTCCTCAGATTTTATGGCTGGAATCTAAGGATTTACTCATTACTTAATCTTTCCACAATCCCCTCGATTCCCTAACGAAAGAGAGGTTGCATAACCCCCAAAGCTGAATGTTCTATCCCCTTGTAGTCAAACATCTTTTGGTCTACACGTCTGGGCTTCACATTGCTTCAACTGCTTCAATTGAAAGGTCAATCCGAATTCCTGTTTGGTCCCAAACATTTTCTGCTTCATTGAAGTACCATAGTTCAAAGATTACCGTGTTGCTTCCAGGCTGATCTATGCCTATTGTCACCGGAAACTCCCACGTTTCCCCATTCGCCACGGTTCTGTTGAAGCACTCTATGAGTTCGGCTGAAATGTTTCCGTCATCTAAACTAACCTGAACCGAATACTCTATTGTTGTGTCGTTCCGGTTTTCCACGCCAACCCATAACGAGAATGTGCTGTTTTCGCCCAGAACCACCGTTTCTGGAAGGTTCTCCAACTGTTTCTCTGAATCAAGCAAATATAAAGAAGTGAACGGTTCTTTTTGCGCGGGCATAAAAAACACCATGTACACTAAAAAAGCGCCCATAATCACGAGGGCTACCAGAATCGTGAGAATGATTGTTTTTTCTTCACTGCTGTATGAAACCGATTTTGCATCCTTCTCTGTTCTCTTAATCTTCTTTTCCATGAACTTACTGCCTTGATTTCTCTTCAATCCCGTGCCATCCCCTGAAAAACGCGACTCCACCCGTTCATAGTACAAGCCCTTCGCTGAATAAGATTACATTTAGGCTTGTCCCAATAAAAGAATTCTGAAGCTTTCTCCATCCAGACTTCTCCACTACACGAATTCACTGTATATTTCTTGTAGTTGGCGAACGTTTTCTTCCCAAGTAAACCTGTTCTCAACGATTCTCTTCGCTTCCTCGCCGAGTGCTGGTCCCAACCCGTCTGACAGAAGCTTCGACAGCGCCTCAGCCATTGCCTCCGGGTTTCTGGGGGGCACAAGAACCCCGTTTTTCATGTGCTTGAGTATTTCAGGTGTTCCTCCCACGGCTGTTGCGATGACTGGCAGTCCGCACGCCATGGCTTCCAAAAGAACCAGCGGCAGTCCCTCGCCTGAGGCTGAGGGTAGAACAAAGTAGTCGGCGGCGTCGTAGTATACTGGTAACAGTTTGTCTGGAACGAATCCGGCTAGCTTGATGTTAGCTTCGATTCCCAGTTCTTTTATGTGGTCTTCTATGAGTTTTCTGCTGGGACCTTTTCCTGCAACAACAAACAGGACGTCTGGGTGGTTTTGTGCTGTGAGGGGGATAGATTCTAGGAGGGTGTCTAAGCCGTTTTTGTAGACGAGTCTGCGTACGCTGAGGATTATCTTGCGGTTTTTGGGTAACCCGAGCTTTTTTCTGCTCTTTTCTTTGTTGGCGGGGTGGAAAAAATCTGTGTCTACGCCGTTGTATATTACCTTCGTTTTTGTTTTGTCTGCGCCTAGCCTGAGAACATATTTTTTTGTCTCTTTGCTGACGGTGACGATTTTTTCTGCATGTTTCAGAACTGTTTTGCCTATGATGAAGTCGTTTAGCTGCTCGACTATGTTGAGGAATGATTGGTAGTCGATGAATGTGTTGTGCTGCGTTACTATGAAGGGCTTCTTGTGTTTCTTGGCGACCATTCCCGCCATGTATGAGGACATGTAAACGTGCCCATGCGCGTGCACTAGGTCGCATTTCCTTATGAGTTGTGTGAACGTTTTGTAGGCTTTGAATGAAATTATGGGGTAGGGCACCCCGAAGCGTTTGGCAACGTTCAGTGAGGGGTAATGGTGGATTCTGATTCCCCTGATGGGGTTTGTGTTTCGTCCCTCGAATTTGCTGGTTAAAACGTCTATCTGGTAGCCCTGCTCTGTTAATCTTTTGCTCTGTTCATAGGATACCTGCTCTATACCTCCCTTGTGCGGCGGAAAATAGTGAGTGACGAGGCAAATTCGGGGCATAGTTGCACGGTGGAGACCTGCAAATTTAACAGTTTCGCACCAAACCAAAACGATCCACTGTTTAGCTGCGGTCTTTTTGTTGCTGTGCTGTTTTTCCGAAAAAAGACTGTTTTCAACAATGTACCTCTATTAGTCTCCTAATATACGGGTTCTGTTGTCGCTTTTGACAATGCTTTAGTCAAGAAAGTTTGACAAAAAGGTTTTAATAAAAATGGCGGCACGTTTTTGATGTAAATGATGAAGTTATCTAAGAGGCTGTTTCTTTTCGGCTTGGTTCTTCTTGTTTTAATCAGCTGTCCCTCTGTTGGTGCGTCCTCTGAGGTGTGGAGCAGAACGTATGGAGGAATAGAGGTTGAAGAAGCCTATTCGCTGGTTGAAGCCTCAGATGGAGGATACGTGCTGGCTGGTGATGGTGGGCTGTTTGTTAAGACTGATGAGCATGGCGGCGTGGATTGGACCCGAGCATACGAAGGCTACTCGTTAGTTGCTACGTCTGATGGAGGATACGCATTAGCAGGATTCACGTCCTCTTACACTGAACAATCTGATTTTCGGCTGATAAAAATTGATGCCAATGGAAATAGAAAATGGACCAAAACATATGGAGAATCAGAGACTGAACAGGCTTATGCTCTTGTTGAAACCCCTGATAACGGATACGCAATAGCAGGGCGCACTTACTCTTCTGGTGCAGGCAGAAGCGATTTTTGGCTAGTAAAAACTGACATGTACGGCAACATGGAATGGAACAGAACATACGGCGGAGAACAATTTGATTGTGCATATTCTGTGATTGTAACGTCTGACGGAGGCTTCGCATTAGTTGGATACAAAGATTGGCAAGACAATTATGTTGGGGCTGATTTCTGGTTGATCAAAACCGACGCATCTGGCAACATGTTGTGGAAGCAAACATACGACAGAATGGTAGACAAAGTTTATTGTGTAATAGAGACTGCGGATGCTGGTTTCGCTTTAGCTGGAGCCACTGGATTCTGGAGCGATACCGACATTTGGGTAGTCAAAACCGACGAGTATGGTAACATGCTGTGGAACAGGACCTACGGTGTTGGAGCAGCTCGTGCAATAGTTGAACTTTCTGATGGAAATTACGTGGTTGCTGGAGGCAATCGGCTGATAAAAACTGACGCCTACGGAAACACAGTGTGGAGCAGAACATATGACGCAGAAAGAGTTAATTCCGTAATTAAAACATCTGACGGCGGATACGCCCTAGCAGGCACCAAAAACAACGATTTCTGGATAGCTAAAACCGACGAAAACGGCATCATCCCAGAGCTTCATCCCCCATACATCTGCATAGACTCCTCACAGAACGTAACCTACCCCACAGACAACGTTTCCTTAACCTTCACAGTCAACGAAGAAACCACATGGATGAGCTACAGCCTAGACGGACAAGACAACGTAACCATAACCGAAACCGCCCTAAACCTAGCAGAGCTAGCTGATGGTTCACACAACATGACAGTCTACGCAACAGACACAGACGGAAACACTGCAGCATCGGAGACAATCAGTTTCACAGTAGCAAAAGAAGTTGAGCCGCCACTAACAAAAGACGATGAGACTACAACAGACTGGACACCATTCATTATAGTAACCATAGCCGTAGCAATAGCTATCGTAGCAGTTATTCTGTATTTCACAAAAAAACGGAAGACCACACACAAAAACTAGAGCATATTAGTCTCCTAATAGAGGTACATTGTTGAAAACAGTATTTTTTCTGAAAAGGCAAACAATAACAAAATCAGGTTGCTACTTGACTATACTCCCAAAATGAGTAGCCATATGTTTAGGTATATTATTGCGCCGACCGAGGAAATCAGGGTTAGCGAGGCTATGGCTTCCTTGAAGAAGTTGTATCGTTGGCTGAGAACCGAAAGAGAAACGGCAACAGGCATCCCATGCATAAGCACCAGCACCGAATGTTCCATGGAGGACAGGTTGAACAGCGTCAGAGTTGCCAACACTAAGGTAGGCAAGAAAACTATCCGCAGAAGACTCAACCCAAAAGCCTTCTTTAGGTTGGCGTACTTCTTTCCGTACAGAAAAGCCCCCAACATAAAAACAGCCACCGCAGACGTGGTGCCCCCTAGCATATGCAAAAAATCAGACACTGGAGAAGGAACCTCCACCCCAACAACCGAAACCAAGATGCCCGCCACAATCGAAATGATTAACGGGTTTCTTGCAAGCCGCGTGGCAACCTGCTTCAGCCCCTCCATCTTCGGAGACTCTCTAAGCCGATAAAACTCAAGTATAGTAATTGAGATTGCGATTGCCGTGATTCCGATGGTAGCCGCGGCTAAGGTGGCTAGATGTTCGCTCTGCTGTGAGGGGAAAGCAAAAGTTACATAGGGGATGCCGAAGAAGGCGAGGCTGCCGAAGACAGTGCTTAACGTGAGCAAATATAATGTGTTCTTTGAGAACCTGAAGATAACATAGAGCAGAACGTAAATCGCCACCACCACAAATATTGGAGTTATCCCCGCGAAAATGAACGAGAGCGTCTCTGCGACAAAGCTTGTTTCCGACAAATCAATAAAAAAGAGGGCGGGCAAAGCAAAGAAATACACGTATGCACTGAGCACCCGCTCGTCCCCATGCTTCAGAACTCCAAACTTTCTGGAAAGGAACCCCGTGCCCATCAAGAAGAGAATGGGAACCGCTGTTCCTATCAGCGCATCAGCCATACATCTTCCTCCCCTTCATGTTTGATTTACTGAGAAGATAAATGTTGCAATAGTTTTGGAGAAAAACAGATAACCAACTGACTTACTAAAATTAGCACGGCGAAAAACATGGTTAGTTTCAAGCATGCCCTTCAGATACTGGAAGAGAAAGGAAAACTTGAACGAGTGAAAAACAAAACAGCCTTAAACAAAATTCCTGACCTCATAAGGAAGGCTGAAAAGGCTCTGCTTTTCGAGAACACGGGAACCGAGTACCCGTTAGCCTCGAACATCTGCACAAGAGACAACTTCTGCACAATCTTCGGCATGGACTGGAAACAGATACAGGAGAAACTCATCGAAGCCCTAGACAACCCTATAAAACCAGTCACAGTAGCTGAGAACCCATTCGAAGAAGCCGAACTGGACCTCGGAAAACTGCCAATCCTAAAATACTACAGCTCTGACCCCGGACCATACATCACCTCCGGCATCTTCATCACAGAATGCACAGAACGCAACCTCTCCTACCACCGAATACTGGTCAAAACCAAAAACACGGGCACAACAAGGATCTGCCACCGCCACACATGGCAATGCTACACAAAAAACAACAAGAACATAGACGTGGCAATATGCATCGGAATGGACCCCGCCCTCCTATTCGCTGGAGCCATATCCACCAAAAAGCCCATGGACGAAACCGAAATCGCAGGCGGCTTCTACGGCAAACCAATAAAAATGGTGAAACTAGAAAACGGCATCTCCGTGCCAGCTGACACCGAACTTGTGCTGCTCGGAAAACTCACCTCAGAACTGGGAAAAGAGGGACCGTTCGTGGATATCACTGGCACCTACGACCTGATCAGGCAACAGCCAGTCGTCAAAATCACCAAAATACTGAGACAAAAAGAGAACCCCGTCTATTATGCACTTATTCCCGGAAGGGGCGAGCACTCGTTTCTGATGGGCTTCGGAAAACTGCCTCTAATCTACAAGGAACTCACGAATGTATGCAATGTCAAAGACTTAGCCTTCACTGACGGCGGAATCAACTGGCTCAGCTGCTCAGTAAGCATAAAGAAGAGAAGCGACGAAGAACCAAAAAAGGTAATCGAAACCGCTCTCGACGCACATAAGAGCCTGAAGCACGTTTTCGTGTTCGACGAGGACATAAACCTCTCCGACCCAGAGGAGATACTGTGGGCGCTTACAACCAGATTCCAAGCCGACAAAAACCTGTACACTTACCCAGATTCTCCGGGATCAAGCTTAGACCCCAGCTCCGAACCCGGCGAAGACAGAAGAAAAACATGCAAAGCAGGATTCGACTGCACAATCCCACTATCCAAAGACAGAGTGGACTTCGAGAAAGTGCTGTGAGAAACTCGCTGGGCATCAACAAAGACAGCCGCATCTTCAAGCTATTGTATCGTCTAGCCGTTTTTTCAGAATCTCGCTGACCACTCCAGCTTTCACTCGTCCTCTAGCCTTCTTCATGACAATGCCCATTAACGGTCCAAAGGCGCCCTTCCCTCGCAGCTCGATAAACTCTGAGTTCTTCTCTATCACATCATCAACCAAATCCTCCAGCTCCTTCCGCGACATCATCCCAAGCCCCAGACTCTTAAGAGCAGCCCTGGCACCAGCCTCTTCGTGACTTGCAAGCCAAGTCAAAACCTCGGGAATACTTTCCTTCACCGTCTTTCCCTCGCCGATCAGCCTAAACATCTCCATGAACTGCCCATCAGTGACGGCTTCAACGTTTACTCCATCCCGCCTCAGCGCCTTCAAAGTCTCCGTCAAAGCAACCGCAATAACAGTCGCAGAAACCTTCGTCTCCTTCGCCAAAGACTCGAACAGTTCAAGGTATTCGGAATCCAAAATCTGCTTAGCAAGCTTCTGGTTAAGTTTATACTCTTTCATCAGCCGCTTCATCAGCTGCTCAGGCAACTCTGGAAGACGACTGCTCAACCCGTCAACATACTTTTTGGTCACTTGAATCGGCGGAACATCAGTCTCCGGATACATCCGCGCAGCTCCGGGTCTAGGGCGCATATACTTTGTTGTTCCGTCAGGGTTCGCTGCCCGAGTCTCTTCTGGAACCCCCTTCAATGCTACTCTGGCGCGTTCAGTCACTGCTTTCAGTGCGTCGGCTGCGTTTTCTGGCTTGTCCGCAACGAAGACTACGGCGTCCATCGGTTCCTTGTTTAGAAGTTTGCCGAGCTGGTTCAGTTCTTCTTCGGTTATGCCGTAGGCTGGCATCTCGTCTGTGTGGAATATGCCCCCAACTCTTCCCCAGAAACGTGCAATCCCCGCCAGCTCGGACCCAAGTCTCATGCCCTCTGCAAGCTCTTTTTTGAGGAGCCCAGCGAAGCCACGTAGCCTAACGGCTAAGACAGGGTTGCTCTGCTTAATCGCCTTCGCAATGACTTTACACTTTGTATTCCTGAAAACTGGGGTGACGTCAACAAACTCTTCAACTAAATCAGCCTCATTTACTCCCCGCTTCTTCAGTTCGCCTCTAAGTTCTAGGAGGCTCAGTTGACGTTGAACCTCGTTTTCGATTACTTTGGAGACTAACTCCAGCTCCTGAACGCCCTTAATCTCGATCAATGCCCCGTCACGTATGGAAACGTTCACGTCCTGACGAATGGTTCCCAAGCCCCGTCTAACCATGCGGGTCGCCCTCAAAATTCTGCCAATAGCAAACGCGGTTGCCTCCGCCTCCTCTGGAGAATATATGACCGGGGCTGTGGTTACTTCGATGAGGGGTATTCCGAGGCGGTCGATGCGGTAGCGGATCAGCTGTCCATCTTTTCCCGTTTTTCTAGCCGCATCCTCTTCAAGGCTCACCTGTTGGATGGCCACTTTCTTTCCTTTGATGTCGATTTCGCCGTTTAATGCTACAACACATGTTCTCTGGAAGCCCGTTGTGTTTGAGCCGTCTATGACTGTTTTGCGCATGACATGAATTTCATCCACCGGCTCAGCCTTCATCATAAGAGACGCTACTAGACAGATTTCCACTGCCTCTCTGTTCAGGTCGTGGGGAGGTTCTTCATCCATCTCCACCAGACAAACCGATTCATTGTTTGCCTCGTACAGAATCCGCGTTTCCTTATGGAACTCGAAAAGAGCCGCGGAATCAACCTGACCTAACTCGCTCTGGGTAGGCCGTAACCTTCTGATAAAAGTGAATTCGGGCTCTCCCTTGAACAGCTTGGGTTCGCAGGAGCAGAAAAGCTTCTCTCGGGTGTCCAACTGCTGATGAATCTCAAGTCCTGCCTTCAAGCCAACCTTCGAATATTTGCTGCTCATGTGGTTTTCCTCAGTATCCTATTCCGTCATCATGAAGTGTTCTAGACGAATATTCGTTGGCTATGCTCTCCTTGAGAAGCTTCTTAGGATCTAGATTTTCGATTGTTTGACCCAGAGCCCACCTGAGCTTCACGAAAGCTGTCTCAGGAAGCATGTCATCAAGAGAAATTACGCCCAAGGATAGAAGGTCTCTGCCCTGATCGTAAACGTTCATGTTCAACCTTCCCCAGATGCACTGAGAAGTCATGGCGACAATCACGCCCTTCTCGACGGCTCTTCGGATGGCTGAAAACAGGTAATCTCCAACATGTCCCAGCCCCGTTCCCTCAAGTATGATTCCCCTGTAGCCGTTCTCAACATACCAATCGATCACCTCTGGGTTCAAGTCTGGATAAGCCTTGACAAGAGCCACTTTCTCTTCAAAGTTTGGTTTCAGCTTCAGTTTTCGGGAAGAATCACGTTTCCTGTAACTTTTTGTCAACATTCTTATCTTATCGTTTTCCAGTCTGGCAAGAGGCGAAGCGTTTACGGACTTGAAGGTGTCTCTGCGGCTTGTGTGGCACTTTCTCGCCTTTGTTCCACGATGAAAAACTATGGACGTGTCCGAAACCGTCTCATGCATCGCAATCACAACCTCTGCGAATGGGGCAGATGTAGCCACTTTAACGGCGCCAACCAAGTTGGTTGCAGCGTCTGAGCTGGGGCGATCAGCCGACCGCTGAGAAGCAACCATCACCACGGGCACCGGCAGGTCTTGGAGAGCAAAGCTGAGGGCTGCGGCAGTGTATCCTAATGTGTCGGTTCCGTGAGCCACCACAACGCCCGCTACTCCCTTTCGGATGTGTTCGGCAACGGTTTTCGCGGTTGCGACCCAGTGTTTGGCGGTTATGTTTTCGCTGAAAATACTGAACAGAATCTCAGTGTCTATCACAGCTATGTCTGAAAGCTCAGGAACCACGCTGTAGAGGTCGCTGGCAGAAAGAGCCGCACGCACACCTCCAGTTCTGTAGTCCACCCGGCTGGCTATAGTGCCTCCCGTGCTTATAATGGCAATCTTAGGCAATCCTTTCTTGTGTTCTGGAAGCGGCGGCGGAGTGAAGGCTGGTTTGACTCCCTCACCCACCTTCTCCACATGCGCCGATGAATCGATGCGGACTCCCACGTTGTAGCCGCTCTTCATCTTAAGCACAATGTGATGCTCGTCCCCAATCTCTGAGCGGGGAATAAGGATGCCCTCCCAGCTTTCCCCGTTTTTGGTTATGCGGATCACATCGCCGATTTCGGCTTCCGCCTTCTTCAAAAACTTTAATGCTTGCCCCCTGTAACCCGGAAACTCGTCACTCAAGCTCATCTTCTCCTATTTTCTGTTCTCCTCAGCGAAACGTGCTGAAAACATATTCCATTATTTCGACCAGTATATTAAAGGATTCAGTTAAGACGCTTGGAAACGTATGGTCCATCGTAGCCGTAGCCTAACCGCTTGTAGTACTCTCTCGTTCCCAAGGCACTTGTTATCACCATCTTTGTCCGATTGTAATCTTCCTTGGCGGCTCGTTCAGCCTCAGACAAAAGAACACTTCCATAGCCTTTATGCTGCCACGCTTTAGACTGATGTTTCCCAACCGGAACCAAGGGACCGTAAACTCTTAGTTCGCGGATTATCGCTGTTGTTTCAGGAATTATTTCTGGTCGGGTTGCCGTTGCTGATGGAATTCGCAATCTTACGTAGCCAAGCAGAACATCGTTAGCTGGGTCCTCAGCAGAAATGAACAGCTCCTTTCCGCCTGAAGCCGCCTCCATAACTGTTCTAACTTCTATCTTGTCAGGGTCAGGCTTCACTCTGTCCTTCAGCCACCTGTGCCCCACCTCCCGGCATCTTATACAGCGGCATCTGCCTCCTTCTGCCTCCAGTTTCTCTAAGGCGATTTGCCGGAGGTTGCTCAGTTTCACTCCCGCCTCAATCAGTCGGGCTGGGATGTCCCGCTGAACTCTCATGATTCTGACCCATGGAGGAACAAACTTCTTCACTTCCGCGATTAGCTGAGCCGCCTCCTCTGTGGTGTAGGGGCGATAGTCTCCTTGTTTCCACCAGCGGTAAACTTTTGTTCCCTTGATGACTAGGCAGGGATAAAGTTTGATCATGTCGGGCTTAAATCTGGAATCAGTGAAGATTTGCTTGAAGCCTTCTAGGTCTCGTTTGAAGTTTGAGCCGGGTAAACCGGGCATAAGATGATAAACCACCTTCAGCCCCGCATCCTTCATTATGCGAGTGGCTTCTACTACATCTTTGACTGTGTGACCCCTGTTGACTGCGGCGTAGATGTCGTCGTAAACGTTCTGGACCCCCACCTCCACCCGGGTTACGCCCATGGAGAGCATCCGGTCGACCTGCTCCTCTTTCGCCCAGTCTGGTCTGGTTTCTACGGTGATTCCGACGTTGCGGATTCGGCTGGTTTCCGCCACCTTTTTTGCCTCTTCAAGAGATTGGGTGTTGGTTTCTGTTATGGCGTCCAAGCATTGTTTAACAAAAGTTTCCTGATAGTCCGGGGGCGTGCTGGGGAAGGTTCCGCCCATGATGATGAGTTCCACTTTGTCAACCTTGTGTCCTATAGCCTCAAGCTGTTCGATTCTGGCTCTAACTTGATTGTATGGATTGTAACTGTTCTGTGCTCCCCTCAACGCAGCGGGTTCGTGACCAGTGTAGCTTTGCGGAACACCCTCGGTTGGTCCTCCAGGACAGTATGCGCAGGGCTCATCTTTGGGGCAAGGCGAAGGCTCCGTCATCACCGCTACCACTGTTACTCCGGAGATGGTGCGGACAACTTTTCTTCGGAGGATGGGAAGCAGTTTGGCGCTTTCTTCAGGTGTGAGATGCCGTATTATCGCAGAGTTTGATGGAACTTTTCCTAAGCCGTGTTTTCCGGCAGCCTTCACCTTAACATGGTCTACGTCCCTTTTTGTGGGATTAGACATGTCCATTAGCTGCTGAATGATGTCACGGTAGGCGTCTCTACTCATCAGGATTCATCTACAAAATATGCTCGGATGCTTTTAGATAAAGTCTACAGTTGCTGCCTAAAGGTTTGTGCACACCGCAACATGCCCTTTCAGTCTTTGATTCGTATTTAGCGCCACAACTTTCAGCCGCGCCAACTCAAGAATGTCAACGAAACTTTTTGTTGTGAACTTCTTTTTCAGTCCAGTTACAGCGAATACGGCTTGGGGTTTGCCCACCCGCTTCATTTCTAAGATGGTTTTCGTGGGGTCGGGCATGTTCTGCAGCAGAGTTATGGCGAAGATTCTGTCGAAGGCGTGGTCAGGGAAGGGTGTGTTGTCGGCGTCTGCGCAAACCAGAGCTATGTTCTGCAGGTTTTTTGTGCGCTTCTTTGCTTCCCGAAGAGCTTTCGGGGAGATGTCTAAACCCACAAGGAGTCTAACGGTTTTATTGATGTGCTTGAAAAGGAATCCTGTTCCGCATCCCAAGTCTAGGATAGTCTCGTTTGGCTTGGGTTCTGTGACTTTGAGGATGTCTTCTATTTTGGCGTTCTGTTCCCCCAAATATTGAACATTGTAGATTGCTGCTTGCATGTCGTAGTGCTGCATGGCGCCGCGTTTTTCTTTCCATTCCCGCATGCTTCTCAGAATTTTTATCCGTGTTCACTCTTCTAATGGTTTCTGTAAGTAATAGCGTATAGAAATTCTCAGATTTGTTAACGGTTTTACAGCAAGATTTACCTTAGACATGTAGAACCAAAAGAGTGACCCCTAAGATACGTTTTTTTGCATCTGTTATCAGCAAAGAAACTAAAATGTTAAATGGTCTTACAGCTAAAAGAGTCATTGATGAAAAATTCGTTCAGATGGGAGGATTTGAGAAAAAATGTCAAACAAAACCAAAACAATTGCTATTGCATCTCTAATGTTTCTGATTGCTCTAACCATGCCGATTATAAACGCGCAAACTGCAACCATAACGGTGGAGTCAGAACCGCTTATGCCAGGTGATTCATTCACAGTTGAGGGCACGGATTTCGCGGCAACAAGCGCTGTGACTATAGGGTTTGGAGAAGAGGTAACGGTGACTTTGGAAGAACACGAAATTCCTGAACCCACTGGTAATGGTCCGTTCATAGCTATAGTAGACCATTATCCGATTAAACCAGGCTCCTTTAGCTTTAACTGTAATGTTAGTGCTGTAACATCCGACTATTACGACGATTATGCCAATGGAACGCTAAATACCACAAGCACGTACGCTGTTGACCCCTTTGTAAATTACGTAACAGGCGAGTTTGGCCGTGCTACCAATAGTCCATGGGATGGCTATATTGTAGTGTTCACCGCCAACTATACTTACTATGAAAACGCGACTCCTGACGAAGGCGTAACCACAGACGGCGCAGGCTCCTTCACAGCCTCAGCTACTGTGCCAGCTATAGTCAACGGAGACTACAGTGTCACTGTAATAGATGACAAAGGAAACATGGCAACTAGCACCGAAACCGTTGAAATCATTCCAGAGGGCTTGACTTTCGGAGTAATGGCGCTACTGTCGTCTGTCACAGTGATGGTTGGTTACCATTATCTCTGGAAGCGATCAAAGAAACGAGAGAAATAGTTACGGTCAACGATGCTTAAGAGGGTTACACCCTAATCTCCCCTTTTTTTTATTTTTAGACATATTCTATTTTGGCAAGGTGGTTAAACGGGGGAATGTTAAAAGAAGAATAAAGAACAAAGAAAGTTTTGGAAGTAGCAAAACTATGGTTCGATACGGAAAGAAAAAACAAAAAAGGTTTTTAGGATAACCGCTTTTTCCCTATTGTCAGAGTGGCTACAGCTCAGTATGGTGTTATTTACACTTACGCAAAAAGCGTAGTTATGTCAGAATAGGCATTGACTATAATGCACCCCTTCTTCTAGTGGTACTATTGGATAATGATATTCCCTTTGAATATCTAAAACTGTTTGCTGATTTCACTATTCAATGAGTGAATGTTCTTTCGATTTTTCTGAACGATAACCCTTAAAGCTGAAAGCTTGAAGAAATCTTAAACCGCTTTTTCTCTCTTTTTTTTGACACTTGCACGCAGTTCGTGTAGAGAAGTTAGAATCAGAGAGATTAGGTTTGCTGAGGCTCCTGCACGAGGTCGAGCTTGGAGAATATTGGAGGAAAAAATGGAACAAAAACCTCCTGACCTCTCTACTATTGCTTCAATTCTGTCTCGTGCCTGAGTCTTTTCAGCCCCATTCTACGTTTCCACGTTTTACTTCCCAAAGAAAAAAAGGGAAGGGAAATTGTTGGGTTTATTGTTGTTTTCTGAGTGCCATGTAGGCGATTAAGCCTATGACAACGCCGACTGCAGCGATTACCAGTATGACTATGTCGATTGTCAGGAACGCCGGTATGTCAGGAACGGTTGGGAATGTTGGCATCTGGTTTACTGTTGTCTCAGCAATCTCTGCTGCGCCAGGAACATCTACTGCAGGACCCACTGTCAAATAAGTTATGTCTTCAGAGCCGTAGTATGCTTCAGAACCATCAAACGTAGCAATTATTGTGTATGTACCTTCTTTTTGTGGGCTAAATGAAAAACTATATTTTCCATACGAGTTGCTTGTGGGTGTACCAATCCAGGAATATTCACCGTCAGGATCAATTATCTGTATTTTTACTGGAACACCTTCTACATCTGTTGGTTTTTCAAATTGCATGTACACATACTTCATCCAATCGTTCATAGAGTCAGTAGATACAGCTGGAACTCCGTTAGGGAACCGTATTTCCAAGGTGGCATCATGTGTGCCCGGTGAAACATCGGTTACTGAACCTTTAACCAGCGCTGGATTTCCTAGTGTAACAACGTCATCACTAATTGAAACTGTTGTTTCAGATGCTCCTTTACCTATTGCATATACTCTTTGGTCGTAGCTGTTGTAAGTTGCTATTATGCTGTCTCCAATAATTGACAGTCCTCCCCAGTCAGTCACTCGGAAAGCGCCATCAATTCTCCACACTTCTTCTCCAGTTTCGATGTCAATGCAGACAAATGGTGCACCACGTGGCTTAGGATCAACAGGTGAGTGTTCACTGTGACCATAGTATATTTTTCCGTCAGTAACAAACAAAGGTCGCATTGGCCAGTTATTACTCCATAAGATTTCGGTATATGGGTCTTCCGCGACGTACTCCCAAAGATATTCACCCGTAGTGACGTTATAGGCATATACAATTCCACCCATCCTTCCAGAGAAAACTACGCCTTCGGCAATTATGTTAGTTATTCCTAGATAGTCAAGATATGTCTGTGATTTAGTTGGTCCCCATATTTCTTCTCCAGTGTCCAGATCAAATCCGTATAGTTGGCAGGTTTCTCTTAACCATAGAACGTAAACTCCATCTTCAAAACTTGGAGCTCCACTATATCTAGTTCCCCAAGTCGTTGTTAGGTCGCCAGTGGGCGGAGTCCAAGTGGAGTTGAAAATTAGTTCGCCTTCATGCCCTGGTTTCAGATTAATTGCCCAAGTATTAATCGGTAGGTCGCCCATGCTAACATAGGCTGCCGCATCGTTACCAACCAATCTGTCTTCGAAGTTTACGGCCACAACACTTCCAGGTAAACCTGTCGGTATATCTACGGTCCATTCAATTCCATTGGTTGCATCAAAAGTGCTACCCATCCGACCGCTAATCCAGCTTCCTCCACTAGATACTACTCTGCTGGAGTTCCATAATGTCATCGATCCTTGGCCAAGGTTTACGGTATATCGATAGATTTCGCCTTTTGGACCATAGAGATTTGTTCCTGATGGCACATTTTCCATGCTGTACACATATTGTCCATCAAAGGGATCAAATGCATGCCACGTAGTTCCGCTAGTCCCCCATAGGTATGGGAATGCTGCGTGATAGTTATATGAATCCCAATAGAAAACTTGACCGAATGAAAGTCTAACCACGTCTCCATCTGGTGTTGTTAGAGGTTTGACCCAAAGTTCTTCTCCGGTGTGAAGGTTAACTGCAACTACTTGTTGTGTTGGATGTGCAGATTTGTAATGATTGTAATAGAGGTTTCCGCCGATTATCACTGAACTTGAAAAGAGACCTTCATATGCATCACCACATTCAAAGGCATGGTCACCTGTTGCGCCTCCAGCGAGACCACCCATTTGCATTTCTTTTGCCCACAATATGTGTGATGTTTCGGGTGCATCATCGTTGTAAGGAGC
Organism: Candidatus Bathyarchaeota archaeon; assembly: GCA_050123155.1. GTDB lineage: Archaea > Thermoproteota > Bathyarchaeia > Bathyarchaeales > Bathyarchaeaceae > Bathyarchaeum. The sequence continues at coordinate 1,060 of JASFHP010000012.1, read as the reverse complement.
TACCATGTTGGGAGCTGTTGAGAGCCAGTTCCCTGAAATGCTGGACCATTCTCGGAGTTGCGCATCTATTGGACGACTCCAATATTCGGTTGGAAGACTGTTATCTGGATAATATTCTCGCTGTTCTTCTGTGACTACTAGCTCAAGTACTTCACTGACACTGGCTTTGTATAGTATGGTGCCAAAAATGTTTGTAGAGTATGATGGACCTCTAACCCACGTGTAAAACTGTGCTGGAAAATGTGTTTGCAATTTGTATGTTCCGGCCATCGTGGGTGTGTATTCATGTCCTGTTCCTCCTGTTGCATCAGTTGTGAAAGGACCCAAGATCTCAGTTTCTCCGTCTGGTCTTTCAACTGAAACTGTGAGATTTTCCCAGCCGTCAGTTACTGTTACAAGATAGTCGGTTATTCCAATATGAAGTAATACTGGTTGGTTAACTCCAACGGGATTGGGAGTAGCCCCGATGATTGCATATGTTGTTTTTTCTCTATAGGAATCTTGTGCAAAAGCTGCATGTGATGCTATGGCTGTAGCTGAAATTGTTAAAATCAGGATTAACGATATGCATGATATTTTTCTTTTTGTTCTTGGTTTTTTTTTGTTCATTTCTTTTTCCTTCGAATTATTTTTTGATGGTTCACCCTTTGATCAGATGAAATATTTAAGATTTGTTTTTGTGTAGTTTATCAGTCAGTTAAGTAACAAATGTTAAACACTCTTATAGAGAAGGGCCTTTTACTAAAAAACCCATAACAGGTGGAGAAAATAAGAAAAATGTCAAACAAAAACAAAATAATTGCTATTGCATCTCTAATGTTTCTGATTGCTCTAACCATGCCGATTATAAACGCGCAAACTGTAACCATAACGGTGGAGTCAGAACCGCTTATGCCAGGTGATTCATTCACAGTTGAGGGCACGGATTTTGCTGCAACAAGCGCTGTGACTATAGGGTTTGGAGAAGAGGTAACGGTGACTTTGGAAGAACACGAAATTCCTGAACCCACTGGTAATGGTCCGTTCATAGCTATAGTAGACCATTATCCGATTAAACCAG
>JASFHP010000011.1:0-56852 GCA_050123155.1 Candidatus Bathyarchaeota archaeon | reverse complement strand
CGAAGGAAGAAAGGCTCTGGAAGAGTTTGACCTACGGAAAGTTGGCGAATTAATGGACGAGAACCATCGTTTACTGCAGGAAATCGAGGTTTCCTGCAAGGAATTGGATTACCTTGTTGACTTGGCCAGGAAGCAGGGGGCGTTTGGGGCAAAAATGACTGGCGGAGGCGGCGGAGGCTGCATGTTAGCCTTAACGCCCGGAAAAGACCTGCAGGAAGCGGTTGCGGCAGCCATGGAAGATGAAGGCTTCAAAGTGCTGAGAACAAAGATAGGAATCCAAAAAATGTGAGGGAAAAAGCCGCAACATGCAAGATGGAGTTAGAAGCAACATCCCGCTCAGAGGAGCAGGTAAAGGATTTAAAAAGGAAAAATACCGAAAGGTTGAGTTAAACAAGTTCCTGTGATTGTATGTATCTGACAAAAAATGAGGAAAAAATGCTGGGCGGCGAAGAGGGCTACGCAGCAAAGAAGTCGATGGAGATACTTGTTGCCCTCGGAAACATTTACGGCGCCGAAAAACTCATCGAAGTCGGCTCAGTGCAAGTTGCAGGCGTGTCATATCATAACCTCGGGGATGCGGGGCTAGAGTTTCTGAACGAGCTTGCAAAAGACGGCAAAGTCAAAGTGCTCACAACCTTGAATCCTGCAGGAATGGATTTGGAGGATTGGAGAAAACTTGGAATTGACCCCGAGTTTGCGCGGAAACAGAATCTGGTTATTGACGCCTTCAGGAAGATGGGGATACTCATATCCTGCACCTGCACGCCCTACCTGATAGGCAATCTGCCCAGATACGGAGAACACGTCGCTTGGTCAGAATCTTCCGCGGTTACCTTCGCCAACTCGGTTATTGGAGCCAAAACGAACCGGGAAGGCGGACCTTCAGCTCTTGCGGCAGCGTTTGTGGGAAAAACGCCCTACTATGGTCTTCATCTGGACGAGAACAGGGTTCCAGACACTCATGTGGAAGTGAAGGCTAAATTGTCGAAGTTCTCGGATTGGGGGGCACTTGGCTACTGTGTTGGAAAGCAGGTGCAAAACAAGATTCCCTACATAACAGGCATAAAAGATGCGAATGTGGATGAGTTGAAGACTTTCTGTGCCTCAGTGGTGACTTTCGGCTCAAAACCGCTATTTTATATGAAGGATATTACTCCGGCATCCGAGAAACATCAGCCGCCAAAAGAGAAGATAACAATAGAGGACAGGGACATCAGAGAAGCATACGAAAGCATTAACGATGAGGCGGAAGACATTGATTTCGTGTGCATAGGTTGCCCCCACGCCTCCATCAAAGAGATAGCAAAAATTGCTGATATGCTCAAAAACAAGAAGATATCAGCGAACACTGAATTTTGGGTTGCAACCTCAAGGTCCATGAAGCAGCTTGCTGACAAGAGAGGCTACACAGAGAAGATTGAGAAGGCGGGGGGAAAGTTTGCCTGTGACACCTGTATGGCGGTGGCTCCGTTGAAGGGAAGGTTCAGGGCTGTTGCCACAACCTCCGCGAAAGGATGCTACTATTCGAGACATAACAAGATGTTGACCAAGATGGGGAGCTTAGAAGAGTGCATAGAGGCTGCGGTGAAAGGAAAATGGAGTTGAAAGGAAGAATAATCTCCAGGGGAGTTACGGAGGGCGAAGCGTTAACCACAACACAGCCGATTTCATTCTACGGTGGAGTAGACCCAGAAACCAGCGAGATACTGGAAAAGGGGCATGAACTGCAGGGAAAACGAATCAAAGACAAGATTCTGGTTTTCCCGAACGGTAAAGGCTCAACAGTCGGCTCATACACCCTGTACAGACTGAAGAAGGGCGGGCTGGCTCCGGCTGGAATGATAAACAGGGAGTGCGAAACGGTGGTTGCTGTGGGCGCCATAATCTCGGAGATACCCTGCGTTGACGAAATCGATATCTCGAAAATAAAAACTGGGGACACTGTTCGAATAGAAAACGGTGTGGTCACAATAAAAAAGTAGCCTATTGAAAATAGGCCAATCAATTAGCCTAACTAAAAATATGGAAAGATGGTGCGAAGCATGAGCGTTAAGCCAACTGTTCTGAAGCTGGGCGGTTCTGTGATAACAGACAAGGAGAAACCATTGACTCCCAACTTGAAGGCAATTGAACGGTTGGCAGACGAAATTTCTCGAACCAAGGTTTCGCCACTCATCCTGGTTCACGGAGGAGGCTCTTTTGGGCATCCGGTTGCGGAACTATACAACATAGCAGGAGGATATACTGACCCGTCACAGATTCTTGGGTTTTCGCAGACCCATCTGGCTATGACCCTGCTGAACAGCTGGGTTATGGAGGCTCTAATAAGCCATAACATCCCCGCAGTAGAGGTTCATCCATCCGCCTGTGCGGTTACGAAGGCTGGTCGAATCGACACTATGGAACTGGAACCGTTGAAAAAAATGCTTAAACTCGGGTTTGTGCCCGTTCTGTACGGAGATGCTGTCCTAGACTCGAAGAAAGGCTTCGCCATATTGTCCGGAGACCAACTTGTCTCTTCACTGGCAATGAAACTTGGCGCATGCCGCATCATAATGGGCGCGGATGTTGATGGTCTGTACACAGCTGACCCCAAAGCCGACTCTTCGGCGCAGCTAATTAGTCACCTGACCTTGGAAGAATTGAAAAGCCTGAAACACAAGATTGAAGGGTCAAAGGCAACTGACGTGACCGGGGGAATGCTCGGAAAGATGCTTGAAGTAAAACTTGCCATTGAGCACGACATCGAAACTGTGATCGTGAATGCCACAAAATCTGGGAGAGTATACAAGGCGCTTAAAGGAAAAAAAGTGATTGGAACAATTATCGAGAAAGGGTGAAAAAGTTGGATGATATCATTGGAGAAAGAAAAGCTGACCATATAGAAGTCTGCCTTAAAGAAAACGCTCAATCACGAAGAGCAACAACGGGATTTGAAGAAGTTTATCTTATCCACAAGGCTCTTCCTGAAATAGAAAGAGAAAAAATAGACATCTCCACAACCGTTTTCGGCTACAGATTTTCTGCTCCCCTCTTTGTGGGAGCCATGACCGGAGGCACCGAAAAAGCCACAAAAATAAACGCTGCCATAGCCGAAGCGGTAGAGGAACTTCACCTTGGCATGGGCGTCGGAAGCCAAAGAATAGCAATCGACAACCCAAAACTGGAACGCTCATTCAGCATAGTTAGAGAGAAGGCGCCAACAGTCTTCATCCTAGCAAACATTGGAGCTCCGCAGCTCGTCGGCAAATACGGCGTCAAAGAAGCTAAAAAAGCGGTTGAAATGGTGCAAGCAAACGTTTTAGCTGTCCATTTAAATGCTTTACAGGAGGCTGTGCAGCCAGAAGGTGACACAAACTACTCAAATCTTCTACAAAAAATATGCAAGCTTGCCCAAGAGTTAGATGTTCCAGTTATCGTCAAAGAAACTGGTGCAGGAATAGCCGCAGAAGAGGCAATAATGCTTGAAGCAGCGGGTGTTGCAGGGATTGATGTGGCTGGAGTTGGGGGCACAAGCTGGGCGGCTGTTGAGTATTACAGGGCTAAGGCGCGTCAGAATGGTTCTAGCCAGCGACTGGGCGAAACTTTCTGGGATTGGGGCATACCTACAGCAGTGAGCCTTGTAGAAACGGTCAGGTCAGTTAGTTTGCCTGTAATAGCTTCGGGTGGAATAAGAAACGGAATAGACACAACCAAGGCTTTGGCTTTAGGCGCAAGTTTGGTTAGCGCCACTCAGCCGTTTCTGAAGCCAGCCACAAAATCTTCGGAAGATGTTAAAAAGGCACTTAGCTATCTGGTTGAGGAAGTGAGAAATGCAATGTTTCTTGTAGGAGCAAACTCGATTCAAAACCTGCAGAAAGTTCCGGTTGTGTTAACTGGAAAAACGGCTGAATGGCTAAAGGTGCGAGGTTTTCAGCCTGAAGTTTATGCGAGGAGAAAAGCATGAGTCGGTTGTCATCTCAGATAGCTGAATCAGCAACGAAAGTGGACAGTTTCATCCAGAAAATTGTTGACATAAACAGTGAGCCTCAACTGCTATACAGAGCCTCCCGGCAGATAATTGATGCTGGAGGAAAACGGCTGAGACCCTTCCTTGTCTTGAAAAGCTGCAAGCTTGTGGGAGGAAGAGAAGAGGATGCGATTCCAACGGCTGCGGCTTTAGAGTTACTTCACACTTTCACTCTTATTCACGATGACATAATGGATCAGGATGAGAAGAGGCGGGGAGTCCCAACAGTTCACACCCAATGGGGAGTACCCATCGCCATAATGGCGGGAGACATGCTCTTCGCCACGGTCTACAAAGCAATCACCAGCTACACAGACACCAAACATGTAACGCCCAAGCGGATACTGCAGGTGCTGAAGGAAATCAGCGAAGCAACCATAACCCTCTGCGAGGGACAAACAAGGGACATGATGTTTGAAACCAAGGAAACCGTTTCCGAGGAAGAATACTTCGAAATGATCAAAGGCAAAACCGCTGCACTATTCGAAACGTCTGCAAGGTGCGGCGGAATCTTGGGCGGCGCAACCAAAAAACAGGTTAAGCGTCTCGGAAGGTTTGGGCACTACTCGGGCATCGCATTTCAGGTAATAGACGATATTCTGGGTTTGACTGCGGATGAGAAAATTCTGAAAAAGCCTGTTGGAAATGACATCCGCGAGGGAAAGCGGACTTTGATGGTTGTTTATGCCCTCGAAAAGGCGTCAAAGAGTCAGAGGAAGAAGATTCTGGAGACGCTGGGAAACAAGGATGCGACTCCTAAACAGATACAGGAAACAATCAATTTGATTGATTCTTTGGGGGCAATCAGCTACGCCAAAAAGCTTGCAGAAAAATACATTGAAAGAGCCAAAAAGGCGCTGGCTAGTTTTCCAGCCTCAGAAGACAGGGAAGACCTCATAAGCCTCTCAGACCTCATTTTCGATAGGCAACATTAAACTCAAAATTAAGTGGAATGCCTTGAATCCAAACGAAGAAAAAGAAGCAAGAGAAATAATCAAAAAAATTGTGCTCTTAAACGCGCTTCGCTACGACGGAAAAGCTGCACATAAACCCGTTTTCGGCAAACTGCTCGGCGAACATCCCCAGTTTAGACGAAGAATAAAAGAGGTCACCCCAATCGTCAACGATGTTATACAGGAAATTAATTCGCTCACCTTAGAGAAGCAGAGAGAGATTGTCGAGGAGAAGTGGCCTGAGGCTCTTACAGAAGAAAAAACCGAGGAAACAAAGCAGCTTCCCCCGTTGCCGAACGCTGAAAAGTATGATCGTATTGTTACACGGTTTTCTCCGAACCCCGACTTTGTTCTGCACCTAGGCTCGGCTAGGGCAATAATTCTCAGCCACGACTACGCCAAAATCTATAATGGCACATTCATTCTCCGCTTCGAGGACACGGACTCGAAAACCAAGAAGCCGAAATTGGAGTTCTATGAGGCAATCCGAGATGACCTGAAGTGGCTGGGATGCAACTGGGACGCCGAATTTATCCAAAGCGACAGGCTCCCCATCTATTATGCGCATGCGGAAGAAATCATCAAGAAGGGCAGCGCTTACGTCTGCACCTGTGAGCGGGAAGTTTTTCACGAAAAGTCAAAAGCCAAGCAACCCTGTCCGTGCCGAATTTTGTCTGTAGAAGAAAATTTGGTTCGCTGGAACATGATGTTGGATGGAACGTACAGCGAAGGAGAGGCTGTGGTGCGAGTTAGAACGGATTTGGGGCATCCGAATCCTGCTGTTCGAGACTGGCCTGCGCTGAGGATAATCGATCCCGAAAAGTATCCTCATCCGCGGGTGGGCAGCAAATACCGTGTTTGGCCTCTCTACAATTTCTCTACCGCCGTTGACGATCATCTGATGGGAATAACTCACATCATCAGGGGAAAGGAGCATTTAACCAATCAGGCTAGACAGGAGTATATGTACAAGCATTTTGGGTGGAAATATCCAGAAACAATCCACTACGGCAGACTCAAGATAACAGGAGCTTCGCTTAGCAAATCAGAAATAGTGATAGGCTTAGTCTGTGGAGAATACGAAAGCTGGGACGACCCACGCCTTGCTACACTCGCGGCGCTAAGAAAACGGGGAATAACGCCGGAGGCAATCCGTAACTTGATAATTGATGTTGGTCCCAAACCGCAGGATGTGGTTTTAAGCTGGAAAAACCTGTACGCACACAACAGAAAACAGATCGACTCCACAGCGAAACGTTACTTCTTTGTTAGCAACCCAGTCAAAGTAGTTGTTAAAGATGTTCCGCACGCTTTCACGGCGAAGATTCCGCTGCATCCTGATCACCCCGAAATGGGTTTTCGAGTCTTTGAAGTTACGCCTTCTAAAGGAGAGGCAACATTCTTGATATCAAAGAGTGATTTGAATCTTTTAGAAGATAACCAGACAATCCGTTTTATGGACCTCTTCAATTTTAGGGTGGAAAAAGTTGAAAAAGACTTCGTTCAAGCCACTTTTCTGGGCGAGTCTTACGAGGACGCTAAGAAGGCTGGGGCGCCGTTAATCCACTGGGTTCCTGTTGGCAGCGGTGTTCCATGCGAGGTTGTGATGCCTGACGTTTCTGTGGCTGAAGGCATAGCGGAGGAGGCTTGCAGGTCTTTGAAGCCAGATGAGATTATCCAGTTCCAGCGTTTCGGTTTCGTCAGAGTTGACAGCGTTGATGGGAAGCTGACGGCTTATTTTGCGCATCGGTAACGGCTTATTTTTGTTGCTTGGTTTCCGCAGAAAAAGCTAGTTTTCAACAATGAAGTATTATTAGTCTCCTAATATGTTTGCTGTGCTGCTTTGGGGCAGTTTAAAATGTCAGCGTTTGTCAGTGTTAGTTTATGAGAATGTGGATGGTTAATCCGAGAATCATGTGTAGGCAGCATCTGTTGGGGGAGCATGCGGAGATTCACATGTTCATTGGAACTCTTAATTGTGGAAAATCGGTGAAGGGTTATCTGGAGAAGGGACTCCTTGAAGTTCACAACCTATACAGTCGCCATGAGGAGTTGGTCGAGGAGATGAAACGAAGAGGCTACAGTCACCGCTCAAACGTTGAAAAGAAATGGAGAACCGCGGAAACATTGGGGGTTATAGACAGAAAAAAGAGTGTGGAGGAGCTTGTTAAACGCTGTCCAAGATGCAAACGCCGATATTCTGAATGCTGCTCATCGTGATTTCTGAAAAAAGACTGTTTTCAACAATGTACCTCTATTAGTATACAAATATGATTGTTGGTTTGCTGTTTAGTTAATGCCGAACTCTTACTTTTAACGCTCCTAGATTCCTCACCCGAATTCTGGTTAGATCACCCGTTCACAAATGCAGTTATACAGAAAGCCAACAAGAGGGCTCTGCGTTTCCTGAGTTTCATGATTTTCCACGCTTCATTTCTGTTAGTGTAGATTTTTGTTTTCATCCACCTATTAAGTGTGGTTTCTAACATTAAGTAAATGAACAGTGTATATCCGAGGAAACAATGGAAAAACAAAAAAAGGATTTTAATATCGGAGTTAGAATTGTTGACTAGACAGAAAAGCAACACATGTAAACCGAGTCGAGTCCCCATGGAAGAGTCTTCGAAGAAAGAAGAATCAGAGGAAACAGTGAAGAAGCTCTCAGAAGAATTGGAGGCAGAGCAGGAGAAAAGCAAACAATATTTGAATCGTTTGAAGTATCTGCAGGCAGACTTCGAGAACTACAGAAAACGTGTGGAAAAAGAGGTTCAGGAAGCGGTTCAAAGAAGCAACGAACAGCTGATTGCGTGCCTCATCGGAGTCTTGGATGACCTTGAGAGCGCAATTCAGGCAGGAGAAACAACAGAGAACAAGGCTGCTCTTCTGGAGGGAATAAGGATGGTTCACAAGAATTTGGAGAAGCTTTTAGAAAATGAGGGACTAGAACGGCTCGAATGTGTTGGACAAGCTTTCGATCCTAGGATACATGAGATTCTGGCTCAAATCCCCACTAAGGAACACGAAAGTGGGACTGTTCTTGAGGAAGCTAGAAAAGGCTTCATGTTCAAAGGAAAAGTGCTTAGACCAAGCATAGTGAAGGTTGCGTGTGAAGATTCAGAAGAATGTGACGAAAAATGAGTGAAACAAAAAGAGAAAGAATACTTGGAATAGACCTTGGAACCACCAACTCGGCAGCAGCCATCATGGAGGCTGGACGACCCGTTATAATACCCAGCGCAGAAGGACCAACCATCGCAGGCAAAATGTTTCCGTCGGTGGTTGCCTTCACAAAGGAGGGGCAACTGCTTGTTGGTGAACCTGCTAAGAGACAGGCCGTAACAAACCCGGAAGGAACTGTCTTCGAAATCAAAAGGAAAATGGGAACAGACTACACCGTGAAACTGCAAGGCAAAGAGTACACCCCACAGCAAATCTCAGCTTTCATCTTGCAGAAAATCAAACGGGATGCTGAAACTTTCCTCGGCGAGAAACTGAAGAAATGCGTGATAACAGTTCCCGCCCACTTCAACGACAACCAAAGGCAAGCCACCAAAGATGCGGGTGAAATTGCAGGTTTCGAGATTTCAAGGATAATAAACGAGCCCACCGCCGCATCCCTAGCCTATGGTCTTGACAAAACTGAGAAGGAGATGAAAATTTTGGTTTTCAGTTTTGGTGGAGGAACCAACGACACTACCATCATGGATTTCGGTGGCGGAGTCTTTGAGGTTTTAGGCACAAGCGGCGATACCCAGCTTGGAGGAACCGACCTAGACAATGCTGTGGTAAACTACCTCCTAGAGGAATTCAAAACTCAGACAGGCATTGATCTAAGTAATGATCCCATGGCAATGCGGAGACTGAAAGAGGCGGGTGAAAAAGCGAAGATTGAACTCTCCACCCTGTTGACAACAGACATTGACCTGCCTTTTGTTGCCTCCGATTCCAGTGGACCCAAGCACCTCCACACCACACTAACCAGGGCTAAGCTTGAGCAGCTTACCAGACCAATTGTTGAAAAGATAAGAGCCCCAATAATGAGGACTCTGAAAGATTCCAAGCTCAAACCAGAAGACATAGACAAGGTAGTTCTTATCGGCGGACAAACACGAATGCCGTTGGTAAGGAAATTCATGGAAGAAATACTGGGAAAACCCGCTGAACGAGGCGTAGACCCCATGGAGTGTGTCGCTGTGGGCGCAGCTATCCAAGGCGGCGTGTTAGCTGGCGAGGTGAAAGATCTGCTTCTCTTGGATGTAACTCCCCTCTCTCTGGGCGTGGAAACTTTAGGCGGTGTCTTCACAAGAGTCATAGAGAAGAACACGACGATACCCACAAAGAAGAGCCAAATCTTCTCCACGGCAGCGGACAGCCAAACCACAGTAACAATCAATGTGCTGCAGGGAGAGAGAGCCATGGCTGCAGACAGCGTCTCGTTAGGCATGTTTAACCTAACTGGAATCCCGCCTGCGCCTAGAGGTGTGCCCCAAATCGAGGTCACCTTCGACATAGACGCCGACGGTATACTGAATGTTTCTGCGAAGGACTTGGCTACTGGAAAAGAACAGAAAATCACCATAACCGCCTCAACAAAACTCTCGGACAACGAGAAAGATCGGATGATGAAGGAGGCTGAACAGTTCGCTGAAGAAGACGAGAAGAGACGAAAAGAGGTTGAAGTCCGAAATCAAGCTGACTCGCTACTGTACACTGCTGAGAAAACCAAGACAGACTTAGGCGACAAAATTGGAAAAGAGCAGATAGAGAAGATAGACAAGGCAGAAGCTGAACTTAGGGAGACAGTGAGCGGCGGCGACATTGACAAAATCAAGACCAAATCCGAGGCGCTGACCAAAGTTCTGCAGGAGGTTGGCACCGTAGTTTATCAGCAGGCGGCTGCGGCAGCACAACAGGCGGAGCAAGCAAAAACCGAACAAGCTGACCAGAATAAAGATGGCAAAGAGAAAGTTGTGGACGCAGAGTATGAAGAAGTAAACGAAAACAAAAAAGAGTAACCCCCCACCTTTTTACAGTTTAGGCTGATACTCTGATGACCAACAAGCGCGACTACTACGAAGTTCTCGACGTGCCAAAAGACGCGTCAAAACAAGAAATAAAAAGAGCCTACCGAAAACTGGCGCTAGAGTATCATCCAGACCGAAACAAGTCGCCTGACGCTGAGGAAAAATTCAAAGAAATCTCAGAAGCCTACGCTGTTCTCTCCGACGACGAGAAACGCAGCCAATACGACCAGTTTGGACATGCCGGCATAAGCGGAAGATACACATGGGAAGACATCTACAGAAGCACAGACTTTGAGTCAATCTTCAGAGACTTGGGCTTCGGCTTAGGTGGATTAGGCTCCATATTCGAAATGTTCTTCGGAGGAGGCAGAGGTCGCCGCAGAAATGGTCCCCGAAAAGGGGCAGACCTGCGATCTGACGTCGAAATAACCTTGGAAGAGGCTGCGTTCGGCATAGAAAAGGAGTTGGAGGTGCCAGGTTTTGACGTTTGCAAATCATGCAAAGGTAGCGGAATGAAAGCCGGAACCAATTCTCAGAAATGCCCTAAATGTAACGGAACTGGTGAGATACGTTATTCAAGAAATTTTGGTGGTATGTACTTTACGCAGGTGCAGCCTTGTGGCGAGTGCAACGGGAGAGGTGTTCCTTTGGAGAATCTGTGTCAAGCCTGCAGGGGTACCGGAGCCACTCAGAGCATACACCAGATAAAACTTAAGATTCCTGCTGGAATCGAGGATGGATACAGCCTTAGGTTGCCGGGTGAGGGGAAGCCCGGATTCAAGGGTGGACCTAGGGGCGACCTGTATGTTGTTGTACATGTTAAGCCCCATGAAGTCTTCGAACGCAGGGGAGACGACATCCTTTACGAGGCTAAGATAAGCTTTCCTCAAGCAGCTTTAGGAACCCACATACATGTGCCAACCTTGCATGGAGAAGCAAAACTGAAAATTCCGTCTGGAACCCAGAGCGGAACAATTTTTCGGTTAAAAGGGAAGGGATTGCCGCATCTGCGTGGATGGGGGAAAGGCAACCAGTTCGTCAATGTTGTTATTCAAACCCCCAAAAAATTAACCAAACAACAGAAGACGCTTTTGAAAAAGTTGGAGAAAGAACTAGAAGAAAAGTAGGTTCCGATGTTAAGTCTCCGGGCGCTTCTTTTTCTAAAGGTTATGTTTCAACTGCTCAGAAAACACAGATTGTTATAAAATATGTTTTAAGCACCCCCCTCACTAAGAAGTTTGTTTGCATGCGAAGTCTTCCTGTAATTTAACAAATTGTAACCTTTTCTTGTGATTTGTTGACTGTTTGTTCGCAATGTTTATAAGTGTGTATATGGTTTGTCTATCGGCAATAGGTTGCCGTATGCCCATCAATCATGGGGTGTAAACGCGATGAAACGGGTCTCAGTCAAAGAAGAAGCATGCATAGGATGCGGGCTCTGCCAAGTCTACTGCACAGTAGAGCACTCCAAATCCAAAGACCCAATAAAGGCATACCTCAAAGAAAACCCCAAACCAGTCAGCCGAGTAAGAGTGGAAACAAACAAACCACACTCCATCTCAGTCAGATGCCAACAATGCAAAGACACGCCCTGCGTAAACGCCTGCCTAACCGGAGCCATGACCCTAGACAAGGAAACCGGACTGGTGACGCATGACGCAGAAAAATGCATAGGCTGCTGGACATGCATCATGGTCTGCCCATACAGCGCCATAAAACCTGACACCTTAAGCAAAATCATTGTGAAGTGTGATCTCTGCCCCGACCGTGAAGTCCCAGCCTGCGTAGCTAATTGCCCCAACGAGGCGCTGGTCTGCGAAGAGGTGGAACAGTAATGTCGAAATACGTGATTATCGGCGGCTCGGCGGGAGGAATCGGAGCAGTTGAAGCCATCCGAGAAGTTGATCCAGTTGGAACTTTGACAGTAATTTCGGAGGAAAAGGTTCCCCAGTATTCCCGCCCCATGATCTCCGAATACGTCAGCAAAGAAGCCACATTGGACAGAATGAAGTACCGAAGCGACCAGTTCTGGAAAAACAACAACGTCAAAACGCTTACTGGAAGAGCCGCAACGAAAATAGACTTCAAGAAAAAGCAGGTTGAGCTTGATGGCGGAGACAAAATCGGTTATGAAAAACTTCTAATCGCCACCGGAGGCAAACCGTTTGTTCCAAGAATGGAGGGCGGAGAAAAAGACGGTGTCTTCACGTTTACAGAGCTTTCCAGCGCAAAAGACATAGAAGCCAAGCTGGAGCACTCCAAGAGCGCCGTGGTTATCGGCGGCGGATTAATCGGAGTCAGCGCATCTGAAGCGCTGGTGAAACGTGGAATAACGGTAACCTTAGTGGAACTCAAAGAAAACATACTCAACCTCATACTGGACAAGACGGCTTCCGAAATAGCAGAAAAAGTGCTCACAGAAGCCGGAGTCACAGTAATCACGGGTCAAACCGTTCAGCGGATTCTGGGCAAAAAAGGCAACGAGGACACTGTTGGAGGAGTGGTGATGACCGACGGCACAGAAATCCCCTGCGACCTAGTGGTTGTCGCCATCGGAGTCATCCCCAGAACAGAACTCGTCAAAGAAACACCCGTGAAAGTAAACCGGGGAATAGTTGTGGACAGGTCCATGCGCACCAGCATACCTGACGTGTACGCATGCGGAGACGTTGCAGAAGCCCACGACTTCCTAATAGACGGAAACCGCCTCCTGCCCCTCTGGCCATTAGCCCATATGGGCGGACGAGTGGCAGGATACAACATGGCAGGCAAGAAGGCAGAGTATGAGGGGGGAACGGTTATGAGTTCCCTGAAATACTTCGACTTGCCCGTCATAGCCGTAGGAGACGTGAACCCACAAGACCTCAGCGACTACGAGGTGCTGGTTGAGCTTAAGCCAGAAAAAATCGTGTACAAGAAGATACTGCTCAAAGATGGTGCGATTGTGGGGTTCATCTTTTTGGGTGACCTCGAAAGAGCTGGCATATTCTTCCGTCTATTGAAGAATCATGTTGATGTCAGCGAAATCAAGGACAGGCTTCTCTCCGAGGATTTTGGCATTGTTACGTTGCCGGAGCAGCTGAGACAAGAAATGTTCGAGGTGAACTAAAATGAGGTACCTAACTAGAACTAACAACCCTTACGGCGACGAGAAAGTCTTCGATGCCTGCTCCATATTCGGCATGATGAACCTTAAGGGAAAACGGTTCTCAGCAAAAGACCCAGTCCGAGCCATCGCCAACATGCATGACAGAGGAAATGGGCTGGGCGGCGGCTTTGCGGCTTACGGCATCTACCCAGAATACAAAAACGATTACGCATTCCAGATAATGTACCTTGACAAAGAGGCAAAAAAGAAAACAGACCGCCTGCTCAGCGAAAGCTTCAACATCCTCAACGAAGAGGAGATGCCGACACAGCCAGCCAACGTCAAAGATCCGCCTATCATGTGGCGGTACTTCCTTCAGCCCAAAAAATCCAGAACTAAGACACAAACAGATGACGATTACATCATGGAAAAAGTTATGCGGATCAACACGGAAACCGGCAAAGCCTTCGTGTTTTCAAGCGGAAAAAACATGGGAGTCTTCAAGGGAGTCGGCTTCCCCGAGGACGTGGCTGAGTACTTCTGCTTAGAGGAATACAAGGGTTACATGTGGACCTGCCATGGAAGGTTCCCAACGAACACTCCGGGATGGTGGGGAGGCGCTCATCCCTTCAACATCCTAGACTGGACTGTGGTTCACAACGGCGAAATCTCATCGTATGGCATCAACAAGCGGTATCTGGAGATGTTCGGATACAAGTGCACCATGCAAACGGACACAGAAGTTATGGCATACACCTTTGATCTGCTCATGAGACGGCAGGACTTACCCATCGAAATAGTCTCGCAGATTCTTGCTCCGCCCTTATGGTCAGAAATCAAAACAATGAAACCAGAAAACGAGCTTGCCCTGAGAGCATTGCGGCAGACATACGGCAGCCTCTTGATGAATGGTCCCTTCACGATTATAGTGGCTCATGAAGGCGAAATGATTGGGCTCACAGACAGGATTAAGCTTCGTCCACTCACCGCAGCAGAGAAGGGTGATTTTCTGTTTCTGTCCTCGGAGGAGGCGGCTATACGGTTAGTTTCGCCCATGGTGGACAGGGTTTGGAGTCCAAGAGGCGGAGAGCCTGTGATAGGAAGACTCGAATCCAAAAGAGCTGTGGAGGTTGCAGCTTAGGAGGTAAATGGCGGATGAAAAGTTACGTTACCCCCGAGTACATCGTTGAGCGAGACCAAGATCGATGTATCCGCTGCAAAGTTTGCGTCAACCAATGCAGCTATGACACTCACTACTACGATGAGGAAGATGACATCCTGCACAGCAGAAACGAGAACTGCGTTAACTGCCAACGCTGCGCCACCTTCTGCCCAACCCAAGCCATAACCATACGCGAGAACCCAAACCACTACAGGTCCAACGCCAACTGGACACAGGAAGTCATTGCTGGCATAAAGAAGCAGGCTGAAACCGGAGGCGTTGTCCTCACTGGAATGGGCTGCGACAAACCCAACCTCACATACTGGGACAGGCTTCTGCTGAACGCAAGCCAAGTAACCAACCCATCCATTGACCCGCTAAGAGAACCAATGGAACTGAGAACCTACATCGGCTCAAAACCTGACAAACTTGACCTAGAAATGGACCAAGACAACGGAGTAATATTGAAGACTAAACTGGCTCCCCAGCTCCAACTTGAAACCCCCATCATGTTCTCAGCCATGTCCTATGGTTCAATAAGCCTCAACGTTCACAAGTCATTGGCTCGGGCAGCCAGCGAAGCCGGCACCTTCTACAACACAGGCGAGGGAGGACTCGAAAGGAGCCTGTACAAGTATGGCGACCATGTCATAGTTCAAGTGGCGTCTGGACGCTTCGGAGTACACCCTGATTACTTGGATGCGGGGGCAGCAGTCGAAATCAAGATTGGACAGGGAGCGAAGCCTGGCATCGGAGGTCATCTCCCAGGCGAAAAAGTAAGTGAAGAAATCTCTCAGACCCGCATGATTCCCCTTGGAACAGACGCTCTATCTCCTGCTCCACAGCATGACATCTACTCCATCGAAGACCTCAGACAGCTGATTTACGCGCTGAAAGAAGCCACAAACTACACAAAACCCGTATTCGTGAAGATCGCGGCGGTGCACAACTCGGCAGCCATAGCCAGCGGCATAGTCCGAGCCGGCGCAGACGCTGTGGTTTTGGATGGTGTAAGAGGCGGAACAGGAGCCGCGCCCAGAATAATACGGGACAATGTAGGCATCCCCATAGAGATGGCTCTCGCAGCTGTAGACCAGCGGTTACGGGACGAGGGCATACGAAACAGAGCCTCCGTTATCGCCGCGGGAGGAATCAAAAGCAGCGCTGACGTTCTCAAGGCTATAGCTTTGGGAGCCGACGCATGTTACATCGCCACCGCAGCCCTAGTTTCGTTAGGTTGCACAGTGTGCCAGAAGTGCTACACTGGCAAGTGTCCTTGGGGCATAGCAACCACTGACCTTTGGCTTACCAAGAGAATAAATCCTGACCTTGGAGCGAAGAGGCTTGCGGGTCTTCTTCGCGGATGGAGTCTGGAGATCATGGAGATGATGGGTGGGATGGGCATAAACGCTATCGAGAGCGTGAGGGGCAACCGTCTGCTTCTCCGTGGCGTAGGCTTGACGGATAAGGAACTGGAAATCTTAGGAGTAAGAATGGTAGGTGAATAAAACATGGAACTGAAAGATGTGACAAACAACATACGCAAGAATTTGATCCTGAAAAAGAATGTGGCGCTGATCGACGCCACTGGAGTGTACTACCGGGACCTCAACAATCTACTCAGGAGTCTGGACGGCAACGGCGTCAAAAAAATCGAGATTTGTAACGTTTACGGTCAACGATACATAGGCACAGACCTTGACGACCACCTCAGCATCGACATCTACGGAACTCCAGGAAACGATCTGGGAGCCTTCATGAAAGGCGTAAACATCACTGTCCACGGAAACGTTCAGGACGGATGCGGAAACACCATGGATCACGGAAAGATAGTTGTTCATGGACGCGCTGGCGACTTGGTTGGGCACTCGATGCGGGGCGGAAAAATCTTCATACGGGACGACGCTGGATACCGCGTTGGAATCCACATGAAAGAGTACCTCGGCAAACGACCCGCCATAGTGATAGGTGGAACAGCGCAGGATTTTCTGGGAGAATACATGGCTGGAGGAGTGCTGGTGGTTCTAGGAACAAACATGAAGGGAAAAATACGTCACAACGCTAGGTTTGTGGGAACTGGGATGCATGGCGGAACAATGTACATTCGAGGCGAAGTGCGTCACTTGGGAGAAGAAGTTGCCATTAGAGACCTTACTGAAGAAGATACCAAGCTTCTCAGGGGTTTAGTTGAAGAGTTCTGCAGCCACTACGACTTAGATGCCGACAAAATCATGGAGAGCAAATTCAACAAGCTAATTCCTGTTTCGTCCCGTCCTTACGGAAACCTATACGCCTACTAACCATCTTGGCTTCCCATCAAGATATTCTGTCACGAACTTTGCGAACTCTGGGTTAACAGAATACCGCTTCAAGGCTTCGTCGTTTACCAAGACCTCCAACGAATCGGCAACAGCTCTGGAAACAAATTCAGCTAAGCCAATACTTTCTCCACTATTCCTCAGTTTTTCATTCAGCAACTTCACCACATCCGTGTACTTTCGCTGCACATCGACCACCCAGCGTCCCCCCTCTATTCTTGGTCCAGAAACCGTGGACTCTGCTCCCGCATGTTTATGCAAAAAGTTTTCGCACTCCCCCCTCTTTCTTAACGGTGGACCAAGATGCCTTTTCATGTTGGGAAGGAAACGGTTTTCCACCTCAAAGATGAATATATTCCGGTTTTTTTCGTTGCTCCACACCGTGTCGCGTAAAACCGTGAAGTCATGTTGTCTAATCAGTTTCCGCAATGCCCTATGAGACCTGTACAACTGCCCCCAAAGAACATCCGGCACCGCGGGACACGCCTCAAAGCTGATGAATACGATTGCGGAGCCTCTGGCATTGATTTTGTTGACCAGCTCTGCGGGCTCTAGGGCTTCTATGTGTGGCGGGTAAAAGAACTTCAGGTCTGGAGTTTTCAGGAATGCTCTGGAGGCGGCGATGAATTCGTCTAATCTTTCTTTTCTAACCGCAGCCGCAACGTTTCTTTTCTTGTCCACCGGGTCCACCATAATGAAGGGCTCTTCGAATAGTTTCTTGGCGTCATCTTTTCTTTCATATTGCCTCTCATAATCGATGACAGGTTTTTCTTTCCAGTCTGCAGCAGCCCTCAAAACTTTGATGAAGGAGCCGTAGTTCAGGATGAGAAGCTCGCAGAGGTATCCGCTGAAGCCTCCAACTTTGATTTCCGCTCCGTAAACGCCTACGCCCTTCATGAATCTCTTCAGCAACCTGACTTCTCCGCCCTTCTGTTCATCCAGTAGCGGCTTGACGTAATCGGTGTGGAATGGTGTTCGGTCAGTGGCGCTTATCCACTCGCCCCGCTTAACCCTGTAACAAGGAACGATGTTCACGTAAACGCCATCATCTGTTATAGCCTCAAGGTAGGGGTGCTCCGCAAACCTTTCAATCTGCCTGTAGCCTTCAGTGGCTTCTTTTGCGATTTCCAAACAGACTGTTCCGAAAGCTTCCCGGGGCATGCTTGTTGGAAAGCGCATGAAAACATCGATTTCGGGGCAGTCTCTGAGCCACGTGTTTTTAGCCACGGAGCCCTCCACTCGAACTTCAGTTTCCACTCCCTTCTCTTTTGCCTCTTCTCTCACCTTCTCCACTAGTTTTTTGGCTAAAGAAAGAACCTGTTTTCTCTCGGTAGCTGTTGGGGTGACTCTCTTCAGAACTTCGGAGCATACTTCTTCAAGGCTAGAAGACACAACAAATCACCCGTTCAGCCGCCGCAAACCTCTCTTAAAGTGCTGTAAATTGGACCTTTAGGAGTCAAATCGCTCTTTTTCAGTCTCAAGCATTCAGCCTTGACGACCCCAAACTCGTGGCTCTCCAGTTCTCGGATAAGCTTGATGAGTTGAGCTTTGTTTCTTCCAGTTCTCACCCGTGCTATTGTCAGGTGGGGACTGAAGCCTTTGCGGTCAGGTTTGAAGCCTAGTCCTCTGAGGCGTGGCTCCAGCTGCCCGAAAACATCCTTCAGTTCGTCTGCGCCTTTTCTGATTCCTGCCCAAACAACGCGGGGGTAATTCAGTTTGGGGAAGGCGCCTAAGCCTGTGAGTTCTACCGTGAAGGGATTGAAGGAGAGTTGTTTCATTTCTTCGTGGATTGCGTCAACCATGGATGGGGATATGTCTCCCAAGAATCTGATTGTCAGGTGGATGTTCTGGGGCTTAACCAGCTTCAGATTGGCGCCCGTGTTAGCAAGCATGCCTTGGGCTTCTGTTAGCCGTCTGATTATGTTTTGGTCTTCAATGTCGAAGGAGAAGAAGCTTCGGATGGTTCCTGACATAACAAATCTCCCCTAAACGTTCAATCCATCAACTGTACTCTTTCATGCATACACCATTTTAATAACTTACTCCATCGATGACCGAAACTTGAGGCTTCATGGTTTGAACTTTCAACAATAGAAAATTAGATGCAGCAAAGTGATTGCGGATGTTGGTTGCCAAGAGGGGGGAGCTGCTCCTTGGAACGCCTCAGCGCCAGAACCAAGTCGGCACCAAATTCAGGTTTTGCGCATGTGCGCACGGCGACTCCAGGTTCTGTGAGCCTCTTCCCCTTTTGGTGGTTCAAACAAAAACATACGTTGTTATGATGTGTTGTTTTTGATTGATAAGCTTTGTTGCACCTATTTGATTTCCAGTCGGATTCCGAATTAAAATGTTATTTATAATACGTATGGTCTCTTCATACAAGTT
Source organism: Candidatus Bathyarchaeota archaeon (assembly GCA_050123155.1). Lineage (GTDB taxonomy): Archaea > Thermoproteota > Bathyarchaeia > Bathyarchaeales > Bathyarchaeaceae > Bathyarchaeum. The sequence goes on along the minus strand of JASFHP010000011.1, from coordinate 37,913 downwards.
AAATCAAACAGCCTCTCAATAGTTTTATGCTATAAACCTTTTGAGGGGGCTGCGGCACAATAGAATCGGTAAAACGTGTAACTGTAAACGAGTTAAATGAACTGGTAGAAAACATCGCAAGAGTAAACTCCAAACAGCACTCCTAAACAGAGAATGACTGTTCTGCACATATTTTCGCTCTTTTCCGCTTTCAGTTAGTTAACGGAAGTTTGTAAGCTAATTCTCCTAGCTGTTCGGTACTGCCGCTAACAAAACAGGAAACTCTGGTTTACAGCAAACGCATATCTGTTGCCTAAAAATTATTTTATAACTTCAGCCGAATGATATTTCCAATAAAGAGTTGCGTAAGGGAGAGGGATCTAGGATGAAGGGTAAGGTTGTTGTGGGCGTAGCTGGGATGCCCGGCTCCGGCAAGGGCGTGTTTCGGAGAACAGTTCAGAGAATGGGCTATCCCGTGGTGATAATGGGGGACGTGGTAAGAGAAGAGGTTAAACAAAGAAACCTCAAGCCAACGCCCGAAAACCTGGGCAAAACCATGCTCAATCTTAGAGAATCGGATGGACCAGCAGCCGTAGCCAAACAATGCATCCCAAAACTGGAAAAAGCAACTGGCAGAATAGTTGTCATCGACGGAATCCGAAGCCTAGCTGAAGTCGAGGAATTCAAAAAGCACTTTCCAAATTTTATTCTCATCGCCATCCACGCATCTCCAGAAACGCGGTATCAACGGCTGTCCCGAAGAAAACGTAGCGACGACCCCACAAACCGGGACACCTTTATGGAACGGGACCAAAGGGAGCTTGGCGTCGGCATGGGCGCCGTAATCGCCGCCGCAGACCACACAATCGTGAACGAGGGAACCTTAGCTCAGTTGAGAACTGAAATCAGGCGGGTCATGAAGGAGATGCTAGAGGCTGAATGAAATAGCTGTCCGCATCGAAGTGGAGGTTAATCCCACCGAAGATTTAGAGAAAGTCAAACTGGCAGTGGAGAACATCTTTGGATCAGTAACCTTTGAAGTTAAATCCAGAACATGGGAACAGCTACTCATAGCCAAGACCATCGGAACTGAAGGTCTCACCAAACTACACAACCTGCTCAGTAGAGAACAGATCCGCGCCGCTGCCAGAAAAGTATTCTTCAGCGGAATGAACGAAAAATCGGTGACATTTTTTCTGAACAAGCAGGTCGCCTATGCAGGACACATCTCCTTCTGCCAACAAACAGCAGAATCGCCTCTGGGACCAATCAAAGTTCAAATCCGCTGCAGCAACCCAAAAAAACTAATCGAATGGCTAACACCAAAACCCCCAAAAAGAAAGCCGTCTTCACGGTCAAAATAAAAGTGTGGCTATCATGGCTAAACCAGAAATCGGCTTATCAATGCTCTACTGCCTAAACAAACCCTTCAAGTCTCTTCTGAAACACCTGCCCGAAGTTACCGTGAACCACATAGAACTGGCTGACGAAGGACTACACGCCCTAAACAAAAGAAGAGTAAAAAAACTAAAAGCAGCAGCCGAAGCACACAACCTAGACTTTGTGGTCCATGCACCTTGGGCAGGAACAAACATAGCTTCTCCCAGCCCAGATCTGCGTCGTGCAGTCCTAAAGCGGCTAACAAAATCGATTATCTATGCGGGACAGTTAAACTGCCGTCTGTGGCTGTTTCATCCCGGCTCCAGAACTGGACTCAGCCATTTTTACTCTGGAGAAGATTGGAGACTGAATCTGCAGTCTGTCCGCGCCTTACTGGGGGTCGCCAGAAGAGAAGGCGTTGCGATAGCCATCGAGAACACTCCTGAGCCCTTTCCTTCCCTCATGAAAAGTGTAGACGACTTTCACAGATTCTACGAGGACTTGGAGGACGACATAGGCATGGTGCTTGATGTGGCGCATGCTAACCTGAACAGTCAAATCCAAGATTTCCTGAAGCAGTTCTCCAAAGAAATTGTCCACATCCACGTGAGCGACAACGATGGAGTCAGCGACTTGCATCTGGGAATAGGATACGGCAGCATCGATTGGGAAAACGTCGCCAAACTGGTCAAAAAGGCAGAATACGGCAACCTGATCATGATCGAGTCTACAGAACATGTGGAAGAAGGCATACAGTTTCTGCGCAGACTCTTCGTTTAGGCTTCTTGGAGAGGAAGCTCTAACCTGAGAAAGTCCTCAGCCAACTCGGTGTTAACAAAAATCTTCCTTGCCTGCTCCAGCAACAAACCTGCATCCTTGTATCTGGCGCTGATATGAGTCAAAACCAGCCGCTTCACCCCCGCTTTTCTCGCGGTTTCCGCCGCCATACTGGGAGTTGAATGTCCATCCTCCACTGCCCTCTCCGTTAATTCATCATCAAATGTGGCTTCGTGAATCAGCAGATCAGCGCCCTCAGCTAACTCAACAACATTTTCTGACTGTCCCGTGTCTCCACTGTAAACGATTTTCCTTCCGGGACGGTGAGAACCCAAAACCATTCCAGGCTTCACAATTCTTCCACTTGGAAGCTTAACTGCTGAGCCGCCTTGAAGCTTTGACCATAACGGTCCCTCAGGAACCCCTAACTCTCTGGCTTTTTCTATGTTGAACCTTCCGGGTCGCGGCTTCTCCACCAAAGCATAGGCTAAGCTGTTGTCTATATGGTCTGTTTGGGCGGCGATAACTGTGTATTCCTTTTCTTCGCAGACCAAACCCGCATCTACCTCAGAAACCTGAACAGGAAACGTGAGAGAGAAACGAACAGTCCGGTTTATCGCCTCTACAAAGGCTTTGATTCCCTGCGGTCCATAAATCTCCAGCTTTTTTGTCCTATCCATCAGGGACATGGTCTGAAGAAGCCCAGGCAAACCTAGAATGTGGTCGCCGTGCAAGTGAGTGACGAAAATTTTTGTTTTTCTGTGAAAGCCTACTCTTGCCTGAATCATCTGCCGTTGAGTGCCCTCTCCGCAGTCAAACAGTAACAGCTCAGTTTTTCTTCGAATCGCAATGGCTGACAATGCTCTCTGGGGCGTGGGGATGCTTCCGCCAGTTCCCAGAAAGATCACCTTCAAGTTTGTCAGCTTGCCGTCCTCCCATAAACATATACTTTGTTTATTTTGATTAAGCCTTTCTGGTCTACAGTCAAATTCTCTCGAAAACCGCTATCTCTCTTGTTAAACTTCTGTGCACATAAACAAAATGAGACTCTAAATGCTTAAAACCCGCCTCTTCACCCGCATCTTCTATCTTCACTGTTTTGGGGGCTGCCATACAGATTCTTCTGCCCCTAGGAACAATGTCTCCGACTGCGGAAAGAAAATCTTCGACTATCAGTCTGGTGCTTGTCCCCAAAGTGCTTGCTGACCTGCCGTAAGGCGGGTCGGTGACAATACAATCCACTTCAGTTACTGGAGGATAACGCGCATCAGCTATCGCCACCCCCTCCGGCTTTATACCATAATGGAGAATGTTCTTCAGTCCTCCCCGCAGCATGTGCGGTTTGGCATCGAAACCCAAAACTCTGCATCCCATCAGCCCAGCCTCCACAAGCATGCCCCCAGTTCCACAGAACGGGTCCAAAACCAATTCGCCCTTCCGCGGTTGAGCCAAGTTCACCATTGTTCTCGCCAGTTTCGCGGGCATGGCTGTGGGATGAAAAACTGGTCTTCTTCGTGGTCTCCTTTCAGAGAAGGGCTTCGGGATTATCTCGGCTGTTTTTAACCCGAAGATGAATCGGCTGTCGGTTAGGACGCCGAAAAACGTTTTCTGCGGATTTGACAAGTTAACTTTCGTTGTCTTAACCGTTTCCAGTATCTTTTCTCCAAGTTTGCGTTCAAGCTCCACAACCCTAAGCTCAGGAGTGACCCCCTCCACTCGCCTAACCCGAACAGCGAAACTCTCATCGCAAATAAACTCACCCAGAGCATCAGAGCTTACATTAGCCAAAATTTCTGGGAGGTTAGCTTCACAGTTGAATATTTCTTGGCAACATACTCGAGTCAATGCAGACCTGAACTTGACTGATTCTACGCTGTTTGGGTCAGCTTCAAGCCGCAGAACTTGAGTCAAATTCTCCAAGATTCGATACTTGTAGCCTTCCGCCTCTAGGATAGTTTGTGCTTCTGAAACTGGGAGGGTCTGATGTTCGCCTGAAAGCAGAAAGAAAAGCTTTGCCACTTGTATGGCACCTATCTGGCTAACGCCTCCGCAATCAATGGGGCAAGCGAAACTGTCCTCACGGAGCTAGGGATGCTGTCGGTGCCAACGATCTCCTCGGCGCCGCTCTGTAGAATCTTCTGTTTTGCTTCGCCTATCAGCAGCGGATGCACACAAGCAGCATAGACTCTTCGTGCCCCCTGAGTCTTCAGCATCTTCACTGCCCTAGCTATGGTTCCGCCAGTGCTGATTATGTCATCAAAGACGACAACGTCTCTTCCCTTCACGTTGAGGCTCTTCTCTTCCACCTGAATCTCACCTGTATAGCGGTCACGCTCCTTCCGCAGCCAACCGCATCCTCCCCCAAGAACACTATCAGCCTCCTCAGCCAACCCAATTGCACCCTTATCCGGAGACAACGAAAAAGCCCCGTCCAATCCTCTGTTCTTGAAATGCTCAGCCAACAACGTTATGGCAGAAAGATTCAATGTTGGAACAGAGAACCGCTTCAAGATGTTTTCGGCATGGATGTTCACAGTTACGAATCTGTCTGTTCCGCAAGCCTCGATGAGTTTAACAACGGTTTCGGCGCTGACCACTTCACCCGGCAAAAACCGTTTATCCTGCCTGGCAAAAGCCAAGTATGGCACCACAGCGGTTACCTTTTCTGCACCCAAATCCTTAGCCGCATCCAACATCAGCAAAAGCCGCATAAGGTTCGTGTCCTGTGGCGGTCCAGTGGACTGAACCACAACCACTTCTTCGCCCTTCAAGTCGCCGTCAAAGCGGAGACAGTATTCTCCGTCAGGAAAGCTCTTGAGATTAACGGAAACAATCTGGGCATTCAATGTTTCAGCGACTTTTTGCCCCAAACTCTGAGAAGCTGGACCCGGAACAACTATCACAGTTTTCCCTTCTTCTTGTATTCTTCCAGCAGTTCTTTCGCCCTGTCCATCCGCACCTTACGCTCCTCAACCATCCGCTCAACAATCATGTCGATCAGCGGTCCTGAGGCTCCGGCTGTAATCGCCACGTTTCGGGCATGCAGAGACATGTGCCCCCTCTGTATTCCCTCATGAGCCAACGCACGTAAGGCACCTAGATTCTGAGCCAAACCCACAGCAGCCATAACCTCCCCCAGCTCGCTAGCCGATTTCACACCCAAAATCTTCACTGCCACCTTTGCGGTTGGATGCACCTTTGTTGCTCCGCCTATAAGCCCTACAGCCATCGGCAACTCAACAGAGCCTACTAGGTCACCGTCCCTGTTCTTCTCCCAATACGAAAGAGTGCCATAGCGCCCATTTCTTGCTGCGTAGGCGTGTGCTCCAGCCTCTATGGCACGGTGGTCGTTGCCTGTGGCTATAACCACGCCGATTATGCCGTTTAGGATGCCCTTGTTGTGGGTTGCCGCTCGGTACGGGTCTGCAGCCGCAAAATTGTAAGCCTCAACTATCCCGTCAACAACCTCTTCGCCGCCCACAGCGTCCTTCGCTATAACCGCCCATGCTCGTGCCAGCCGCTTCACAGCAAGATTCGAAATTATCCGCAGGTACACTCTGCCCCCCGTTATTCTCTCGATCATGGGGGCAACCGCCTCAGCCATTGTGTTTACTGCGTTGGCGCCCATAGCGTCCCTGCAGTCAACGTGAAGCTCTGTTATGACCATGGGGCCAGATTTCGTATCTATCACTTTCACATCTAGGCTTTTGGCGCCTCCCCCAACAGAAACCAGCATGGGATCCTGATCATTAGCTTTCTTTAGAATCTCCTTTTTCGCTGATAATATCTTCATTTTTGCCGCGAAGGGGTCTTTTATGTCCACGGCTTGTATCTGCCCAATCATGACGGGGTCGGTGCTGCTGGTGAAGAAGCCACCCTTTTTTCGAGCCATCTTGGCGGCGTAGGTGGCTGCTGCAACAACTGAAGGTTCCTCGATTGCCATGGGTATCATGTAGTCTTTTTTGTTGATGAGAAAGTTCATGGCGATTCCAAGGGGCAACGGAAACGTTCCCACAACATTTTCTATCATGCGGTCCGCTAGCTCCATTTCCAAAGCTCCGGTTGACTGCAGAATCTTCACTTCTTCATCAGTTAATTTTGCAAAATCTTTTACGTACTTCATCCTCTCTTTGGGAGATAACTTGTAGAAACCTGAGACTTGAGAAGTTTTTTTCATTATCAGCATCCTTCTTTGATAACGCACACTTTACTTGAGTGGAATCGCATATGAATTTAACTGAGTGACGAAACAGTTCAGTGTTCTAGGTTCTTTCGATGCATGATATGTAATAGACTATGTCCTTCGTGAATTCTCGCCATTCCTCAGCTACCCTTCTAACCTCAGTTTCTGAAAGCATTCTTTCATCATCAGAGTAGAATCTTGAAAATGTTCTCCTAACCCCAAGGTCACCTGCGGGAACTGCGGCGTTTCTCTTTAACCCAGCAGCCAACACCATCTCTGCAGTCCAGGTTCCTACTCCACGAAACTTTTTCAGGGTCTCTGCCACCTGCTCGTTTGAGAGTGACCTTAAGCCTTCAGGATCGAATTCTCCAGTCGCCGCCTTTTCTGCTATTCCTTTGATGTACTCTGCTTTTCGCCAGCTTAATCCACACTGCCTTATCTCCTCCAGAGCTGCCTCAGCGAGTCTCTTGGGTGTGGGAAAATCGTAGTATATGACTCCCTCAGCTTCTACCTGTTCGCCGAATCTGATTACCATCCTGTTTGTAATCGAAAATGCGACACGTATCGAGATTTGCTGCTGGATTATCGACTTGATTATGCTTTCAAAAACTGTGGCTCCCATGCTTCCAGCCTTTAATCCATAAAATTTTAGTTTCAACTCTCTTAGCACCGGGTCTCTATCCATGAACGCATAGAGGCTAGTCAAGTCTTGGCTAAAAGAAAACAGCTCATCCAGCCTCTTTTTCAGTTCCTTTTCTTCCTGTTCTGTAGCTGTCTGGAAAGTTTTCACTTCGATTTTTGGTTCTTCAATTGTTCCTATGGACTGTAATGTAACGGGAATTAGCTTGCCAGAGTCTAACCGTATTGCCCGCCTCCACTTCCCCTCCTCATAGACTTCTGGCATGGGCTTGTCGTAACTGAAGACGCGGCAGCTCAAATCGAAATCGTATGGAGGCTTGGGGTAGATGTGGAAGCATTTGGGTGACAACAGGATTCCCTCTTTTTGCACTCAGCAAACTGTTGTTTTCCCTAATAAACGATAACAAAAAAGAGATTATGCTGGAGTTATTCGCTCCAGGCTTGGTTTGAGAATTCGATTGCATGCAGAACTTTCTGTTTGAAGTCGCCGTCTTCACACTCGAAGGTGTACATTGCGAAGCCGTCAAAAGCGAAAAAGTGCATTCTGCCTGTCTGATAGATTATCTCTGGTTTTGCTATTTCCACCAGTTCCAGAAACTCTTTTCTCCTGAATTTAACTCGATACGAGCTGGTGTGCTGCGCTGCTATAGCGGCTGCCGCTCCTCCTGCTGCTGCCATCTTACATCAACCTCAACATATTATGTCCTCTTTTTCTACTATAGCCTTTTCCTATACCCGTTTATTGAGTCGAGAAGCCAGAAACTCTGAATGCGACTGCTATAAATTGCTGTTTACACACAGTTTTCGTGGACGAAACTCAATGTTGCCGAGCTGGAGACCCGACGCAAAAGCTGTTCTCAGAGACAAGAAGGTTCGAACCAGCTTAGCAAGATACTTTGATGTCATGGAAGGCGACAAACCAGCAAAGTTCCTTATCGCCAAAAAATTACCCGCTGCCTTTAACAAAAGCGATTCACTCAGTGAACTGTGGAAGCTACATGAACAGCTAACCGAAGAATTCTTTCGTCTCGAAAAGATGATTGACACCCGACAAAAACACTTAGACGAGTTAGCTGCTCCAGAGAAATCTTTTCTTGACCTGAAAACAGAAATAGCGAACCGAATCCTCCAGAATTGCCACCTCTGTACCCACAGATGCGGCTCCAACAGATTAAAGGGAGAGTTAGGTTACTGCAAGTGCGGAACCCAAATTACGGTCTCAACCATATTTCCGCACACCGGCGAAGAGCCTGAACTGGTTCCCTCAGGAACAATATTCACTTTAGGCTGCACCCTCCGATGTCTCCACTGCCAAAACTGGAGCATATCCCAATGGTTCGAGTCAGGAGAAATCCACTCGCCTAGACAGCTGGCGAAGGCGATAGAGAAGCTTCGTGAAGGCGGCTGCAGAAACGTCAATCTTGTGGGCGGAGACCCTACCTCATGGCTGCCTCAATGGCTTGAAACCTTCAGGCATGTTGATGTGAATGTGCCCGTGGTTTGGAACTCCAACTCCTACTACAGCCTAGAGACAGCTAAACTGCTTGCCGGATTCGTGGACGTGTATCTTCTCGACTTCAAGTATGGACCCGGAGAGTGCGCAGAAAAACTTTCGGACGCTCCAGAATATTGGATGGCTTGCACCCGAAACCACCTCTACGCCAAAAACTATGGCGAACTTATCATCCGCGTCTTGGTCTTGCCTGACCATCTGGAGTGCTGCACAAAACCTGTCTTGAGCTGGATTGCCGAAAACCTCGGAGACTGGATTCGCGTGAACTTGATGTTCCAGTATCATCCAGAATGGAGAAGCCACGAAGTCCCTGAACTGCGAAGAAAGCTCACGGAAAGGGAGAGAAACCATGCCATCGAACTGGCGAAAGAGATGGGATTAACCAATTTCATAACATGAAGGTTCGAGAATCATAGAAGAGAACATTCATTGGCTATCTGCCATACAAGACCCAACCAGCAACAATACCTAGCATAGTTAAGGAACCTATAAGATTGGTGACCACAATAGGAAAACTCTGTATGTTGAGACCATATAAAACCCAAATTAAACCTGCTACGAACATAAATGAATAAGTCGAAATGGAAATGTCCTTAGCACTTTTTCTTTTAAAGATTCTATATACCTGAGGAATCATAGCAAATGAACTGACAATTCCCACGAATGTGGCTAATGACTCTAAGATGAAATCGGCAACCATGTGAATCCTCCACTCCATTTCATGATCGAATTATTTAAGATGTCTTGTATGTCAGAAATGGGATGTGTCTAAACGGCTGAAGTGGTGTTTGCGGGTGACATCCCACACCGCTGCGTTACACTCTAAACTCTGGAATTTAATCTCTTGTGGAATCTTCGCTAAACATAAAACACTATGTAAGTGGCTATTCCGAACATCAGAAATACAAGCCAAAACAGAACCGTTAAAAGACTTTTCATAACCAAATGGGCACTTCAGCTTCTAAGTGAATCCAAAATCTATTTTCAAGCATCTACCTTTATATACTAACAGAAGAACAGAAAGAGAAAAGGCGAAGAAGATGCGATACTGTCCTGAATGCGGCGGCGAACTACATTATGCGTCCAGTACAAAATGTTATGTTTGCAAGAGCTGCGGTCTTTCTCTCTCTCCTCAAGAACTCTACGAGTTGCGTGAAAAGCTGAGACCAAGATTCGAAACCGAAGAGGAGCAGCATCGACAGCAGAGAAAGGATTACCTGAAGTGGTGGCTCGGCAAGAAAAAATAGCATGTGCCAAAACATAACGTTTTGACAACAACATAGGTAACATGCTTCATACCGAAACTTCAATCTTAAACAAAGCAGTTATTACCCCTCAAATTCAATTTAGTAATCGCATGTCAGGTGTTTTCATGAATCAGATTGTAGAGATAATCTGCGTCGGAAATGAGCTTCTCATAGGCAAAACCCTGAACACAAACGCCCAATGGCTAACCAAACGGGTCACCACGCTGGGTTTAACCACGCGCCGCGTCACCGTTGTGGGCGACAACATAGACGAAATCTCATCTGCTATCAAAGAGGCGATTCAACGTAGCCCTGGCTTCATTTTAACCACTGGAGGGTTAGGTCCCACCTTTGACGACAAAACCTTGGAGGGTTTAGCTAAGGCTTTGGGGCGCAGAATAGAAGTCAACGAGGATGCTTTGAAGATGGTTAAGGAGAAGTACCTCAGCTATGCGCAGGAGGGCAGAATGGAGGCGGCTGAGTTGACTCCTCATCGCGTAAAGATGGCTAAGCTTCCCGAAGGCGCCAAGCCTCTACGTAATCCGGTTGGAACCGCTCCCGCAGTATCCATCGAACATGAAAACGTGACTGTAATAGCTCTTCCCGGAGTCCCCTCGGAGATGAAGAGCATATTTGACGAGTCGGTGGCTTCTGTCCTGAAACAAGCTGCTGGTAACGTAACCTTCTTCGAAACAGGCATAGAGGCTACAAAGGTTATAGAGTCGGAGATGGCTCCCCTCATCGAGAAGGTGATGCACCGCAACCCCCACGTCTACATAAAGTCCCATCCGAAAGGGACGGAAAGGGTTCCGCGCATAGAATTTCATCTCTCCACAACAGCCGAAGACTCCAGCACCGCCAGAAGACAGGTCAGCAAAGCCCTCCTCCAGCTTAGGGAGATGATTCAGGAAAAAGGCGGAAAAATCAAGCCAATCAAATCAGAAACCTGAGTTCGCAAAAAACCGGACAAGAGATATATCCTCTAATGGGAATATGGAGTTTACACATTTCCTGTGCTTTAAGGTGTCTGAATGGTTGTAGTATTTGTTATTGGGACAGCAGGTTCTGGAAAATCTCTTCTCACAGCCTCCTTCAATGAATGGCTCAAGGTTGGGAAACAGAAGGCTGCAACCGTGAATCTGGACCCCGGCGTCCTGAATTTGCCCTATGCGCCCGACATTGACATCCGAAACTACATCGACATTAACAGCGTCATGGAGGACTATGGGCTTGGACCCAACGGCGCCTTGGTTCTAGCGGCTGACCTGATAGCGGAGGAAGCTGAAAGAATCGGAGGAGAAATCGAAGACCTCCACTCTGACGTGGTTTTCGTGGATACTCCGGGGCAGATGGAGCTGTTTGCGTTTAGAGCCAGCGGACCCTACATAGCAAACGAACTGACCAAGGAGCAGAAGGCTATCGTGTACCTGTTTGACGCTGTCTTCTCCTTCAATCCCCTCAACTACGTTTCCAACATGTTCCTTTCAGCCGCAGTTTACAACCGCTTCTTCTTTCCGCAACTGCATGTGCTTTCAAAATGTGACCTCCTCCCACCCGAGGAGGCTAACCGCATCGTGGAGTGGTCTGCCGACCCTGACGCTCTTGAGGCTGTTATTGAAGAGAAACTGAGCGGCACAAGACGGCTTCTCAGCCGAGATATGATGCATGCTATTTATCGTTTGGGATTAGAGTTCCAGTTGGTACCTGTTTCTGGGAAAACGAATCAGGGACTGATTGACCTCGGCTCCGCGCTGGAGCGCATTCTCGTGGGGGGAGAAAAATTCACTATGTAGCTTTTGAATGCCTTGCTTTTTCATGTGAAGTTTTGGAATGCTGCAGTTTCTGACCGAGCAAATGAGGGCGTTAAAGCCCAAAAGTGAACGTTGCCGTGTCCGCTTCAGGGTATATGTTAAAGAATTTTAGCGTTTATGTAAAAAACTTTGACGTTTATGTGTCTATTTAAGTCACATCTGCAACCTCCGTTTATACAAAATATTTATATCCAGCCTTATTATGAATCTGTAGCCATGATGAAGAAAAGAATGCTCAAGCTTCTGTTTGAGCTTATGAAGAACGCGAAGAGAAGCGACAGGGAAATCGCCAAAATCATAGGAGTTTCGCAGCCAACCATAACCCGGATGAGACAGCGGCTTGAGAAGAGCGCTATAGTAGACTACACAGTTATACCTGATTGGACAGAGCTTGGATTCGAGATAATGGCCATGACTTTCGTAAAGGCAAAAGGCGCACCAGAATTAACTGAGAAGGCAAAGAAGTGGGCTACGAAGAACCCCAACATTGTTTTAGCGGCAGGAGGCGAAGGCATGGGAATGGACTACGCCATAATGTCTTTCCACAAGAATTTCTCCGGCTACTCCAGTTTCATAGACAACCTGAAAAAAGAGTGGGCTGGAAACCTGCAAGACCTACAGAGCTTCCTTATGACCACAGGCGAAGAGAGAATGGTGAAACCCTTCTCCCTGAAATATCTGGAAAAAACTTGGGACGAAACCGCGTAGACAACGCACAGAAAAACAATCCCCTGTTATTCCCTCACCTTTTCCTTTTTTTGATTCCTATTGTTATCTTCTGTTTTTCCAGTGGAAGATAGAAAGGCTTAATTTAATCGCGTATCCCAAAAGCATGCAGGGTCCGTAGCTTAGCAAGGAAGAGCAACTTGCGCCTAAAGCACCGGGCTTTTAACCCGGGGGTCAGGGGTTCAATTCCCCTCGGACCCGCCACCATGCGGCTGTAGGCGCCTATGGGTAATCTGTGGTCATTCCTGCAAGTTTCATTAATGGTCGGAAGGCTTTTTTTCCATGTTTCCATCGGTAATAAAGCACGTAGGCAAGCATTGTTACAAACCTTGTTGGCCACAGATAACTTTCATTAGCGAAAACTTCTAGGTTGTGTCTCCAGCATGTGGCTATGAGTTCCCATTGGAGTGGCGTTAAGTGTTTCAGGTTCATGTGTCGTGCTTCTTTAAGCATGCAGTCTTCTTCTGAGGTGAACAGTAAAGGCACATAGAGCAGTTTGCCGTGTTTCAGTTTGTCTACAAGTTCAAGCGTCGCGATTGTGTCCTTCTCGGTTTCTCCGGGCAAACCAACTATTAATGTTGCCAATGGCCAAATATAGTTCTCGTTCATGATTTCAATTGCCTTCGTTACTACATCATGCCACTCTTCAGGTTTGTATGGAAGCATCTTGCCGGGCATATATTTCTTCATTAGTCGGATGCTTCCTGTTTCCATGCCGACTTCAACTGAACTATGTCGAGTTCCATTCGTAATCCAAAAGGATTTTTCGCGGAGAACAGGTCCAATCTCTTCAACTATCTTTGGGTTATATACAACAGGCGCCAATGCCGCATGAGCAGGTTGAATGAACTCTACTCCTGGGACAGCCGCGATTGAGTTGATTAAATCGACGATTGCTTCCCGGTTTGGCAAAAACTTATTGTCACATCGGTACAAGAAAAGGTCTTCACTCGCCAAAATTATCATTTTTGTCCCATTTTTTGCGTTCAATTCAGCCTCTTTCAGGATGTGATCTAAAGGAAAGGAGTAACGTCGCCTCATCATGGGCGAGCAGAACTTGCAGCCGCGACCACAACCGCGCGTAATCTCCACGGTGCCAAAGATCGACGGGTTCACAATACGGGAAATTTCTTTTGGGTCTGGTGGCTCAGTTTCAACTACTCGTGGAAGTTCTTCGTCGTTGAGAGCCTTGCGGAAAATCTCTATCGCAGTCTTTTCGCCTTCACCCATCACAATGCAGTCTATTCCATATTTCTTCTGCAACTTTGCCCTATGGATCTGCCAAGCACCTGAGCCGCCGAGAACTATCTTGGCGCCCCACTTTCGCAGAATAGGCTTTGTGATGAGGTCTCTAAACTCTGCAGCAGCAACTGGTTCTCCGCCGAAGCCCACAAGAGAGGTGTAGGTTCGGCTGACAAAACCTGTTCCAGCTGGCTCCATCGAGGATATCCCAATGACTTTCGTTTCTTGTCCCACAAACTTTTCCAGATTATGTGGATGCGCCACCGCCACTGTTTGTTCGCCGAATTCCCTAATCAGCGCAGCCTCAATTTTTCGCAGTCCGTAAGGTGCATATTTGGCGGTGCCATTTCCGTTTTTGGGGACTTGTGGATACAAATATTTTCTGAGCAAAAACCTTGGAATAATGGCTGTGGGGAATCCTCCTGTGAAAGCTAGGAAAGGACTGAGTTTGAAGTCACTCATGTCAGTAGCTGAGCCAGTGAGGACAACTGGAACCCCTTGAGACTGCTGGAAGCCGCCGCCTTTTGAACCCATAATAGCGCGAAATTTATTGTAAAACATTTAAGAGCTTTGCTGTGCTTTTTGTTGATTGTACTCTCTAAAAAGGAGCAATTGAATGCAAAAGTTAACTAATGAAAGAGGAACGGGAGATTGATTTTTCATGAAGACCGAAAGCTGGCTACAATGTATTATTCCCTCCTGCGGAAAAAAGTATCCAATCACAGACCAGAAAACCACCTGTGACTGTGGCGAACTACTGGACGTACGGTACAAGGGAGATTTTCCGAAGAGTCTACAGGAGACTTTCTACGAGAGACAAAGTCATAGACAATCTGAGAGACACAATATATTTAATGAAAGTGGAGTTTGGCGATTTCGAGAATTACTCAATTTCGCTGGAGTGAACACAGAAGATTATGAAGACTGCAGCAAGAAGCTGGTTTCTTTAGACGGTGCAGAAGGAAGAACAAAGCCCTTCCATGTAACTCGTGTCGCCGACTATGTGGGTGTGAAAACTGGCAACTTTTGGTTACAGTTTGAGGGAGACAACCCGACAGGTTCCTTCAAAGACAACGGCATGGCAGCAGCATTTACCCACGCTAGGATGGTGGGCGCTAAAAAGGTTGTTTGTGCTTCTACGGGTAATACTTCTAGTTCTGCTGCGGCGTTTGCTGCTAATGAATTGGACATGCAGGCGGTGATTCTTGTTGGTGCAGGAAAGATTGCAAAAGGTAAGCTTGCGCAGTCTCTTGCGTATGGCGCTAAGGTGTTGCAGGTGAATGGCGACTTTGATGTTGCTATGGATATGGTGAAGAAGCTTTCTAAAGAGAGCAGCATCTACGTGGTTAACTCTTTGAACTGTTTCCGTCTTGAGGGACAAAAGACTATGATGTTACGTGCTCTTGACTATCTACATTGGGAAGTGCCTGATTGGATTGTGTTTCCGGGCGGAAACTTAGGTAACACTGGGGCTTTCGGTAAGGCGTTCATGGAGCTTTACGAGTATGGCTGGATAAAAAAGAAGCCGCGGATGGCAGTGGTTGTCGCAGAGGGTGCACCTACCTTAGCTGACTTATATAATGACAGAAAACTGAGATGGAACGGCGGAAACATCGACAACAGTATCATCGACGAATACTATGCTGAGGTGGACCGAAAGGGCATCAAAGCGAAGACAACAGCAAGTGCAATAGAGATTCTTAAGCCCGTGAACTTGAAGAAGGCTATTCGGACCCTAGAGTTCACTGACGGCGTTGTAACCACGGTTCCTGACACAGACATACTGGATGCCATGGCTATGGTGAGCAAGAATGGGTTTGGATGTGAACCTGCTTCAGCTGCAACCGTTGCAGGAACCAAAAAACTGGTAGGGCAGGGAACAATAAGCTCTGATGAGACTGTAGTCGGCATTTCAACCGGTCACATGCTTAAAGACGCTAAGGCAATAGTGGACTACCATTTCAACCCAAAAAGCAGATTCGCAAACACGCCAACAACAGTTGAGCCGGACATAAAAGAAATACTAAAACTTGTAGACGATTAACCAAGTCTATCTGCGCAAAATTGTTGTTGTGTTCAGTTTTCACTCAGGAAAATGGAGGTTTCTTTAGACGGTGCCGAGGAAGCTCATTGCTTGTGCTACGATGAAGAACAAGAATATGGAGCTGGTGAGTTTGGAGCCTATCTTCCAGACAACGGCGAGAAGAATCATTATTGTCGCCATCTGTATCATCTGCTGAGACGCTGAGACCCCTAGAGTGTTTAAGATGAATCCTATTAGATAGGTCACGCCATCTCCGATACACTGCAACCCAGCCATTATTTGGCCTAAAGCTTCAATTAGACCCGGACTCATCATCTTATTTTAGCTCTCAAATCTAACAGTGAACCAAATACAATTAAAATCGCATAACTTATGAACATTCCGCGACTACCCTCTTTATCAGTAATTCGGAAAACCAATTGATATCACACTACTCTTTTTGGGTTTTTTCGCTCCAAATTTAGGCCTTATTT
Organism: Candidatus Bathyarchaeota archaeon; assembly: GCA_050123155.1. Taxonomy (GTDB): domain Archaea; phylum Thermoproteota; class Bathyarchaeia; order Bathyarchaeales; family Bathyarchaeaceae; genus Bathyarchaeum. The sequence goes on along the minus strand of JASFHP010000011.1, from coordinate 21,899 downwards.
CCCGCAAAAAGAATGGTAACACGATGACACACACGCTTCTTCCACCCTTCTTGCAATGAAAAATTTAAGTAGAAGCCTCATTCTTTTTAGGGAATTAGATGCCCTGGTAGTATAGTCCGGTCTAGTATAGGCGGCTGTCGCCCGCCCGACTCGGGTTCAAATCCCGACCAGGGCGCCACTACTTTCTTCAGCTACGTTACAAAATTATTAGTGGAGAAATTACTACACATACAAGCGAACGTCGTCCTAAACCGAATTCGTGGAGAAATAGCATATGATGGAGAGAGGTGATGAGAAAAACCGTGAAGGCTCATCGGTCAGGAATTTGTTTGCTTTGGGTTTTGTGAGTTTTTTCACTGACATGTCCAGTGAAATGGTTCTCAGTCTCCTACCCGCCTTTCTTCTCGGCTTGCCTGGCTCCAGCAGAGCAGTGTTGGGTTTGGTTGAGGGAACAGCTGAAGCTTTGAGTTATGCTTTGCGGGCGGTTTCGGGAATTTTCTCTGACAAGTTCAGAAAAAGGAAAATGTTTGTTCTAGTCGGGTATGCATTGTCGAATGCTGTTAAGCCTCTTTTTGCTGTTGCTAGGGTGCCCTTTGATGTTTTCGTAATCAGAGTTAGTGACAGAATTGGGAAGGGTGTTCGCACTTCTCCCCGTGATGCACTCCTCTGTGAGTCGGTTTCCGAGAAACGCCGAGGCGCTGCTTTCGGTTTACATCGGACTCTTGATCAGGCAGGCGCTATTGTGGGACCTTTGATTGCCTCAGCAGCTATGATCATTCTGGGTTTCACAGTGAGAGACATCTTCTGGCTGTCCCTAATACCCGGCTCTATTGCATTGTTCATCATCCTGTTTCTGGTTAAGGAACGAGCAGGCAAATCAACTAGCGAATTTAAGTTGCTTGAGGGAGTCAAGTCTGTTTTGAAAGGCAACTTTTCTTTGCTCCTTATCATTGTCGGCGTTTTCTCTTTGGGCGCATTTAACTTTTCTTTCGTTCTTCTCAACGCGCAGGAGGCTGGGATTGCAGATTCGCTTATCCCTTTGGTGTATGCGGTGGTTAATGTTGCCCACACTGCAATAGCGATTCCTGCCGGTGTCTTATCTGATCGGATAGGCAAGGAAAAAGTCATGGTTTTGGGTTACGGCATTTTCCTCTCCACTACATTGCTGCTTCTGCTTCCCGCAACTGGTTATGTTGCTCTGTTGGTTGCTGTGATGTTTGGTGCCTACGTTGGAGTAGTTGAAACCGTTCAGAGAGCGTTGATTCCAGATTATATCGGGAAAAGTCTGAGGGGAACAGCATATGGACTTTACTATCTGGTTGTCGGTTCAGCATTCTTTGTTTCTAATGCTGTGGTCGGAACTTTGTGGGAGTACTTCGGTTCCTCTGTTGCATCCGGTTACAGCATCGCCCTGTCAGCAGTCGCTATTGTGGCTATGACGTTGTTTGTTAGAAAGAAGATGTGAACCAGTCTTTTAGAGCAGGTTCAGTTCGATCATTTTGTCTACAAGTTCTTTGTCCGCAATTGAGCAGTAGACCCATTTTCCCTTTTTTGTTCGGTTAACGATGCCGCAATTTTCCAGTATTTGGATGTGATGAGAGAGGTTTGGCTGGGTCATGTCAAGGCATATCATCAGTTCGCATATGCACATCTCTTTGACTCTCAGCAGTTTTACTATTCTGAGCCTCTTTTCGTCTGAGAGGGCCTTGAAGAATTTGCTGTTTTTCTTTGCGGTTTTGGCGTCTGCCGCCTCATCGGCTAGTTGGATTAGTTCATTTCGGTATTTTTCGGCGGCGTCGGCTTCGCAGAAGTCTGTTTCGATTAGTCGTTTTAGTCGCTGGTTGACTTTTTTCATTGGCTTCTCACCTTGTTTTCTGTGTGAAACATATTTAAATTTGTTTATATAAACAAAACATATAAATATATCTAAAATTGTTTATGTGAATGTGACGTCAAACAAAGGAAGTGACAAAAAAGACATGACAAAAGACCTCAGATGCCCATTCGGAATCCCAGACAGCGAATGCTGTAAAGCATCAACCTGCCCAACATGGGTTGCAAGACGAAAAAGAAACAACCAATAACAACCTCTCGTTTGGGGAATAAGCTTTGGGAGAAAAAACTGAAATCCACCTCGGATTTTTCGAGAAGTACCTTGCGCTATGGGTTTTCTTGTGCATGCTGACCGGACTTGCTCTTTCACAAGTGATTCCCGAGTTAAGTCTTGCCATCAACAATCTGCAATTCGCTGGAATATCCATACCCATAGGCGTATGCCTGTTTCTCATGATGTATCCAGCCCTTCTAAACCTGCAATTAACTGAACTGAAAAAGCTGGCCAAAAACCCAAAACCGATCATCCTGACCATTATCTCCAATTGGGTTTGGGCTCCCATAGTTACTGCTCTTCTCGCTTACTACTTCTTGGCAGGAAATGACCAGCTGATTGTTTCTTTGATTCTGCTCGGGTCAAGTCCATGCACTGCCATGGTTCTGGTTTGGGGTGCATTAGCTAACGGCAACCAGGAACAGAACGTTGTCAACACCACCCTGAACACGATAACGATAATGTTTCTGTATGCGCCTGTTGTTTCCCTCTTAACTGGCATCCAGAACATCCAAATTGACAGAATTGGACTTCTGATCTCTGTTTTTGTTTTCATAGGAATCCCGCTGGTTATAGGATATATCTCAAAAAAGGCAATTACCCAAAAGAAAGGGGCGGAATGGTTCCAAGAAACTTATCGACCAGCAGTAGGAAAACTTGCAATACTGGCTCTGCTGGCAACATTAATTGTCATATTCTCCCTAAACGGGGATGTGTTGATACAGCATCCAGAGGAAATGATACGGGTCTCAATTCCGCTGTTGTTAGGGTTCTTCATCATTGTTGGAGTTAACCTGCTAGTTACCAAATTTGTGGGGCTCAAGTATAGGGAGGGAATAATCTCCGTGATAATCGGGTCTTCCAGCCACTTCGAGATTGCGATTGCTACTGCAATCAGCCTTTACGGTCTGGGCTCACAGGCGGCGCTGGGCACAACCATGGGGCTGTTCTGGGAGGTGCCGATTATGCTTAGCCTAGTTTATCTGGGCAAAAAATTGGGGCAAAGAGGGTTCTGGAAAAGAAGTTAATGAAAAAGAAGTGATTGAAATGGAAAACAAGAAAATTAAGGAATATGTGAAAAAACGGTATGGTGAGATAGCTGAAGCAGAATGTTCCAGTTGTTCATCTGGATGCTGCTCCTCGTCGTCTTGCTGTGCGTCTTCCCCCAAACATGTTGCATGGGAAGTCGGTTACTCTCCTGATGACATAGAAAGCGTTCCCGAAAAATCTGTTTCTGGTTTGGGCTGCGGAAATCCTGTTGCGCTTGCAGGTTTGAAGGAAGGCGAAACTGTTCTAGACTTGGGTTCAGGAGGAGGCATGGACGCCTTTTTGGCAGCCAAGAAAGTGGGATTGACAGGGAAAGTGATTGGCGTGGACATGACAAAAGAAATGTTGGAGAAAGCCAAAGCCATAGCCTCCGAGCATGGCTACGAGAATGTTGAGTTCCGTTTAGGAGAAATAGAGTCCCTGCCAGTTGAGGATGAGACTGTGGATGTTGTAATCAGCAACTGCGTTGTTAACTTGGCTCCAGACAAGCTGAAGGTGTTCCAAGAAGCGTACCGTGTCCTGAAACCAAACGGGAAACTAATGGTGTCTGACCTTGTTACGCAAGGAGAATTGCCCGATGATGTCCGGAACAGTTTTGATGCTTGGGCTGGATGCATCGCTGGTGCACTAGAAAGAAATGATTACTTGAACAAAATAGCTGATGCGGGATTCCAGAACGTTAAGGTCGTTTCTCAGAAGCCATACACCATAGAAGTTTCTCCCGAGTTAAGGGGAAAAATAATCAGCATACAAGTCGAAGCCCACAAAACTTAGTTCATCATCAGCATGACAAAAAATAATGAAAAATATTGGAGGTAGCAAAAAGTATGATTGAAAAAACGTATGAGGGAATTCCTCGAAAAAAGATACCCTGGTATCCGATAATTGACCATGAAAAATGTATCGGCTGCGGAAAATGCTTTGAATTCTGCCACAATCAGGTCTTCGATATTGAAGGGAAAGATGGAGAAAAAAGGGCTGTAGTAAAGAATCCCTACCACTGTGTAGTATTGTGTACGGGCTGCCAGCCAGAATGTCCTGTCGGCGCTATAACACACCCTTCTGAGGAAGAGACCATTAATGTAATTAAGAAATTGAGGAAAGAATATTCAAGTTAATTTTGATTCATCATAGAAGGTTTGAATATGCATTCGGAAAAGAAGATGATTTTAGAATGGAAAAACAATTATCGGCTCGAAGCCAGAAACGAAAAAGGTCTTTCTGTAAAATTTGATGCTCCAATAACTCATGGGGGCGAAGAAACTGCATTATCTCCAATGGAGAATGTTTTAGCAAGCTTAGCCGCCTGTAGCAGCTTCCATGTATTAACAATACTAAAAAAGAAGAGACAAAAAATAAGCCGCTACACTGTGGAAGCGACAGCGGAAAGAAGAGAGGAACCACCACCGAGAGTCTTCACTAAAATTCATCTCAAATACATAGTGAAAGGTCACAACATCGATCCTGAGGCAGTAAAAAAGGCGATACAGCTCTCCGAAGAAAAATACTGCTCAGTTGGTGGCATGCTAAAAAACGCAGTTGAAATCTCATCATCATACGAAACGCTGAAAGAATCATAGATCTGACTTTTACTCAAAATTAGGAAATGCACGAAATCATCTCCTTGACAGCTCAATAAAAAGAAAATTAAAGGGTGTAACTGAGCTTAAAATCGCTTGTTATTGAAACCACTCGCTATTTTGTGTTTACTAGCTGCTTGTAGTTGCTTTCGATTTCTTCTAGCAGAACCTGTTTGGTTATTTCTCCGTTCGTTTTCATCATGGCAGCCATTGATGCTCCTCCACATCCGACGCCCTCTTTCACCACTCCCGCTTCATAAGCCCTTAAACCATCAAACCTTGACCTGCTGAAATCCAAGTCTGCAGCCAGCACTGGAACATCAGCAATTTCAGCAACTAAGCCTTTCAGGTCAGCGGTTTTGTCAGCTATAATCCACCGCGTAGTTCCAATTGCCACGTTACCCAGAACGTCTGGGTTTAACGCTTTGACAACAGCTAACACCGCAGCCATCTGGGTTCCGCCAGCCATGATAACGGGCACTCTGTCTGCGGCGCCGAGAACCAGTCCTGCTAGGGCAGGCTGCATAGGGTCTCCAACAGTGGAAACCGCTTTCAACGGGTCATCTGTGAAGTCTCCAAACTTGACGCCTGCGGATTTGAAGCCTTCCTCAACCGTCATTATTTTGAGTTCGTGGGGATTTTCTGGCATGCTGCTGCTGACTTTTCCCTTCGCATCTACGTCCATCGCCAACAGGACACTTAGCGCTGTTGTGGTGCCGCCGGGGATACTCTCGCCAATCACAAGGTAATCAGCGGTTTTTGACAGGTTTTCTCCGGCAAGTTTTGCTCTGTTCAATACTTCTTCTGCGTTGTCGAGGGCTCTGCCGGTTCTTATGTCCCTTCCGGGTTTACCGCCCAAATCCACGAAGGGAACATGCGGCTTAACCTTTAAGCCGGCGCTGACAACGAGGGTTGGTATGTCCGCCAGCTTCAGCGCTGACATTGTTATGAGGGCGGGGGTGGGTATCCCAGTCGGAGTCACGGGCACGCCCGGTATGCATTTGCATTTTCCGAGGTGGAGAAGTTCAACGTCTGCTGGGGGCGTGTAATCGGTTATCTTCGGGTTTTCTCCGGCTGCTGATATGCCATGAATCTTTGCTGTTTCTGTGACGCCGATTACGCAAGTGAAAAGAGGCTTTTTTTCTTTCAGTTGGTCCAGTAGGGCGGTGCCTCTTGTTTTGTTATGTGCTTGGATTATGTCATACATTCTGTTCAGTTTCCTAACTTACACATGATGTTTGGGAGAATAGCACGGATGGAGTATCCAACCAACCATTTAAATCTTTTACTAAAAGTTGCCGCCTGCCAGCTAGCTGAGGTTGTGCCAAAAAAATGGGGGCAAAAGAGGCTTTTAGGTTTCTATGTTTACGGGCATATTTGCGATTGCGTGGACGCCTGCATCGTTGATGATCTCATAGCCTACAAGCAGGTAGATGCGAAGTCCATTTTTGTCAATTATGTCTGCTCCCAGAGCCTTGACAGTCACGTTTTCTCCTTCACTCGGGTAGCCGCTTAAGAAAAGCTCTTGGGGTGTAACAACCTCGCCGTTGACAATCCATTCTTCCGGCAAATGCACTCCAATCTGTTCTTCGCCTGAGCTCAGCACTAGTTTGTTGTCAATCAGCATCACAACTGTACCTTCAACTTCCACTGGCTCGGAATGATTCAGGAACCACCAAAGAAGCCTGAGCTTTAAGATATCGCCGCACTCGCAAGAGCCGTCTTCTGCCATTTTCGCGAATACGTCTTCGTCTCCCAACTCGCTGCTTGGCTGTAACGCCATTGTGAACGGCAAATAAATCAGCATGCACGCGGCAACTGACACCAACAATATTGTAAGGAATTTTGTTTTTTCGTTCACTTTTTCTTTCACCTCCGTCAACGCTAACAACATCGACTTCGCTGTCTACCAAATAAAAGGCGACGCACCCTCAATATACACCAAAAATGAAACCCAAACTGCCCTTCACACGTTCATTCCGCATATTAGACCCCTAATAGAGGTACATTGTTGAAAACAGTATTTTTTCTAAAAATCGAAAGCACAGCACAACCTCTATCACAAGGTTCACACGAACATTAGCACCTTTCAGTAGCCCATCGAAACCTAGTTTGGAGCTTAACTGTCTTTTTCAAGTTCTTCGCTGAGAATCTTCTCTTCCATGTGCAGGAGAAGCCCGATTCGGCGTTCCCACTTTTTGAAGAAACGGTGCTGAGCAAGCAGAGCGGAAACAGTGTACACTAAAGCGCCAACAATCACAAGCATGAATACCACCGCAAGAACGGCGCCATCCCTCAGTGCACCCAGCATAAGCAGGATTGAAGCCAGCAACAGAAGAAAAGTAACTATCACCCCTATGAGAGACCCTGTTCTGAATCTATCCCACTCTTTATCCAGCTCGTAGAGGAAGTCATGCAGCGACCTCAAAGGATAAACTGTTTCCTGTTTCTCTTTTTCTTCACTCATACTCTCCACTCACCAATCATGAATCCCTTAACAGACAATATTAATTGTAATGCACCAAAAGTGCAACCAAACCTACAAGATTGAAGGCAAAGATTTCCGCAATTCAACATATATGCTTCTCCCCTTCTCAGTTAACAGACATTGCCCCTCATCCGTTTCTTTGACAAGAATCTTTTCCTTCAAATAAGAAAGGTGCTTCAGGAAATCGTCGTATGAGAGACTGGTTGCCTTTCGCCAAACATAGGTGCGGGGCTGAGGCTTACGGTTATAGAAGAGATACTCCAGAATCTCGAATCTGATCTGAACCGCGCCCTTTCGAACCCTAACCATACAATGCACCCATGGTGGCGACAACACTTCTTACATGTTACAAACCGTATATAATTAATTGCATACACAATTGTTTGAACCTGTTACAAAAACAACATTCCGTACATGCTGAACTTTCCACAGATTGCGGAAAAAGAAAACATAACATACAAAAATTTGATATGATGTGGATTTTGTGACGGTAAAATTTATTAGTGGGCACGCTGGTTTACGATGTTAGCTTCAGAAAGAAAAAATGAGGCTTATTAAGGAGACCCGGCTTTTAGGGTTGGATGCACCTACCCAGCGGAGGAAACCCCCAGCTTGAAAAAAACCGAGATAAAACGATCAAACTTGCCCTATTACTACCGTGAATTAGGGAGGAATTAAGAAAAATTTGGTAACTTCACAAGATGACCTTTTACTCCTCCAAAAGTCTTTCTTCAAACAGAAAGGATTAGTTAGACAGCACCTAGATTCATACAACAAGTTCATCGACAGCGGACTACAGGAAGTCATCGATGAAATAGCTGAAATTAACATCGAAATCCCGGAGATGCCCTACAAAATAAAACTTGGTCAACTCTGGGTGATAGACCCACAATCAAAAATCAGCCGACCATACAAAACCGAAGTCGACGGAACAAAACACGAAATTTTCCCCATGGAAGCCCGCTTCCGCAACCTAACCTACGCGGCACCTCTAGCGCTGGAGATGACTCCAGTTATAGATGGAAGAGAACAGGAACCTGAACTTGTTCTCGTAGGCGACCTTCCAGTTATGCTGAAATCTAAACTCTGCATTCTATCTCAATTAACAGACGAGGAACTAATCGAATATGGAGAAGACCCCCATGACCCCGGCGGCTACTTCCTAATCAACGGCTCTGAACGCGTCGTCGTCGCCATGGAAGACCTAGCCCCCAACCGCGTTCTCGTAGACATCGACACCCGAGGAACAAAACCAGTCTATCAAGCCAAAATCTTCTCAACAACCGTGGGCTTCAGAGCAAGAATCCAGCTGCGAATGAAATCTGACGGCGGACTCTACGTCTCCATACCCGGAGTACCCGCAGAAGCCCCGTTTGTGATTCTGATGCGGGCACTCGGAATAGAGTCAGACAAGGAAATCGCCGAAACCGTTTCCCCCAATCCACTAATACAGAACGAGCTTGAATCCTCCTTTGAAAAAGCCGCGGGATTCGACACTACCCAAGACGCAATAATGTACATCGGAAACCGCGTCGCCCACGGGCAAGTAGAAGAATACCGCAACCAAAAAGCCAGAAGCATAATAGACCGCAACTTTCTACCACACATCGGCAGAACCGAAGAAAACCGCCTAGAAAAAGCGCTTTTCCTCGGCGAGATGGCTAGTCGAGTCATCGAACTAAAGCTTGACCTCAGAAAACAAGACGACAAAGACCACTTCAAAAACAAGCGACTGAAACTTGCAGGTCCCCTCCTCGCTGACCTGTTCAGGATAGCCTTCAGAAATCTATGCCGAGACATAAAATATCAGCTTGAACGGATGGGCGTCAAAAGGCAGCTTATCACCATTTCAGCCGCTGTCCGCCCCGGAATAGTCACTGATCGGTATCGGCATGCCCTAGCAACAGGCAACTGGGGCAGAGGACGCGTCGGCATCACCCAACTTCTTGACCGAACAAACACAGTTTCCACCTTAAGTCACCTCAGAAGATTACAGTCTCCCCTCAGCCGCAGCCAACCCAACTTTGAGGCGCGAGACTTGCATCCGACTCACTGGGGAAGACTCTGTCCAAACGAAACACCGGAAGGATCAAACTGTGGTTTGGTGAAGAACCTTGCCTTAGCCGCTTCTACTTCTATCTACGTTGATCCCGATAGCATCAAAAAGAAACTCTATCAGATGGATGTAATTCCAATAGAAGAAACAGACATAGAGCTGCGAACTTCCAGCGCCAAGATCTTCGTTAACGGTTCCATTCTAGGTTATTGCGCTTCACCGCAGCAATTAGTTGACGAAATCAGAAAAAAACGCAGGAAAGGGGAGATCTCCACCGAAGTTAACGTTGCCCACTTCTCAAAAGAACATGGAGAAAATAGTGAAGAAATTTACATCAGCTGCGATCAGGGGCGTGTACGCCGTCCACTCATAGTCATTGAAAACGGAGTGCCCAAGTTACAGCCTGAACATGTAGAAAAGATACGCTCCGCAGAGTGGAGCTGGGAAGACCTCATCAAAAATGGAATATTGGAATACATTGACGCTGAAGAAGAAGAGAACATATTTGTGGCTCTAGATTTCAGCGATATCACTTCCGAGCACACCCACTTGGAGATTGCCAGTTACACAATTCTCGGAATCTGCGCCTCCATCATACCATACCCTGAACATAACCAGTCACCCCGTAACTCATACGAAGCAGCCATGTCCAAACAAGCCCTGGGAATCAATCTAACCAACTTCCCCACCAGAGTTGACTCTCGCTCCCACATTCTACACTACCCCCAAACACCCTTGGTGAAAACGAAACCCATGGAAATCATAGGATACAACGAGAGACCTTCAGGGCAAAACTGTGTTGTCGCCATTCTATCCTTTGAAGGCTACAACATGGAAGACGCCATAATCTACAACAAAGCCTCCATCGAGCGTGGTTTGATGCGCTCCACCTTCTTCAGAATCTACGAGGCAGAATGCCGCCAATACCTGGGGGGTCTAAGAGACAGATTTCTGCTACCTGAAGCAGGAATCAGAGGATACCGAGGCGAACAATACTACCGCCTTCTCGAACCCGACGGCATCGTCAGCCTAGAATCTGATGTAACTGGAGGCGACGTGCTTATCGGAAGAACAAGTCCGCCAAGATTCCTTGAAGAATACAAGGAGTTTGAAGTTAAAGGTCCAACCATGCGGGATACATCTGTTGATGTGAGACCATCCGAAACCGGGGTTGTGGACGATGTGTTCATCACAGAAACTGGAGAAGGAAGCAAGCTTGTAAAGGTCAGGGTTCGCGACCAACGGATACCTGAACTGGGAGACAAATTTGCTTCTCGCCACGGACAGAAAGGAGTCATAGGAATGATTGTTCCGCAGGAGGACATGCCCTTCTCTCCGAAAGGAATCGTTCCAGACATCATAATTAACCCCCACGCCATGCCGTCACGAATGACCATTGGACAGTTCCTTGAATCCATTGCTGGAAAAGTTGCCTCCGCAAGAGGCAGAACGGTTGACGGAACCCCCTTCACCAATGAGGGTCCAGAGCAACTGAAGGAAGAGCTTGTAAAATTAGGCTTCAGCAACACGGGCAGAGAAATTCTGTACAGCGGCGTTTCTGGAGAAAAATTTGTTGCCGACATTTTCATGGGCGTCGTATACTATCAGAAGCTTCACCACATGGTTGCGGATAAGATGCACGCGAGAGCTCGGGGGCAGGTTCAGATGTTAACTCGGCAACCGACTGAGGGACGTGCCCGCGGTGGTGGATTGCGGTTTGGTGAGATGGAGCGAGACTGTTTGATTGGTCACGGCGCCGCCATGGTGTTACGTGACAGGCTGCTGGAGGAGTCTGACAAGTATCTGTTGTATGTGTGCGAAAACTGTGGCTTCATCGCATACTATGACATCAAGCAGCGGAGGTACACATGCAGAATCTGTGAAGATAAAGCCCAGATATCCCCTGTGGTCGTATCCTATGCCTTCAAGCTTCTCCTCCAAGAAATGATGAGTCTGTGCATAACTCCGCGTCTAAAACTGAAGGAGAGAGCATAAAATGTCGATGGAAGATACTGTTCACAAAGTTATTGACGAAATCTACTTCGGGCTTTTCTCCCCCCAAGACATCCGCAGGCAATCCGTTGCAGAGATACAGACCGCCGACACCTACGACGAGGACGGAGCTCCAATAACCTCTGGACTCATGGACGGCAGACTAGGAACTCTTGAGCCCAGACAAAGATGCAAAACGTGCGGAAACACAGCCATAAGGTGCCCGGGACACTTTGGGCACATAGAACTAGCGGTTCCAATCATCCACATCGAGTTCACCAAGATAATTCACAAGCTTCTTCAAGCTACATGCAGAAACTGCGGACGCATCCTGCTTCCTGAAAACCGCGTTAAAAAGATCAAGGCTACGATTAGGCAGACCGAAGATTTGGTGGGCGAAGTTCCAAGCGACCTTTACAAAAAAATAATGAAGGAAGCAAAGAAAAAGGATTGCCCTTACTGTGGAGCTCAGCAATCAAAAATAGAATTTGCGAAACCCACAAGTTTCTACGAGATTCTGGACGAAGGAGCGCAGAGATTAACACAGAGCATGGTCCGAGAACGACTTGAACGGATACCGAATGAAGACCTTGAATTGTTCGGATTTAACCCTGCAACTGCTAGACCAGAATGGATGATTCTGCAGGTTCTCCCAGTTCCTCCAGTTTATGTTCGTCCCTCAATAACATTAGAATCAGGCATCCGATCCGAAGACGACTTAACCCACAAGCTCGTGGACATAATCAGAATCAACCAACGCCTCAGAGAAAACATGGAGGCAGGCGCTCCCACGCTTATCATCCAAGACCTGTCTGAACTACTTCAATATCACTGTACAACATACTTCAACAATGAAGCTTCAGGAATTCCCCCTGCCCGACACCGGTCGGGAAGAGCCCTGAAAACAATTTCTCAGCGCCTCAAAGGAAAAGAGGGGCGATTCCGAAGCAACCTCTCCGGAAAACGTGTGGACTTTTCTGCGCGTACCGTGATTTCGCCCGACCCCAACCTTGACATCAACGAGGTCGGCGTTCCCCAAGCCATAGCCATGAGGCTTTCAATGCCTGAAAAGGTTACGGTGTGGAACATTGAAGAGATGCGGCAGCTGATCATTAATGGTCCTGAAAAATTCCCTGGTGCCCTATACGTGGTGAGACCTGACGGAAAAAGGGTTAGATTAGAGTTTGTTGTTGAACGAGACAAAGTCGCCGAATCTCTGGAAACTGGCTTCATTGTGGAGCGTCACCTCATGAACGGCGACATCGCCATCTTTAACCGGCAGCCCTCCCTTCACCGAATGTCCATAATGGCTCATTACGTTCGGGTGTTGCCGCATAAAACGTTCCGATTACACCTGTGTGTTTGTCCGCCCTACAACGCCGACTTTGACGGGGACGAAATGAACCTTCACGTGCCCCAAGGCGAAGAAGCCCAGACTGAGGCGCGGCTCCTGATGCAGGTTCAAGACCAGATTCTGTCGCCGAGGTTTGGGGGACCCATCATAGGCGCTATTCGAGACTACATAACAGCATCTTACATGTTCACCAGAAAATCCAATGTTCTAAACAAGGAAGAGGTTTGCAGGTTGCTTGTAGCGTCGGGTTACGATGGACCTCTGCCTGAACCCGCAATCAAAGAGCCTACGCCTCTTTGGACTGGAAAGCAGATATTCAGTCTATTCCTTCCGAAGGACCTGAACTATGTTTTGAAATCAACTATATGTCATAATTGCACAAAGTGTCTAGGCGAGAAGTGCCCCAATGACGCTTATGTGGTTGTTAAAAACGGAGTTCTGAAGTGCGGTATCATCGACAGACGCTCCATTGGCGCTGAACAGTCAGATAGCATTCTGCACAGGATAATCAAAGATTATGGCTCCCAAACTGGGCGGAAGTTCCTGAACGGCATATGCCAACTTCTGAAAGTGTTCGTGAGCATGCGAGGCTTCACCTTCTCCTACGACGAACTTGAACTCTCTGACGCAGCCAAAAAGAAAATCAGAAAGAACATGAACATAATCGAAAAACGCATAGAAAAACTGATCGAAAACTACCGAAACGGCACGCTGCCAAGGCTGCCCGGCCAGACCCTTAACGAGTCCTTCGAAATCTACGTAATGAACGAACTCGCGGAAGCCAGAGACAAAGCTGGAAAAGTTGCAGACGAGGACTTTGAGCTTGACAATTCGGGCATAATCATGACCCGAACAGGAGCGCGTGGGTCCAACCTTAACATAGGTCAGATGGCAGCCTCTGTAGGTCAGCAGGCTGTTAGAGGAAAACGGATAATGCGTGGTTACGTCAACCGAGCCCTGTCGCACTTCAAACCTGGAGACCCCACCCCCAAGGCTCGAGGCTTCGTGTATGCATCTTATCAAAGTGGTTTAGACCCAATCGAGTATTTCTTCCACGCCATGGGTGGAAGAGAGGGCCTGGTAGACACAGCCGTTAGAACCCAGCAGAGCGGTTACATGCAGAGGCGCCTCATCAACGCCCTGGAACAGCTTCGAGTCGAGTACGACGGAACTGTGCGCACTTCCACTGGTGACATCATCCAACTTAAATATGGAGAGGACGGAGTTGACCCCGCTAAGAGCGATCATGGGAAAGCAGTTAACGTCAGCCGTCTGATTGAGCAGGTTAAAATCATGGTAGAACAGGAGAAACCTGCCTCCAAGGAATATGTTGCGGAGCACCTTAAAGAAGTTGAAGAACAGTTGACTCCGATTCTGGTTAAAGAGTTGAAGTCGGGGTTGGCTAAGGCAAATTTGGGTCGCAAGGGCGTGGACCAAGCCATAAGTTTAACCTTAGATAACTATAAGCGGGCTCTTGTTGAGCCTGGAGAAGCTGTGGGGATCGTGGCTGCTCAATCTATTGGGGAGCCGGGAACCCAGATGACTCTTCGGACGTTCCACTACGCTGGAGTCCGAGAGCAGAACGTAACGCTTGGATTGCCTCGGCTTATAGAGATAGTGGATGCTAGAAGAAGCCCGTCAACGCCTATCATGACCATTTACCTCGACAAGAAGCACCGAAAGAGTAAGGAAAAGGCAACTGAGATCGCGCGCGACATAATTGACACAACTTTAGAGGACATATCGGAGACCGAGCCTTACATAGACCCTGAAAGCGATTCAGTTGTTGTTAAGCTTAATTCCAATATGATGGAAGAGCGTGGCATCAAGGCTGAGGAAGTACCTAGCCTTTTGCGCATGGCAAATTACGAGTTGAATGTTGAAGAAAACCAGTTAACAGTCAAGCCTAAAAAGCAGGTGAATCTGAAGAAGCTGGTGGTAAAACTGCCATCCGAGCATGTTAAGGGTGCACCTGGCATCCGTAGGGTGCTGGTCACCGAAGAGACTGGAGAGTGGGTTATAAGAACGGATGGCTCCAACCTAGCTGCTGTTCTTGACATTGGCGGAATAGACCCAACGCGGACAACAACCAACAATGTTCATGAGATCGCCGCAACCCTTGGGATTGAAGCTGCTCGAAACTCGTTGATTAAAGAAGCGCTTGGTGTTCTTGAGGAGCAGGGTCTTGATGTTGACATACGCCATGTTATGTTGATGGCGGATATTATGACTTCAACGGGTGATGTGCGACAGATTGGGCGGCATGGAATCAGCGGTAAGAAATCCAGTGTTCTTGCTAGGGCGGCGTTCGAGATAACTGTTCCCAACATAATTGAGGCTGCTCTCCGCGGGGAAAGCGATCCTTTGAAGGGTGTAACCGAAAACGTTATAGTGGGGCAATCAATACCCATCGGCACAGGACTAGTGGACCTTTACATGACAACGTCGAATAGAGAGAAGAAAGAATGATTGATGTCAACAAAGCAATAACCGCAACTGCGAAAACAGGAAAAATCCAGTTTGGAGCCAACAGCGCCCTAAAAAACGCTAAAACCAAAAAAGCTAAACTCATAATCTTTGCTTCAAACTGCCCTCAGAAAACCCGAGAGGAAATAGAGTATTATTGTAAGCTTTCTAAGATTCCAGTGAGTATTTATAACGGAGATAGTGTAGACTTAGGAGCGGTGTGCGGGAAACCGTTTGAGGTTTCTGCTCTGAGCGTAAGAGAACCTGGAGAATCAAAAATCCTTAAGATTACGGAGGCATAGCATGGCTAGCGGAATAAAATTGACAAGTCGAGAGATGCGCTACATCGCCCTTTTTCAGAGCATAACAGGCGCAACCGTCAAGGACTGCATTGTTGACAGCGACCTCAACAGGATAATCTTTGTTGTCAAGGAAGGCTCCATCGGCATGGCTATAGGCAAGAGAGGAAAAAACATCCATTACCTGGAAAGGATCACCGGCAAAAAGCACGAAGTTATCGAGCACTCGGACAACCCCGCCCAATTCATCAAGAACGCATTGAAACCCGCCAAGGTGGATGAGGTGCGCATAACCGAGCGCATGGACGGAAAAACCATCGCCGTGATTTCTGTGAACCCCAAAGACAAGGGCGTCGCCATCGGCAAAAACGGCAGAAACGCTGAAAGAATCCGGTTTCTGGCAAAACGGTACTTCCAGATACAGAACGTAAGCATAACCTAAACCATTTTTGTTAGCCTTAACAAGACTGTGTTTTATTTTCGTTACTTGCTGCTAGTGTACAATAGACTAGCAGAATGCTGAACAAAACTTGGTCAAGAAACCTTGACTAGCACACTGTCTGTTTGGTCAAGAAATCTTTACAAAAACCCTTTTCTTGTCAGTTAGGAAGATGTTACTGTGGTCTTCGATGGGAAATAGACGGATAGCTTTTGTTCTTTTGATGATTCTCTGTTTGTTTCTCGTTTCTATTTCAGTAATTGCGATGGTGAAAGCTGAAGACACAATCTACATTAGAGCTGACGGAAGCGTTGAGGGAACAGATGGAATTCTGAGAGACGGAAATGTCTACACTTTTACTGGAAACATCGTTAATCAATCCATTATTGTGGAAAAAGATGATGTTGTGGTTGATGGTGCAGGTTATACAATTGAGGGAGATGAAATAATATCGGCAATATGGCTGGAAAACAGACGCAACGTGACAATCAAGAATATGCAAATAACGCATTTAGGAGAAGGAATCAGAATTATGGGATACTGCGAAAACAACTCGATTATCGGAAACAGCTTCACCGACATTGGGCATAAGACCGACACTGGAAATGCGATTTGGATTACATTTGGAGCAAGCGATACTACTATTTCTGGGAACAACATAACAGGCAATCGTGTGGGCATTTTTGTCTATATGAGCGGAGGCACCATTATTTCCGAAAATTGTATCGCATCAAATGGGCAAGGCATCTGGATTTCTGGAACCAGCAACCACATAATCAGAAACAACATAACAAACAACAACTTGGGCGTTAGTGTTGACTTCGATAACAACATTATTCATCATAATAATTTCGTCAACAACACTGTTCACGCAGCGGTAAACGCGGAGTCTCCAGTGAACATCTGGGATGACGGAGTTACAGGCAACTACTGGAGCAGCTACAACGGAACAGACAATTACGGAGACGGAATAGGAGATACACCATACATCATAAACGAAAAAAACCAAGATAATTGCCCTTTAGTAAACCCAACAATCATCCCAGAGTTTCCCTCATGGACGCCTTTGCTGATTATGTTAGTTGCTGTAATGGTGGTGGCAGTCATTTACAAACGAAAACTTCAGAATCCGGGAAGGTGTCAATAGTGAGGAAATATGCGTTTATCCTTGTTTTGTTGTTGCTTGTTTCTGTTATCGGTTCTTTTCCTCAAATTGGAATAGTGAACGCAGAAGTTGACACAATTGTTGTTCCTGATGATTACGGTTCCATCCAAGAGGCTATTGACGATGCATCTGATGGTGACACAGTCTATGTGCTGGAAGGTACTTATCATGAGAACCTTGTAGTAAACAAATCAATATCTTTGCTTGGAGAAAATGTAGATACAACAATAATTGATGGGAAGCCTTCTGAAGGATATAGGATACCCATAAAGATAGAGTGTGATAACGTGTCAGTTTCGGGCTTTAAGCTACTTTACGGCTATTCTGGAATATCCGTAGGTGGAGTGAAGTATTGCAGCATTTCAGGAAACAGGATAGCAGGCAACCAGCACGGCATATATCTAGTCGGCGCCTCATACAGCAACATAACTGAAAACTATTTTGAGCAAATTGGGCTCTCAGCCGCCATCCGCTTAGCCTATTCAAACTACAATTTGATTGCTGGAAACTATATCAAAGAATGTACTGAAGGAATCCAAATTACGCAATCCAGCACAAACAACACAGTAACCGAGAACACAATAACCGACTGTGACGACGTAGCCATTAGGCTTCAGTATGCTGACAACAACACAGTAGCTAGAAATTATGCTTCAAACTCACGTCTTGGAACATCCATTTACGTTGCTAACAACAACACGATTACACACAACAGTTACGTCAACAACACAGAGGCACTCCCCTTGGGGGAATGGGAATGGTATGCAAAAACGTTTGGATATAACGGTTCCGTAAACGTCATCAACCAAAACTATTACAGCGACTACAACGGCACAGACACAGACGGAGACGGGCTAGGAAACACTCCATACGTAATGAACGACGAAAATCAGGATACTTCTCCATTAATGGAACCAATAGAAATCGAAGCAATCCCCGAGTTTCCTTCGTGGATAATTCTTCCGTTACTACTAACCGTAGCTCTGGTAATTGGACTTTACAGAAAACGGTTAATCAAACCGGCAATTCGTCAATCATATTAAGAAACTAATAGAGGTATACTTGTAAGAAAATACTTAGCTTTTTTACTATTACACTAGAAATGCTGTTAACCTCAACAGATTACATGACCATGCGCGCGCATAGTAAGATTAGATACTTGATCAACTTATGTTGTCCCATGGTCCAGGCCAATCAGGAAAAGTGTAGGTTGCGTTTGCTTCATCCATAATCTCTTTCGGATACACTGGGACTTGGTTCCCGTTTTGCCACTGGTAATACATAACGAACGCGTAATCTGCATCAGGGTTGTTCGGGTTTTCTCCCATCATTATACCATGAGATTCAGTGAAAACAAAAGTTCTTGTCCCAGAAGTTTCAACGCTGGTTTCCTCCAAAGCCTCAATAACAGCGTTGGTTTCAATTGTTCCAGTTCGCTCGATAGCGTCATGCAAAATGAAACGTATTATGTCATACGCCAAGGCTCCGTTACCCACTGGGGTTTCGTTCCATCTGTTAATGTATGCCTCTCGGGTTGGCAAAGTCTTGTTGGTCACGGGATAGTCTGCCTCGGCAGGAAACACAGCCATAACAGTGTGTTCACATTTGCCGTCTGTCACCTCCCAGCCTTTTGGAACAGCAACTGTTTTAAGAACTCCACCATAAACAAACATGGGGGATTGGCGGTCATAATATTCCTTGACGAACGGTATTGCATCAGCAATAGCAAACAAAGGCACAAGTACTTCTACTCCCGCAGCTTCGGCAGCTGCAAAATAGCTTGAGAAGTCAAAAGTTCCTAAAGGAAAAGTTCCTTTATACACAAGGTCGAAACCATGGACCTCCGGTAAAACATAGTCCAACCCCTCCATAACTCCTTGGGTCCACCCCACATCTTCGCATAAATAGCCAATCTTGTTAAAATCCGTCATTTCCCTCATAACCAAAAAGCCGTCAGTCATGCCTTGAAAAACTGAGGATGTGTTGTATATGAGGCTGAAATAGTACTTGTACTTGTCATAATCGTCCAGCACCCTCTGAGTAAGCTCATCTGCACCTCCGCTGACTGACAAGAAGATTTTCTTGTGTTCAGCCACTATCTCTTGACACACAAACCCAGCCTCGCCTATCGCATATCCTATAACAAAATCTACTTCATGGTATGTTATTAGCCGGGTTAAGGCGGTGCTAACTGTAACCGTGTCAGCACCGCTTTCAATGTCATTATCCTCGCCAATCACCTCAACTTGTCTTCCGAGTATGCCTCCTTCTGCATTGATTTGTTCGGCAGCTAAAATGGCCCCTTGCAGAGTATGCCTACCAATATTTGCATCCAAATCGGCGAGAACTCCAATCTTAATGGTGTCCGCAGATTGGGTATCATTCATCAAAAAAACGTAAACGACGCCAACAACAGCCGCAACAACTATTATTACAACTAAGATTACGGATTGAATCTTTGTCACTGCCTTAGAATTCAATCACAGGTTCCCCAATGTAGAACAATACTTTATTGGTAAATCAATATAACATTTTCTAGGCACGCACCGTGAAAACTTATTTGAATGATTCACACGATAATAATCTGTGGGCAGCTTTGCAAAACACCAAAACGTTGGAGCCTCTTCTAAACAAAGCGAAAGAACATGAGAAGAGGTATGACTGGCTAGGCGCTGCAAATATTTACAAAAAAGCCTCTGGCTTGGCTTCGAAAGAAGATGATTCTTTGAGGGCTAGTGACCTTCTTGAACGGATGGGTTTCTGTTATTCTAGAGCTGCTCTACAAGCCGAGACCAATGAGAGTTTCAGAAACAGAATGAAGCTGGCTGCCAAAGTATACGAGCATATGGTTGAACTTTTCGAGAAGGCTAAAGAAGAGGAGAAAGGAGCAAATATCAACCATTCCAAAGCTCTGGTCGCCTACGCAAATTCATGGCTTGCAACAAACCAACCTAAAAAGGATACGTTGTTAGATGAATGGTGGGACCTTGAAAAGAAAACTTTGAAGGCACACGAAGAAGCTGGTGATCTCCAAGCCATCGGAAAGACATGTAATGACTTAATGCAAGGTTCCCATGTTACCCGAATCTGGGTCCTCACGCAATCCGAACGCCAGAAGAGGTATGAGGAGCTAATCAGTTTAGGGGAGAGGGGCATCGCGGCATTGTCTGAGGCGGATGATAACTATGAGCTGGCTCGTGCTTACTGTTGGACAGGCTGGACCTACAGTTTGGCTGTAATATATGCAGAGAGTGAGGCAAAAGGGGAATTGGGGCAAAAAGGCTGGAGCTATTCAAAGAAGGCTTTAGAGCTTTCTGAAAAGATTGGAGATGCCAACCTAATTGGTTGGTCAAACAATGTAGCTAGCTTAGTTGCCATGACTTACAATCCCGATATTAATTTGGCGCTAGAATTTAATGAAAAAACACGAAAGCAAAGCGCAACCACAAAAGATAACATTATGATGGCAGTGGGAGGCATGTGGGCAGGTGCTGTTATTCTGAATTTTCAGGAAGAGGACCCGAACAAGCAGAGAGAAAGACTCGAAAAAGCCGTGAAATGGACAGAAGACTCTATCTACCACTACAAAATAGTCGGTAAACCTCGCCCCATTAGCGTTTCTTATAGACTCAATGTTGGGAACCTAACCGAACTTGCGTCAATTGAAACCAACCTTGACGCAAAGCGTGCTCTCCTAAAAAAAGCCATCAAGACAGCACGGGAGCTCGTTGAATATAGCAAAGAATGGGCAACTGAGAAATGGTCACCTTTTGAAGCTTTAAGCCGTGCTTTATATCGGCTTTCCGAAACTGAGACAAAAAATCTCGAGAAGCGACGACTTCTAGAAGAAGCTTCAGTATATAGTGAAAAACGCATCCTTGCCGGACAGAAACATCATCCCTTTGTGTACTGGGCGCGCACTAGAGACCAAAACGATCATGCTTTAATACTAGCTGAACTAGCCAAAATAGAAACCGACAAACAGAAGAAAATTGAATTCCTCAATGATGCTGTTTCATCGATGGAAAACTGCTTGAAGCTAATGGCAAAAGACGACAAAGAACACTCGACAAGATGGAAAAGCGGATTATACGGAAGGTACTATTATTGGTTCGGAGAAATCCTAGCCCAACTATATGCACAAACCAAGGAGCAAAAGACCCTCAACAGAGCCATCGAAGTCTATACCTGTACTACCGAAATCTTCAGCAAAGCAGACCTAATGACCCATGCAGCCGAGTCCCAATGGCAAACAGCTAAACTCCACAACCAGTTAGGCAAACACCTCAAAGCTTCACACAACTACGAATCAGCAGCTCAAAACTACAAGCTTGCAGCAGAAAAAATCCCACAACTCAAAGACTTCTACACAAAACATTCTTTGTATATGCAAGCTTGGAGCCAAATTGAACAGGCAAGACATTTCCACTCAATTGAAGATTATATTAAATCTCAAGATCAATATGAAAAGGCTGCGAAGCTACATGAATCAGCTGAGCCCTGGAGCTATCTGGCTCCCAACTATTTTGCATGGGCCAAGGTTGAAGAAGCTGAAAACTTGAGCAGAAACGAAAACACCCAGCAAGCAAAACAAGTATTCCAGAAAGCGTATGAACAATTCGGCAAAGCAGAAGAATACATCAAACAAAAAATGGCGGAAATCACCTCTGCAGACGAAAAAGAAATGACTCAAAGACTGTTCAAAGCTTCTGATCTTAGACGTAAATATTGTCAGGCTAGAATCCTTCTGGAAGAAGCAAAACTGCTGGACAGAGAAGGTAAATATTTGCAGAGCTCAAAAAGTTATGGAGAAGCAGCACAAAAGATCGCGGCAATCATTGAAAAGATAGATGCTGAAGCTGAACGCAGAGAACTAGAATACATAGCGATCCTGTGCCAAGCTTGG
>JASFHP010000010.1:0-81527 GCA_050123155.1 Candidatus Bathyarchaeota archaeon | reverse complement strand
TCTGGTGGCAAGAATCTACATCCTCTTCTCTCTGGTTCAGCCATGGCTAACCACAATCACTTACGTTGGGGGAATTACGGCTTTCCTCGCGGCAACCATGGCGTTGACCAGCTCAGACCTGAAACGGGTTCTCGCATTTTCTACAATAAGCCAGCTGGGCATGATAATGTCCGCCCTAGGCATCGGAACTGAGTTGGGCTGGTTTGCCAGTCAATTTCATGTACTCAGCCATGCACTCTTCAAGTCGCTCTTGTTCCTCTGTGCAGGAGTTGTGATGCATGTTACTCATACTCTTGACATGAAACAGCTGGGAGGATTACGAAAGGAGATGCCCATCACATTCATTGTAAGCGTCATCGGAGCGTTTTCGCTTGCCGGCATTCCGCCTTTCAGCGGATTCTGGAGCAAAGACACAATATTCGAAGCCATCATCTTGGCTAATAATATTCCCCTGTTCATTTTGATTTTCTCGACCTCCGTGCTAACCGCAATGTACAGCATCAGATGGGTATGTCTGGTTTTCCTTGGCAAGAAATCCAAGTTTCTGGAACACCATCACCTGCACGACCCTAAACCAACAATAACTGTTCCTCTTGTCCTGTTAGCCGCTGCTTCCTGCATCACCGGCTTCTTCAAGGGACCATTAGAGCATTATCTTGCGGTACATTTTGAGGCTTCGTTTAGTGGTGTTGTTTTGGCGAGTTTAACATCAGCCATAATCTTGGCTGTTGGAGCGCCCACAGCATACTACCTTTACTACAAGAAGAGGGATACTCCCGTGGTTTCTGCAAGAAGTTTTTTAAATAAACCACTTTATCTGTTAGTATCCAACGGCTACTATTTTGACGCCGTTTACAACAAAATCTTGAATGGAGTCATGGGTTTGGCGCAGGGCACATATCGAATCGTTGAAATGTCTGGGCTGCAACGGTTTCCTCATGCTGTTGCAGGCGGGGCTTTGAGGATAACCAATGGCACCAAGCATTACATAGAGGTGTTTCTTGACCGGCTCGTTTACCTTATAGCTGGTGGAGCCGTGGAGACCGCCCACAGAACACACGTGCATCTTGACGCTTTCTTGGACCGTTTATGCTATGTTTTGGCGGGTGGAACCGTGGAAACTGCCCGCATAACCCATCAGTACATTGACGTGTTCTTGGATAAGCTGGTTTATCTTTTTGCAGGAAAAACGGTTGAGCACGGACAGAAAATCAAGAAAATGCACAGAGGACCCTTGCCTGACTTTGTTTTGGCAGCCGCGCTGGGCTTCTTCCTAATCATTATTTTGTTGCTGTTAACTGCTTTGAGGTAAAACAAAATGCAAATATTATTAATCGCTTTGATGCTGCCTGCTCTGGCTATTCCAGTAGTTTATGGTGTAGGTAAAAAATCTGCGAAAGCCGCTGCCTTGATTCTAACATTAATCTCTCTAGTCAGTTTATCCCTTCTTTTGACTTTGATACCTACGGTTCTTAATGAGGGACAGTACATAGAATCGTACTATTGGATACCAACGTTAGGTTCGGCTTTCACACTTTTTGTTGATGGCATAAGTCTGTCATTGGCTATTGCCACGCTGATACTTGTTGCAGCATGCACGGTTTACTCCATAAATTATATGGAAGAAAAAAGTTCACTTCCAGAATACTACGCGCTAATGAGTTTACTCACCATAGGACTGGTTGGGGTTTTCCTTACATCCAATCTGCTACTCTTCTATTTCTGCTGGGAACTCATGCTTGTTCCAACCTACTTCATTATAGGCGGATGGGGATACAGAGACTCCTTCAAAACCGCCTTCAAATTCTTCATCTTCACCCATGCAGGAGCAATCTTTGTTCTCTTAGGAATCGGCGCCATCTACATGCTCACAGGCACCCTCGACATATTCGAGGCACAAGCCCTTCTGGCGAATGTAGACCCGGGTATCCTGAATTGGGTGCTGATATCCTTCACTGCAGGCTTCGCTGTGAAAATGGCTATTGTTCCCCTGCACATGTGGCTTCCAGACGCGCACGGTGAAGCACCCGCACCCATGTCCGCGCTCCTCAGCGGAGTAATAATTGGGGCAGGGGGATATGCTGTTTTGAGAATCGCTCTTGGAACCGTATATTCTGCAATGATGCCCGCTGGGAACGAATTCTTGCTTGTGTTAAGCTTTTTCGGGGTTTTGTCAGCGTTTTACGGGTCGTTCCTCGCATTAGCAGAAACCGACATCAAACGAATAATTGCTTATTCTAGCATAAGTCACATGGGTTACGTCCTGTTTGCGTTGTCCCTCTTTCCTTTTGCCGAGGGAATCACTGGTGGGGTGCTGCATTTAGTTAATCATGCGGCAAGCAAGGGGCTTCTCTTCTTGACTGCTGGCGCAGTGATGCATCAGACGGGTGTCCGAGACATCAGAGAGATGGGCGGTTTAGCGTCTAAGATGCCTTTAACGGCGATAGCTTCTGCGATTGCAGCATTCAGCATAGGCGGTATTCCCCCGTTTGCCTGTTTCATAAGCGAGTTTCACATTTTTGTGGGGGCTGTTACTGCGGCTGGAGCAGATGGTTCCTACTATTTGCCTACTGTTTTGATGCTTATTGCAACGGTTTTCAGCCTTGCTTATGTCTTGAGGTATTTCTGGAAGGTTTTCTTAGAAGCTCCTAAGCTCAAAACTGAGGCTAAACAGATAAAAACTAAGGATAAAGATGAGCAAAAAACTAAAAATATTGATCCTCCAGTCTTCATTGTCATTGCGATGCTTGCTCTGGCAGCTTTTGTTGTTTTATTGGGAATTTATCCAGGAATTTTCATTGACTTGATTCATGCTGTTACATCAATGGGATGAGGCCTAAAAACTAATGAATATCGTAGACGTTCTCTTGCCAACAATAGTGTTCACGGTTTGTTCCCTACTCACTGTTCCACTCCTACGTCTTGTGCGAAAAACCAATTTTGATCCCAAACGCTTCATGGTTGCATGGATAATTGTCACCTTTTCTGCTGCAGCCTTCTGCGTTTTCCGTTTAGCCACAGAATACTTTGGGCAGCCACAATCAGTTCTTCAAATCAGTTCAGCGGACACGGTTTTGGCGCCACTGTCGACAATGTTTCTCGTAGACACTGTGTCAGTTTACATGGTGATAGCCTATATGGTGGTGGGTTCAATCTCCTGCCTGTATGGTGTTCTGCACACAAATCCAAAGGAGAACCTGTCAGAAAGATACTATGCGCTCCTGCTTATCGTAACCGGCACAGTTATAGCAGCCACCTTCTCAGGGGATTTGCTTACTTTGTTCATCTTTTGGGAGGCAACAGCAGCAGGCTCCTGTTTTCTTGTAGTCTACAAAAAATCCCGCGAATCTCTGGAGGCTGCTCTAAAATACCTGATTATGGTTATCATAGCCTCTGGTTTCATAATCTATGGTCTGTCCCTAGTGTACGGTCTCACTGGATCCCTCAATTTCTGGGCTGTCAAAGAAGCCATTCTGACAACAGGAAATACAACTCTCTTGTTGATAGCGTTTGCTTTTATAATCGCAGGATATGCCATCGAAACTGCTATTGTTCCTTTTCACATGTGGCTACCCGACGCCTATACAGCTGCCCCAGCTTCTGGGTCCGCTTTCCTGTCTGCGCTTGTAGACCAAGGCAGCTACTACATCCTGCTGAGAGTGCTGCTGTTTATTCTGACGCCCACAGCAGTCTTCGATTGGCGATTCACTGTCGCAATATTCTCTGCGCTTACAATGACCGTCGGAAACCTGTTCGCGCTTGCACAGAAAAACGTTAAACGGATGGTTTCGTACGTCTGTATTGCAGACATCGGCTACAATCTGATAGCGATTACCAGCTTAACCACTATTGGGCTTAATGGTAACCTGTTCTTTTTCTTTGTTGCAGCCATAGAAACAGCTCTCGCCTTCATGGTTATCGGCGTTTTCAACAAAATGGGACTAAAAAACTTTGAGGATTTATCTGGGATGGGACGAAAGATGCCGTTGACAAGTATGGCTTTTGTTTGTGCAGCCCTCTCTTTTTCTGGGGTGCCGTTGTTTGCGGGGTTCATTGCCAAGTACATGGTGTTTACTTCAGTTTTGCAGTCAGGTGTCGCATGGTTGGCATTGGTAGGAGTTTCCAACTCAGTTCTTCAGACAGCTTACTTCTTGAGAATAATTCACTACTTATTTGGCAAAGCACCCAAGGACGACGCTGTCATAGAAGAACCGAAGAATCTGCTGGTTCCCATATACCTGTTGGTCATCATACTTATCATTCTGGGGATATTTCCGGCTTTGGCTCTTGATTTGCTATCCATGGCTTCAACGTCCCTGATCTTATGACGCATAACTGTATTATTTAACCCAAAATTTTAACTCTACAAACATACAATAAATGGCTAAGGGTTCCGTTTTGACGTCAAAAAAAGGCGGCTATATAGCATACAACGACTTGGAACGTAAAATCATCAACTCTGGATTCTGTACTTTCTGCGGGGCATGTGAAGCTGCATGTCCGGTTCATGCAATAACCGTGACTGAAGACAGTATCGAGCATGCGGATTGCTCAAAGCACATTGAATCTTGCCCTATCTGCTATGAGATTTGTCCCCACTCTGAGCTGCTTGTGCGTAAGAGCCTGAAATTTGTTTCAGATTCGCCGATAAAAAGAGAAGGCTTAGGTTA
Organism: Candidatus Bathyarchaeota archaeon; assembly: GCA_050123155.1. Classification (GTDB taxonomy): domain Archaea; phylum Thermoproteota; class Bathyarchaeia; order Bathyarchaeales; family Bathyarchaeaceae; genus Bathyarchaeum. Next base: position 76,857 of record JASFHP010000010.1, on the reverse strand, counting down.
CTACAGGAGAATAATGCTCGCCCAAGCAGCAGATCCAGAGCTTAGAAAACTAGGTCATGGCGGCGCTATCGTTACCACGCTTTTAACAAACGCAATCGAAAAGGGAATAATAGACAGTGCAATAGTTTCTCAGGCGGAAACCCAGCTTCCGGTTAAACCTAAAGCTTTGGTGGGAGTAGTTCCAGACGATATCCTGTCTGCGGTGGGCAGCAAATTTTTTCCCTCATCTGTAGCTAGAGCTTACGGAAGTGCAGTGTATGAATATGGAAAAGCAAACATAGCGTTTGTGGGGGTTCCCTGTCACGTACTCGCTCTTCGCAAGCTTGAGGCTTGGGAACACAAAATCACGGGAAACCTGAAGGTAATAATCGGGCTCTTCTGTTTTTGGACCCTCTCTTTCGGTCGCCTGCTTAACTACCTAGCAAAAGCTTACAAAATTAAGCCCTCAGAAATCAAAAGACTGAACATCGTAAGGGAACTGCTGGTTGAAACAGACAAAGGCACAACAAGGGTTCCACTATCCGAGATTAAACCGCATATCTTAACCAGCTGTGAAACATGCGCCGATTTTTCTTCAGAACTTGCAGACATTTCTGTCGGAAGTGCATATCCCCTCAAGGAATGGTCCACAGTCATAATTAGAACAAAGGCTGGAGAAGATTTCTTTTATTCTGCAGTAGAGGCTGGAGTAATAAACACTGGAGTAATAGAGCTTGAGCCAGACGCCTTTGCGCACGTTATCGAGACAGCAGTACAAAAAAGAAGAACTGCCCTAAAAGCTCTAAACGAAATGAAAGAAGCATATGTGCCTGTTCCAGTTCGACCCCTAGAAGAAATAGCTGTCCTTTCACAGTTCAAAGTCAAAGATGTTATGACAAAGAAGGTCAGGACAGTGTCTCCAGATTTCACTGTCAACCAATTATTGGATTTTATGGCAAAACACCATCACACAGGATACCCGGTTCTAAATAAACACAAAGACCTCATCGGCATGGTAACCTTGGAGGATGCCGCAAATGTTGAAAAAGAGGAAAGAGACAAGGTTCTAATCCGTGATATAGTGCGAAGAGATATTGTTGTTGTTTATGGTGAAGAGCATGTGCTAGATGCCTTCAAAAAAATGGGGGTACACGAAATATCGCGTATTGCCGTTGTGGACGAGGCTGATTCCAAAAAACTAATCGGTATACTCACCAAAACCGACTTGACACACATACTTAGAGAAAAAATGTGAAAATTCCCATGAAACTTCCATTTTAACCCTAATCAAGAAAGTTAAAATATGCAACTTCGGATAGGTATTGATGAGAATCATGAGTAACAAAAATTTCTTTCGGAAGATACTTGTTCCTGTAGACGGCTCGCATTCCTGTCTCCACGCTAAAATGCTTGCTGTTTCAATCGCTAAAAAATTTAAGTCAAAAGTAACTGTGGTTCATGTTGTTGCACACGAATTTATGCATCCTGAACTGAAAGCCCAGTACCAGTTACCCCACTCAATTTTGCATCGGATTGATGAGGCATATTTGGAGGCGGGCAAAAAAATCATCAGAAACGCCGAGGAAATGTTCACAGAGGCTGGAATAGAAGTTGACGCTAGGCTAGTTACTTTCGAAGACCCAGCTGAATATATCCTCGAAATAGTGAAGGACAAAGGATATGATTTGGTGGTTATAGGAAATCGGGCTGGAAATCAATCTGAGCGTTACTCTTTGGGGAGCATTACTGAGAAAGTTGCAAGACACGCTGAATGCCCCGTCCTCATAGTTAAAAAGAAACCAAAAGTTAAGAAATTGCTAACCGCAGTGGACGGCTCTAAGTATGCAGACAAGGCGCTTGAGTATGCAGTTCAACTAGCCAAGAACTACAGCGCAAACTTGGCCTTGATACATGTCGAAGAGGATAAGCTTATTCGCGTCGGGGGGCCGCAAGTCGAGGATTGTGTTGGAACAGTTGGCGAATGCATCCTGAAAGATGCGGCAACCAAAGCTGAGGGAGTTTCATTTGACAAGAAGTTGGAGTATGGCAGTCCCGCAGAGGTCATCATCAAAATTGCGAAGAAGGCGGATGTTGACATTATCGTTGTGGGAAGCAGAGGATTAAGCAGCATAGGAAGATTCCTGCTTGGAAGCGTCAGCGACGACATAAGTATGCATGCAAGAAGCTCAGTGCTGATAGTCAAATAATTGAAGATTGTTCACGCAATTACTGCGTTACTTTTTTACCACAAGAACGTCGCAGCTTGCTTTGGAAACTACCTGTTTTGAGACGCTGCCTAACAGGAAAGATGCGGCTCTGCCCAAGCCTCTACTGCCAACCACTATCAAGTCGAATTTCTCGTTTTCTGCAGTATCAACCAGCGCTCTGGAGGGATTGGAGCCGAGAATAGCCGATAGGCTAGAATCGATTTTCTCTTCATCCAAAAGATGCTGTGTTTTCATCTGAATTTTGGTTGCCACATCTTTTTTTCCTCGCTTGTAAACGATGATGACTCTTATGTGCCCTGAAAACTTTTTTGCGATAGCAATGGCTTCCATAAGCGCCCAAGTAGAGTAATCCGAACCGTCAACGCCAACCAGAATCTTCATGTTTTCCTTCATCTATTTAACCCCGCTAATGTTTCCCTTTTTGTATGCCAGAATTGTTACTATTCATTAATCTCCAACCAAGTTTAAATGTTTTCTAGGACTTTGCATCCATAAGACCCGGATTCTTTCTTATTCCCCTCGCGAGAACTGGTGGAAATATAAGCGTAGTCACTATGCTCATAGCAACAAGCGCCGAAAAAATCTCTAGACTAATCAAACCATACTCCATTGCAATCAACGCGATAACCAACTCGGCTGCGCCTCTGGAATTCATCGCCCAACCGATGTAATAGAGCTGCTTCCAGCTTAGCGTGGAAACTGGCTTTATTATTAGAGTTCCAATCATCTTTCCGAAGAATGCGATGAGTATTGTAACTACGATTATTGGCAGGTTAGATGATAAGGCGCCGAGGTCAAATGTTAATCCAACGTTAACGAAGAAGAACGGGACAATAAAGCCCAAAGCAATGAGTTTGATTACATTAATCATTTCCCTCTTGTTTCGTTTGCTGATTTCTCTTAGGGAGATTTGTAAAAGAAAGCCGCCAAGAATCGCGCCGATTAGGTAGCCCACGTTCAAAGATTCTGAGAGAGCTGCGAGGACTAGAACAAATATCATTACTATGGAGAATAGCCCTGTTTGTTCTCCAGGTTTCTTGTCCAAGTGTTGCAAGACTTTGGACATTATCTTGAATGATATGTACGCGATTATGAGGAAGATTATCATTTCTACGGGAATCATTGCCAAGTCAAATAGGCTTCCTCCTTTAGCGAAAATCACGACAACGGACAGGAAAAGAACCTCGAAAATGTCGTCTATGGCTCCTGCGGCAAGCATCACAGCGCCTAATCTGGTGTTTATGCTGTTCAAGTCCATGAGCACCTTAACTTTTGTTCCTTCTGACGTGACCATCATGGCTCCCCCAAAAATCACAGCCGACAGAAAACCGTACTCAGGGAAAAAGACGGTGATGAACAAGAACCCAAGTGCAAATGGAACTAGTGCAGAACTAAAAGACACTAGAATGGAGTCTCTTGAAGTCTCCTTAATTTTATCAATCTCAATCTCCAATCCAGCCAGAAAAAGAAGGAGCAATACTCCAAGTGTGGCTAGAAAATCGATTATAACTAGGGCTGATCCCTCAACAAAAAGCAGTTCCTTTATGGCTGGGACTCCAAACAGCAACCCTGCGAGGATTTGACCAACAACAGATGGTAAGCCGATTCTTTTGAACATCTCCCCAAGTAGAAAAGCAGCGATAAGAATAATGGGTACAATTGCTAGTATCTCCATGATCAGTTCACCAGAAAACTCCGAGTAGCCAGTGACCTATCCAAAGTCAGTGATGTATTATCTATAAACTTTTCTAAGCACAAAACGATCAAATTTTATCCGCACCAACATGTTTTTCCAGATGCTCCACGGGACTAAAAGCGGCCTCTTGTGTCATTTTTCTAGTTTCTAGCGGTGGCACCACCCATTATTGCAGGAACCGAAACGAGGTGTAGAAACGGATTATGCGCAACAATGATTGAAATTTTCTCCTTGGACACGTTTGTCTCCCTGTTTTTTATGCTCGAAGGCAAAGAGCTGGATTTAAGTTTTTCGTATAAACATATATATCAACGATAATTGTTTAATCAAAATTAACAGAATTAAACTGGATGGTGCCCGTTCATGTCTGAGACAAGAAAAATCCAAAAAATTGGCAACACCCTCTACATTTCCATTCCCAAATCTTGGACAGACCAATTGCAGCTGAAACATGGCGAAAAAGTTACATTAGTTAGCAAAGACGGCTCAATCACTATTTATCCAAAAGCTGAAGACCCTAGACCCAGAGAAATAACCCTAAGCCTCAACAGCAAAAACTCTGCACAATCCATTAAGCGAGGCATAATTGCAGCCTATCTAGATGGTTTCGACACAATTGAAGTTAAGACAGAAACAACATTCACTGAAGACCAGCAAGACGTTATCCGGGAAACCATCAACAACCTATTCGGTTTGGAAGTAATAGACGTGACAGGGGAAACAATGATGATCGTGTGTTTGCTTAAACAAAAGATGCCCATCGACAAGACGATAACTCGAATTCACAACGTAATCATGTCCATGTTCAACGAGACGATTTCTGCTCTAGAAAAACAAAATTTAGATATAATCAAAGGTCTAACCAGAAGAACCCAAGACATCAAAAGGCTTTTCTTGGTAACCAAACGCCTTCTCAGAAGCATCATCCTGTTCCCACAGCCATCCCAGACAGAAGAACTAACTTTAATTGATTGCGTCGACTACCTGCAGATTCTCCACATAACCGCTGAAATAACGGAAAACCTGAAAAAAATCGCCGAGAATATCATTCCATTAATAGATTACCGATTACCTGCACCTATAATGAAGCTTCTAGTCGAAACAAGCACAGGCATCAAGGAACTGTATGGCAGTTCTATTCAAGCACTTTTACGCAAAGACATTCCTCTCGCAAACAATATCTTGGACACATCATTTAATCTTGCAAACCTGTGGAGCCTCTGCCTGAAAGCAAACAAAAAAACAGAAATCTCCAGTTTGGCATTAGCAAATCTCCGCCTAATCATCGATGGCCTAGAACACATACAGCAACATGCATACGAAATTGCTAACATCTCAATTGACCGAGCTGAAGCTGCTGACGCAAGAGCATCCACACCAGAATTATCCTCAAAGATAAACCACTCAGTCTTCGGAAAGAAAACAGAAAATACGAGACCCTAACCCGGATGATTTATCGGTTATGCGTTTATAGTAATAAGGTGTTTCTTCTGGATATGCTTATGTCCACATTCGCACTCAAAACCCACAATCCTCTCTCCGTCAACTATCTCCTGCCAACCCTGGGCTCGGCATCCCGTTTTTTGCTTGTGAAATTTCCAGAGAGTTTCAGCCTCTTCCAGAGTCAGCGGAACAATACGTTTTGCTGACAACAAGAACCATGCAGTAGCTAAACCTAAACTCAACCATATAGCAGGTATTAGCACCCCAGAATTAATTAGAGCATCCAAGATTGACGCCATATCTCTTATACCACCCAGTGCCTATAGGCTAAAAGATGTGAAAAATCACATTTAAAATATATGAATTTAAAATACAGCTACACTCGTGCATAGGCAACAAAAATTCAACACTACTCATATGCAAAAGTGTAGAAAACATTCTCAGCAAGAAACGCTCACTGTTCGTATTAGGAGCCTAATAGAGGTACATTGTTGAAAACAGTCTTTTTTTCTGTTTTTGCCCAAAAATCAATCATTTGTTTTCCACAAGTAGCAGCAAATAACCCGATTAGTATGATTTTTCCGAAAGAAAAATTTAAGAGTTGGATTTGAGGAAGTGACGCAGAAAGCGGTGTGTATTATGGATTTTTGCCCAGACTGTGGAACCCGCCTGATTTCTAAACACGAAAAGGATGGAACAAAAACCACCATCCAGATAGTGTGCCCAAAATGTGGATACAAAAAACAGGGGAAACATACGCCAGTTGTTGCTGCCAAGCGCAGAAAGCGTTCCCGCCAAGAATCTATAACAGTAATCGGAAAAGAGCATCAAGTGCGCACTTTGCCCACCACCAAAATTGCGTGTCCAAAATGCGGAAATAACCTTGCTTACGTTTGGCAGGTGCAGACCAGAGGCGGAGACGAAGGCTCAACGTTATTTTTCAGATGCACAAAATGCAATCACACCTTCAGAGAATACACCTAGCACCATTGCATATTCTGTTAACAGTTTTATTTCTCAACCACCTACCATACACAGCAGTGGGTAGTGTATTCGAGTGGGAAAAACTGAAAGCCAAAAAGGACAGCGCCTGACCCTCAGATGCGCAAACTGCAGGCGACCCCTGAGAATATTCCTTCAACAGAAAACAGTTTCCTCCCCCGCCAAACTCGTGGTCTTAGACGGCTCCGCGCACCAAACAGAAAATGGAACCACAATAATTCACGTCAGATGTAAATGTGGAGCTAAAATGGTCTTCGAGAACCAATCCGTAACAAAGCATGGATGGAAACGCATACAATGAAATGGAAGGATACAAGATGAAAGCAGAAACCGCTGTTTTCTGGGTTGCTCTGCTCACTATTTCTTGCCTCAGTGTCTCGTTTGTGCCCACAGTAGCATCCCAAACCTCATCGAATGTTACGGTGCACTTCATTGATGTTGGTCAAGGCGACTCCATCTTTATTGACACCCAAAACAGGGATGTGCTGATAGACGGTGGATCCGCATCAGCCTCCCAAACTGTCCTAGACTATCTAGACAACCTGAACATATCACTCATTCACCTGGTGATAGCAACCCATGCACATGAGGACCACATAGGCGGACTCATAGACGTGCTGAACTCCGCCATAACCATAGATGAGGTGATAGTCAACAACCAAACACACACCTCCGCCACCTACACAAACTTCATAACCCTAGCGCAAACTCACAACCTAACCGTGGCGCAGCGAGGACAAACCTTCACCTTAACCGAAACAGTAAACCTGACAGTTCTTAACCCGGTTCAGCCCCTAGAATTCAGCGACCTAAACGACAACAGCATCGTGGTTAAACTTCAAGCCGGCGACACCAGCTTCCTGTTCACAGGCGACGCAGAAGAACCCGCCGAACAAAGCATGCTACTCAGCTCAGTAGTCAGCCCCAAATGTGACGTCCTAAAGGTCGGACACCACGGAAGCAACACAGCGACAAGCCAAGCCTTCCTCGACATCGTAGACCCAACATACGCCATCATATGCGCAGGACTAAACAACAAGTACGGACACCCCCACAACGAAACAATACAAGCACTGCTCACCAAAGGCGTAACAATCTACGGAACACACGTTTCAGGAACAATAATCGCCTCAACAGACGGAACAGCAATAACCTTCCAAGACAACCCGCAACCCATACCCGAGTTCCCATCAAATTTGGTCTCCCTCACAATGGTATTTGGAACAGCAACCCTGCTGGCAATTATAGTCTATAGAAAAAAGCTGTAGAACACTCTCATCTTTTAGGTTCCTAGCCTACCTTTTTTGTGTAAAAAACATGAGTGTACATTGTTGGCTCTGGAACACGCTTACAACGAAGCACCAAACTGATACGCCCTCTCCATCTCTCCACTATTCTCCTGGATTTCCCCTTTCTCATAGGCTTCAACCAAAATTTTCCCCGCAAACTCCATTTCCAGATACTCGAAACACAAACGGAACATTTCAAGCAACGGACCACAAGCCTCCGGGCCCTCAGCCGAAGGCGCCACCACAGCAGCTCGTTTCCCCCTTAACTTCTTGTTTTCGACGAAGGGTCGCATCCTGTCAAGCAGCATCTTCATCTTCGCGGTGGGACCATACCAGTACACTGGTGTGCCAAAAACTATCACATCCGCTTCCTCCATCAGAGGATAAATCTGTTGCATCTCATCATTTATGCAGCAAACGTAGTCTCCCTTTTTGCAGCTCCGACAATCAACGCAAAGAGAGATTGTATGGTCGTAGAGGAAGACTTTTTCTGTTGTATGTTCCTTCGCTCTGCTGCCTTTCAGAATCTGCTCAACTATCAGGTCAGTGTTGCCCTCTCTTCTGGGGCTGCCAATCAAAGCTAAAATTTTCATGCCTTGCTGCCTTTACTTTACTCCTTGAAGAATCTCCGTACTTTCATAAGCTCCTTCATGGTGTTAAGAGTAAACCACATTCCATGATACGTGTAGCCCTGAAGCATCTTCTTGTCCGCCAGCCGCTGCATAGCAGTGAACTCGAAGTCGCCCTTATCCGGAAACAGCTTCTCCACCCCAGCCCTTTTGAACACGTAATGTCCTGTGCTCACGTAGAAGTCAAGGGTTTCCCTGTGTTGGAATCTGATGACGTTTATGCCATTCGAGAGGGTCACTTTGCCGAATGGAATCTGGGGCTTCGCCAGAAGTATTCCCGCTCCTTTGCCTGCGTAGTCAAAAAGTTCGTTGGGGTCATAAAAGACAATGTCATCCACGTTCATGACGTAAGCTACCTTACCTTTGATGTGCTCGAAGGCTTTTTTGGTGGCGCCCCCAGTGCCCAAGCTGTCCTCTTCTATTGAGTATGTAACGGGTTCCTTAGTGAGGTCTGTCCTGTTGGATGCCACAACTATGTTCTCAAAATCGTGGGAACGCAGCCATTCTATCTGATGGTCAATCAACGTGTTCTTGTTTATTTTCAGGAGTGGTTTCGGAACCCACGTTGCAGGCTTCAGCCTCCACCCTTCTCCTCCAGCCAATATTATTGCTTCTCTCACAAGCTTCACCCCATATGCCTTGGTATGAATTATTTCTCCTCAAAGATATATCTTTAGTAACAACCGAATTTGTGAATATTTATAAGAACCGCCGCCGCTACTAATCTCACCAAATATTAAAAGAGGATGTAAAATTATGCCATCACACGGTTCATTATCTAAAGCGGGCAAAGTCAGGTCCGTAACCCCCAAAATGGAAGCAAAAGAAAGACACTCTTCAGTTCCACGGGTCAACAACCGCAGTGCTTACCATAAACGCTTCATCTTAAGCAGGGAAAGCGGACAATATAAGCCAAACAGCAGACGCAGAAGACGCAGATAAAAGCCCTCTTTTAACCATATTATCAGAAACTACGCAGACTCGCAGCAGAGCAGTTAATGCTTCATTTTTTGATATCCACCAAACACCATACTCACAGAACCTTTAAACTCTAGAAAACAAACTGTCTTCTCGGTGAAAACGTTGGTTCTGCCCGCTAAAATCTTCGAAATCCAAGAAGAAACCAACCTCGGCTTAGCAATCCAGAAACTGAAGGACTTCCGCGAAGAGGAAAACTACGAAAAAAGCGACGGAGAAACCGTGACGCTGATAACCGAAATCTTGGATCTAGACCTGAAAGACAACCTGGTATCCGGAGTTTTCAGCGCAGACTTTATGCGGACACGATACTACAGGCGGAAACTGGTTGAATCCCCAGTCACCGAAGAAGCTCAATTCTGGATAACACGCTTCCAGAACCGAAACTTCCTGATTGTAGTGGCGCCCTCCGTGGCTCGCGGAGTGAAAAAGCTGCTGACGAACCATGTGGCAAACAAGCTCAGCAAAATCCTGTTCATAACATCACGAACTATAGTGGAAACAAAAATCCTGAACGAAACCCTCAAGGAGCTCCATGAATCAAACCCGCAGGCAACGCGGCTCATCTGGTTCGACCAAATCGACATACCTGGAGTCGAGAAGCTGTGCCTAGCAGGGTCAGACCTCGCCGACACGCAGCTTTACCAGGACTACTTGAAACATGGTCAAATCTGGTATGTGGTTTTTGAGGCGCAGAAACGTGGGCTCACGATGGGAATCACCAGAAATAGTGTGGTGACGCTGTTCAGCAAAAGCACCAAACAGGAACTCATAGATTACGTCCGAGAAGATATGCTGACGCTAATCGAGTAACCTGTGATTCACACAGTCTTTTTTCATCTTTTCATGGAATAAACTTTGTCTCGCCACCGTTGGCTCCAGCTTTTCCACCCGGTCTTAACTAGATGTTCCCGGAGTTGGGGCTTCTCTGCAACCCATTCCAGAAACGTGTTGAAGTTCCGTTTCCCTTCTAACCGATTGAAGTCTATCCCCACTTCCTTGCACCAGTTGGCGAAGCTGCGTTCAACCATCTCTTGAAGCTCCCCAGTGACCTCTATCTCCTCAACCCTGAATCCCTGACGTCTCAAATACCTGCGTACGCTAGAGAGAACATATCCTGAGCACACCCTGAAGATTGTATCACTGTCAGGCTGCATCACCTCAACAATTTCTTCCGCAATCTTCACAGCGTCAGCCAGATACTGCTTGTTCTGGAAATTGGGGGGCTGAAAAGAGGAAATCGGAATCCGCCGTTCCATGTATCTGCGTTCTGGAAGCTTCAGCGCGCCTATCACCACGCCCAAAATCAGGTCGCCCCAGCCAGAGTCGTCGATCATAATTTCTTTTTGGTACAGAAATCTATCCATAATCATGACCTACTTGCAATTAACTGAGCGTGTTCCCTAGAAAGGGTAAGGGGTTGAACACGTAAAAAACTTGTCTCTACGTGTCGCTTCACTTGTTGACTGGACAAAGCGGCAAAACTGTTTTTCCGTAAACTTCGTTCAAAACTTCCGCTATGCCCGTGTATATGGCGCTTGCCCCACAGATTACGCCCTCGATTCCTGTGATAAGCAGCAAATCTGCGTTTCCAGTTAATCGTACAGCCGTCAACAGGAAGAACAACACTGTTAAACTGCTGAACACGAACTGGATTGCACGATTGTTTTTCAGTGTGCCACAGAACATGAGCAGAGTGAACATGCCCCACATGAAGAAGTATGCCGCCATAGCCGTGTCGCCAGCGGCTGTAACTGCGGGAGACAGAAGCGTGAAGTTTGGAAGCAGAAGAAGGATGACGAGGGACCACCAGAACAGTCCATAGGATGTGAAGGCGAGGGTGCCGAAGGTGTTGCCCTTCTTGTACTCCATTGCACCTGCGATGACCTGAGCTAATCCGCCGTATACCAGTCCCATAGCCAGTATCATGCTGCCCAAGGGGTAGAAGCCTGAGTTGTGAAGATTCAGCAGAACCGTTGTCATTCCGAAACCTAGAAGTCCCAGAGGAGCCGGATTCGCCAGTTTATCGCTCATGTTCATTTCACCCTTAAATCGAATTTTGGTTTTACTAACATTCAGTGCATATAAATGTTCGGTAAACCATTCAGCTGCCATTTGAGGCTGTTCTTCAAAAAGAACAAATTGTTCTCTAAGCAGAGTTATTACCCAGTTTCCGCCAATACAGCATCTGAGGATTAAACAGATGAAAATTGGAGAAAAAATATTTCCGGGAAGCATCGTTGCCCTGTTGCTTGGTATCTTCTTGGCAGCGCCCCTACTATACACAAATGTGGTGATTGAGCCTGTTGCAGCTGGCTCTGAACAATTGCTGGATGTCGAATTAACGTACGCATACATCGAACAAAACAACACAGACCCAGAGGTTCCCTTTGTCAACTACTTTGTCGCATCAAACATCACCCGCTTATCTGAAGATTTTGATTCCTGTGACGCCAAACTGTTCGTATATCGTGTGAAGTTCTATTCAGATAACGGATTCACGTTAAATATGGGAATGTACGAAAACATAGTCTACAACAGTGACCTTTTACACCTGCCTGAAAGCGAAAACGAAACAAGTGAAAGCCTAATCTACAACCCTATCCACTTATTTCACGCAGTCGTAAATGCAGATTTCTTCAACGAATCTCAACCCATTGTTGCAGGCGGCGGTACATCTGGAATTTGGATCGTCGGAGAATCATTGACGCATGGCATGTCAGGCGTTCATCATGTTCTTGATGCTAGTTTCGAAGATGTAGAAACGATGTCTGTGCAAGTAAGTCTGCTAGGCTGGGTTGCTCTAAACGGCAACTCCACTGACACCGTTATTCTGGAGGAACCTAAAGTTGTTACAGAAGCTCAACTGGAAAAGTTCGGAGACGGATTCCTATACAACACCCTAATACCTGAAGACGAACTGTCGGACTTTGACCCGATTAATCCATATGGGAAACTCTTTGAAATAAAGGGAGACTCCGACTGAGGAATGCACTGTGGCTGACGGCGTCAACGCGGAGCTTGAAGGCACCACATTCAACGTCTACTCTTATGTATTAAAGGAAAGCAAACCTGTAGGTCCACGTGATGTCATGAGGGGCGCAAACCTCAGCAGCCCAAGCGTGGCTTACAGGCATCTACAAAAACTTGAAGATTTAGGCTTGCTGGAAAAGAACGAACGAGGCAGATACGTCATCAAGGAGAAGGCGAAAATCAGCGGATACCTGTGGGTCGGCAAAACACTAGTTCCGAGGCTCATCTTCTACTCGCTCTTCTTCACTGGGCTACTGGGCACCGAAATTGCCAGCATCGCCATCCGCTACTGCGTGTATGGGCTGCTTCCTGACATGCTGTTCCTGTACCTGACACTGGTAACTGCAATTGCTTTGGTGCTGTTCCTGATTGAAGGCGTGTCTTTGAGGAAAAAAGCCAGCACAGAATAACGCCTAAGCCTCAGGAGTAAAGGTTTCTCCTCATATTTTCCACTCTTTTTCTGTTGTCTAGTGAAAACCCTAAAAACGCAGATTCCAGTCCTACCTTATGAAATGGCAGGAGACGTCAAGTGACTAAAACAAAACGGAGAAGGCGGTACAGGCGCGGGTACCCAGTTGCGGTTCTAGTGGGCTTCAAAGCTGACCATGCGGTGCTGTGGAGAATATTCAGTCGCGTCGCAAAGCCGTCTACCCGACTGGAGCTTGATGGACGGAGGACAGACGATAAGGCTCTATACAATTTTCATGAACAAGTTGCTGATGCACTTAAGCCAGTGCTCAAAGAGGGCGTAAAAAGCGTCGTTGTCGCAGCTCCCGCAAGAACAACATACACCACAGATTTTATGGAACACGTACGCAAGCATCACAGATACCTAATCCAGTCAAAGAACACGAACCGTGCAAACTTCGCTGAGCTGGTCGGCTCCGCAGATAACCACGCCAACGTGACTGAACTCATGAAAACCAGCCAATTCACCAAACTGATAGCTGAAACAACCTCAGAGGAAGCTGACCGCACAGTAGATGTCATGGAGAAGCACCTCTACAGAAGCGGAGACGGCACAGTCGTTTTGTATTCGCTAAAGGAAATCGAGGACACCATCTATGACCGAAACAAAAAGGATGACTTCGGGAACGCTCACTTGCTTCTTACAGACCAGTATCTGGCTGGCAGCAGAAACAAGAACAGGATTCACAGGTTACTGCAGATAGCACAGAACCTGAAAGTGAAAACAAGAGTAGTGGACGCGGAAACCGCTGCAGGCAGCCGAATCAGCCAATTCGGAGGAATAATTTTCTTCTCGAAGTAACTGCTTGTTAGTCGATGAACTGCGCCCTGATTAACGTAACATCCTCTAAAGGTTTATTGGCTCCAGTTGGCGGGTCTCCGTCGGTAGCTACTTCTGAGATTTTGTCAACAACATCCATTCCCTTGATTACTTCGCCAAAAACTGGATGCAAATCATCAAGGTGACTATTGTATACGACATTAATGAAGAATTGACTGCTTCCAGAGTTTGGCTTACCCGTGTTTGCCATTGCTATGGTGCCTCTTTCGTTCTTGTTGTTTTCTGGGTTTTCCGAGAATTCATCCTGTATGTCAGGTATCGACGGGTCTCCATACCCTGTTCCAGTGGGGTCTCCACCCTGAATCATAAAATCAGCTTTCACTCTGTGGAAGATTGTGCCATCATACAATCCCTGCTGAATCAGATTCTTGAAGTTCTCTGTTGTAATCGGCATGTCATCACGTAACTGGATTGTGATGTTTCCCATGCTTGTTTCAAGCAGAACTTTCATTTGAGTTGAAGTAACATTCTGGGTTGAGCCGTTCTCTGTTGAACCGTTTTCATTGCCTAACATGCTATACGCCCCTATAATCACTACAACAGCAACCAACAAAGCTACAATTAACACTATCTTTTTGGTGTTGCTCTTTTTTTTACGTGGTCTACGTCGACGAGATCTGCTGGGGCTCATAAACAGAACATTATTGCACTCGCCAATTTAAGTTTAAGCTAATGGCTGCAACCTTCACTGTGTTCTTCTGAGGTGAGACACGCTGTTCGTTAAATAACGATTTCATCATTACCCTAGAGGAGCAGGCATAAATGAAATTTTGCGAATGCCTCGAAAACTGTCCATTATTTAGAAGATATCGAAGGGACGAAAACAAGAAATATGCCTTAATAGCATTTATTGAAGCGTATTGTAAAGGCGAGAGGCAAACCGAATGTGTTCGCAAAAAAGTAAGCAGAGCACTCGGAGGACCTGACAAAGTTCCTACAAATATGATGCCTAGTGGACTACCAGTGTTTGGAACACTTAAAGATAATTGGTCTGATGAAGTAAAGGCGCTTCTGTAAAAAAGTCTGCTAGTTTAATGAAGCCTTACGTGCATCAGTTTTTGTGGACAATGTTTTCTTGGAGTAGCCCTAAATCGTGTGCATGTTTGATAATTGTTCAATCAATTTCATGGTTTCCTCATCAACACATGTAGTTCGAGCTATATCCGTTAACGTCACTATGCCAACTAACTGGTCTTTCTCCATTATTGGAAGTTTCTTCACCTTGTTTTCAAACATAAAGTTTGAAGCTTCAACGAGCTCCATGGTTGGTTTTCCAACTATAACTTGGCGGGTCATAATTTCTGAAACTTTGATCTCTTTCGGGTTCTTACCTTTTTCAAGAACTCTTTCAAGCATATCCCTTTCTGTTATAATGCCTGCAACTTCTTCGTCATAGGTAACCAGTAAGCAGTTTATTCTATTTCTGTTCATTATTTCTACAGCTTTCTGAACAGTGGTATCCATTTGAACAGTTTTAACCTGTTTACTCATTATTTTTCTGATTTCCATGAAAGATCTCTCCGTTACTTTGAAACCGTGGAATCAATTGATTCTTACATTCTCAATCTATTAATTATACTATTATAAATGATGTGAATTTAGAATCTGTCTCTGTAATTACTCTTAGAAGGGTAATATAAAATTCAAGAAGGTTAACTAAACACATAAAAAGTTTTGCCGAATACGTTCAAGCACTCATTCGTCATATGCTGATAGAAGATGATATGATTTTCGCTAATAATTTTGGATTGAAATAACAGTATTTGACAAATCCAATTAAAAATATTTCTCATTCCATTTTTACATATATTAGTAATATATTCGGGGATGTCATGTAGATGTCAGTGCAAATTAATAAGATTCGTTTTTGATGCATACGTTGAGGAATTGATATGGATAAACCAATCTATGAAATTTATCAAGATGCTGGTGGAAAATTTAGATTCAGACTGAGAGGTGTCACTAATAAAATACTTGCGATTGGGGAAGGATATAAAACAAAAGATAGGTGCATAAATGGAATCAATGCTGTGAAGCAATATCACGATGCGGCAATCAAAGATCTTACTATCGGGGAAACTACTCTAATTTTAGATACGCCTCCCCGTAGTGTAAAAAAAGGTTCAAGCATTGCATTTTCAGGGAGATTATGCGGTAATGGTCTAGGTAAAGGAGTAGTTGAGGCTAGAATTAGTATTTATGAAAGTGACAGTCCATTTTTTGATGGAACACATTTAGCTTCTGGAACTACAGGTCTGAATGGCGGTTTTAACATCGAATGGATCGCCAAGAAAATGGATTGGTGGGATAATAGCGTGGAAATATATGCGAAATTTGAAGGAATGCCCCCGTTAAAGGCGTCAATTAGTGAGAAGCACTCAATTTCTATATGTTGATAGAATGCTTTCTAGAAAGCGAAACAATAACAGAGGAAACATTCGCCGAGAAGTTTCCTTAATAGCTCTCTAAAACGTTTAGGTAACATAGAAAACCGTGTAGGTAACATTTACTAACTGCTACCCCAACACTTTAGTGAGGCACCATAATGGTCAGCAAACCCTTAGTTTCAATCGTGTCAGCAGGATTATCCCAGTTTGGACGATTGGATGGAGTGTACGGCAGAGAGCTCTTCGCCGACGCTGCAAAAGAGGCGTTCGATAGATGCCCTAATCTGGACCCCATAAAAGATGTTGAGGCGCTCTTTGTGGGTCACATGGGAGAATCCTACGAACACCAAGGGCACACCGGACCCACATTAGCCGACTGGACTGGACAGCTGCCAAAACCGGCGGTGAGGCTTGAATCTGCTTGCGCTTCATCTGGAGCTGCCCTGAGAATCGGAATCCAAGCTATACTTTCTGGAATGCACAAGGTAGTGATGGTTGGCGGAGTAGAAAAAATGACTCACCGCACAACAGCTGAAGTAACAGAGTTTCTGGCTATGGCTTCTGACCTGCCGTTTGAACAGTGGAATGGACTAACTTTTCCGGCACTGTATGCTCTCCTGGCTACGGCTCACATGCACGAGTACGGCACAACCGAAGAGCAGATGGCACGAGTGGCAGTGAAGAACCACCACAACGGAACCTTGAATCCGAAGGCTCACATGCAAAAAGAAATAACTGTAGAGAAGGCTATGGGATCAAAGGTTATTGCATGGCCCCTCAAACTTTATGACTGCTCCTTAATAACCGATGGAGCCAGCTGCCTCATTTTAGCTCATCCAGACCTTGCCAAAAGATTGACTGATTCACCTGTTCACGTTATTGGCTCTGGACAGGCCAGCGACGCAATTGGTCTCTATGAAAGAGAAAAACTCACTTCACTCAAAGCTGCCCGACTTGCGGGGCAAGAGGCTTACAGGATGGCTGGCGTAGAGGCGAAAGATTTGGATGTGGCTGAAGTTCATGACTGCTTCACCATCGCTGAGCTACTGGCCTACGAGGACCTCGGTTTCTGCGGTTCTGGAAAAGGCGGAAACCTGATAGATGAGGGAACAACTGAGCTTGGAGGCAAGCTTCCCGTTAATCCAAGTGGGGGATTAAAATCGAAAGGGCACCCTGTTGGCGCAACTGGAACCGCTCAAGCCTACGAAATTTACTTACAACTCACAGAACAAGCCGAGAAGAGGCAGGTGAAGGGAGCTGAGATAGGTTTAAGCCATAACGTTGGAGGCTCCGGAGCCACCGCATGCGTACACATTTACAGGAGGGGTTAGAAATGTCCGATGAAACTCTACCCTTCACAGTATCAAGCTTCTACAGGTTCATAGGCGAAAAGCATCTGATGGCAGCCAAGTGCAACAAATGCGGAACGGTGCTTCTGCCGCCAAAACCAATGTGCACCAACTGTCTCTCCACAAATCTAAAGTGGATAGAACTCGAAGGCGCCGGAAAGCTAGTCAGTTACACAATCATCTACATTGCACCGGAACAGTTTCAGTCTCTGGCACCCTACGCTGTTGGCATCGTAGAATTGAAGAAAGGTCTTCGGCTGCTTGGAATGATTTGTGGCGTGGACACTGAAAAAATCAGAGTCGGGATGAACGTAAAAATCGACTTTGAAACATCAACGTCCTCCCAATGGCCTGCATGGCCTCGATACTTCTTTAGACCTAATTAACCTATTCTGCAGCTACTTGATACCAAAACGATAGGATGCTTTTCCGCTTTTGTTTGTTTGCGGCATGGTCATGGTGAATTGGGCTCCTTTGCCATGTTTGCCTGTTTCTCTGATAGTCCAGCCATATTCTTCACACATTTTCTTTATCAGGTAAAGTCCGTAGCCTGTGCCTTTGCCGTAGCCTTCCTTGAAAATCAGCTCTTTCTCATTTTCGGGTATGCCAACTCCGTCATCCTCATAAACCAGCTTCAACTGATTCTCACCCTCTTCGTGGTACACCCTGATTTGGCTGACCTTTTCTCCATGCTTCAACGTGTCATCGATAAGATTGTAGAACAGCTGTCTCAGCAGCGAATCAGCCATCACCGTCAAGCCTTTGCATTCATTCACAACCTTTACGTTGTTCATGCCTGAAAGCAGTATGGCTGCTTCTTCAACGCTCTTCCCAACATCCATGTAGGACAGCTCTTCTACGCCCAGCATCTCGTAATTTTTCGCGAAACAAAAAATCTTCTCCATCTGATCAATAGCTGATTCCACGTCATGCAAAAATTCTAGGGCGCCGTGATCGGCTGGCAGTTTCTGTTTAACTAGATAAACGTTGTTGGCGATAACAGAGAGCTTGTTTCGGGCATCATGCCGCGTCAGCCTGCCAACCACGCTCAACTTCTCATTAATTGTCACCAGTTTGTTCATTACCGTATCCAATTTTTTTTCAGCTTCCTTGCGTTCAGTGATGTCTTCAGCGAAGGCGATGGAGTCTCCTGATTCTAGGCGAACACCGTTAAACAGTAAATTGCGGCGTTTTCCGTCCTTTGTGGTGATTATTGCGTGTCCTTCTTTGACTTCGCCTTCCTCCGACATTCTTTTGAACCATCTGTCTTCGATTTTACATCTTTCCTCCTTGTTGGGATACAGCTTCTCGAACCAATGCTTCAAAGTTGGGATTTCCGATCTCGTGAAACCAGTCATCTGCTCCATTTTTGGATTGAGAATCTTCACTTTACCTTTTGGACTATAATTTATTATTCCAACATTAGCGTTTAGAATGGTTTTCCGATATTTTTTCTCAGCTTCCAGCAGCGCTTTCTCGACTTTCTTCAACTCAGTGATGTCTAAGATAGAATTCACTGTCTTTTTTGTTCCCGGTATCAGGTTGACTGTGAGCATGCAATTCTTTATCTGACCGTTTTTGTTGGCAAAGTCGAAGAAGTAATGTTTGGGTGCTTTTCTGCCCTTCTTTCTCCTTGCTTCATGGTATCTCTTCATTCGTTTCAAATAGTCTTTGGTGACAAAATCTGTCCACTTCTTCCCCTTCAATTCTTTCCAAGAGTAGCCACTCAACTCCTCAAACTGCCTGTTGACCATGGAAATCGTCCTATCCTCCTCAAGAATGCACATCGCAGTGCCAGTGTTCTCAAAAACAGTTCTATACCTCTCATTCGATTGCCTCAGCGCCTCACTTGCCTTCCTTCTTTCGGTGATGTCCCTTGCAATACTCAAAATCGCACGTTTTCCTCTGTAAGTCACAAGACTGGATGATATCTCCACTGGAATCTTCTTCCCATCTTTGGTGGTGTGCACTGTTTCAAAAACCTGCACTTCATCCGCCGGCATTCCGCTAACAAGACTTTTAATTTCTTTTGGATCCAGATTAGAATCAATACCTGTAAGCCCCATAGAACGAAATTCTTCCCTAGAATAACCTAAAACCTTAGTAGCCGCAGCATTCACATCAACAATCTTACCATCAAAATCAATCACCCAAGCCGTGTCATTCATCCCATTAAGCAACTCCCTATACTTCTCCTCACTCTCCCTCAACGCCTCCTCCGCCAACTTCTGTTCAGTGATGTCTTTATCTGAACCTCGATATCCCAGAAGGTTGCCTTCATCATCCAGTATCGGAACTCCACTCGTCGACAAACATACTGTGTTCCCATTTTTATGCACACATTGGTTAAAGAAACCAGAGAAAGAATGCTTTTCGTCAAAAACCCGAAGTGCTGCCTTTTTTAGGTTTTTTCTGTCTTCAGGGTGGAACAGGTCATAGAAATGCTTTCTTCCAACAAGCTCTTCTGGCGTGTATCCCAGCACCTTTTCCACTACTGGACTTGCATAAGTGTATAATCCATTGGCATCTACTTCCCAAATCCATTCCTCGGCATTTTCCGCAATCTGTCTGAAACGTTCTTCACTCTCCTTCAACGCCTCTTCTGCTTTTTTGCGCTTAGTAATGTCGGTTATTATTCCAAGGATTGCTTGTTCTCCCTCATAAATTATCAATTTTGACGTGAGTATTGCTTCTATTTTCTTTCCGTCTTTTGTGATGATGGTATATTCGTAAGGAAGAATCTCTTTGCCTTTCAAATGTCGCCTGTAACTTGACTTCAGCAACTCTACGGACTCTGGGGCAATTAAGGTGAAGAAGTTGAAATCAGGAGAGTAAAACTCTTTCCTTCTGTATCCCATAACCTCTTCACATCTCTTATTAGCGTAAATCACTCTGCCTTTTTTGTTGATGAAAATCATATTCGGCGACTTTTCCGCAAGATTCCTGAATTTTTCTTCGCTCTCCAGCAGCTTTTCTTCAGCCGTCTTGCGTTCAGTTATATCCGTTAGAACCGATTGTATGCCGACAACTTTGTTATCTATGATTATTGGATTGCTCTTGTATCTTGCTGTTTTCTTTCCGTTTGGAGTCTCTATCTCAAATTTTCCTTTCACCGTTTTTCCTCGAGATAGTTGTGCAAAGTCTTTGAGCAGTTTTGGCAAGTACCTCTTGAAAACAAACTTGCGCATATTTTTTCCAACGATCTCGTCTTTTTTGAACCCATACTCCTCTGCAACCTTGTTTACGGAGGTCACGTTTCCTTTCAAGTCCAACGTGAGGATAACGACAGGTGCGTTCTCGAAGAGGCGCCTATATTTTTCTTCCGATTTCTGCAATGCCTTTTCCGTCTCTCTAATTTTCATCATCTCTCTTATGGCGTGCGTCAATTCATGGTAAACCACTTCTGGTTTGCCGATTTTGTTGACGTATTGGTCGGCGCCCAAATTCAACGCCTCAATCGCTACTTCTTCTCTGCCTTTTCCAGTGAACAAAATGAACGGGATATCATTTCCTTTATCTCTCAATTCTTTCAGGAGGTCCAATCCATTTTTTTCAGGCATCACATGGTCAGAAACAATCACGTCATACGATTTTTGCCCAAGTTTCTGCAGGGCTTCCTTTACAGATAGGGCAGTTTCTATTTGGAACGAATCATGCACTCCCAGAATTCGTTTAGAACATTTCAAAAAATCAGCATCATCATCCACATGTAAAACGCGTATCAGCGTTTCAGGTTTTGAGCTTACAGGTTTTTTTTGCAACTGCTCAGTAGATGATTCTAGCATATGTGAATTCATCATCCTATTTGCCGTGAAATTGATTTTGAAGACCGATTGTTATTTCCGTGAATTAGAGTATAAGATAATTATGGAAGGAGAGTATTAATTAGTAATCTGTTAAATCATATTCGGAATGTTGGGGGGTTGAACATGACTGAGCTATTCAACATTTCTTCTGTTAAGTTGCTCTACTAGGATTGGAATATCAGTGACTGAAGAGGTTATATAGTGAGCGCCAGAGCAGGTCAACTCTTCTCTGGACGAAAGGCCTGTTGTCACCCCAACAGCAAGGACATTAAGCTGAACAGCACATTGGATATCTTTAACGCTGTCTCCCACCAGCACAGCTTCCTGGGACCTGACTCTCAAGGCATCCAATGCAGCCTCCAGATGCGTAGGATGGGGCTTAACCTCAGAAGCAGACTCCCGCGGAACTACTGCATCAAAAAAATGTTCAAGATGAAAGCGCTTAAGAACGTAATCTGTCGTCTTTTTGCTGCTTATTGTACACAAGGCAATTTTCAGTTTCATATCCTTTAAAGTCTTCAGGGTCTCCGGTATATTCTCAAAAATTTTGGCTGTTCTGGCAGCTTCCAACTCAAACTCTTCAACAACAGAAAACACCATGTCCTTGATTTTTGTAAACGGGATTTTTCTATCTTTGATTATTGGAGATTTTTCAACTTTTTTCAGCATGTCGAAGGCGCTTTCGTTAAGCGAGAAAAGAGAGCGGGAGAAGCCTTGTTGGGTGAGGAGGTTTATGATTTTGGTTCTGCAGGCTTTGGTGTCGAGGTTGAATTCTTTGAGGGTGCCATCGAGGTCGAAAATCACTGCTTTGATCATGAATTTGCTGCATCCTTTCTGCTGCTCTAAGGGATTCTGTTGACTTCATAAAATTGTTTCTGGTTTCAGATAGTAACCTGCCACGTTTAAAGGTCAGAGACAAACAACAGAAGATGAGAAGTGACAACAGAGCTTATTTTTGATCAATATTCTCTATTCGTAAATGCTTTTTGGGATTCAATCGAGAGGTTATGTGAAGTGGTTGGCATGCGTCCAATAATGATGATGTTTGCCATCGGTCTGATGTTGGTGGGTCTGCTCATATTCTTTTACGGCACATCTATAGCTAATGATGTGCTTAACTCAAAAGACCTTCTTTCTGGAACATATATTGCTGTGGTGGGTTGTTTTCTTGCCATAGCCGGCTTTCTGGTGATGGTGTCTCAGGTATTTCGGGGGCACTCAGTAATTTACTGAACCTGCAAAATGGGACAGTTAAATCAGGTTAACTGCCGAAGCCTTGAATGTAAGGTAGACTTCAGAGCCAATATTTAGGTTCAGTTCAGTTAACGATTTTTTTGTTATTTGAACAGTGAACTTCTTTCCTGCATTAACAGTTAATCGTACAATAGATCCAATGTCTGTGATTCCTATGATTCTTCCTTCGAAAACGTTTCTTGCACTTGATTGCAACGGTTTAGTTGAGACGAGAATGTCTTCAGGTCTCACATAAACTGATATTTTTCCAGCTATACTAAATGACGCTTCGATACTGAGATTTTTGTCAACGTCTATGAGTGATGTGCGGTCTTCGCTGATTTTGGAGATTCCTGAAAAAACGTTTTCTAGGCGCGCGAAGCTTGTCAAGTATTTGTTTGATTTGCCGAAGATTTCTTGTTTTGTTCCCGTCTGCTTCACGGTTCCTTCCAGAATCAGCGTCACTCTCTGGCTGATGGCTTCCGCCTGAAACATGTTATGGGTTGCCAGAACAATTGTTGTTTTCTTTTCTCGGTTTACCCGCAGGATTGTTTCTTCGATTATTGAAACGTTTTTGGGGTCAATATTGACGGTTGGTTCATCTAGCAGCAGCAGCTCTCGGTCTAGCACTAATGCGCGGGCAAGGGAAATCCGCTGCTGTTCTCCGCCTGACAATTTTTTTGCGCGGCGTTTCTCGAAACCTTCCAGTCTTACTAGCGCCAGAGCCTCTTCCACCTTATTGTTGATTTCTTCTTTTGAAAGATCCTCTTTCAATTTCAAGCCGTAGGCTACGTTGTTGTAGACTGTTGTGTCAAAGAATATTGACTTTTGGAAGACCATGGTGGCGTTTTGCCGAAGGATGTTCTGTTCACTATCCGTGATCATGCTGTTTCCATAAAAAACAGTTCCACGGCTTGGGCTGTCCAGCCCTGCAAGTATTCGCAGAAGAGTTGTTTTTCCTGAGCCACTTGGTCCTAGCAGAGTTGTTATTGTTCCCTTCATGATTCTGAGATTGGCATCTTGAAGAGCATTGATTGGGTCGAAGCATTTCCAGACATCACGTAGTTCTATGAGAACAGAAATTTTTTAGCGCCTCCTAAGATAATTAATTGCAATATTTAGTGTGTAAACTATTGCCAAAAGTATGACGCCCAACGCGATGCTGAACGGAATGTCTCCCCTGTTGGTCTCTAAAGCGATAGCCGTTGTTAAAAGCCGTGTTCTCCCATAAACGTTGCCGCCGACCATCATTGCAACACCCAACTCTGCGAATGCCCTGTTAAATGCAGCTAGAATCGCAAGTATCACACCTCCAGAAGCTTCTCGTAGAATAGCTATTGATGCTTGGATTTCTGTTGATCCCAGTGTCCTAGCTAAATCTCTGAGATCCATGTCAATGGCTTCAACAGCACTTGTTATGAAGCTGACAAGTATGGGGGTTATGAGAATTGCTTGTCCAATAGTGATCATTAAAGGCGTGAAGAGAAGTCCGAATGCACCTAATGGTCCAGATCTTGAAAACAGCAAAAAGAGTAGAAGACCAAGCACCACAGTTGGGAATCCGATAAAGGCATTAAATGATCCTCGGATGAAGCGTTTGGTGCGGAAATTTTTCAAAGCTATAATTGTGGCTATAGGTAGGCTCCAAAGTGAAGCCATGACTACCGCTAACCCCGATATGTACAATGATCGAAGAACTATGCTGTAAATTTCTGTGTCGAGAGAAAAAAGGAGTTGGAATGCTTTGACTATTCCATCAATGATTGGACCTGTCAATTAGATGTCTCTCATTTTATTAATGGGATAATCGCAGCATTTAAGAACGTTAGGTCGCCAGCGTTGTAACGTTTGTTGGTTGGGCATTCTGTTCCGTCTATGAATGCAGTTTGTTTAATCCAGTCTGCTACTTTGGGATCAGTGTTTTCTGCCAAGACTTCAACTGCAGGGTTAAACAATGTTAGTCCGTAGTCATCAACACCGAAGTCAGCAAGGAGCTCTTGAATTTCGTCCGACACAAGGAAGTTGATAAATTTCATCGCTTCGTCGAATTTTACATGCGATAAATCAGGATTCTGTGGGTCACATGCTATTGCGCTGTAAACGTTCAATGTGTCAACGCTTCCAGTTTCAACCAGAATCACTAAATCAATGTTTCCTGGAACAAAATTCTTCAGATAGCTTCCCTTATCACATAAGGTATATCCTCTCTTTTCGTTTGCCATTGCCAATGTCGCGGTCATTCCCGATCCCCTTTCCCAATACCAGTCTGTTTCTCTGAGTTCTGTTGTGTCTTCTTCTCCAGCGTTCCATAGTCTCTTCTCCATTGCATGTGTGCCTGAATCATCTCCTCTGGAAACCCATACTGCGTCACCAGCTTCGCCAGCAGCTTTTATTTTCAGCAGAGCTTCCACTGGACCAAGTCCTTCTATGCCTACTGGGTCGTCTTCTGGACCGACAATAACGAAGTAGTTGTAAGCTACAATTTTTCTGTTGACACCGTAGCCATCTTGAAGAAATGCTTTTTCTCTTACAGCGTCGTGAACAACGATCATGTCTGCGTCTCCTCGTTTTGCTGTTTCTATTGCCAAGCCTGTTCCTTGTGAGATGAAAGTGACGTTGATGTTCGGATATATCACTTCGAATTTCGTGTCAAGTACGTCTAGCAGTCCTGTTTCGTAGAGGCTGGTTGTGGTGGAAACTGTTAGTATCACTTTGTCTTGTGGTGCGTTTAGTGCCCATGCGGCTATGCCGACGGCTGCAATTATGATTGCGATTATGATTATTCCGTAATATTTTTTCATGCATTTCACCGTTGTGTAAGTGAAAACATATCGTATATTTAACTCTTTACATTAATCTCATACACAAGGCACCCAGCAGAGTTTTATATATACAACAGCGATACCTAGTATTGAAGCCCAATGCTCACTCAAAACAAGCACAAACTGCTGTTCAAACTCTGGCTTGAATACAAAGGAGAGCCGCTGATAGGAAAAGGCGGAGCAGAAATCCTAGAAACCATCAAAGAGGTGGAATCTATTTCTAAGGCAGCCAAAAAAACGGGAATGTCTTACCGGTACGTCTGGAATTATTTGGCGAAACTGGAGAAAAGATTAGGCGAACCGGTGGTGAATACCTTCAAGGGCGGCAGCAAAGGGGGTGGTGGAGCCACGCTCACAGAATTGGGCACAAAGTTGCTGAGCGAATACCAGAGAGCTGAAGGACACTTGAGTGAATTAATGGGTGAAGAAACACTTTGGGAGTATGTTGGATTGAAAATAAGTGCAAGAAACAGACTGAAGGGAACAGTTCAGAAAGTCGACAAGGGTATAATAACAGCGAAAGTCAAAATCAAAATAGAAGCCCCAGTCGTTGTAACAGCGATCATATCCAAAGAAGCGGTTGAAGAACTGGACGTGAAAGCTGGAGACAGCATCGAAGCCGTAATCAAAGCAACTGAAGTAATGGTTGCAAAAGAAAAGTAAAAACAAACTCTGTTTGCTGCGGTTCATTGTTTTCTAGCGGAGCGGATACAAAAGCATCAACGCACTCTCTCTGAATTAGCTAAAACATAGCTATGCCTAGCGATAATGTTTTTACACCTCGGACGTATCCTCTAATGTCAGGATGATGTGTGACGTGAAGGTTTTTAATGAGAAGGTTGCTTTTTCGACCAAGGGCGAAATAGATTTCATGGACTTAACCAGGAAAGTTCATGAGGTTGTGCGCAAGTCCGGAATCAAGAACGGGTTGATTCACGTTTTTGCTCCCCACGCAACTGGAGTACTCATCTTAACTGAGCATGAACCAAGCCTAGACAGGGACGTCAAAGATTTTCTGGAAAAGATAATTCCTAAGCATGGCGGTTACAGGCATCCCTCAAACGCCCACTCCCACCTCAGGTCGATGCTTCTGCCCCCAGACAGAACCCTGCCCATCATAGACGGCGAAGCTGTCTTCGGTACTTGGCAGTCCCTCGTATTCGTGGAAACTGACGTCTACCCTAGGCAGAGAACAATTATCATGCAGGCAATCGGCGAATAAACCAAACCTCTCCAGTTTTTGTTCCAGTCAGCCATTTTTCGTCTAAGTGAAAGACGTGTCTGGTCAGAGATTCACGTTTAGCTTCGAAGCTTATATACTGCCCAAAAACACAAAATTTTCACCTCGATTTCAGCTCCTGACGGCGCCTAAAACATGTTTTCACAGAAGGTTTTCGTCTAAAAACGTGACTTCGGCCATTCTATACCGTAAATTTTTGCTTTTCTCGACCTTTTGTAACGAAATTCTGAAAAACCAGCTAATCCAAAGCAGTTATAACATTCTATTGAATGAAACGAAACCGAACGAAACACAGCAATATTTACATTTACATTGTAAACTTTGCAGAGTTGAATGGTTGTTTTAGCATTTTTTGGTTGTCTGCACAAGCCTCCCCCGTTTTTTACGTTAAATTGAACCAGAAAAATTGTGTCGAGACAAACGAAAAACAACGAAACACTATGGCTTTAAGGCTGAGGCAAAAAACAGCGACTCATCATAAAATCTCACTGCCTCTACATTTATAGTAGGAGACTAATGATACTTCATTGCTGAAAACAGCCTTTTCACAATTTTTTGTTAACACCGAAACAAACCAGCAGGCCCTATTAGTCTCCTAATAAAGGTACATTGTTGAAAACAGTCTTTTTTCTGAAAATCAGCAGCACAACAAAAGATTCCTGTCTAAGGTTCACACATTCATTAGTGTATTCTAATAGCGTTAACTGAAAACAGTCTTTCTAGTAAACCTAAGCAACAAAAACTTGTTGTTTCCACCTAACCGCAGATGTTTATTCCTCATTTCATGTGGAGTTCAATTATGTCGCCGTCTTCAAGAGCAAAGGTTCCACCGACCTTTTGTGGGCTGAAACGCAGCCTCTTTCCCCACACTTTCGCATAAGAGAACTGTTCATAGAAGTCGCTGTGAATCCGCTTTGCCAAGTCAAAGACTGTGGAGCCCTTTCGGATTGTGAAAGGCCGCTTGGATGCATCTTTCTTGTTCGGTTCCTTGGTGTAGACCCGAATAATGTCCAGCATGCCAAACAGTTCATTTCCCAGTTTCTCGATTCCAGCTTTTGTTGCACAGGAGACAGCAATAACTTTCATTTCGTCTCCCACAGCCTTCTTCAGTTGCTCCAGTCTTTCATCAGCCAGCGGATGGTCTGTCTTGTTGGCTAAAATTATGGCTGGCCTATACACTTTGCCCTCGAAGACGGCTTCCTCAACATCATCAAGCGACGCTTCGCCCCGAATCTTAACCGTGGCATCACGTATCCCATAGCTTTTGAGAAGACGCACCAAATCCTTAACCGTGCAGTCAATCAGCTTCCCCAAAACAATGAACTTCAGTTTGGCTCCCATGTGCTTCTTCTCAATCTCAATTCGGGCTTTGGGCTTTTTGGTGAGAATTTTTGCTTTCTCCAACTCGCTGGAAATGAGCGAGAACTGCTCAACTGGGTTCTGCGACAAATCCACCATCAAAACAATGCCGTCAGCGTTTCTGGCAGAAGTTAATGTTTGCAGCCCCCAAGAGCCCCCCTCTGATGAACCCTCCATAAGCGCTGGCGTCTCAACCATCTGCAACTGCAGGTCTTGGTAGTTAAACATGCCGGGTGTCGGCTCAGTTGTGGTGTATGGATAACCTAAGATCGCCACTTTCGCGTTGGTTAGAGTGGACAATAGGCTGCTGCGTCCAACGTTAGTTGGTCCCAAGAGGACAATTTGGGCGTCTCCCTCTTTTTCCACGAAAACCTTGGGTCCTGTTGCTACGCCAGTTCTCTTCTGCTTTTTGTCTTTGATCTCCTGTTTCAGCTGCGAAATTTTCCTTTTGACTTGGGCGCGAAGGTTTTCGGTACCTTTGTGTTTAGGGAATAAGCTCATGAACTCTTCCAATTTCTTTATTTTTTCCTCAGGTCGTCTAGCAAGGGACGCCTCTCGGTATTTTTGTTTGGCTTCTGCAGGGAGATTAGCTGGCATGCTGCACTCATCTAACTACTAACTCATGGTAGAAAGAATATTATCTTTTCGAAAACAAGAGCACATCGGGGCTACTGAGATGGAACTGGGTGATGCTTTTGTATCCGCTTTGCAGTGTCACCATCATTTTTGCCTGTCTGGTAGTGAGGCTTCTGTTCTGAAAGGGCGCTGTTTTGGGCTCTGATTTTGACAATGGGTCTTTGTGTGGCATGTGGAGTAGGCAAAACCAGCCACTTTTCCCTGCTGTGGAAGGGGTTTCTGGACGTGTTGGTGATGTTGGTGACTAGCGTATTATCTATAAAAAACGCCGTCACTATCAATAATTATGGCTTCCAGGCGGCGTGTGAACTCATTTTGCTTGTCCAATACTATGCTTAACAGTTCTCGTCAACTGTTAGTCTTAAATATTTGAAGAGTTAAATTCACCTGTGAGCGGTAAACAAGATGTCTGACCTGACTTTGCCTGAAGTCGAAACCGTGAGAAAGCGAATAGAGTCAGCAACGAAAGAGGAGGCAAAGTTCTGCCTGATGGCTGCATACCTGTTTTGTGCGCGGGCATCAGAAATAATTGGAGCAACAAACCGTTACGACGTGACACATAACCAAACTGTGGCTCGCGGACCAACCGGACAGGACGTTAAACTTGAAACCTTCGAACTCGGAGACATCAAAACAGGAGCCGCAATCTTCACAGTCCGAACCGCGAAGCGTGACGGAAAAATAAGAAAGATCGCCCTGCCTCTTGAAAAAGTCTATGAGCCCTGGACAGAACCGCTCTACAATTACTATCGCGAGCACGGAGACGACAAAGTGTTCCCCTTCACCAGACAAAAGGCTTGGGATTACGCACAAGAGACTTTTTCCGGTCTGAGCTACCCCATAGAAAAATACAATAAGTATGACCCTGAGAACCCGAAACCTGAACCAGTGAGGGCGCACATGAAACCGTTCGGAACCCATGCTCTACGTCACTTGCGAGCTACCGAATTAATCGAGACTTTCGGATTTACAGGCTTTGACCTTTCGGTTTATGGCGGCTGGACCCTGCGCAGCATGGTTGGCGTCGGCTCTGCCATGTCCCGGTATGCTCACTTGGACTGGCGCAGATACTTCCCCAAGTTACTGAAGAAAAGGTTTTAACTTATTCAAAGAAAGCAGGTTTTTGGTATCAATTTTCTGAGTAAAAATTTGCACAGGGCTTCTGTAATCCAAAGATGTCAACATTTGTTACTGAATGCTGTTGAAATAAGCATTTTAACGGCAAAACATTGTTGAAGTAACAGTTTCGTCAAACTGTTAGGATACAAACTTTCAAGGAACAAAACAGCAGAGAAATCTCAGTGTCCACCCAAAACCGACGCAATCAGCAACAGTTTCGGTCATCCAGCATCACTTCCGAGAATGTTGAAATGTTCCAGAGGCAACAATGTACACTCATGTTTTTTACACAAAAAGGGTAGGCCTTTGAAGTTAAAACATGTAAGTGTTCGTGAGCCTTTGATCCAAAATTGAGAAACAATGACGTTAAGCAGATTCTTTTGGGTATCCGTGGATACAAAAGCATCAACGCACTCCCGCCTAGACACCATTAAATGATTGTACCATAACGCTTTCAAAGACAGAAAATCATTACACTTGAACAACTTGGCAAAGGGGAAACGGAAGTGAAGCAGCCTCGGTATTTCCACGATTTCAGATCCAAATGGGGCGGCAGACATTGAAAGAGAAAGCTGTTGTGGCTTCGGGTTTGTGCAGGCAATTCGAAATCGATGATGTGGTTGTTGAAGCCATAAAGAACTTACACCTCACCGTTGAGGAGGGTGAATTCATTTCAATCTACGGTCCTTCGGGTGCAGGAAAAACAACTCTCCTCAATCTGATCGGAGCCCTAGATAAACCCACAAGCGGAAAAATTGTTGTCTTCAACCACGACCTCGGCACATACGACGAGAACTTTTTGGCGACCTTCCGCGCCGCCTACATCGGATTTGTTTTCCAATCCTACAATCTCATTTCAACCTTAACAGCCGTTGAGAACATCGCGTTTGTCATAGAGCTGGCTGGCTGGTCAAAACAAAGAATCAAAGACCGCTCAGAAAAACTGCTAAAACTGGTTGGCTTGCAGCATCGAGGCAACCACTTTCCTGCTCAACTCAGTGGAGGTGAACGCCAGAGAATAGCCTTTGCCCGAGCCTTAGCTAACGATCCTCCTCTTGTCCTCGCGGATGAGCCTACCGGAAACTTGGACACTGAAACAGGCTTAGAGATTGTTGACATTCTAGAGAAAATTAGGGATGAAGGAAAGACCGTTGTTGTAGCGACGCATGATGAAAAACTGATGAAACTTGCGAACCGTTCTTTGTTTCTGAAGGACGGGAGGCTCACGACTAGATGAGTGAGATTTCTTTTCCGATTAAAGATTTGTCGAGAAGACGAACTCAGACAGCGTTAACTGTTCTCGGTTTAACGATATCCACGGCTGCGACAGTTTTTCTCATTATCTTTGGAACCAACTTGGGATTCGAAATCATCTTTTTCGCCAGAGCGGGACGATTAACCAGTGGATTCTCCAATATATTCTTTCAATTCATCCTCTTTGTCAGCATATTAAACCTTCTGACAGGCCCTGTTATAACATCCTTTCTAGTCCATCTTACAATGTCTGGGCGAATGCGGGATATTGGAGTGATGAAGGCGTCAGGCTGTTTAAGCGGCTCCATTTTTGCCTATTTCGCCACAGAACTCTCGTTGCTCGTTTTCCTCAGCACATTAGCCGGAATAATCTCGGGGATTGCAGCATTTTACGCTTCCACAATATTCTTGAATTTTGCCGGCTTCTCTATTTCCCAAACTCTCGACCCAGCGGTAATTATGGTCATCTGCATTGTCCTCCTCATCTTTTCACACCTCTCCGGAGCTTTACCCATACGCAGAGCAGCCAAAGCGAAACCCACAGAAGCCATGTCGCCCATCTACAAGCTGGGAACAACCGCGGCGCTGGGAAAGAAAGCCCCTTCAAGGCTTGGTTTGACATTTAGGATGGCTTTCCGAAGTTTGCTGCGCAGAAAAACGGCTACCAGCCAAGCGATAATCTGCCTCAGTATGGTTTTGACTTTGGCTACGGTGACGATTGCCGGGGGAATAGTTGCCAATCAGACTACTGCAAGCTATGTTGAACGTGCCATCGGCAGAAACATCGTTCTTGTGGGTCATCCAACTCTGACAGATCATTATGTAAGCCTCCTTTCCCAGTTTTTTGAAGATAAAGAACTGGAGCAAATTGACTGGCTTGATTCAGAGTTCGTTATTTCAGAGTCTCTTGTAAATAAGATGGATGATGTACATGGGATTAGTGTGGTTGATCCCCGTTTCGTGCTGGAGAAGTCTGTTCGATCGGTTCCTGGAATTATTCTTGATCCCATTGACCAAACGGGGGCTGTAATCGTAGGTAGCAAGCGAGTTGATGATGCATTGATTTTGGGTGTCGAATCTGAGAATATTGTCAATGATTGGCTGATTTTTGGAAGAAAACTGGGTGAAAACGATCAGGATGCTACGATGGTCGGCGATTCTTTGGCTGTGAACATGTTTAGTATCGCCTTGAATCAGTCAATCAAGGTTTTCGACGAAAGTTTGTTACCCTACGACATAGTTGGGGTGTGCGTGGACCCGCTGAACAACGGAAAAGTTGTATACATGCCCATAGAAACCTTGTACAATGACCATGGGCAGCACGGATACAATCTTCTTCTTCTCCAAGTTGATGAGTCAGATAAGCAGCAGGTTCTCGCCCAAATAGAAAACGTGGCTTCAGCAGAGAATTTGGAGGTTGTGGAACTTGACGCGATTCTGGATAAGCACGTGAACTTTCTGAATAACGTCTGGTCTTTGGTTATGCTTCTGCCTATTTTCTCTCTGGCAACAGCCGTAATCTCTCTTCTCAGCTACCTGATGCTGTCAGTTTCAGGTCAACAGCACGAGTTCGGTGTCATGAGAGCCTTGGGCGCCAAACCAAGATGCATAATGAAAATCGTTTTTTCCCAAGCTGCAATGATCATTTTGGTCAGCGGGGCGATCGGAATTTCTGCTGGCTTGTTTATCACGTTCAGGTTTTTGATTCCTAACCCCGTCCTCTCTCAGGCCACCCTCATTTCTTTGTCTGCAGGGCTACTTGCTGTTTTAGGGCTTCTCTGCGTGTGCAGCCTGTATCCAGCGTTGAAGGCGGTGAAGAAAACGGTTGTTGACACCATTTCTACAGTTGAGTAGATGCAAATAATGTGTCCGCCTTATTGACTGTTGTCGATGTAATCGGCTAGCTCAGGTCCTAAATTTGCTCGAAAGTGGGTTAATTCACTCATGTGCCCCTGAAACTCGTTCAAGAAGTTTTGTAGTTGCAGGATGGGAACAACAGGCACTTTGTTGTAGAATTTCACAGGACCAGGAAACAAAGAGAGAATCACCGGAAAGAGAATCGGCTTCTTCCATCCGCATAACCCTACTCTTCGTTGTAGAAGATGGGGCGCTTTTGCCAAAGCCTCTGTTCTCTCTGCCTGTGCAGCAGCAACTTTTGTTATTGCTGAATTGCCCCAACCCCGCCGCCAACGTTTGCAATCTACGCAAACAACAATCGGTTCACTAATCGCGAGGACATCGATTTCCCATCTTCTCCCTGAGGCTTTGAAACGGAAGCTGCGTTTAACAGCGAAGTTGTTTGCTTCAAAGGCTGTGGCTGCGAAGTTTTCAAACTCCTTCCATTCAAGAACCTTGCATACTCTTTCAATATCCGTTCCATGATTGATGGCGTGAATGGCAAGTTTGACGCGCTGGTTCGAAGATAGTTCGATTTGTTCGTTTTCACATTCGATGAGCCCGATTTCACGAAGACCCCGCAAAACATTGTTGACAGCGTGGACAGGAATGTTGGCTTCCATGGCAACAGCTTCTTCAGCAACGGAACCACTTTTTGTCAGTTTCAATAGTGATATCAGGACGTTAGTTTTGGTGGTCATTTGTTTCTTATTCCAGAAAATGTTTCAGATAAACAAATCTTCTTCTCGAGGGCGTATCAGCTTAGTTGCTTTCGCCTTTTCAGATTTTGGGTAGGGGTATCCTCTGATTATGGCTGCGGGAATTGCCTCGTCTGTTTGTCCGATGACCAGTTCAGCGGCTGAGGCCAGTTCATCGGCGATGGCGGTTTTCTTAACTGTAATCCTGTAACCGAAAAGGTCTTTTTCGCCTCTTCGATCGCGTATTGGCTCGAATCCAGCGGTGCCCAAGGCTATGTTGATTTCACCCCGACGTAGAGGGCGTCCGTGAGTGTCCGAGACGATGACGGCAACATCCTTCCCAGCTGTTTGCATTATCTTATTTTTTATCATTCGAGCTGATCGGTCAGCATCCTTAGGCAAAAGCGCCACGTTACCAGTTCCCGGAACGTTGGATTGATCAACTCCCGAGTTGGCGCAGACAAGGCCATGTTTGGTTTCTGTGATGAGCTTCCCGCCACTCATTCGTACGATGCTCTTGGATTCCCGGAGAATAACTTCTACAAGTTTTGGGTCTTTATGTGTTGTTTTTGCAACGGTTTTGGCGGACTCTGAGGGCTCTACCGTTTCGAGATTTACAACGTTCCCCTCAGCCCTAGAAACTACAACGTGAGTGACTACGATAACGTCACCGTTCTGGATGGGAGTCCTCTGCTTTTCAGCTGCTTGGCAAATCAGTGAAGCAAGGTTGTCGCCTTCTTTCACGATAGGCAAACCTGTTACCGGGAATACCTCGACTTTATTCAATGACACCGCCTCTTCATTTGGAGTCAACATTGACTGTTTAATATTCTTTGCCTCTTGACGTAAGGGTCACGGGCAGATAAATGCTTATTACGTAAGTTCGCAAGTCTGTTTTTGACAGTTTACTGCTAAAACTGTTCGAAAGGTGATGGTGATGCTGGAAGGATGGGGTCAAAATATTGGCGTAAAAGTCAAAAATTGATGGTTAATTTTTCTCTAGAAAACATTTTTGCGTCAATATACAGCAGTAAAACCGACAGCAAATATAAAATAGGCAGCTATTTGAGGACGGATTCAGCGTTCTTCAGGTCCTTAGGAGTGTTGACATTAAAAAAGGTCAAGAGGTCGGGTTCCAGCTGCTCCAGAACTATCGTTGAAACGTAGCGCACTCCCCTAAGTTTATCAATCATTGACTGCATGTTCATTTTTCCCTGATTTAATGCCGTCTTCGCCGCGGTTAGGGCAGATTCTGTGCGGTAAACTGCCTGAAGCGGTTCAATGTATCCGCTTGGCCATCTGGGAATAGCGGCGCTCCTGTTGGCGCACATGTCCAGGAGAAACTGAACTACCTGTGTTGAAACCAGAGGAGTGTCACATGGCAGAAGCAGTGAATATTCTGCGTTAGTTGTTTCGAATCCTGTTATGGCTCCAACAAGCGGGCTCTGAGAATCGTCTTTGTCAATAACCAGATTTGCTTTCTCTTCCAAGATTGTTTCAAATTTGTTTTTCTGCTTTTCCGAGCTGACTACCACTAGAACATCATCAACCACTTTTGATGCTCGGTCGATTACGTGGAGGATCAGGGGCTTACCTGCCAAATCAACTAATCCTTTGTCTCTGCCGAACCTTCTGGAGAAGCCGCCCGCAAGAATTACCGCCGATCTCTTCACCGTAATCGCGTCAAAGAGTAAGAGTCTAGCCTATTAGCCTTTTTCTTCTCTCAGCACCAGCGAACCATTTTTTTCTGCTTGTTGCCGCATTTCGTTTTGCTTCGTTTCCATCCTCATCGTTTTTGGGTTCAGGTTAACGAGGAACAGATGCTACATGTCACAAAAACGATAAATAAAACACTACATCGTATGCAAAATTCACATCTAAAAGCAAATATTGTTTGGTTTCGTCCCCTTTCGCGCCAGCCGAAAAGACAAAATTTGAAAGCGCGGTTTTGCATCAATCAAAAGGCGGGTGGAATGTAACCTTTGTTTGGTATTTGGGCGTTGCAGCGGGTACAAACAAACGTGGAATGGAAGTTGCGTCAGTTTAAACAGTCAATAAAAACATGTTTCAATTAGGCATGATGCATTGGCAATCAGTATCTTGAACCCTTATATAAGGTTCGAAAGAAATCGCGAAAATCTGACTGTATACCCGCTTCAAGCAACTGGAAACGAAGGAACCGGCACGTTTTTGGTTAGGTGGCTACGGTTTTTCAGAAAAAAGCTAGTTTTCCACAATGAAGTATTATTAGGCTCCTAATATGAGGGTTTGTTCGGTAGTTCGCGGATTTGCGTGTTGTCTGGTTTTCAGGCTTTTCGTTTTTATTTCATTGTCAGGTACAGCAGCACAGCTAGGGCAAAGGTTGTGAACATGTCTGGAAGCATTGCGAAGGGTCCGAGACCGAACGCTCGGTAGCCGAAAAGCCACTGCAGCAGGGGATTAGATGAGAGGGCGTAAAACAGTAGAATCATTGAGAATACTATCAGTCCGAATGTGAATTCCGACTGGATTTTTCTGTACATGTCAACATATGTAGCCAACAGCAAAACTAAGAGTGTGGCGTTGATTGAGGAAAGTATCGTTTTGATCTTGTAGAATACCTCTATATCCCATGTATATGAATAGTAGCTGTCAACTTCAAAGTTGAAACTTCCAAAGGGAAGTCTGGGGTCGAATACGGATGTTGGATGAGACGGGGCGTTTTGTATGGCTAAAAAATCTGAGATCGCAGCCACCACTAACACAATCACCACGATTATCCAGATTTTCACGTATTTGTTCATTGCAAGGTTCACTTCTTTTTCTCCCTTTTTTGTTTTTTCCACAATTTGTTCAGAATCTCCTCAAATAAACAATAATTTTCCTCCAATTCCGTAGACAAAAAATAGGTTGTGCCATATCCGTCTCCCGCAGAGGTGATTAACCTGTTCGTCTGCAGGATTTTTAGATGATGCCTTATGGTTCGATAATCCATTTCAAGCGAGTTCGCCAGCTGATTTGCGTTTTGCGGGTTTTCCTGTAAGGTTTCAATTATCTTGGCGCGGGTTACGCCGCCCCTAGTTCCCGCAATAAGCCAACCAAGCAAATACTTCAACGGGCGAACACGAACAGCCATCCACACCGCTCCACGGAAACAACAGAATTAACTGAAAGATACTTTTGATGCTTATAACAAATGTCCCTATATGGTGTTTTATGGCTTCAATCTGGGCTATTTAACATCTTATGTACGTCAAAGTTACTGTTGTCTTCACTGGCTAAACTTTTGTTGTTCTGTTTCAGAACATTACAGTTATGCTTTAGCTTGTTGCTGTTCTATCGATAGAACGAAGTGTTCTAATAACTAGAGCTAATAACGACTTTTCAGCAAACATAATTCAGTGATCAAAAATGAAGTTTGTTTCCAGTATAACTCTAAGAAAATTTTGGTGTAATTCTGAGAAACTTATTTATATTCAATTGATGAGCTAACATGAAACACTATCAAAAATAAAAAAACTTTGGATGATTTCACAATGTCGTTTGGAACTGTTTCAAAACCAAAAAGAGTACTCGTAGCTATTATACTGTGCTCTGTTTCAATTATGGCGTTCTGGCCAACATCTTTGCCAGCATACGGTCAATCGGAAACATCAGCTATTCGTGGCTATGTTGTAGATGAAGACGGTGTGGTGTTAAGTGGCGTTACTGTGGAATTAATCTCTGACGGAGCAATTTCAGCTGATACCTTCACCAATCCACATGGTTACTTTGTAATTGACGAAATAGAATTCGGAATGTATAGCCTGCGTCTCAAAAAATTAGGGTATGTTGAAGTTGTAAAGAGCATTACGTTACAGACCGAGCCTATCAACATAGGCACCACTGTTCTGTTTAGAGCGTTAAAGCTATCCACCTCAACCTTAAGATTAGTATCCAATCTAGGAAATCAGGTCACAATTCCGTTCACAGCACAAAATTCCGGTGAAGAGACTGAAGTCGTGGATTTCTTAATATCTAGCCCTAATGAATGGTCTGCAAGAGTAATAGCTCAGAGTTACGAGGTTACGAAAGTAAGCCTCGCACCTGGACAGAGCATGTCACTTCAGTTAGAGATCACTGTTCCCTTAACGGCGTCTTTAGACAGAGATTACAACATTTCACTAACAGCTATTGGAATAACTAACTCATCCCTGATGTTTACAATACTGACCTGCACCCAACCTACAGCCACTGTATCCGGCAGAATTGTAGATGAATATGGTAACGGAATTCAAGTCGCGGTCGATTCCTGTTTATCTGATGGAACTTTTATCCAGAGTGCCGAGACATCTTCAGATGGGTACTTTACTATTGAGTTGCCAATAGGCACAGCTTTCTCACTTCACTTTTCAAAGGACGGCTACGTTACTGCCACTGAAACTGTTTCATTTGAATCCGCAGGTGAAAAACTTGAGCTTGGTGAAATAGTCATAAGTGAAGCCTTAACTTTATTTGCTTCAGTCTTGAACACGGTGGCAAATCCCGGAGAAAAACTGCTGTTACCCTTTGTGGTAAGCAATATTGGTGAAGACATAGAATTAGTAGAATTCTCTGTATCTGACTCTAACGAATGGTCTGCAAAAATATCGAGCCAGAATGGTCGTGAGATTAAAAGTGCCGCGCTATCACCAAGCTCAACATTAAATTTACAGTTAGAAGTCACGGTTCCGTTGGCATCTGACGGAGCCAACAATTTAACACTAACTGCTATCGGAAAAACAGTCTCCACAATAGACTTTCTGATAAATGTCGAACCCACTAGTGAATCCATGCTCTTTTGCAGATTTCCTGGAAAGTGGGCTATACCTGGTGACCCTATCGCATTTCAAGTGGAGTTGAAGAATCACTTTGATGTTGAAATGCGCTTCAAGGTGTCGGTTGACTCTGTGCCCACTAATTGGAGTTCTTCCGTAAAAACTGCAGACAACGAGTATGTAACAGAAATGATTCTTGGCGCCGACGAATCTATAGCGCTTACAGTTGAATTGAATTCACCTGCCTCCGCAACACCAGACAGAAACTATGAAGTCTCAGTTAATGTGGAATCCAACGATCAAAATTTAGGGTCTCTTCCACTGATTATTTCTTTAATTGAACCAGAAAGTATTGAAGAAATTGTTATCAACACGAAATTTCCAGAAGTAACAGTCGAAGCGGGAGAAACCGTTAATTACCAGATCCAATTAGGGAACTTCGGCGATTTAAACAGACTACTATTCTTGTCCATTGAGGCTCCTCCTGACTGGAAAGCAGTTTTCAAATCAGGGACACTAGAAATATCACAGCTTGATATAGCGCCTATGAGCATGGGGGGCGCCGAGGATCTCGCTATTGAGGTCACTCCTCCAAGCACAGTTAACCTTGATACCTACAACATATCAGTTCAGGCTAAATCAGAAACTGGTGCTGTATTAGCTGAGACAGAGCTAAAGGCTACAATAATCGGCTCCTATGACTTAAAACTATCAATGTCTACCCTTCTGACCAGTACTACCAGTGGAGGTTCCGCTTCCTTTACTGCGACAGTCATCAATACAGGTTTTTCATCTTTAACTGTCGTAGGTCTCGATATAGAAGTTGAAGAGAACTGGGATGTCGAAATTAGCCCTATGCAATTGGATTTGCTTAAACCCCAAGAGTCTTTTTCGTTTAATGTTGTTATAGACACGCCGAAAGATACTGTTTCGGGCGACTACTTGGTTACTCTGACGGGTTTAAGCGACCAAGTTGACTCAAGTCCAATACAAGTTAGAGTCACAGTTAACACCCCAACTGAGTGGGGAATATACGGATTTGGGATAGCTATCGTAATCATCATAGCGCTTGTCTTAGTTTTCAGGAAATTCAAGAGGAGATAAGAAAAGAGATGTCTGAACCCATGATACAAACCCAGCAACTGACAAAACATTATGGAGACATAAAAGCAGTTGACCAGCTAGACATAACGGTCAACAGAGGAGAGGTAGTAGGTTTTCTAGGTCCAAATGGATCCGGAAAAACTACGACACTTCTGATGCTCATGGGACTTTCTCTACCCACTTCAGGAACTGCTTCAGTAGGAGGTTATAGTGTAATAAATGAGTCAAAAGAAGTAAGGCAGATCGCAGCGATGTTGCCGGAAGGCGCAGGTTATTATGACGACCTAACCGCAAGGCAGAACCTCCAGTATATTGGTCAACTGAATGACATACCTGAACCTGAGATAGAGAAGCGCACAGAGGAGTTGCTTGAGGCTGTGAGGTTAACCAAGTGGGCGGATACTAAGGTTGGGAAGTTTTCTAGGGGAATGAAGCAACGTCTAGGGATTACGGAGGTGCTGATCAAGAGGCCTGAAGTTGCTTTCTTCGACGAGCCAACGCTTGGATTGGACCCTAAAGCCACCAAGGAGTTGAGAGATATTCTGATCAAGTTGAACAAGGAGCAAAGTCTTACAATACTGATATCTTCCCATCTGCTGTACGAGATTCAACAAACATGCCAGAAGGTGCTTATCTTACGTAAAGGAAAACTTGTGGTTGCCGACACGATAAAGAACCTATCCAAACACTTGGTAGGTGAAGATAGAACAACCATTGAATTTGAGTTAACGAAGATGCCCTCAGGCTTGATTCAAAAGATCAAAGATATTGACGGTGTAACTTCGGTTGACAAAGAAAATCATAAGCTCTTTGTTCATGCGGAAAGCGACAAGTCCAGAGAGATTTCGGAAACCATCACGAAGAATGGTTCAACGATTCTGTTAATGAAACCAAAGGAGCACAGCTTGGAGGAAATATTTCTCAACTACTATACGGAGGATTAGAAATGGCGAGTTTCATGGTCATATGCCGTAAAGAGCTTTCAGATCATCTTGGAAGTAAACGGTTCATTCTGCTCTTCGGGCTGATACTAGCTTTATCACTTTTCTCAGCGTATCAAGGCGCCGAATCAATAAGGGAGAACACTTCGGCTGTTTTTATAAGCATATTCTCGGGCGCTTATGGTGGTGGCTACTCTTTCCTAAATCTGATGTTCATGTTTGGGCCTCTCATTGGTTTAGCTTTAGGTTTTGATGCTATTAATAGGGAGAGATCACAAGGTAGCCTTTCTGTGCTTCTTTCCCAGCCAATATTCAGAGATTCTGTTATTAACGGCAAGTTCCTTGCAGGAATAGGCGCTCTTTCATTGTTAACAGTAGCCACCATTGGCATAATGTCTGGTGTAGCAATTCCTCTTTTAGGGTTTGGTCCTGGACCCGATGAAATTCTGAGGATAGTTCTGTTTACGTTGCTTACAATACTTTATCTGTCAGTCTGGCTTGCCATAGGAATTCTCTTCTCAACCTTAACCAAGAAAACATCAACATCTATGCTCATGTCTATATCCACGTGGATCTTCTCAGCAATAGTTATCACTATAATGGCATCACTAATAGCCAATGCTCTTGTGTCAACTCAAATGCCATCAGGAATGTTCAGGATTGTGCCAGAAGGTGATAACGGATCCGCTTCTCTTGAACCTATTGATCAAACTATGATGGAAGAATGGCAGGAACGAATGGAACTGAACTCTGAAATCAGGTCGCTCATCCAAAGATTCTCGCCATCCATCCTTTACCAAGAAGCCGCAACATCCCTCATCACAGTAAATGCCCCCTTCTTTTCTTCTGGTTCTGGTGTCGTAGTCAGTTACGGCTCTTTTGGGGCAGAACAGGATATGTTGTCAAACTGGCCGCAGATTGTAGTTTTAGCAGTTGTTCTAATTGTCTGCTTTGCTGCATCATATATGCTGTTCTTACGTCAAGAAATCAGGGCTGGGAGTTAATTCACGAATTTTGGGCGATTGAGAGCGAACTTAACTCACATCAAACCTAAGATTTGGGACAGTTCTGTCACGTCCATTAAGGCCACAATAAAAAATGAAATATCTTTTTTTGAACTGATATTTTGCGCTGGGAAGATTATGGTTTAATTTTGGTGTAATTCTGAAAAACCGTTTAATTATCAGCCATCAAGATGAGCATACCAACCAAAGCGGAGGTGAATGGCGTTGATAATGAAGAACAAAGCTTTTGCACTGCTGTCCATCGTAGTTGCAGCCATAGTTCTTGACGCTTCAGTCTTCTCCGTCTCCGCGTTTGAAAATATGACCACTGAGAAAGAAAAACTATGCATCCCTTCTTCTGGGGGGTTTCCGTGGAAGAGGCGCTAGAGGTTTCAGCCTATTCAAACCATGAGTTAACCTACAACTTTCGAAGCAAACAGAAAGCCCCTCCTTTCCCTCTTTTTTAAGCTTCTGCCGCCTTCATTGGGGACTACTTCAATCGGCATTGATAAAATGACGTGAGAAATCGTGACTAAAAGAATAGCCGAGTTAAGGCAAAAAAATGGAATTTAGCCTATAAACTCAGCCTTTGTTTTGGTGAGAAACATTGCGCTCAGGATTGAGAATATGATTATTGTTATTTCACAAAACAATGCAATTTCCATGAAGCCGTATTGTATATAGCCAGAATACCAAAGAGTTATGAAATCACCAAACGCCGAAACCAATAGAAGAATAACGCCTAACATCGCAAAGTTGACGTTCTTCCTTTGTAGCATGAATAGGCCTGCAATGATGCCAAACACAGCACCTAAAATGCTAAGAAGCCCAACGAGCAAAGAAATTGGTGTTAGAGAGGCAAGTTCACTATTACTCAAAAACAGATAACTTTGAAATCCAACAC
The DNA here is from genome assembly GCA_050123155.1 of Candidatus Bathyarchaeota archaeon. GTDB lineage: Archaea > Thermoproteota > Bathyarchaeia > Bathyarchaeales > Bathyarchaeaceae > Bathyarchaeum. The sequence continues at coordinate 34,744 of JASFHP010000010.1, read as the reverse complement.
ATCCCAAGCCAGCGGAAAACGTGGCTGAAATTATAGTCAACATGGCTGCTACAAGCACCAAATCTGTTTTTGCTTTCTGTTTCACAACAAGGGATTTGCCACAGTTCGGACAAAACTTGACATTCTCGTATGGAACCTCTTCACCACAGTGTGGACACTTCAATAAACATTCAACCTTTTCAGCTTTTGTAGTTAAGGAGTAATACCAACATTCCCTGTTTTGTGTATTTAAATTTATTTCAAGATTAGAGCTAATCAATGTTTGGTGGTGTCCGAGAACATTAGTCTCAAACAACACACTGCAAAATTTGCTCAGCAAACAAATTTTGGTCTAATTCTGAAAAACTCTTTTATGGCAAACTGCAGGTTTTGACTCAACTTCAGAGCATATTCAAAAAGGTGAAAAAGTTTGGTTTGTGTAACTAAACGTGGGTCTCAAAGGCGTCTTAAAGCGTTCGTTGTTCTACTCCGAGACACCACATGGAAATGCGGAGTAGTAGAGCGGCTTGTCGTGAACTATTTGCGGCGGCAGTTTCAACATTGTGGATGCACTCAAACTTCGGTGAAGGATATGCTGGAACATTTTAGGTTGAATGGAAAAGAGCAGCACCGCTTCTTTGAAGCCATGGAAAGACTGGAAAAGCGCAGAATAATCAAAATAGTCTTCAAACCTTTTTCTTCATCCGATGAGTTTAATGTAGTGAGTGGACAGGGAGGATTATAGTTGGAGCTTTCTGAAAAACCAAAAAACACACGCACCTCAACCGTTCTTGTGGTAATTATTGTCATAGCCAGCCTAGTTGCTGGAGGGTTGCTTGGCTACTTGAGTTGTTATTCCGCTACTTCAGAAGACATTGATGCTCTACAAAATCAGGTTACAACACTCCAAGAGCAACTCTCCCAAATCCAGTCCCCACAAAATGTGACCTACCAAAACGTCACAGTTGTTTCAGGGGACAACGTTTCAGTTTCACAGTTATACTCGCAAGTTGCAGACTCGGTTGTGGTAATTCGCGTTATGATGCTGACGGGTTACGACATGTTTAGACGAGCATACTACTCGGTGGCTCAAGGGTCTGGCTTCGTCTACAACTTCACGGGGCAGATGGTGGTTGTCACCAACTATCATGTGGTCGACAGCGCAATAAACATCACCGTGACTTTCTCAAACGGCAACGCCTACCCAGCAACGATTCTCGGCTCAGACGCCTACGCTGAATTGGCAGTGCTTTCTGTAGACGCTCCGGAGAAAGAGTATGTTCCTCTCGAAATCGTCAGCTCATCGAACCTGCAGGTTGGCGACCCAGTTATAGTAGTGGGCACTCCATACGGATTAGCGGGCTCAATGAGCACAGGATTTGTCAGCGCGTTGGGCAGAACACTAAGTGCAGAAACCACGGGCGGATACGTTATACCCAACGTCATCCAAACCACTGCTCCTCTGAATCCCGGTAACTCGGGGGGTCCAGTTCTGAACTATCAAGGTCAAGTTGTGGGCATAGCCACGGCTATTGTGGAAGATTCACAGGGAGTAGGTTTCGCGATACCATCCAACACCATCTTGAGGGAAATTGAGGACCTGATCAACACTGGATCTTATGAGGATCATCCTTCGCTGGGCGCCTCAGGAACAGACATGAGCTACGAGATTGCTGAGGTAATGGACGTTGGCGTCACTTATGGGTGGCTGATTGCTGAGGTTACAAGCGGGGGACCAGCAGACGAAGCAGGACTACAGGGCGGAACAGAGCAAGTTAGAGTCGGGGATGAGCAAGTGATTATCGGCGGGGATATAATAGTCGCTATTAACGGAACACGAATAACCGGCATAGATGACCTCTCTGCTTACCTGGAAGAATATACCTTACCGGGGCAAACAATCGATTTAACGATAATAAGAGACAATGAAACAATCACCGCATCACTTGAGTTGGGAAACCGCCCCGCCGCCACCACAACCACAACATAGCCACCGCAGACAAGCGATTCATCTTACCTTCTTTTCATTTGCCGAAAATGTTCAGGAGGGCTAGAGTAACGTACAGTGCCTCTTCGGTGCGGACGGTCTCAGTTCCCTGATCTGGAATAGTGTTAACCGTGAAATCGGCAACCCTGTCTAAACTGAGGTTTTCCTGCGCCACAATCTCCTGAAGTCCCTGAGTTGGCGCACCAAAAGCCACCAGAATGTTGTCCGCTTTTTTCCATCTTTCCTTCAGCTTATCAGCGACTTGTGGTAAGGGGGCTCCCATTTTGGATGTGGCAATCACCAAATCGTAGGCATGCGCTTTAGCTAGTTGCCCGAAAGAAAGTTTTGATGGTGTTACAGTGTAGCCCCAGTAGGCTTCAATCTCCTCCCTGTCAGCCAACGCAACTCTGGGGTGCTTTCCAGCTTTTGTTATTTCGATTGTAACTCTTCTGTTTACTGGCAGCTTGTCGGCTATCAGCACTGGCCGCTCGACTCCTATGTCCACAAGCGACCCCTCCTCGGTAACGGATACCACAGCTCCTTCGCGATGTTCTCCAGTCTTCAGCTTTTTTGCTCTCTTTTGTAGAGGATGATGGGGCGTACGCAGGGGCGGAAGAATACCCACATATCGCAGCTCAGGCTTGATTTTGAAGAGCCGCCTTCTTAGATACTGGGGCGTCTCCATATATGATAGAAGGGTGACGATCAGGTTTCTATCCCGTTTCTGGTTGACGCCCAGATTGTCTGGAAACACGACGATTTCGTTGACGCAGAAGATGGCTGCTGCTCTGCCAATCAAACCAATCTTGAGGGTTTTTTCTCGCAGATGGGGTATGTCAGAGACTATGGAAACGGGTATGGCTACGGCAAGCTTGCGGTCACGTCTCGGCATCATCTCATGTTCACTCCGGAGAGTTTAACAAAAATCGCAGAACATATATCCTTCTGGGAAAGGTCCCGAATTCTTTTTCAACAGTGAATCTGTCAGTGTCAAGCATAGCCTCCAGCACATCGTGGGCTCTCCAGTCTGACTCATAGTATGTCCCGTTGCCGTGCTCGAACAGCATCAGATATTTAACATTCGAGGCTTCGGAACTCTTAATCAGCCAAGTGAAATTGAAGGAGGGCTTGTAAGCGTCAACCGCCAATTCAGGATACTGCATGGGCTGTTCTTGTTCTGGGTCAGACAACAGTAAATAGAACTCCACCATGTCTGCGCTGAAGTAGTTTCCCGCGCAGAGAACTACTATCTTCTCATCTGGTGTTACCCGCTCAACCACATATTGAGTTGCTTCATCTATGGGAATGTTGACGTGATCAAAATGTACCCATACGTAGGCTTCCCATGAACTGTAAACTACCGAAACGCTCACTACAGCTACTAAAACTGCGGCAGCAACTTTGATGATATTCTTTTGGCGAGGTCTAATGTTAGGCAATTGCACTCTGTTTTTTGCTTTATCCCAGAAGAATAGGATGGACTCTGAAGCGGAGACAGCTAAGATTGGAAAAACTAGGGTTATGTAACGCCAATCCTTGCTGGTGATTATCGTGAAAACAAGATAGACTACAGCGAATGTTAGCAAAGAAAACTTGTCGCTTTCACTTCTTCTCCATAACCACAGTCCTAAACCCAGCAAAGCGAGGACGTAAACAGGAAAAACAATCGGGTGTATATGCGGGTAGGGCTGGGTCATTTCGATGAAGTAAAATATGGGAAGGGGAAATCGTGTGCTATACGCAAGTCTTTCCTCGTTGCCCATACCAGCCACATAGAGCCATTTCCCGAACATTTTCGTGGAGTATTGCTGATACGTGAGAATCACCCATGGCGCAACAACGACTCCTGCAACTACTAGAACAATCAAAAATTTGCTGAGCTTAATCGAAAGACGTTGCTTGCCGAAATAGAGTAAGCTAACCAATACAATTATGCCACCGATCACCGCCTGATACTTAACAAGAAATCCCAGTCCGAGGGCTATTCCCGTTAGAATCAGTATCTTATCGTTTTGTGTGCGCATCCAATGGAAGAACAAGAGCAGAGAAATAGAGAAAAAGAACATCAGCATGGTTTCGATTAGCGCCATTCTGCACAATACAATGAAGCCAGGCATTGAGGCCAACAAAACAGCTGAAATCAAAGCATTTCTTGGTCCATAAAGTTTGCAGCCATACTCGAAAACAATCCAGATGGAGAGGAGACCGAACGTAACTGCCACTAATCGGGCTGAGAGCACGCTTAATCCTGCTGTCTTGAAGTATAGAGATGTTGTAACGTCGAATAGTGGGGGATAAAAGGCGCTTTCTCGCAGGTACTCGTCAAACTGTCCACGGCTTAGTAGCAGTCCACCATAAAGGTGCGGTGTTTCATCCCATCGGATGGGGGCATAATCTATGTATAGCAGCAGGAGAGCCGTGTACACTACAAGAAAAACGAGGAATGCTAGGCGCCATCTATTGAATCGTGACGCAATCCTTGATAGTGCAGAAGCCAAGTGTTAACCCATCCCTTATGGATTGTTCTGTCTAACCTGTTAAGGCAATATTAAATTTTTGTAACCCACATAAAAAGGTGACATGAACGGCTTCTTGTTTCTCTTGTCTGCAATCGGATGAGTTCTTTGTTTACTTTTGGAGAAGTCTCTTCAATTCAATGATTCCAATCACGTTTTGTATAGCAACGTTGGTAACCATTTTTAAGGAGCCTTTACCGTTTTTCTTTTCTTTCCACTCAACCGGAAACTCAACAATTTTGTAATTGCTGTTTAGGCTTCGGACGATAACTTCCGTGTCCCAAAACCAGCCGGTGCTGTGGCACTCGTTGAGAATGGATTTGATCAACCTATTAGAGAACGCCTTAAAGCCGATTTGATGATCGAAAACCCTGTCCTTGAACAAGATTCTGATGAGCCAGTTGTAGACCCTTGACGGAAAATCCCGTAAAAATGACCTGTTAACTTCAGCACCTTTCATGTATCTTGACCCTAACGCCAAATCATTTCCTTCTCGTATCAAATCAATTAACTGAGGAAAAAACTTCATGTTTGTCGCAAGGTCGCAGTCAACAAAAGTGTAGATGTCACCCTCCACTTTGTTGAACGCCCGCGTTAACGCTAACCCTTTTCCTAATTTCTGGCGCGAATGAAGATGGATAACCTGTGGGTACGTCTGTTCCAGTTCCTGAGCGATAATGTCGGTTCCATCCGTACTTCCATCCTCGGCTACTACAATACAGAAGTCTTCCCCTAATCGAGTAGCTTCCTTCAGAAGTACTTCTACACATTTTCTCAGGTTTTTTGCCTCGTTGCAGGCTGGAACCGTTATCACAATCAACGGTTATCTACCTGCTTGTGATGCAATAAGCGCGACTCCCAACAGAATGAAGAAGACGCCTGCCCAGCTGGTTAATCCCACTGGCTCCTTGAGGAAGATTTTGGAGAATATGAGTGTCCAGATGTATGATGTGGCTATTATAGGATAGAGTATAGAAAGGTTCTCCTTGTTTAGGGCATAAACGTAAAGGACAGTGGACAAGGCGTATACCACAAGTCCGGCGATTAGATGGTAATTTGTGAGCAGCAGTTTGATGTCCCACTGGAGGTTGTTTGCTCCTTGCTTGAATTCCAGTTGCCCAATACTGCCTATAAACGCAGCTAGCGCCGTTAATAGAAGAATTTTCCAATCCAACCTCTTCACTCTACCCATCCCCTTTTCCACGAGTTAACAGATAAAAGCCTTATGTTAAGTAGCGCACCTGAAGAGGGTTTCATGTTTTCTGTCTCCTCCTTTTTCTCAGCACAAAAAATGCTGCCGGCAACAGAATCGCCAACACGATTACTGCATACAATATTGTGTTTGAGGCGTGAATGTTGGACACGGTTTTGGTGGCTTGATCAAAGTCTGGATAATCCGCCTCAACAAGGAAACTCTGAAACGGGGTCCAATCGGCTATTTCGCAGCCGTATATTCCCGGCTCGATTTGGTCGAATGCTTTTCCATTCACTGAAACATCTGCGTTGACCACCGGATTCTCTGTGTAACTATAGGCGACGTGAACTCTTATTGTCGTCACCCCCAATGCGTTGGTCTCAAACTCCGTCTTAGTTACCTCAAGTTTGTCCCAAACTATTTTCATGTTCTCGTTTTGGTTGTGGACAGTTGTGAGCCCAAAACTTTCATCGTCAACCGCCGTAACCTCATACGTTTGTGGACCAAGAATATTTGATGTTACATTGTATTCCCACCTTGAGTTCTGGTTAGACCAGATCATAGGCTCACCATTAAGGAAAATGGTTCCCCTTGTGTCGTCAAAGACCACTGAATCATACTCGTACTCAGCCTTTAGCCACACAGTCTGCGACGAACCCGCCTGAACAACATCTTCGATTACGATGGAGTCCGTAACGTTGATTCTGTCCCAGATGATAGAGACGCCGGTAACCGATTTTGCATAATCAGTCACACCATCGTATTCTACGTCCGTGATGCCCCAGAACAGTCTGCCAACACCGTCATAGCTGACGTCGAAGCTGACCCACCCAGTCTGGTTTGTCACGTACTCGGTGCCGTTAACTTCAACGGTTGCTCCAGCCACATCGGAACCATCGTGCATCCACGCCACATGAAAGCCGACAGACTGGACGCTACCCACATCTGCCCGTGCATCACTGACAGACAGTCGATCCACCTCTATCTGCTTGAAGCCGAAGGCAATCTCAGCGGTTTCGGATGTAAACGAGAAGTTGGCGGACAGGATGCCCGTTGATTCATCATAACTCCATGTTGAAATTTCTATATCGTTGACCTTGATGTAGTAAGGTTCTGTTTCTCCCATCTGCACCTGAATGGAGCCTTTTTGCCCAGCAGTGCCTTCCGCTGAAATGCTTAGAACCCCGCGAGTTGAGTTCCACGAATACTTAGTTAAGGAAGCGGTGGATGAAAGCACAGAAAAATCCATTATGTTGTTCCAGCCGACAGTGATGTCAGAGTCAGAGACAAGCGTCAACATGTTGGTTTCAGCGTCGTAAATTTGTGATATATTGAAGGGTATGCCGAGGATGTATCGTGGGCGCCTAAAATATGTGCAATAAATCTTGGTCGTGTTTGCTGCTTCCTCGATGCCCTCAAGTGCAACTGTCAAACTTTGGTCAGCAAAGATTGGGGCTGCAGTTAAAAGAGCATCCGAGTACAGCACCTGAGGTTTGCCATCGTCTTCTGGCAGCAGGAACAGTTTTGCCTCGTCTGGATGCAGTGTCACCTTAATTGGAACTATGTTTTCTTCTGTGACGCCGTAGAATTCGCTGTTGAGGTACTCGAAGACTATGTGCCTCTTGTCCAAGCTTAAGTCTGCGTCCATTGGTCTTACGTAGTATGTGAAGTTTTGTGTGGTTGTGGAGTTGTCATGCATGAGGTAGACGGCTCTGTCAGACTGTCCTTGGCTCAGCCAGTACTCGGTTTCTGGGTATGGAGCGTATACCGTAATTCGTCCGTAATACGTGCAGAGATAATGTATGAATTCTGTTAAGACATCGGTTAAAACGCGGTTTGGCAGAGAATTGGAGTTACGGGTGTTGACCATGTAAGTGTAGCCTGCACCCAAATTGTTCTCAACAATGAATGCATTGTAGTCGCTTTGAATGTCATCAATCCACGCTATCACTCTGGTGTTTTCGCTGTCGGACAGCTCATACTTGAACTTCCAGAACCAACACTCATCTTCATCAGCGTCAAAGTAGCTGTAAGTCTTCCCACTCCACGGATACCAAGCCGTGTCTTCCGTGAAAGTGATGTTGTGCAAGAACGTGTCAGCTGTTACATCCCCTTGACTGTACTCAGGAGTGCTTACGCTGATGCCGAACAGGGAAGCAAAACTTTCTGTCCACGCGTAAGCGTCTCTAAGGTCATCCATTGTTTCGTTGCTGTGAGTAAACGTTAAGAACGAGAGGAAAACTCCGCCATCCTGAACGTAATCTTCAATGTTTTCTGCGATTGTGTCGGTCATCAGGCTCCACCCCAAACCAATAACGACCTCGTACTGTTTCAGTACAGACGGCGGAGCGTAGACGGTGATAATGTCCACCATCCCGAAGGGCAATCCCGTAAACTCTTTTCCGGTTCGGGCACCGCCAATCTGCCAGTTGTCGCCGACTCCAGGGAAAAACATGTTCAACAAACTATAATCGAGGTCTGCCTGCCTTTCATCTTGGTCCCAGAATCCCCAGTCTGGTCCTCGGCTGCTCCATCCGCTCTGCCCAATCATCACCGCAACAGATGGACGGTAATCGGGCTGCTCATACCCCATTTTGCTCGTGTTTCGCAGAAAAGCATAGAACCTCTGAATCACCTTCCCATAATCACTCAACGCGCCCTCCTCATCCAAAATGAAGTATTTGCGGGGCCATTCACGGTCAAGAGTTCCAAAAAAGCAGCCCTGCTCAAAAAAGAAGTATTTTGCACCATAGAACCACCCCTCATAAAGAGCCCTCTCAACATCGCTGGCAGAGAAATCCGCCGGAGGCAGCTCCCACTCTCTCCAAGTGTCCACAAAAATCCCCCAAGCAGGTATGTCATAGGTTTTCTGCATTCCACGGGCTAATCCAATCATCATCTCCGTGTTTGGGGCATTGAATACTTTGCTGAGAAAAACGTCGCAGTAAGACGTGTTCGCCGCGGCATAGCCGAGAACGTTTTCCTGAAGAAATACTGTAGCGCCGCTATCCTTGTATTCTGCCAGCTGCATTCTGGAGGTTAGGGTTTCGACCATCGCCTCTTCTGCCTGAAGCCGTGTGCTGATTGTTCCGGTTGAGTTGTTCAGCCACAGATTCAGGTCAGCCTGTTTTCCCGTGATTTCTGTAACCATTACGCCCAGGAGGTGGGGATACTTTTCCTTCCATGATGCAAACTGTTCAGGCGAGATTCTTATTTCATGGTCTGAAAAGTTGAAGGGCTCAAACATGGTGTATAGCCCCAGATTGTCTGCTTCTCTGATTGCCTCCTCTATCAACGTTAAATCCCATCCCTGATCCATGGGGTGGAGAATGACCAGATTGCCGAGCTGCAGGTCTTTCACTTTTTTTATGGCATCCAAGATTGCCTGTTGCTCGCTTTCAAGAATCAGCATCCCCATGAAATATTCTGGGTCAGTGTCAACTGTTTCCTGAGCCATAACTTCAGAAGAGGCGGATGAAAAGGAAACGGTAAAGAGAATCGTTGCCAAAAAAAGGAAGAATAACTTGTGTCTGATGCCTGTTTTTTTCAAGGTGATTTCACCGTCCTTCTTGTCTGTTAGGGCTGTCACATATTGAAATATGAAGCATAGTGTTGAATTTTACGGGTTCATTCATTTATAATGTGTCCTACATCAGGAATTCAGCTATCATCTTCATCGCTTTCCATAAATGCTTTTTCCAAATTGGGCACTCAAATTATACCAACTTAATGTGGCAAATAAGGAGGAGGTTAACTGTTGTCGCCTGTTCATGGTACGTCTGCGTCGTTGGGGTATCTGAGGCTTTCCCAGAAACCTCTGTAGTCCTCGTTGTCTGATAGTTCGATTTCTGTTATCCATTTTATCCATTTGTACCCCCATTTGCTCTCTGCCACCAGCTCGAATGGGAATCCTCTTTCGGGCGGCAGAGTTACGTTGTTCATTTTGTATGCAATCATAATGTTGTTGTCGGTTATGTAGTCCAGCGGTAGTGATGTGGAGTAGCCGTCGTAAGCGTAGAATATTACCACGGTTGCTGTGGGGTCAACTTGTGCCTCAGCTATCAGATCCTTAACTAATACGCCTTCCCAGAGTATGGTTACGCTCCAGCCCTCTACACAATGGAGTGTAACAACCTTCTTGTGAATCGGATAACCGTATATTATGTCATCGTAGGTGTAGTGCTTTTCGCTGTTCACTAGACCAGTGATTGTGAGATTATACTCTTCTGAATCGATGTATTGTGGTCCTTTAATCGAGTTTTCTCTGAAAGCTGATATTGATGATAGGTCTTGTCCTTCGTATTCTGTGATTTCCATATATTCGACAGGGGGTGGCCTATTTGCCATAGTCCACCAGACCATAACACCGATAGACGCTACGATGATTGTAAACACTGATAGGAATGCGGTGAAAACTGGAGGTTTATTGGGCACTTAACTTCCCACTAGAATATGGCGCACGTCATATCTATATATATTTCACTTTCCAAAACCTAAACAGAAAAACTCAGCTTTCGGTTCCTAAAAGAAGGTCAACAAGCTCTTTCTGGTCTACCTCTGCACGGGTTCTCCAATCCAAGTAAAGCATGTTGTTCTCGTCTTCAGCCAAGTACCCTGCCCGGATGTAACGGCTCATGTTCATTTCAACTCTCCATCCTGGCAGCTTGCTGCGGAGCATGTCCTCCACGTCTTCGCGGGGAGCCTTCCCCCTCTTGGAGATTATGTAGGAGATAGCCACAGCCAAACCGGCAATGTCATCTATCCGCCAGCCCATCATCTTAGCATCCTTCGACGGCAAACCGCCTCGGAGAGTAACGAAGAATCTAGCTCTATTCAGTTCTTCAAGGGTTGGCTTCTCCTTGGGTTCTTCGCCCTCAAAAACTGTTTTCACCTGCAGGTCCAGCTTCTCCAGATGATTGTCTAACACCTTGAGGATTTTGGGGTAATCGGACCCCAGCGCGTTCTTCAGTTCCCATCCCTTCACGCCCGGCTTCATGTGCCGTTTGTAGAACAGCAGTTGCGCCGCCCTCTTGATTTTTCTAGAGTAGTAGGCTTTTCGTTTCATCTTTGTTTCTCCTCTTTCCATCGTGTCCATTCTTCGTGGCTTACTGAGATAGGAACAGAAACCATCCTGTTGTCAGCCAGCTCCGCCCTCGGCTTTCCGAAGGGTTTGATGAAAACCTCCTCTTCCAGTGGATGCAGCTCCAATGTTGCATAGCCGTAGGTTACCAGAAAACTTGTCATGTATGCCCTGTCCAAAGTTTCTTGGTAGGTGTCGGCGCCAACAAAATCCCAGTAGTGAATCTTCCCGTTTTCGCTCACCCTTTGTTTCAGTTCTGTCCAGAGAGCGTCCAGTTCCTCCCTGAAGGTTTTCTCAGCTAAGATTCTCAGCTTAACCAGTTCTTCCCGTGTAGTGGCTCCAGCCGCAACCTGCAGGGGAACAAATTTTTGCCATCGCTCATCTATGGGAGCGAGGTCACTCCAGTATTTCATGGCTTCAGCTAGGCTGGGGATCGAAAGTTGCTCCAGCTCGATGATGGGATTCCAAACCGCTGTAAAAATGGTGACAAGCTCTTCTTTGTCCAATCGTTGAATCTTTTCTTCAAGTAGGAATGGGTCTGTGTACAGGGAGGTTGATCTGTGCTTCACCCAGTCTCCCTGATTCTGTATCACCGTCGCCAAGTATTGTACAGCTTCCGCGTCCAGAGACAGTTCTTCTGGTGATTCCCACTCAGGAAAACACTTGTGAAGAGTTGCTATGATGTCGTCCACGTCCACGGCAAACGGGTCCACTCCCCGGTCTTCAACGGATTTGCACAGTTCTATGACACGTTGAAGGCGTTCGCTGCTATGTTTCTTATCTTTTGTGGACAATTATGTTACCTCTTTGATGAGTGAGGCGCCTTCCACGTTCTGGACAGTTATCAGGTGAACGTCCTTGCCGGTGAAGGTAAGCTGGCTAGGGGTGATAGCCAAGTATTGGGTGTCCAAGCCTGTAACTGAAGAAACGATGAGGTTTGCAATGATTTCCCTATTTTTTGGGTCCATGTGAACGTCGTATTCGTCAACGGCTCTGAACGGAGAGTGAACATGCTGCTGTAACGCAAGAAGGAAGGTTACGGTGGCAGTGCTTCTTTCTCCCCCGCTCTGAGTGTAAGCGTTGAGGGGAACAGCATTTCCTCCCTTGAAGCCCACAAAAATTTCCAGACCAGCATCCTCGATGTCCTGCTCGTTTGTCAGCTTTACCTCTCCAACCGCATAGGCTTCGGCGAGAATCTTCCTGTATTTGAGGTTAACTTGATCCAGAAGATTGTGAATAACGTTTCTCCAAGCGTCCATTCTGGCGTTCACTTCCTCCATTGTCTTTTCGCGGTTCTCTTCAACCAAACGAGCCTTCTCTTTCAGTTCCAAATACAGCTTGGAATAGGATTCGTACATGCGTTCTATGTCCTCGGAAACGTCCGCCAATGCGGCGAGGTGCCCGTCGGTTACTCTGAGCTCCTCCAGAATGTCCATCGTGTTTTTCATGGGCACAAGTCTTTGTCCCACAGCCTCAGCCCTGTTCACGTGTTCATCCAAGTCGGCGAGGGCCTGTTGAAGCTCCTTGTCTAGGCGCTTCATGGTCTTGGTGAGACTTTCCTTTTGATACTGTAGCAGTGCTAGGCTGATTTTGCGGTCCAGAACTTCTGCGGTGGTGGCTTCGATCTCATGATCAAGAGAGTCTGCCTTTTCTTTGATGTCCGCGATCTGATGAACCAATTCTGTGAGTTGTTGCTTGGAGTTTTCAGCAGACTTTTGGAGGCTTTCGCTTCTTATGTTGAAGCGTTGGCTCCAAGCGTCTTCTAGGGTGTCGTAGCTTGCCCTGATTTCTTCAAGTTGTGGTGTGAGGTTCAGGGGGTTTGTTTTTTCGCGGATGACGGTCTCGAGAGATTTGATGTTGCCTAGGATGGCTTCCATTTCTCTGCGGTGATTTTGGCTCCAGGCTTCTGTTTCTTTCAGGGCTTGATCTGCTGTTGAGGCAGTTAATTCCAGTTTGGCTCTTTCCCGTTCCAGTGCCAGTCGGTCTTCGAAGAGGCTCCTCAACGCGGTTTTCGAGTGCTCAAGTTTATTCTGAAGAGCATCGATTTGCTCGGTGACGCTTTCGGTTTCGCTTTCGATTTTTGTGAGTTTGCTTTGTCTCTCCTGATTTTGCTCCTTTAGTTTGGCGACTGCTTTTTCTCTTTTCAGCACTTCAGCCCATGCTAGTTCCCGTTCAAGAAACCGCCTCTTTATTCTCAGCTGCTTTTTCTGCTGGTAGCGGTCATACTGTTCTCGCCAGTAGGAGAGGGTCTGCTGGGCTGACTCCAGAAGCTTCCCAACCGAGTCGCCTTGGCTTAAGATACGGCTCAGCTTCTTTTGAGCCTTCAAAACGTTTTTGCGGTAGGATTCGAATCCAACTGCCGCTTCCACCATTCTCAGTTTTTCTTGGGTTGAGAGCACAGTGAATTGTTCAACCATGTTCTGATGCATGATGATGAGCATGTTTTCGGGGTCAACTTCAAACTTGGAGAGAAGCCTATTAACTTCCGCCTTGTTTGCGGCGGTGTTTTGCATTTCGAACCAGTATTTTCCGTCCCGCCTCAAAGTTCTGGTCAAAAATATCTGGTCTCTTTTTATTCTTGAGACTGGGCGCCGTCCATTCCGTGGCGAGTTGTCCAGAACTAGGGTGACTCGGGCTTCGTCTTTTCCGTATCTGATCAGGTCGCTCAGCCGTTTGGAGCGTTCAGTGGAGGATTGCCCTAACGCCACGGAGATTCCTATGAGTATGGTTGATTTGCCTGCGCCGTTTGGACCGCAGACTACGTTGACGCCCTTTTTGAAGGGTATCCTCGCATATTCGTAGGACATGAAGTTCTCCAAGATAACTTCTTGAATCAGCATCTGCTATCCGGCGCCTCTTGATCACTCAGGATTAGGAAACATTCCCATATTAAAGGAATTATGCGACATAAACAGAAAAGGAAGAAAATTAAGCTTCCGCTTTTTTGCGGCAACCAAGGACAGAAACAAGTGGGCAGTATAAAACCAATTTTTTATTTAGCACAACACACTTCTATTCCTTTGATGTCCGGCAAAGAATTCTTCGTTAATCGATACCAGAAACTAGGGTGGATCTACAAGCAAGTCAGGCCCAAGCAAGCAATCAGAATAAACACCACGAACGCCAGCAGAGATGATGTTGTAAACCGGCTGCAATCTTTGGGAATAGCCCTAGAGAAAATTCCATTTCTCGAAGACGGCTACTGGATATGCAAAAGCAAATTTTCTGTTGGCGCAACAGCAGAATACCTTTTGGGCTTATACTCGGTTCAGGAGGCAGCCGCCCAAATCCCAGCCACATTATTCACTGAACTGGAAGACAAAACGGTTCTGGATGCCTGTGCATCTCCGGGCGGAAAAACGGTTCAGTTAGCGGACATCATGAACAACAGCGGCGTAATCGTGGCGCTTGAACTTAAAAAGCGGAAAATGTTTGCACTAGCAAACCAGCTGGAACGCAGCCGCGTGACAAACACGGCAGTTTACCAGATGGACGCAAGAGAAGCATCAAAGATGAACCTGAAATTTGATTGTGTTCTTCTGGATGTCCCCTGTTCCGGCAACCATGTAACCGACAAGGGTTGGTTCAATAAAAGAAGCATTGAAGATGTGGAGAAGAACGCTCGGCGGCAGAGACAAATCTTAGCTGAAGCGGTTAACGTCACAAAAGAATGGGGAGAACTGGTTTATGCTACCTGTTCGCTGGAGCCGGAAGAGAACGAGTTGAACATTGACTGGGCGATAGCCAATTTGAATGTTGAAGTTGAAGAAATCAACTGTCACGGAGAAAAGGGATTAACAAACGTTTTCGGCAGAGAACTTGACCGCTCCATAGAAAAGTGCAGAAGAATCTGGCCAAGACAAACTCAAGGTTTCTTTGTCTGCAAACTCAGAAAGCAGGCGGGAGGGCAATGAAGGAAATTAAAGATTTTGTGGTGCAATTCAACGCAACCATTGCCTTGGATGAGAGCCGTATTGTCAGGAACAGAAACAGGTATTACCTTTTATCTAAAAAGCTGAAAAATCAGGTTCCAGAAGGTTTCTTCTGTGCTGGGGCGTATCTTGGAGCAGTGAAGGGCTCAAGTTTCTTTCCAAGCTTTCTTTTGTTAAAGATGATCGCGGAGACTAAAGCGAACAAGCTGGTGGTTGACAAGAAGACGGCTTGGCTTTTCATCTGTGGAAGGGACATATTCAGAAAGGGCATACTCAAGGGAGATAATCTGAAAAAGGGCGATTATACGCTGATTCTGAACGAACGCAATGAATGCTTGGGATTCGGCAAAACAACCTGCAATCTTCGCGGAGAGGCAGATGCAAACAAGGTTGTTGTGAAGAATATTCTGGACATAGGCGACTTCCTAAGAAGAGAAAAAAGGCAACTTAAACGGCAGCAACTTTCCCGTAAGTTGCAGGGAAGTAACGCTAAGCCTCGTAGAACTACTCGCAAATGATTCTGTAAGCGGAAATTGCTTCAAGACTTTTTGCGTAACCTTTCTTCTAAACTTGCCACTCTTTTTCTCAGGCGCTCAACCTCGTCCTCTAGGGCATTCATTCTCGCCGCACTCATCTTGCCGAGCAGCTTAGGCATGACCTTAATGTCCATCTTAGACTGAAATTCGGATTCCGAGATTTTCCCCCGCGAGAACTCCTGCCATAAACTGAAAGCCTTTCTTTCTTCCTCAGTCAGCATCTTGACGAACTCTTTTGTCCACCTTTCCCTGAAAGTCATGTTACCTTTCCTCCAAAACAACGGAAAGAAGCCGTTTCAACTCAGGCCAAGCGGTAGCCTCTTCCGCGGATTTGATGAAGCGCTCCAAACTTTTGCTTGCTGTCCCCATTTTTTCGTATTCTTTGGCTTGCAGAGCCATCTCAATCTTATCTAGTTGTCGCACGGCTTTTGCCTCTCTCGTCTTTCCTTCCTGATATTCTCTCCAAACTGCTAAGTAGTTTTCCCTCTGCTTCTCGGGCAGAAGACTTAATATCTGATTTATGGCAGTTTCTTCATTCTCTTTAGTTTCTGCTGTCTTGTGTGGAGGCGTCAAGTCCCCGGTCACAGCTTCTGGAAGGTCGTGAATCAATGCCATTCTCATCAACTTCAACGAGTCTAAGGCTTTCATGTCAGCGTATAACATGCAGAGGAATGCTGTTCTGAAGGTGTGGTCTGCAACGGATTCAGGTTGATACACTCCAACTTCGACCCACCCTGTTCTCTCTGTCTGTTTCAGAATGCCTGCTATTTCCAAGAATTTGATGAGGTTCTGGAGGCTTGTGCTGGACATGCTATCTAACATAAAGTCACCTTCCTTTAATCAACTACGGAGACTATGAAGATATGTATTGTGAAGTCAGAAGATGTAGTGGAGCTTACGCTGTCTTGTAGACGATGTCGTTCTCTCTTACCCGGCCTTTCACTTTCATTCCTACGCTGTGACCCGCTGTTGCCTGCTTAATCTTCTCATGTTCTATCTCCATGGAATCTACAGTCTGTTCAACGTCTGTGGTAGGTCCTTTGATGAAAATCTTGTCTCCAACCGAAAGGATGTCATTCAACTCTATAACTGCCACGTTTATCTTGCTGAAGAAGTGTGACACTTTTCCAACTTCTCGAAGCTCTTCCATCAAAATCTCTCCCCTAACACCTGATGGTTAATAGTAAAGCGGTTTGACTAGATATAATTTGTCACAGTCCTAAAGATTTGAAGGGTGTTTGCTCCAACAAGTTTTTTATGAGACGCCACCGAAGTGAATTTTGGGGATTTTAGATGAAATTGAAGAGCAAAGATTTTGCAGATAACAGCAGCATACCCTCTGAATTTACCTGCGACGGAAGAAACATCTCTCCGCAACTTTCATGGGAAGACGTTCCCGAGGAAACAAAAAGTTTTGCGTTAGCTGTCACCGACCCGGATGCGCCGGGAGGAACTTGGATTCACTGGCTTGTCTACGACATCTCTAAGGAATTAAGAGAAATTGAGCAAGGAACTTTACCTGAGGGCGCCAAAGAGGTGGAGAACGACTTCGGCAAAAGACCCTACGGTGGTCCCTGTCCGCCTTCAGGAACACACAGATACTTCTTTACGCTCTATGCCCTCGACACCAGGCACCTAGAGGGCATAAACAAACGCAACTTCTTAGACGCAGTCGAAAAACACAGCATCCAAAAAGCTGCAATAAAAGGATTATACAAAAGACAATGGTGAGTCCGTTCTCTCTTTTTCGCCTGTCACGGCAGAGTCTGATATAAAAAATGTGATTAAAAAATCCGTTTATGTTAATTCACGCGTTCTATGATGCTTTACTCTTTTTCTTTCCTTTCTTCCCCTTCTTGGGCATCCGGCTCACCTCCCTTTCAGGAATGGCTCGCTCGCTGTGGAGTGTTTACCAGTCTTCCTCTTCTTCGTCGTCTTCTTCCCAGTCTTCCCAGTCTTCTTCTTCAAACACCATCAGTTTTCACCTCCCATCGAGAGCTCCATGAAAGAGCGACCGCACAAAAATCAAATAAGATTTGCGCGCCTGAAAAAAGGACCGAAAATGGATTTTTTTGCGATATGAAAGGCGATTCTGGTCTATGTGGTTAAAAAAACCTAATTTCAACATTATAAATATAAATGAGCTATTTTTATTCCTTTATATGTAAATAGGCAACCAATTTTGGCTTATCGGCCGAATTACTTTTGAATTTAGGAAGAATTCAGAGAATTAGCTGCTGTCAGTCGCTCGATAATAAACTGTTTAAGGGAATAATGAATACAAACACAATCTAAGCGGCAAATAAGATTTTTTGGATGTTATGCACCTTCTGAGTGTTCATGTTTTGGTGGCGAATGAAGATGCTGAAATACTTCTTTGTAAGCTTCCTAACTTTGCTTTCATTACTATCATATTTCACGTGGAGAAGCTCATGTATCAAAGTAGCCATTGCTCTGCTTTTGAGATAAAAACGAACTTTCTCTTTTTTGTGATCCTGTATCTTTTTCTGGAGAAAAGTCCGCTTTTTGGGAAAAATCAGGATTACGCCCTCATTATTGCATCTTCCGGCAACGGACTTACCGTTTTCTTTTTGAAACGGGAAAACCCTAACCTGAATATCTTTGACAGCGTTTTTCTCAATGTTTTCTCGCTTGATTACCCAGTCTAGGAATCGCTGGAATATCGGTTTTCGTAGAGTCTCAGAAACTACTGACGCATAATTTGTGTAAAAATTCAGTCCCTTTTCTGGGCAACTCTCAACTTTTTTAGGGTTTGAAACCACTCTAATTTTGCTTGACAGCTTGCTCATTTTCATCCTGCGCAGGCGACCTTCCGTGGGAAGCTAAAAGATGTAGAATTCCCGACGTTTTTGAAGATTCTAGATATAATATAATCATCACTACATTTAACCATTACCGAAAAAGTTTGAGGCGCCAACGATTATGCTTCATTTTTATTTCTGTTGAATAACGGAGTTAACCTTTCTTAGAGCGTGATATGCTCTCATTAGTTCTTTTGAGAAATCTGTTTTGAGCCATCTTTCATAAAAGGCGGCGATCTTCTTTAGAATCGAATATCTTCTTCTGATTCTAGAAAACCGGTCACGTAACAGCCCCAAATCGTCTCCGTTGCGGGCTTTCATGTAAAGTTCTTTGCATGACTCAACAATCTTAACGACCTCTTTTTCAATATGTTCTCTAGTTTCCTGCAGAAGTCTTTTAGCGGATTCCCTGTTTACGATTACCACTCGCGAAATAATTTTAACCTCTCCTCCAAGTGCTCTGATAAAGTTGACGAATTTCAGAGCGTCAACAAGTTTCTGTTCTTTGTCATAGAAACGGTGTTTCTGGCAAAAGGCGTAAACAGAACGGCGTAAACGGATGCAGGGTGCCCTTCTAAGAAAATTTTTTACTTTCTCCCTGTTTGCTTCTTTGGGAAGCTTAAACAGCACCAATACTAGACTTCCGAACCCAGTGAATTCCTTCTTTCTAGCCAACTGTGGGTTCTTGATCTCCCTTAGCCGCTTCAGAAGTATGGGCTGATTGTCCTCCAGCACTTTTAGGACTCTATGGGCTTTCTTTTCATCGATTTTCCAGAATGCTCTATGCAGTTGCTGGCAGCCAAGCGCCTTCAATTGATGGGGCAGAGCACTTCTGCGTTTAGATTCTATGGGAGCTCTGTACACCACATATAGGACCATGGTTCTCGTAGCCCTCACAGCTTTTTCGCTTTTATTTTTTCCCATCTGGGCGTTCTATCGGCTTACCCGTTATACAGCTTTTTGTTAGCAGGCAGCCGATTTGCTATTGCTTTTTATTAGTTGCTGTTTTTTGTTGTGGCTGAGCGTTTTGATTCGCCGTTCCCGCCTCATAGCCTCGCCTCGGCTCTCGAACTCTTCCGTATAAACCAGTTTTTCAGGTTCATGCATTCGGGTGTATTTTGCTCCTCGCCCTTTCTTGTGCATTTCAAACCGTTTTTCCACGTCTTTTGCGTGTCCAGTGTAGTAGCTGCCGTCCTTACAGCGAAGAATGTAAACATAGTAGGACAATAGTATCCCTCAAGAGCTAACAAACAACTCTATGTTCTCTCTTAAAAAAATTGTACTCTACAAAGCGTACACCGGTTGTTTGGTGCTTGTGTCCTTTCTAGTTGCGTTCTCGGAATAGGCGAAGAATCGAATGGTTTACCGTCGTGGTACCGTACATAGAAACTCTTTTAATTCCCCATCACAATACTATCCCAAGAAAAGCAAAATGACACTTAAGGTAAACATTGAGAAACTGCCTAGAAGGGTTTTGGAGACCGCAGTTAAACTCAGTGATCCGCTAAAAAAGATTTACATAACCCTGTACTCTTATGGAGAACCCGCAACACCGGAAGAAATAGCCAAAAAGCTGGGACATGCAAGAGCGTATGTTCACATGCGACTGTGCCAGCTTGAATCTATGGATTTGGCTAAACGTGTTGATGAAAAAAGAAGAGTTAAATTCGAGGCGATTTAGCGGCGCTTGTTGATGTTTCTGGGCTATTCTTTTATGTAAAAGAATGGAAAGACTGGAAAACTTGAAATATGCGGAAAAGTTTTGGAGGTTAGTGGGGAGCCTCGATGAATGGTGTAGTGGGCGCTCATTTGAATGACACGATTTTGAGAGCCATAGAAGTTTACAATAGGTACCGGAGCCCTGAAGCAACAGCAAAGCTTGTTGGAATAAAAAAAGAAGGCTTCATCATCGAGTTTAAGGGACCGTTCTGCCAGAGCTGTGGCGTAAACGACTACTTCGAAGACTTCATCCACGAGCTAGAGCACATCAGCGGAGTCTTCAGTGTGGAGGTGAAGGCGACTGAACAAGCGGGTTCACAGAGTTTCAGGGTGCTATACGGTTTCAAAGACCAGTTTTCTGTCGCCAATGTTGACGAGGAGGCGCTTTTCCGAGACTTTCTTCAAGAAAAAGGGTTATCCTTCAAAGAGTACCTTGCATCTAACGCCTGCACGAAAGACGTGATTATGTTCCACTTTAGAACATGGCTGTTTGAAAGAAAACCAGAACCCAAAAAATAGGTTCTCACCTAAACAGAGTTCTGATGGTAGAAAGCAATTTCACTTTGGATACTTAGAAGCATAACTTTGAATCAGTAGTTTTGAACCTTATTCATGATTCCTAACTCTTTTACGGGCATGAAAACTTTGTATGGGTCATGAAGCACATAAAGCTGTTTTGGACATTAGGTTGCTGGATATCGCTACTTCTTGTTTCCGTTTACCATAATCTCATCTGCAGTTATGAAACGGCTTTCCCAGTGTGGTATTCCACGTTTATTGTTTGGTTCACTGGGGTTGTGGCGCTTTCGTCTCTAGCGAAAAGCAGCGAATTTGAAGCCTAATTTTCAGCCAAAGCATCTAACGTTTTGCTTCAACCAAAACTATGCTCTCGAAGGCAACCTTAACCTGAGCAACAACCATCGCCTGCAAATCCAATTCACTGAACATCTCTATTGTCCTGTTTACGTCAGAGAGCGAAGACTGAACAAGCTGAATCCTGCCTCCAGCAGCCAAAAATTTGGGAGCATCCATCACGAATCGATTAAGGATCTTTCTTCCGTTCCGTCCCCCCGCCCACGCTTTTCCTATCCAGCTTTTCTCTTCGTCTGGCTCAGAAGGCAGGTACGGCGCGTTAAAAACTATTAGACTGAAGAGCTCATTCTGCTTGATAGGCTGAAACAGGTCTCCACGCCGAAACTCTATCCTCTCCTTAACGCCATTGTTTTCCGCGTTTTTGGCGGCACATTGGAGAGCATAGGGATTTACGTCTACAGCTAAGACGCTTTTTGCTTTTTCCGCCGCCAAAACAGCTAGAATCCCGCAGCCAGTTCCCATATCCAAAACCGTGTCGTCTTCTTTAACACTCATATTTTCAGCAATCAGAAAAGTGTCCTCAGCCGGTTCGTAAACGTGTTCATCAACAAGGAAAACGTGGTTTCGGAAATATGCCTTTTTTGGGTAAACCATCCGCAAGTTTCCTGCATGTATGATTGCTTACAGTTTGATTCTTTTTCCTGTGAAGTCTAGCCGATATTTTCCGAACGCCTCTTTGACGCTTCTCAGCTGTTCAGAGTTCAGAACTGGTCCGTCTTTGCAGACCCTCAGTTTGCCTATTTGGCAGCTACCGCACACTCCGATGGCGCAGCGCATTATCCGCTCCAGACTAGCCTGAAGAGGAACGTTATGTTGTTCTGCTAGAAGGAACATGGCGTACATCATCTGTTCTGGACCACAAGTGTAAACCATGTCGAACTTTTCCTTCTTCAACCTCTGTTCTACTTGGGCAGTGACCAAGCATTCTATTCCGTAGCTTCCATCCTCTGTGGTGAAGACACTTTCTGAATCCAGTTCCGAAAGAATGTCGTCTACGCGGTCAAGAAATATGAAATTATCTTGGCATTTAACGCCACTCATTAGGGTTATTTTGTCAGCGACTTCTGCAAGTCTTTTGGTTAAGGGCATCAGCGGTGCCAACCCGGTTCCGCCTCCAACCACCATCACGTTTCCTTCTGCTGGAACGAAGCCGTTGCCGAACGGTCCCCGTATCCCAATCTGGTCGCCCTTTTCTTTTTTGTTAAGTGCCCTGCTGGCTTCTCCGACCCCATTTACGGTTATCGATGTTAGCCCCTCAGGGGTTATGGCTGAAAGGCTCATGGGAATCTCGTCAACCCCAGGTATCCAAACCATAACAAACTGACCCGGCTCAGCCTTTCCGCACAGTTTATCCACAAAAGTGAATGTTTTAACGGTGGGGTTCTCTTTCTCTGCATCCACAATTTCCACGATTCTCATGCGATTAACCGACCCGAAGGACGGGGGCACTGAGGAGCGTTCTCTCAAGTTAGGCGGCATTTTTGTCCTAGACCTTCCTTTTTAGTTGTGTTCTCTTTGTTAAAGAGATTGATGCAATTCAAATATATAGCGTACGCAAGCAAGTTTCCAGCTTTTCCGACAATCTTGTTATGTGAGTGCATGAACGCTGAATTCACAAAAGTTTTCCCTCTAAAGTAACGCCTCTATTGTCATGGCAACCCAGCGAATCCCATCCAAGCATGTTTCTGTGCGGAGCAGAATTCCTTTAACTCTGATGACTTTATCCGTTTTTATGGGGTTCCTAGGATTATTCTTTTTAACTCACACAGAACGACCTCCAATATTCTACGTCGCCAATGGTCTAATGCACATCCCTCTACTGTTCGGGTGGATAATCTTAATCTTCCAAAACAAACTGGAACGTAGACTCCACCCTTTCTGGACACCTTATTCGCTGTTTATGATAGTTTTTGTTGCAACCACCGTAGTCGTCACTTCTCTGCACGCTGACGGCGTTTCTGGCTTCCTGACGCTTTCAGAAACCTTCTGGTATGCTCTAGCCTATGGTTCACTCTTTGCTTTCTACAAACTAGAATCTGCGCAGCCCCTCTGGTATTTCATGTTCTTCCTCTCCGTTTTCTGGACTCTACAGACAGTAATGCTGACTGCTCAAGCCTTTGGATTGCAGTGGATGATGGAGGGACCTCCCACTTTCCAAAGTTATTTCATGTATTCCAACGACTTCTGGGACACGTGGGGCTGGTTCATCTCAGACATGATTCTGGATGTGCCCATGGCAATAGTCCCCCTCTACTACATCATAAAAGGCATCAAAATCAAACTGAAACTCTAATAGTTGTGTGCTAGGCCCACAAGTTCTTTTGCGTTCTTGAAGTCCTTTCGCTTGAGGTACCTATCGATGCCTTTAGTGATGGAACTGAAGACGCTTAATCCTTTGAAGGCGATGGCTGTTCCTATCTGAACCGCGGATGCCCCAGCCAGCATAAATTCTACAGCGTCCTGCCAGCTGCTGATTCCGCCGCAGCCTATGACTGGAACATCAACCGACCTATAGACGTCGTATACGCATCTTACGGCGATTGGCTTTATGGCTGGTCCGGACAGTCCGCCGAACTTGTTGGCTAGTAGGGGTCTGCCTGTTTCGATTTCGATGTTCATAGCCTTAACCGTGTTTATGGCTGTGATTGCGTCTGCGCCAGCTTTTTCTGCGGCTTCGGCAATTTCGCCTATGTTTGCGACGTTGGGGGTCAACTTCACAATCACTGGCTTGTCCACCTTTTTCTTCACTTCTTTCACAACATCCGTCAGCAACTGGGGGTCGCATCCAATCTCTGCTCCCGCTTTTTTGATGTGCGGACAGGACACATTCAATTCTAGGGCGGCTGCCCCCATTTTAGTTGCGGTTTCGGCGACTTGTGCGAAGTCTTCTGATGAGTAACCGTAAATGCTCACAATGGTGGGGGCTCCGGTGTTTTTCAGTTCCTTCATTTCTTCTTTGAAGTGGCTGATTCCCGGGTTTGGTAGACCCATGGCGTTGAGTAAGCCGCAGTCGACTTGGACAACGGTGGGGTTGGGGTAGCCTGTTCTTGGTTCCAGCCCCAAAGATTTTGTTACCACCGCTCCGGCTCCTGCCTCTATCACGCTCTTCAAGGATAATCCTGTGTATCCTAGGATTCCGGAGGCGAGCATTGTGGGGTTAGCAAGTTTCAATCCCGCTATCTCGGTGGCAAGGCGATCAACCATTTTTGGTTCCCTCTTGTGTAGTAAAAGTTATCCACTGCCAAGATAAAGGTTAGGACAAGTACTTTAAAATGTGTCAATAATGGATGGGAAACTTGTGAAAGCGACAATAGTAGAATCTGTAATCGGAGTTTTTGGTTTCGGCGAAGACAACGAACTTGCTGAAAAGGTGTTCTTCCCCAAAGACCCGCAGAAAACGGCGGAAAGGCTCAGGAAGATAGAGAAGGGAACTGTGATCAAGGAGATCTCCAGTTTGGTTAATAATCTGCGGGCTAAAGGTTACACAGATTTTGTTTTCGAGAATCAGGAAATGGCTAGAAACGCCCGGGAAAAGCTGAATATCGAAGCAACCTCAGAAGCGTCTTCAGAGGCTGGTAAGCGGCTCCGCGAAAACTTGGAAAAGTTTGCCCTAGACTTAGGGTTTGTGGAGAAGCCGGAGCAGCTTCGTGCGCGGGTTCACAATGTTTCAATCGAGCTTGCGAAGATGAAGGTGAAGACAACCGTTGAAAGGCGGGATTTGCTGGTGGCTCAGGCAGTCCAAACAGTCGATGATTTGGATAAATCGTTGAATGTTTTTATGAGCCGGGTGCGGGAGTGGTTCGGGCTTCACTATCCGGAGTTGGATAGGATGCTTGACAAGCATGAGACTTATGCGCGTCTCGTGGTCGACTTGGGAACAAGAGAAGAATTCACTGCTGACAACCTGGAGAAAGAGGGGCTGCCGAAAGCTAAATCCCAAAAGCTAGCCACGGTGGCTGCGGCTTCTATGGGCGCCGATTTAGGCGATGAAGACCTAAGTCAGATTCAGGACATGTGCAGAAGCGTCCTCGAGCTTTATGGTGTGCGGCAATCGCTGGAGAAGTATGTGGACTCGGTTATGGAGGAGGTTGCGCCAAACACCAAGACTATAGGCGGTTCACTTGTGGGGGCTCGGCTGTTAGCCCTTGCCGGGGGACTGCTGAACTTGGCTAAGTTGCCGGCAAGCACAATTCAGGTTTTGGGTGCAGAGAAAGCGCTGTTCAGATCGTTGAAGACTAAGGCGCGTCCGCCTAAGCATGGGATAATCTTTCAGCATCCCCTTATTCATGATGCGAAGCGTTGGCAGCGTGGAAAGATTGCGCGTGCGTTGGCTGGAAAATTGAGTATAGCCGCTCGGGTTGATGCTTTCAGCGGAAAATATGCTGGAGATGAATTGAAAGCCGACTTGGAGAAGAGGATTGAGGAGATCAAAGAGAGGTATGAGAAGCCTCCGCCTCCATCGCCCAAGAAGACCCAACCCAGAAAAGGTCCGCGGAGAAAGAAACGTGGTCGTAAACGTTAAGCCTCACTCCCGTTTTCCAGAGATTTACTGGGCTACTCTGGAGGATGGAAGCCGAAAGTTAGCTACAAAGAACTTGGCTGCCGGAACCTCTGTTTATGGAGAGCGTCTAGTCAACTTTAAGCATGAAGAATATAGGCTGTGGGATCCGTACAGAAGCAAGTTCGCAGCTGCTATACTCAAGGGCTTAGACGCTGTTCCCATCCATCCGAACCACAAGGTGCTGTATCTGGGGGCGGCTTCAGGGACTACGGCGAGTCACGTCTCCGACATTGTTGGCGAGGGGGGTCATGTATACTGTGTGGAGTTTGCTTCGCGTTCCCTGAGAGAGCTGGTTAACAACGTTTGCGTTTTCCGGTATAACATGTCACCTATACTGGCGGATGCGCGGCTGCCGGAGACGTATTCGCGGATGGTGGGGCGGGTGGACAGCGTTTACTGTGATGTGGCTCAGCCTGAGCAGGCTCGGGTTTTGGCGGATAACGCTGACATGTTTTTGGCTGAGGGGGGCTGGGTTATGTTGGCGATTAAGGCTCAGAGCATAGATGTGACGAAGGAGCCGTCTGTGGTTTACAGGAATGAGATTGCCGTGTTGGAGGCTAGAGGATTCCAAGCCAGAGAGGTTGTCGGTCTTGAACCCTACGACAAGGCGCATGCCATGGTAGTCGCCCAAAAGTAGCAACCTGATTTTGTTTCTTCCAAGTTTTTCTGAAAAAAGACTGTTTTCAACAATGTACCTCTATTAGGCTCCTAATATGAACTCCATTTTTCTCTGTTAAACCTCGCGGGTGCCGAACACTATTCGCTCTGGATACGCGTAAACGTTCATCCGTTTGCCCCTTACAAAACCGACCAAAGTTACTCCTGTCAGTTGGGCTGCTTCCAAGCCAGAACTGATTGCTGTTGCCAAGGAAGCGATTATAGGAAGTTTCATGCGTGCCGCCTTCAAAACTATGTCTCCGCTGAGTCGCCCGCTCAGGGCAAGAAAAACATTCATGAAGTCCATGTTTTTTGTTGCTCCAGCACCGATGACTTTGTCCACGGCATTGTGTCGCCCCACATCCTCAGCCAAAGCCACCAAAGCTCCATCTGTTGAGTAGAGTGCTGCAACATGAACTCCACCAGTCTTTCTGAATTTTTTGGCAATAGTGTTGAGCTGCAGCACCGAATGGGAAACAACCGCAGCGTTTACAGTTGAGGTCACATCCAATTTGGGAAGACTGCTGATGGCTTCTGAGAGAGACTGATAGTCTGAGGAGCCGCAGGCAGAAACTATTAGACGTGCAAAACGCTGTGATTTTGCGATTCGCTGCTCAGCGTCAACATCTGGTTTGAGTTTCACCAAGCATTTTCCGTCTTTTTTCAGCACTAAGTCGTCTATTTCGGCTGTTGATTTCAGGAGTCCTTCGGATAGAAGATGTCCCACAACCATCTCTTTCAGCTGGTCGGGAGAGCAGAGGATTGTTCCGTAGTGTGTCTTGTTAAGGAATATGTGGAGGGCTGTTTCTTCTGCAACGTAATCGGTTCTCTCTTCGACGGTTTGGTCCGTCACGTTCATTCTGGAAACATGTATCTCCCGCATGCCCTTTTTCTCCTAAGACTTGAGTTCAGAGAGGACGTAACTGATGATTTCGTCGGCGATGCATGTTTTTGTGACTGATTGCAGTCCTTTCCATCCCGGTTGACTGTTCAATTCTATAACCACAGGTCCTTCAGGTCCCTCTATGATGTCTACGCCCGTAACCTTGCAGCCTACAACCTTAGCTGCCTTAACTGCAAGAGTTTCCAGTTCCTCGGATAGATTTAAGGATACAGGTTTTGCGCCCATGCTCACGTTAGTCTTCCAGTTAGTTGACGTTCGCCGCATAGCAGCCACAACACGGTCTCCTACAACAAAGGCGCGAATGTCTGATCCTCCGTGGGGAATAAACTCTTGCATGTAGAGGACGCCATGATAGAAGGATATGGTTAGGAAGACTCTTGTGGCAATGTCTGGGTCAGTGATTCTGGTGGCGCCTAATCCTCTTGAACCAAACAGCGGCTTCACTACAACGTCTCCGCCTAATTCGTGGAAACATTTCAGTGCTTCGTCGGGATTTTCGGTAACGGCTGTGCGGGGAACAGGTAACCCGTTCTCTTGAAGGAGGTTCAGGGAGCAGTACTTGTTCACTGCTCGTTCAATGGATAGAGGCGGATTGATTATCGGCAGTCCATGCCGTTCCAGCTTGTGCAGAAAATCCATCCTGAAAAGCAGCTCCTCTACTGACCCGCGTGCAATGGGACGGGTGATCAGGGCATCCAAGTCTTGAAGAATGTTAATTTTTTTCACTGATGCCTCAGGAGTGTAATTTATGCGCCCTATTATCTGGCGGTAATCAAAACAGATTGGGGTAATGTTCTGTTTTTCAATAGCTTTCCGCAGTTGGGTGGAGCACCAACCATTCTGATCTCGGGTCATGATTCCCATTTTCAACTGTTTTCCCTTCATGCATCAAACCGTGTTCTGACAGATTAAAGTAATGCCACACAAAATGTTTCTCTTGTGGAAACAGGATGTTCATGTTGCTTAGGTTTCCAGAAAAAAGACTGTTTTCAACAATATTCTGTTATTAGGAGCTTAATATGATTGTTGGGGTTTAGAATTTGTGGATTCCCTGCAGAAGCTGCTTGGGCTTTTCCACTTTCTGGGAGATGTCGAGGTGCAGGTAAGCTCCAAAGGCGTTGTTGTATGGGGGTCCTTTCCTCGAAAAGAGGGTTAACACGCGTCCGCCGTGCATGCTGCTGTAGCCGTCTGAAAAAGCTTGGTGTCCCCGAATCAACGCTTTGACGTTAAGCATTGTTAGAAGCTTGTTTGTGACGTCTTCACCGAACAGTCTGCCAGCACCTCTGGGCGAAGCGATTGTTCCATTTATTCCCTCCCATGGGTCGTTCCACAGGATTTCTTCAAGGTGACGTTCTCGGGGATGTTTCTCATGAGCGTAAGCGATGTCATTGACTGTGGTGGCTTGGCTTGGGGCTCCGCCGTGAAGCAGAACAACCCTGTCTTCTATTATTACGCCCGTGTACAGGTGATTGAAGAGTTCTCGGAGCTTCAGGTAAGCTTCTGAGCCTCTGTTGCCGAATCTGCGGTTCATCTGAATTGGCAGGTCGTGAGGGGATGCGAGGAGGTCACGAGGCCCTTCATGGTTTCCTCTCATCAATATAACGCTTTCAGGAAACATTTCTTTGAGCTTCAAAACCACATAGTAGACCTCAGGAGAATGAGTGCCACGGTCTCCGTAATCTCCAAGAAAAACCAGAAGAACATCGCTGCCACTTTTTGCTTTATTTAGGAAGTTGCTGTCCTCCAAGATGTGCACGAGACTTTTCAGGTCCCCATGCAAATCACCTACAATGATTGCTTCTCCAGCGGGCGGCACCTCAACAAGCCTGCCGGTTATGTTCAAATTTTCAATTCTGCCGTTTTCAGTAGCCAATCGCCTGCTGACGTTCCCGACAAGCCTAAGAAACTCTTCAACGCTTGCTTTAGTTGCCAACTCAGCCAAAATGGAGGCATTTTCAACATTAGAAACCATGTTACTCGCCAAGTTTTAACTACAGTAAAAGAGAGGGTGAATCAAACTAAAAGTTGTTTTTGTGTATTGACCATAGGTTCAGAAAACAGAGGTGTTGGAAAAACTGAATCAACAAAAGTATGGTATTATAAAATAAAGGGAATTATGACAATCATCAGCAGAATCCAGATTATAGTAGCTGTCACAGCAACTGTTATTCGGGAAATCGTCTTCTCGCTTACCCTTCGACCCAAAGCGCTCTTCAACGTGATATTGAATATTCGTCCTCCATCCAGAGGATAAATGGGCAAAGCATTAAACACTGCAACGTTAACGTTTACGAACCACAGCCAGAAGAAAATGTTTGCATAAACATGCCACTGCGCCCCCATCGCATGCGTGTAGAATGGAATCAGAGAATCTGAGAAAGGCACTAAACCTGGAACCAGAGCTGGAGGAGCCATGTATAGAGTAAGCGTTTCTAGGGTCACAGTGCGATAATATGTTAACCGTGCCTCAGTCAGCAAATCGCCCACGAGCACTCCCATTACCGCTTTTTCTTCGTCTTCGGTTGATTCAGTTAAATTAATAGACGTGGAAAACCGTTCCTCCCAATTTGTTCCCCTAGCCACAGCCACCTGAACTGTGTCGCCTGAATTCTTGTCTTCCAATACTGCCTGCAACTTCTCAAGACTGTCAATTGGTACATTATCTATTGAAACAAAAACGTCCTCAGGCAACAGCCCCGCCGCCTCGGCAGGCATACCCTCAGTGACGCCAGAGATGTATACACCATCAACGACTGGAGTCAACCCGTTAACGATAAGCAGAACAGCGAGAAGGCAAACTAGGGCTACGACAACGTTTCCTGCAACCCCCGCAGCCATAACCCTCAAAGAATCCCTATGTTTTGCTTTGGCAAGCTGCTCCTCATCAACATCCACAAAAGCGCCAATAGGAATAACCAAAAAGAAAAGTAAGCCACTTGAGTTAACTTTCAATCCACGATTTCTTGCAATAATTCCATGTGCCCCCTCATGAACTACGATTGCACAGACTATTGCCAGCCACCCATACAATATGGGAAGAAACGGGTTGATACCGGGCAACAGAAGATATGATGTAGGACTCATTTCACCAACTGCTTCCCTAGCAGCCGGAGTCCACAGTAACGTGAATAGGTTACTGCAGAGCAGATACAGTCCAATCGCAGCCACAACAGGCACAATAACGAGGGCAACCCAAGAAATCAAGCGCGAGGCGCGAAGGGACCCAAGCCTGTCAAAAACTCCGCTGAACGTCTTTGTCCTGACAGTCAGCAGTGGAAAATTGAATTCGATTCTGCCCTGCTTAGCTTCCTCCGCTTCAACTTCATGGTCAGCCAACGAATCCACCAGACATTCAGCCTTTAACTTACAATCCCTAAATCATCACTGTTTATTAAAATTATGAACCCGCAAACAAAACAGCTGCTGTTAAACCCTCAACTGCACTTGTGACACCAAAAAAGGAAGCCACTTGAATGCATATGCCGCGAGAGAATCCTAAGGATGCTACTTCTGTGTCCCTTCTATGATGGGAGCAAAATTCTTTTCGGCTCTTTTCTTTTTGAAGCCAGCCAGCTTGATTATCTCTTCTTTGTTTGCATCGCCTTTAACTAAATCAGCGTTCTCCAGAAGCTTCTTTCCTTTCTCAGACCGCACTATCACCGTTGAGTAGCCTTCAGCGCTTCCCACCGAGCCAACAGAAACATCAGAAAGCCAGCCCACAAAGTCGTTGCAGTAAGCGCATCCGCCCTGAATAGCATTGTGGAATTCCTTTACCTTAGCTGAGTACTCCTTTCCATCAACCGTGACTATGAATTTTCCTTTATGTATCTGCGTCTTCTCAGCCTTGTCCAAATCAACACCTAGCAACCTTGATGTCTCCTCTTTCAGCTTGTCGTAATCGAAGGCTTCAAAACAGAACAACCCCACGATGGTAATCTCAAGGCTCGGATATTCAGTTAGCAGCTGCTGCTGAATCTTCCTTGCTGTCCGAACCTCGCAGGGAGTCCCAACAATGGCAATTTTCCGTTTCCCCTTTTCCACCAGCTCCCCAACTTTCGACATCATCTTAACTCTCGAATATTTTGTTCCTCGTGCATTCAGTATCTCCTCAGCGCTCTCTGCAATAACTGCCTCCGCCTTATAGCCAACTGTTCGCTTAACGACGATAGCAGCATCAAACAGACCATTCTCAAACCCTGAAAGAAGCAGAGCAGTAGCCACTCCGCCGTCCTGCCCATCAACAGAGCTTTTTGCTGCGAAAATTTCAGTGTGAACGCCTAAGAGCTCATCTTTTGTTCCTTTCAGGAACTGTTTCTCCGCCGCCTTTATGTCCTCTTCCAGAGTCGGATACGTGTTCACCCGAACTTTCTTAGAGTCTGTAGGACACACGATAGCGCATGCACCGCATCCAACGCAATCATCAGATATTGTGTGATAGGGAGCAGTGACTTCCCGTTCCACCCCTCTGTTAGCAAAATTGATGGCAGAAACGCCAACTAATTCTTCACAGACACGAACGCACAAACCACAGAGTATACAGTCCTCTTCTGGGTCGCCCACACAAAAGCTCGGCTTCTCAACGCCATATTCCCGCGCCAAATCCTGTATCTTCTTCACATTTGGACACCGAGCCAGCAGCAACTCAAGCAGCAGTTGACGGGTTCTATACACTTTCTCATTTTTTGTGTTAACCACAAGTCCTTCAGAAACAGGGTAATTGCAGGCAGTCACAATCTTTTTTCTTCCTCGATGATCAGTTATCTCCACAGAACAGACACGGCAGGAACCAAAAGGTTCCAGAGCCGCATTGTGACACAGAGTTGGAATGCTGATTCCAAGCTTTTCTGCAACATCCAAAACAGCTGTTCCTTCTATTGCTTTGACCTCTAATCCGTCTATCTTCAATGTGATTTCTTTCTCAGTTCCTTCCATCTTCAGTCACACCTCTACTCCCGTTTCTCCTTCCGCGGTCTTCTGATCAATCGTTCTTCTTCTGGAATAGGCGGAGGAACCGCTTCACCAGAAATTTTTGTTACTGCTCCGAATCTAGGCGGACACATATCATAACAAGTTCCGCATTTGGTGCATTTTGATTGGTCAATCACGTGAATCTTCATCTTTTCTCCGATTATCGCATCGGATGGACAATTCCTATGACAAATCATGCATGCTTTGCATTTCTCTGGATCAATATAATATGATATCAGTTCCTTGCATACTAACGCGGGGCATCTTTTCTCTTTTATATGCGCGTCATATTCGTCTTTGAAATAACGAAGAGTGGTCAGCAAAGGATTCGCAGATGTTTGCCCTAAAGCGCAGAGAGACGCAACACTGGTTACCTCTGCAATTTTTCCAAGCTGTTCTATATCTTCCTCTGTTCCTTTACCGCCAGTAATCCTGTTCAATATTATACTGGCTTGCCTCAAACCTTCACGGCAAGGGGTACACTTTCCGCAGGATTCATCGCATAAGAAGTTGACAAAGTAGCGGGCTAATTCTACCATGCAGGTATCTTCGTCCATCACGATCATCCCGCCAGAACCCATCATCGAACCTAGCTTGGTGAGTTCGTCAAAATCAACAGGAGAATCTAAATGCTGCTTAGGAATGACTCCGCCAGAGGGACCACCAGTTTGAACACCCTTGAATTCCTTTCCATCTCGGATTCCGCCACCAATTTTGTAGATAATGTCCCTCAAGGATATCCCAAAAGGAACTTCAACTAAACCAGTATTGTTCACTTTGCCTGCTAAGGCAAATATTTTGGTGCCTTTGCTGCCCTCGGTGCCAATGGACGCAAACCATTCAGCGCCTTTATTGAGTATGAGAGGAATGTTAGCCCATGTCTCAACATTATTCAGTGTGCTGGGCTTATCCCAGACCCCTTTCTCAGATGTATGAACGTATTTTGGTCTCGGCTCGCCCACTTTCCCTTCTATCGCGGTCATCAGAGCGCTTGACTCGCCGGACACAAAAGCACCCGCTCCTTTATGGATCGTGATTTTGAAGTCGAATCCTGAACCAAGGATGTCTTCACCCAAGAGTCCAATTTCTTCTGCTTGTTTAATGGCTGTCTCCATGTTCTCTATTGCGAGTGGGTATTCTTGTCTCACATAGATGAATCCCTCGTGCGAGCCTATCGCATAAGCTCCTATAACAAGTCCCTCAATGATGGAGTGCGGATTTCCTTCCATTAATGCCCTGTTCATAAAGGCTCCTGGATCGCCTTCGTCGCAGTTTACGATAACATATTTGGGTTCTCCGGGTGCATTTCGGCTAGATTCCCACTTTATGTAAGTTGGGAAACCGCCTCCACCACGACCACGAAGATTTGATTTCTTTACTTCTTTCATTACGTCCTCAGGGGTCATCTGAAAGAGAGCTTTCGCTAAAGCTTTGTAACCGTCGATAGCTAAATAATCCTCTATCTTCTTAGGGTTGACTTTACTGTTGCTTTCCAGAAGAAGCCTGTTTTGATACTTATAAAAAGGAACTTCAGACAGATACCGCGCCTTTTTGCCACTAACTGGATCAGCGTAAAGCAACCTTTCAACAATTTCATTGTTAATCAAACTCTTCGACACGATTTCGGGTACATCACTTGCCTTTACTTGGAAATAGTAAATCTCTTCAGGATAGATAACAATTCGTGGACCCTTTTCGCAGAAACCCAGACAACCTGTTTCCTTAATTTCAACTTTACCTTCCAGGCCCTGTTTTTTAATTTCTTCATCAAAAGCTTCAAGGACTTTCTGGACACCGAGAGCTTGACAACCTGTACTCACACAAACTGCAACAGCTAGGCTCTTCGGATGTTTTTTGGCGAGTATATCTTTTCTGAGTTTTTCCAAATTAGAAGGAGATTTTAGTTTCTTCATAATTTTTCACTTCTGTTAATCACAGCTAGAAAGTATCTTCTCAAGTTTTGCTGAATTGAGCTTCCCAAAATATTGTCCATCTATTTCAATGACTGGCCCCAAGGCGCAGCAACCCAAACAATTGACAGTTTCTAAGCTAAACTTGCCGTCGCTTGTTGTCTCACCTGATTTAATTCCCAGTTTAGTTGTTACGGAATCCAGAATTCTCGGTGCTCCTCGAACATAACAGGCGGTGCCGACGCACACTCTTACAAGATGACGACCTATAGGTTTGAGACTCAGTGCAGTGTAAAAACTTGCAACCCTGAATATGTGGCTGTACGGAATTTTAAGTCTCTCGCTGATTCTTTTTATCGCTTCCTTTGGTATCCAATTAAGCTCCTTTTGTATGTCCAAGAGTAATTGGATCAAAATCCCTTTTTCAGTTCCATACTTGTCTATAATTTTATCTATCTGGTCTTCATACATAATAGCTACGGACCCCTCATTTTTTAGAAAAATAAAGT
Source organism: Candidatus Bathyarchaeota archaeon (assembly GCA_050123155.1). Taxonomy (GTDB): domain Archaea; phylum Thermoproteota; class Bathyarchaeia; order Bathyarchaeales; family Bathyarchaeaceae; genus Bathyarchaeum. Next base: position 596 of record JASFHP010000010.1, on the reverse strand, counting down.
TAATGATCTTTTACTAAATAAAGGTTTACGGAATTCTCCGTTTCTACCTCGATTAGATTCAGGAACAACAGCTTCACGAAATCCACGTTAATCTACAAGAAGTTGAACATTCTTGTCGGATAGATCCGAAACAATGTTTTCCAGTGCTCTTTTCTGTTCTTCGACGCTCATGCGTGCTTCTTTGTGTTTTTTCTCAAACCTAGCGTCTCTGGCTTCAAGGAGCCTCTTCTGTGTTTGCAGCTCTTTCAAGCGATTCTGTAACCTTGACCTTTCGTCTCTAGCCTCGCTTATTGTCCCTGATGTTGAAAGCGCACGTTTTTTGTTGAAGGCTTCGATGCAATTCTGATGAAGAGCTGCTAAGGCGGCTTTGTTGAGAATACTGCTTATCTGGTCTTTCGCCTTTCTCATGCGACTTGGTTTTAGTTTCATTTTTTTGTTATCTAAGGCAGTGTCTATCTTTTGAAGAATACTTTTGAGAAGAGGATGCTCTTCCTTCTCTGTCGCCAAAGCCTTGAAGGGGTTCATCAAATATTCGTCAAGCTTCTGTGTCGCCTCCGGAAAAAGACTGTAACCTGGGCTGTTAACTAATGTTTGAA
>JASFHP010000009.1:0-83826 GCA_050123155.1 Candidatus Bathyarchaeota archaeon | reverse complement strand
CACTTTGAAGCCTTCATCTTCCATGGCTGCCGCAACCGCTTCCTGCAGGTCTTTTCCGGGCGTTAAGGCTAACATGCAGCCTCCGCCGCCTCCGCCAGTCATTTTTGCCCCAAACGCCCCCTGCTTTCTGGCCAAGTCAACAAGGTAATCTAATTCCTTGCAGGAGACCTCGATTTTCTGCAGTAAACGATGGTTCTCGTCCATTAATTCGCCAACTTTCCGTAGGTTAAACTCTTCCAGAGCCTTTCTTCCTTCGTGCGCTAGCTTTTCTGCTTGCCTGAAGATTGCACCGTACTTTTCGGGGTTTTGTTTCTTTCTCTCTGCCACTCCAGCAACCATCGCCTTAGTGTTAGCAACTATTCCAGTGTTGCCAATCACAATCTCAACAGGTTCGCTTATGCTCAACTGCTCTATCGTGTTTGAGCCACCCCTCAAGTTTTTCTTGAACCAGATTAAGCCGCCAAAGGTTGCCGCTGTGTTGTCGATGCCTGAAGGGTTTCCCGCATACGCCTTCTCTGCCTCATACGCAACATCATTAATTCGTTCATCCGACAAATCTAGGTTGAACTCCTCTGCTATGGCTCTGGCAATCGCGACGCTGCTTGCCGCAGAAGCCCCAAGCCCGCTGAATCCGGGAAGGTTTCCGCCCAACCAAATGCCGATGGCAACTTTTTTGGGGTTCATGCCCATTGCCGAGAGCATTCTCTCAATCGACTCTATCTGCTGCAGCCTCTTCTTTTCAGCGTACCCTTTTGCGCCGCTTCTCTCATCTGTTACATTGATGCCTCTTGCGGTTTTCTTTACCTCTGCGTCAGCCGCTGAATCAACCGCTGAAGCAATTCCAGGCACGCCATGAACAACAAAATGTTCGCCGAACAAAATCGTTTTTCCGAAACCAGAACCTCTACCCATTGGAACATACCCAAAACACAATGGAAGAGATAAAATAAAATACTTTTAGGTTGGTTTATGACCAAAAACTTTTCTCGTGGTATGCGCGCATTTCAATTTTGCACGTTTAATGTTTTTGATGTAATGTTATCTCTAAAAACGCTTTGTGCAAATTTGCGTCGTCGGCGCTTTTTTGCGGCGTTTCGGCGGGCTAATCTAAGTCTCCAAGGGTCTGGATAATCTGAATGATAGCTTCTGCGCTCTTGTGGGTTTCGAGTTAAAGAATCGTGACCAAATCTCTAAGAGAAAGGCGAAAGGCGGAACTTTGAAGCCTTGTCTCTTGTAGAACTTCATAGCCGATGTGTTGTTTAAGTAGACTTCAACCGTTGCATACTTGCATCCTTTAGCCTTAAGATAGCTGAAACATCTTTTCATGAGAGTTGAACCGATACCTTTCAGCCTGTAGTCGCTCAGGACCATAATGTTAAGGATTGCACCTACCTTTTCATTTATTACTGAAGCTCTAGCTGTCCCGACGATTTTATCTTCAATCAAGGCTACAAAGCAACTTTCGGGGTCCTTCTCGATACTCCTTTTGTAAGACAGCTTGTAGGATTTCTGCATAACGTTAAAGTTTCTCCAAGTTTCCGTCTTCCACAATGCTTCTAATAACGGCGAAAGGGAACTGACATCGTCTTTTAAGCAGGTTCGAATAATCATTCTATTATTCCTAATTTCTTTTTCGTTCTATATATCTCTTTGCATATAATGCATATTCGTCCACAATAATTTCTTGGTTTTTAGGGATAAGTCCTAAAGGCATTTGGTAAGACATACCGCACCTTCGCTTAACTCGAATTCTTCGACGTACTTGGCTTTTGTTTTTTGGGTTCTTCTGGATATTCCTTCAAAAGTGTGCTCACGGTTCGGCGGCTCAATCCTGTCTTTTCGGCGGCTAATGTAGTCCCTCTAAAGCTTCCGCTTTTCAGTCGTTTTACATACTTGTAGCCGCCGAGTCTAACAAAGCGGTCCAAAACTGATTTTTTACCATTATTTCATATCCAAAAGAGTCTTTCTCAGGTCGGCGCATTTTTCCAATATGCTCTTTCGGCGTAATTCGATCTCGTTTACGTATTGACCAAATTTGAGCCGATTCTTTGCCTCATAGTCGTAGAACGGGAAGATTTCAACTTCTCTTTCTAATTCAGACAAGGCTTTCTCTACTTGTCTGTTCATTCTCGTTCACTCCGAGACATAATCAGATTTGCACGTTTCAACATAGTTTATTGTTACATTCAACTATGCGCGCGCTTGTTTCAAAGAGAGATAAACTGTTTATTCCGGCTTAGATGGCAGGCTAATAGGTAAGCCTGCAAAAATAAAAAATGAATGGGTAATAAGGGAACTGTGGATGTTAGTGTACAAGTTTTGAGGGTTTTTGTTGTTCTAAATTCTGGGGAAGAAGCAAATTTCGACGAGTTCTTTGAAGTTTGTTTCATCAGTCGTTTCTAGTTCTGATTTGCTTTTACTTGTTTTTGATGTTGCCATACTCACTCACATCCATTCAACTAATTGAGCTGATACTGTACGAGTGTATATAAATATTGTGTTCTGTTGAACATATTTTCTAAAATCCAAGTTTTTTATGAACGTATTTTGGTTTGTATATCCACCATTATCGAAGATTTGTTCCACTTGTAGAGCAGATACAGGCACCTCTCTTTCGAGCATTATTGTTAAATAAGTATATCAGGTGATTGTGTCAAACAATACGTAAGTTGTTCCGCTTACTCGGAGAAGATCCATTTGAGCAATCAATCTATAGACCAAAAACCATCCAGAACAGCTGGAATCGTTTGTTTCTTTCGTGCATGTGCAAATAAAGAAAGAAATGAGCAAATCCGTGGACCCGATCATCTAGCAGAAATCTATCTAAAAGGGTTTGACCGTCTACTGCTAACCTTCCGCAAACTAACCTTGGCAATAGCCAAAAGAAGGGTGCCAGGAACTTACGAATATGTTATTGCCCGAACCAAATTCTTTGACGAAGTCTTCAAGCAGGCACTTACGGAGAATTATCCTCAAATCGTATTCCTTGGAGCAGGATATGACACCAGACCTTACAGGTTTAAAGATTCCATAAAGCAAACAGAAATTTTTGAATTGGACGTTCCTACAACACAGCAAATCAAAAAACAGTTTTTGAAAAAATCTAACATCCCAATACCCGATAAGCTACACTTTGTTCCCATCAACTTCAACAAAGAAAACCTTAGCGAAGTTTTGATTAAAGCAGGATTCAAAATGGACAAAAAAACGTTGTTCATCTGGGAGGGCGTTACAGAGTATTTAACCCCTGAAGCGGTAGACTTCACACTAGATTTTATCCGCAAAAACTCTGGAAACACTGTTGCCTTTAATTACATTTACAAATCCGTAGTAGATGGAACCTGCGATTACTACGGCACTAGAGAAGTAGTCAAATCAGCGTCAGAATCAAATGAGCCGTATCAGTTTGGAATTGAAGAAGGCAAAGTCGAACAATTTCTAAACGATAGAGGATTTGAAACAGTCATCCATTATACCGCAGAAGAATTAGAGAAAAAATATCTCACCAAGGACGACGGCTCACTTTTTGGAAGAATCAGTGGTCATGTGTGTCTCGTATTGGCGGTAGTTAAACCTTAGTTTCGATGTACCTTTAGTATTGTTGCTGGCGTCCTGAAACCATTTTGTATCTTAATCGCGCATCAAAAACTGTAAGTTTGTTTCAGAGATAAGCTGTTTATTCTGGCTTAGATGGTAGGTTAACAGGCAAGCCTACAAAAAACGCTCAATCAAAGATCGGGTTTCTCCCCCCAGTGTCGCGGCTTTAGCCATCAATTTTTCTGTTCCAGATTTGTTAGATACCTTACAGTGAAGGTTTTTTAAGGGTCTACAGAGGGTTTTTGTATAAGAATAACCGAAAACTTCAGAAACTTATTCCGCAAACTTATATACAACAATAAAAAAAGGAAGTGGTTGGAGAGGGAACCCTCGTGACTTCTGAGCTCTTACCGTATGCGGTTGCACTCGGGGCAGTTGTAGTAGCTTTGATAACAATCTACATCATGAGGCGCGAAAGACAAACCGTCAGCACAGAACCGCGGGAAGTTCCTGAAGCTGCCGAGATATTGCCCGTGAAGGGAGGACGAACCATTACGCCTTTTGACGCTCAGAAATCTAGAAAGGAACTCAGAACATTAGACGTGGAGAGGGAAATTCTCAGTTTCGGTATCCGTCGCATCTACGAAGCTCAGGCTGAAGGAAAGATAGATGAGAAGGAGAGAAACAGGTTAGCAGAGAATTACAAGGCGAGGATGCGAGAGATTAAAGATTCAATTACCGAAAAGGAGTCGGTTGTAGCCCTCCACGAACTGGAATCCATGCAAGACGACCTTATCAAACTGTTCAATGACCGTTTCGATGAGATAAACCATAAGATAGGGGGCTTGAGGGTGAACTTGGGCATAAGACCGAAACCTGAGGTACCCAAGCCTTCACCAGAGTTGCCGCCTTCTCGACCTGGAAAAGTTACAAGGAAGCGGAAGCCCTCGAAGCCGAAGAAAAGTGAGGCTGAAGAGAGAATAGAGCAGATTAAATCTGAGGTGGAGAAGGTTTTGGAGCGGCTTGGGCAAATGGAAACTGAGGCCTGAAAAGGTGACTTGGAGAGAAGAAGCTAAGCAAAGGGTAGCTTTGGAAGCGGTTAAGCATGTGGAAGACGGTTTTGTTGTGGGGTTGGGTAGTGGAAGCACAGCTGCCTACGTTGTTCAGGAGATTGGGCGGCTGATTCGGCAGGATGGCTTACGGGTTCTCGGAGTCCCATCTTCTAGTCAAGCGATGATTGTGGCTGTGCAGTCAGGAGTTCCCTTGACGACCCTAGATGAGAATCCTGTTCTGGACTTAGATATAGATGGTGCTGACCAGATTGACCAGAAACTCAACTTGATTAAGGGCGGAGGCGGAGCATTGACCAGAGAGAAGATTGTTGCCTCAGCATCTAAACAGTTTGTGGTAGTGGCGGATGAGACGAAACTGGTGGAAAAACTGGGAACAGACTGCCGCATTCCAGTGGAGGTTTTGCCCTTTGCCTTGGCGACAGCTACGGCGGAAATAAAGGAGCTGGGTGGGAAGCCTCTTCTGCGGGAGTCTAAAGGGAAGGTTGGTGCGGTGGTGACAGACAGCGGCAACTACATCGTTGACGTCGATTTTGGACATATAAAAACTGCTGAAAAATTGAATCGTCAGATCAAGCTTATCCCCGGCGTAATCGAGACAGGCCTATTCATTGGAATGGCAGACATAGTTTACCTAGGCAAAGCTGACGGAATAGTCAAACTGGAAAAATAACTGCGTTTTTGCAACAAGTTATACTGTCACTAGCCATGTTCCTGCGAACATTAGGGCTATTGCAGAAATCTTCAACGCTATTACTCCTAGGGTCATCTCTTCTTTGAGGTGTTGGGGCAAGAACAGGCTTGACAGTAGCACATAGATGAAGACGAAGAAGTGCTGCAAACCTGCAAATGCGGAGACTAGAGAGACGTAACCCATAGATGCGGCGATTAGCCAGCATATTGTTCCCAAGAAGTACACTCCCTCTCCCACAAACACTACAAAGAAGGCTCTTTTTCCAACAGCAGTAACGGCTTCAGCGAATTCTTTTCGTGGCTTAGAAAAAGTCAGCAAGAATAGGATGCCGCAGAAAGAACCCAATATGTTCCAGAAGAACACTGACCAGTAGTCTATGTAGCTTAGAAGAAGTTTTTCTAAAATAGAGTGTACAGCAAGAACTAAAGTGAAGGGAATCATGAATTTAAGTGCAGAAGATAACGACTTTCCGCTTGTCGAGTTTCTGTACGAAATCAGTATTGAAGCGATTATGATTATGGCAACCCCAAAATATCTTTGCACACTTAAGATTTCGTTCAAGAATATAACCGATAGCAAAACAACGAATATGGGTATAAACTGGAACAGAGGCGTTATCCTGGATATTTCCTCCACCATAAGAGCTTTAGAGTAAAACCAAAACGACAAAAGCGGCATAAGACCAACCCCCATAGCAAAAAATGCATACGGAAAAACGAAGCTGGCAGGCGTAACCAAACAGATGGTGACAGCCAAAAACGAATCTATGAAACCCATAAAAGCTAGCATAGAAAAATAGCTCCGAAACTTTTTGGTCATAAGAAACTTGTAAAAAACGTTATTCAAACCCCAGAACGCCGGGCACAGCAAAGCAAACACCAGCCAATCCATCTTACAGCCAAACTCAAAAAGGTAAACAGTGAACTTGCTGATAACTTTTCATAAACTCAACACCTCGCATATTAGGAGACTGATAACAGTGTATTGTTGAAATCAGTACTTTTTCGGAAAAACCACGAAAGATGGGGGTTGTGTTATTCGTATCTTAGTGCGTCTACTGGTTTCATTTTTTTTGGCGGTCTGACAGTAGTGTTAGCCCAGATGACTGTGCAACCCCCAGTTTTGGAGGAACACTGATTTTGTGGCTGTTATTCAGACGATAGCCTATTTGGTGCCCGTTATCAGATTTTGTACAAGACCGTTAATTTCCCCGTTTGCTCGCCCCACAGTCTCTATGAGTTCTTCTCCTTTGTCAGTTAAGGTGTAGACTCGTTTCCGTTGGTCCATCTCAGCGTTCACGAGACCTTTCCTTTCTAGCGAATAGAGGAGGGAATAGACTGTTCCTGAACTTACCAAGACATTGAATCTTTTGTGAATGAGGGTGATAATGTCGTAGCCGCTTAGTGGTTTATCTTGTAGTTCACATAACACCAGCATATCCATGAAAGTTTTTATGGTTCGCCTTCGCAAAGTTTCTACAATTTTTGGCGGCATCTAATCAGACTCCAACTTAGAATTAGACTATTCTATAGATTTCTCCATATAACTTTTATATACACTTCTAATTCAGAATCTGACTACAACAAAAACTTTTTTAGGACAGAATCCGAATCTGAACAGATTACAGACGAATTTGGCTTCAATTACGAGTGAATTCAGCAAATGGATAATTTCAACGAACTAATGTTTGAAGCATTGGATGATACACTCAGGCTAATGCTTGGAGAAAGGGTCTCCAAGTTGATTCACTCACTTACAGAAAGGCAAGCATCACTGAAACTGAAAGAAGTCGGCAACAACATTGATGTTATTATCTCCTATCTAGAGAGGCTGCTGGGTAAAGAGGGGGCACAAATTATCCAGACAGTCAGCATCAAACGATTATGCCTCAAGCTTGAACAAGAATATGAAGAGGTGGAAAACCACTTTCTGCTTCTCGACGAACTCTATGAAATGAAGTTCAAGCTTTTGGCTTCCTTGATGAATAAAACACACTCAGCCCATAACTGAGAGGCTCAAGAATAGTAAACGAACCGAAATTGTTTGTCCAAAACACAATTCACAAGTAAATTGAAGAAGGCTTCTCCGTTAACTAATCCTTACTAAATGAAATGGACGCATAACCTACTACAGCAGAACGGTCACCCAACACGTCGCCGCTCGTCTTGTAGCACAGCAACTGCGCCTTTTTGGCGTCTAACTCTTTTGCTGCCGTTATAGCGGCTATGACGGGACCGTAACCGCAGGTGGATATTCCATAAGCTTCTACAGCATGGTAGTATTGTTCTTCGTCCATCGCTAGAGCAGCATCTATCGCCATCTTGTCCTTCTTTTCCGCTCTTTCCTGAGGTTCATAATGGGTCATGTCAGAGGAGGCGATAACCAAAGCGTTCTTGCCCCTCAAGGCTTCTGCAACTGCTTTTCCAACTTCGCGGCTGGACACCAAATCCTGCATCATAAAGCAGACAGGGACAAACTTGAACTCTGAACCGTACAGATACTGGAGGAAAGGAAGCTGAAGCTCAATGGAATGCTCGTAAACGTGCGCCCTATCGTCCAAATCAACAATACGGGATGCCTGCAAAATCCGGTCAGCGGTTTCAGTGTCAACCTCCACGTCGCCCAAAGGAGTACGCCAAAAGCCCTCATTCATAATCGAAAGCGCACTTCCCCGCCCAGTATGATTGGGACCAAAAACCACTATGACATCGGGTTTTCCATCCTCTGCAAGATGATGATAGGCGTGGGCGGCTACAGGACCAGAAGCCATGTATCCCGCGTGGGGGACAACAAGCCCAACAATGTTTCGTGGGCCCTCCTTCACTGTCTGTGGGAGACTTCCAGGCCCTAGCCTGTGAGTGAAAAGCTCTTCTATCTGACTCCGTAAACGATTGGGAGTGCCAGCGTACCATGAACCTGAGACTGCCGGACTCCTAATTTTCAAACCTCGTCTCCTTCCCCTCTTTCCCTAGTCAGCTTTATTTCGAAGTCTTCAATGGACTGACTTGGGTCTCCGTCCGGTGAGATTTCGCCTCTCTCTCGCAGTATCTGCCTAGCCAGAAGCCAATAGATAACCGCCAATGCCCGTCTGCCCTTGTTGTTGGTGGGGATAACCAAGTCTACAAAGGAGAAATCGTTGTCGGTGCTGCAAAGCGCTACCACAGGAATCCCGATGCTAGCCGCTTCCTTCACTGCTTGCACATCAGCTTTGGGGTCAGATACTATTATCACGCTGGGTTCGAGGCGGTTTGGGTAAAGCGGGTTTGAAAGCATTCCGGGGATGAACCGCCCAACTATGGGGGTTGCTCCCACTACTTCGCAGAATTTCTCTACCGGAGAGTGACCATACAATCTTCCAGCCACAGCCACTATCTTTGAGGGGTCAAATCGGGCTAGAAACTTTGCAGCAACTCGTATGCGTTCATCCGTTTTTTTGACATCCAAAACAAACAAGCCGTCAGCTCTGACACGGTATATGAACTGTTCCATGTCTTTTGTTCTCATTCTGGTTCCTATATGAACCCCCGCGGACAACAGTGTATCCTGGGGTAACAGAAGTTCTTCCTCGCTGAATGTTTCCATGTTTTCTTCACTTTCGGACAAAGTTTTTTCCTCCAATTACTTAAATGATTGCCATTTTGGCTCTGTTTCCAAGAGTTTCCTCTATGCGGATCAGCTCGTTGATTTTCGCCACTCTCTCTCCATGCAACACTCCAGTCTTGATGACTGGACAAGAGAAAGCAACAGCTAAGTGAGCTATATGTGTATCAGTTGTTTCTCCAGAACGATGGGACATAACTGGAACATATCCAGCTCCTTTCGCCAGTCGCGTAGTTTCCCAAGCGTCCGTGAGTGTGCCCACCTGATTCGTTTTTATGATGATCGAGTTCCCTGCACACATTTTAATGCCCTTAGCTAGCCGCTCAGGATTTGTGACAAACAAGTCGTCCCCACAGATAAGACAATTGTTAACCTTTTTTGTGAGCTCCGCAAAACTTCCGTAGTCGTCCTCATCAAACGGGTCTTCAACATAAGCCAAGTTATACTCTTCAATAAGATGCAGCATAAACTCCAGCTGCTCACCAGCATCCCGCTTTTTTCCTTCCATCGAATAAGTATAAACGCCCTTTTTTGCGTCATAAAAACTGGAAGCGGCAACATCAAGGCAAGCTCTACATTCGATGCCCAGCTCAGCTGAAACCTCTTCGCAGGCTTTTGCAACTATCTTCAGGGCTTCCTCGTTTTCTATGTTGGGCGCCCAGGCTCCTTCGTCTCCTCTTCCGCCTGTGAAGTTTGGGTCAGCCTTTCTGAGAAGAGTGCCGATCCTGTTGTGTACCATAATGTTGGCTTTCGCCGCCTCTGCGAAGCAGCGTGCCTTAAACGGGATAACCAGGTACTCTTGTATGTCCGTTGTCCTTCCGAGGGCATGTTTTCCTCCGCCCAGCACGTTTCCAAGGGGGTATGGAAGCAGGTTTGCGAGGTAGCCGGATAGCTGCTGAAACAGGGTTGTGCCGTAGGAGGTTGCGGCTGCTTCTGCCGTGGCTAGGGAGACAGCGAAGACCGTGTTTCCTCCGATGTTTCTGAAGTTTTCTGTTTCGTCGATTTCGTGAAGAAGAGCGTCAATTTCCTGTTGTTCTTCTGCGTCCATGCCTATAATTTCTGGGGCAATCAGCTCTTCCAGCTTTTTTAATGCCTCGTCCACTCCTCCTTCAGGGTAAGAAACCACCTCGGCTTTGCCTTTGCTGGCTCCAGCTGGAGCAGAGGCTCTTCCGAACCCATCAACGGTTACGACGTCAACTTCAATCGTTTCCTGTCCTCTGCTGTTGAAAAGTTTCCGCGCCATAACGTCTTCTATTATTGAGGACATGTTTGTTCCCCCGCTAAAATTGGGTGTTGTCTATTTTGCCTTTTTCTTCGTAAAACCTGAGAATCTTGTCAGCAATCTCTACGTGAGAAAGAATCATTCGGCGACAGCAATACCTTGTTACTCCTAGGCTGTCCAGAACCTTTTTTGCGTCTTCTCCAGCTTTGACTCTTCGGGTGAACTCTTCCCATTTGTCAGCTATCAGCTTACCGCATGTAAAACAGCGAACTGGGATAATAATTTCAATTCATCCTCCTACACATAATCATGACCTTCAGGTTGTTTCGAGCATTAAATTCCTACTTATACATTTCGGCATCATTTTGTTTAGACTTTTAGTACATACTTTCATTTAGGGGTGTGCTCACCTGTAGCTTTTCTGGTCCCTAGCCCTAGCCCCAGGACCCCCAAACTTCTTGGACTCACTTCTTCTAGGGTCACCGGCAATCATTGTTCGATCATAGTCTCTAAGCGTAGTGTGAAGCCGAGTGCTCTTTGTCCACTTCAGCAGACCCTTAGCTATAGCCATACGCACGGCTTCAGCCTGACCCATGAAACCTCCTCCAGACACCTTAACGTTAATGTCAACTTCCTTCCAAACTTTCTCGTCTACCAGAAATAAGGGTTCCAGAATTTTGTCGCGGGCCAGTTTAGGCTCAAAAATCTCTAAGGGCACATTGTTTATTCTGATTCTGCCCTTTCCAAGCCTAACCGTGGCTTGAGCTATTGCGGTTTTCCGCTTCCCACTTAACACCAAAACTTTTTTCGATTTAGACACACTACTCAACCTCTGGGCTCCACCCAATCTCTTTAGCCAATTCTCCAACGGTTATATAAGGTGATTTCAATTTCTCTGCGCTGGCGTCAAGGATTGTTTGGATTTCTTTGCCATCAAATTCCTTGGGAGCGCCTAAGTAAACCTTAAGCCTTTTGTAGGCTTGCTTACCTTTCGGTTTCCTATATGGAAGCATACCGCGGACGGTTCTGCGAACAATTCTGTCAGGTCTTCTAGGATGTAAAGGGCCCTTTCTTGGATGACCCACCTCAAGGAACGTTTTAGCTTCCTTGACTATTTGCAGCCTCTTGCCTGAAATGGCTGCTTTCTCAGCGTTTAAAACGGTAATAAATTCGCCTTGGAGAAGACGTTTAGCTACTATGCTGGACATTCGTCCAAGAATCAGTCCCTTGGCGTCGATAATTATGGCGTTTTCTGAAGACAACGCAGTTTACCTCATAAGTTTCACGTTTTTGCCTGTTGGGTTCTTTTCCATTAGGTCTCTGATTGATAAACAGTTTCCTTTAGCCTTCAAAATCTTTGTTTTCGCCAAGTCGGAAAAGGCGAAGGCTGCTACTGTCATGGGATGGCTGGTTTTTCCGGCGCCCAGAACTTTACCTGGGACAGCAACGGTTTCTCCCTTTTTGGTGTAGCGGTTCAATCGGCTTACGTTTAATGCTATGCGGCTTCTGTTGGAAGTTGACAGCCGTTCTGCTATGCTGCGCCATAATTCGGTTTTGTTTTCTCGCGATTTTTTCTTCAAATCTTGAATGAGCTTAACAAGCTCTGGATTGGTTGACTTTACTTTCTTCACTTCTTCATACCCTTTTTCACTTGATTTCCGAAATCTTTAATTTTGTTGTCAAGAAGTTCGACAGCCTCAACAACTATTCTTTCTACTGGGAGCGCTCCAGTGGACTCGATTTTGAAAATAAAAGCTTTTTCGTCCCAGGACACTTTGACGGCTGGCGGGTCTGTGGGGCAAGCATCTACGCAGTCCATACAGAGGGTGCAATCGATCTCGTTTTGAGTTTTTATTCCGCCCTCCGTTTCTATGAAAATCTCTTCAGGGCAAACCTTGACGCATTTGCCGCATGCATCACAGCGTTCAAGGTCGATTTTGACGTCTGGTAGGTACATGTAAGTGCACATGGAAACGGGCTGCCATTTTGCATGTTTCTTTCCTTTCCCCAGTCGAGCATAGGCTTCGAATTTTAGTCGTTGCTCGGGAGCCAATTTCACTATCGGAATCTTGTCGCTGACCGGGGCTATGTCAGGGTTCTCGGGATTCAACTCTCCTGAATAAACTGTTGTTGTCTTGTCTGTGGCTTCGGCTTCCAATGTTAGATTTGCTCGACAAAGGTTGCAGCCAAGCTCGCTTCCGCATTTGCACTCTTCAGGAAGATTGTAGGAATCCAGATCGGTTTTGAGGGGAATGAATCCCATCCTGTGGGCGAGAATCTCATCGTTAAGAATTGAAGAATTTTCGAGAATAACAATTTCGTCTATAGCCATTGCGGGAACTTCGGTGAGCATAATTCGTCGTAACGCATTTACAAAAGGCACATTGACTCCTCTAACGATAAAACGCATGAAATCATCGGTTTTTTCAAGGATTTGAATCTCTACCACAGTTAAGCCTCAACTAGAGCCTCTTTGTAATGGCACATTTAAAGCTCGTGCTTTTCAAAGAGAGAGAAAGGGATTATTTCAATATTGTGGTTTATGAGCGGAACAAATCATGTAGATTTCAGTTGCTCAATCATTGTTTCTCAAAATTTTTGAGATCACGAACAGGTTAGACTCTTCGTCCTCTGCGTCCGCCCTTCCTTCGGGTTCCATCGTGAGGGATGGGTGTCACTTCTTCGATGCGACCTACACGGAATCCAGCTCTTGCCAGGGCACGTATGGCAGCTTGGGCTCCTGCTCCGGGTGTTCTGGCGCCTGATCCTCCTGGGGCTCGGACTTTTATGTGGATGGCGGTTATTCCCTTGTCTTTGGCGATGGTGGCGGCGTAGGCTGCGGCTCGCATGGTGGCGTATGCTGATGATTCTAGCCTGTCTGATTTGACGTGCATTCCACCTGAAGACCGGGCAATGGTTTCTGCGCCTGAGATGTCTGTGAAGTGGATGATTGTGTTGTTGTATGAGCTGAAAACGTGAACAACTGCCCATTTGTCAGTCTTTTTACTCACGACTGTTTCCCTCCGTGCTCTGCGATATGGGCTCGGCTGGAATGCTTGCAGCCTTTGTTACTGGATGGTCAGGGTCTGTTAGAGGGCTTTTCGGGGCATAAGCTATTTTTGTCTCTTCATCTTTGAGCACCAAATAGCTTGGAGTGGAGACTCTTTTTCCGTCAATGGCGATGTGCCCATGTGTGATGAGTTGGCGGGATTGCTGTATGGACTGGGCTAAGCCTCTCTGGAAAACAAGTGTTTGAAGCCTGCGTTCCAGTATATCTCCTAGCGTCATGTCCAAAACATCGTCCAGTTCAGATTCTTCAGGCAGGATTCCTAGCCGATGAAGCCTGTCTAGAAGCTGCTTTTCCTGTATTTTTCGTTCTTCAGTTGACATGCCCAAAAGTGAACGTCCGATGCCACGGTACTTTGAGAGCAAAGTTTTGTGGCGCCATATTTCTCTTTTGTTCCGTAAACCGTATTGACCGAGTAGTTTGAGTTCAGCGTCCAGTGCGTCAATTTGCCAAGGGAACCGGGGCGAATCATATTTTTTTCTTTGCTTCTTTGGGTCTCCCAATTTACTCCCTTCGTTGTATCTGTTTTTTCTTTACGCCTATGGCTTTTCCTTTTCTGCCTGTTGTCTTGGTTCTTTGCCCTCGAACCTTTAATCCGTAGCTGTGGCGGAAGCCCTTCCATGACCTTATCTTTTTCATTTGGTCTATGTCGTTTTTGGTTTGAAGAACTAGGTCTGAGCTTAACAGATGGATGTCTTTTCCTGTTTCCAAATCTTTTCGGCGATTCAGAAGCCAAATGGGTATGTCATGTTTCGCAGGGTTTGTAACAATTTCTTCGAGTTTTTCTACCTCGGAGCTGGAAAGTAAACCCATTCGTGTTGCTGGGTCTATTCCAGCCTTCTCTATGATTGCATTTGCCAGTTTTATTCCTACACCCTTCACGTTTGTCAGGGCGTAGGTTACCAGCTGGGTTCCTTCAATGTCGGTTCCGGCAAACCTTATGATGTACTGAAATTCTCTCGGCATGTTGAATAGTCACGTCTCTTTTAGGCTAACTACGGAAGTGAACTGTAGTTTATTTAAGTTTTCCTTTACCTGTGTCGCCTCTTCTCAATAAAAATTAGATAACTTAAAGGTGCACAGGCTTCTCGGTAGTTATCAGCTCAGAACTGGGGGGCTGTTACCACTCCTTTATTTTTTGCGATAAGTTTTTTACGGCTACGTGGTTGCTCTTTACTGGGGCATTATGTTGGCTCGGCTTAAAGGCTTTGAAAAACTTACAAACGTGGACAATGCTCTACAGTCTTTTCTGAGAAAACTTAATCCGGAAAGGCTGGATTCTGAACAAATCCCACTTAATGAGGCACTGATGCGAGTTACAGCAGAGGATGCCCGAGCCAATTATGATTTGCCGCCTTTCGACCGCTCAGCCGTAGACGGCTACGCCCTACGAGCAAAGGACACCTTCGGAGTTTCCGCGTTTAACACTAAAACCTTCAAGCTAACCCAAGGCAAAGTCCGCGAAAACGAGGCGAGAACAATATGGACGGGAAACCCGGTTCCCGAAGGCGCCGACGCCGTGGTTATGCTTGAGTACACACGGAAATTTGAGGATAAAGTCGAAGTTGAGAAAGCCGTTACTCCCGGCAGAAATGTCTCCAAACGAGGCGAGGATGTAGCTGAAGGGGATGTTGCCATAGAATCTGGAACTCGGCTGAACTCACATCACTTGGGCTTACTGGCGGCGCTGGGCAAAACCCATGTGTCTGTTGTCCGGAAACCTAAAGTCGCCATCTTAGCCACCGGAAACGAACTAGTAGAGCTGGGTCAAAAACTTGAGCCCGGCAAAATCGTGGAGACCAATCGGCTGGTTTTCTCCAGCATGTGCAACGAATTAGGAGCGGAAGCCTTAGACGTGGGTGTAGCCAAGGACGACCTAAAGGAAATAAGCGCCAAAATTAAGGAAGGCTTAGAACAAGCAGATGCGGTTATCACTACTGGAGGGACAAGTGTCGGCTATCCAGACTTGGTTCCCTTGGCAGTCAACCAGATAGGAAAACCCGGCGTAATCATTCACGGTGTAGCCATTAGACCCGGCATGCCAACAGCGCTGGCAATCCTTGAAGGCAAACCCGTTTTTGTGCTGTCCGGAAACCCTGTGGCAGCCACTGTAGGCTTTGAGGTGTTCGCTCGACCCACATTGCTTAAGTTGCTGGGGATAAATGAGGCTAGACCCGCTGTCGAGGCGAAGCTAACCCGGAGAGTTGCAGGGGTTCTGGGACGAAGAGTCTTCTTGCGGGTCCGCGTGTTTGAAAAAGATGGCGGCTTTTTTGCTGAGCCTGTCAGAGTAACTGGATCTGGCGTGCTCACGACAATGACAAAGGCGAACGGGTACGTGATTATCCCCGAAAACCGTGAAGGCGTAGAAGAGGGAGAATCAGTTAGGGTGCATCTTTTCTCCAGCATCATGAGGGAGTAGCATGTTCCGGAAACTTCTTTCTTTTGATGAAGCCAAACAGCTTCTTAAACAAACTTTTTCTGCTAAGCCTATTGGAGCTGAGCAGGTTTCCATCTCAGAAGCCCATAATCGCGTGCTAGCACAAGACGTTAGAGCACCATTGAATATTCCTCCCTTTAGCAGATCAACAGTGGATGGGTACGCCGTGAAAGCTGCTGACACTTTCGGCGCAAACGAAGACAAACCCGTCAGCCTCAGAGTCTGTGGGCATGTGGCGATAGGCGAATCTCCCAGTGTGGTTTTGGAAAATGGATTGGCTGCCGAGATAGTCACCGGCGCCCCCCTGCCTGACGGCGCTGACTCCGTGGTTATGGTGGAGCACACAAACAGGAGGGGAAACAAGGTTTCAGTTCACCGCCCCGTTTCCATAGGCGAGAACATCATGGCTGCAGGCTCCGACATCCGCAAAAACGAAACTGTTCTGAAAAACGGTCGAGTTCTGGGTTCCCGCGAAATCGGGGTTCTGGCTGCCATCGGCTTGACGGAAGTCCGTGTTTACAGGCGCCCTAAAGTGGCTGTCCTGTCTACAGGAGCAGAAGTTGTGGAGCCCGGAGAAGCCCTTCCGCCCGGGAAAATCTATGACATAAACGCGTATACCCTGAGTGCGGCGGTTCAGGAAAGCGGAGGAGAGCCGATTAACTTGGGAATAGTCCCCGACAAAAAGGATGAACTGAAAAAGGCTCTGGAGAATGCGTTGGATTCGGCGGATGCGGTGATAACTTCGGGCGGGGTTTCGGTTGGACCCAAAGACTTCACACCCCAAGTCGTGGATACTCTGGGAAAGCCCGGGGTGATCATGTCTGGAGTAGCTGTGAAACCCGGCAAACCCTTAACCATCGCAGTGGTTGACGGAAAACCCGTCTTTTCGTTGCCTGGCAACCCAACATCGTCCCTATTCATGTTTAACGTGTTCGTTCGCCCCATACTAGTCGAACTTGCTGGCAGACCCGAGGAAATGTTGCCTAAGGTTAAGGCGGTGGCTGCTCAGAGAATGTTTCCGGCACGGGGACGCCGAACTTTCATTATGGTAAACTTGAGCTACGACAAAACTGGAAGGCTGCGTGTCAGCCCGGTTCCCACTGGCTTGTCAGGCGCCATAACCACTTTGGCGAAGGCTGACGGTTTCGTTGAAATATCCGAGAAACAGCAGTTCACAGATGCGGGAACAGAGATAGACGTTTACCTGTTTGGGAAATGGAGCAAACGGGAAACAGCTTGAATGTTTTAGGTGAAGTTTTCTCTTTTTGCCACTATGTAGAGTGAAGCTATCAGCAGTATGATCATGTACGCTATCAGGGCAAGGTGGAACAGCATGTCGCCTCCGGAGGTCTGCAGTGCAAGTGAGCTAGAGAGGGTTGTTGCCCCAAAGGTTATTCCCACAAAGAATAGCCCAACTACGAGGGGTAGTGTCCATTTCTTCATCGTGAAGACTGTGTAGGCGGTGATTAGGCTTAGGACTCCCAGAACTGGGATGTGTGGGGGTGCAGCAGAGCTTTCGATTGCAAAATAGCCCACTTCAATGATTCCCACTGCAACATAGAAGATTGAGAACAGCAACACGGCTGGATTTTTAATCTTTGAACTTGTTTCCGATGTCATCTCGCATTCCTTGCCTACCGCTATTATACGATTGGTAATAAATTAGTTTCTCCGAATTTGGTTGCAGCAGAAGCTTGTTTCCAGCGAATTAGAGTGCTTCTTTTCAGGGAATGAGGGATGAATGCTCTTGATGGGAAAGATTGATTGTTTGTAATAATTCTGTTTTCATAAGTGTTATCCCCTACTACCGTAACTTGAGTGCGATTTAAGATGGACCCGAAAAAAATGCTTTCGAAGGAGATAGTCGCCAAAGTCGGGGGTCACATCAGCGAGCAAACCGTTTCTGAGATGGTGAGTCAATTCTTCAGGCACGGCAACACGTTTCTTCTCCTAGAGTTAGTGAATCTAAGAAATGAAGTTGAAAGCCTGAGAGAAGAGCTTCATCAAAGGGAAGACAAGCAAAGTTCTCTACGCAAACTACTGGTTCCATAGCACACTGCAGCCTCCTTCACCCTCCATTTTTCTGTTGGGATTGCTATACCAAAACGTTGCAGAGCCAATAATCCCAAGTTCTTTCTTTTGCTTATGTTAAGTTTAATAGGTAAAGCGTGTTTTCTAAGAGTGATCAATTATGAGCTATCGTGAACTGTTCGTGTCCCCATCTCCAGTCTTCGCGGGTAACCAACAATCTTTTGAAGAGGCTGAATATGCCATTTTGGGTGTTCCCTTCGACGTAACCAGCACCTACCGCACAGGAGCAAGATTCGCGCCCCTCGCAATCAGAGAAGCCTCCCTCAACATTGAAGGCTACAGCTTCAGAACTGGCACATCTATTGCAGACCTGAAAATCCATGATCTTGGGGACCTGCACGTCGCAGGAGACGTGGAATTGACTCTGGGACGTTTGGCGTTGGTTGCAAATAATCTTTTCGAAGCAGAGAAAGTTCCAGTGTTCCTCGGAGGGGAGCACACTATCACGTTGGGTGTTATGCAGAGCCTCGACGAAAACGTTGCTGTGATAAGCTTCGATGCCCACTTAGACCTGCGCAATGACTACCTCGGGCTCTCCGTATCCCACGCAACCTTCATGCGTAGAATCAATGAAGATGTCAAGCCCGCCAAGATTCTGGAGATCGGCACCCGAGCAGTGTGCAGGGAAGAGCTTGACTACGCAAAAAACTCTGGAATCGACTATTTAACTGCCCAGCAGATAAGAAAAGACGGCGCCAAAAACACGGCTGAAACCATCCATAACCTCCTTGAGGGCTACGAAAAAGTTTACCTTACAATCGATATGGATGTTCTGGATCCCGCGTTTGCGCCTGCGGCTCAAAACCCTGAACCTGAAGGACTGGACACCACAACGCTTCTGGACCTTCTAGAGACTGTATGTGACCGTCGGGTAATCGGCGTTGATTTGGTTGAGGTGGCGCCTAATTATGACCGGGGATTGACAGCCATTCAGGCGGCGAAGATCCTCTTTGAGGTGCTAAGCTGTTTAGAACGAGCACGAAGAGGCTAGGCGTGCTGTTCTGAGCTTCTTGGGGTCAGATGTTTTCCTTTTTTAGTTTCGCTACGAAGAAGCCGTTGCATTCATGAACGTGAGGATATAGTCTCTGGCACTTGGTTAGTCCTCTGAGTCCGGGTAAGCCGATCCTGGGCACCGTGTCTACCAGCTTGTATTCTGGGTGCAACTTCAGAAAGTTTTCGATCACCATTTCGTTTTCCTCTACTGTTATGCTGCATGTGGAGTAAACCAGAAAGCCTCCCTTCTTCACGTATTCTGTGCACTGCTCTATCATCTCTCTCTGAATCTTCGCCATACCCAGCATCGACCTTTTGGTGAGTCTCCACTTCGCGTCCGGCGTCTTCCCGAAGGTTCCTGTGCTCGTGCACGGAGGATCCAGAATAACCAAGTCCGCGGAAACGTTCAAGGGCAAAGTTTTCCTTGCGTCAGCAACCATTGGCTGAGCTATTTTGACACCCATCCGCTCTGTCTCCCGCTTCCACACACGTATCCGCCGCTTTGAGTAGTCAACAGAAATGATTTTTCCCCTGTTTTCCATCAGCTGCGCCAAGTAGGTGGTTTTGGCTCCCGGCGCTGCGCATACGTCAAGTATTGTGGTGTCCGGTTTGGGGTTTGCGATTTCCGCTGCTAGGCAACTGGCTTTGTCTTGTATGTAGAAGAGTCCCTGATTGAAGCTTTGGGTTCTTATGAGCGGTTTCCTGTTTTCAATCAGCTTGTATGTGTGCTTGAGGTGCGGAACCTTTTCCAGAACTGTCTGTTCGTCTTCAAGTTTTTTAAGCAAGGTTTCTCGTGGTGCCTTCAAAGTGTTCAGCCGAACGTAAACTGGCGGAATCTCCGCGGATTTTTCCAAGAATTTCAGCGCTTCTGCTCTTCCCAGCAGCCTGAAACAGTATTTCACGAACCATGCGGGGTGATACGTCTGGAGCCCCACCTTCTCCACCTCGTCTAGCCCCTGTAAGGCATTTTCAGGGTTGATGCTCAGTATTTCGCCGAGAACCTCC
This sequence comes from Candidatus Bathyarchaeota archaeon, assembly GCA_050123155.1. Taxonomy (GTDB): domain Archaea; phylum Thermoproteota; class Bathyarchaeia; order Bathyarchaeales; family Bathyarchaeaceae; genus Bathyarchaeum. The sequence goes on along the minus strand of JASFHP010000009.1, from coordinate 64,110 downwards.
TCCACATCTTCGAGTTCCCGCCATCCCAATATGGAGCGCCCCATCTTCGCTATCTTAGTGGCGTTCTCCAAGTTTCCGTCTGCCAGTTTCGTTTCGTAGACGTAGAGGCGAAGGAAAGCCCTTGCGCCAAGTTTGAAGTCGTTAAGGGACCGGGGCGCTAGAACCGTGTTCAGCAGGAAGTCGATGTGGTTCTTTCTGCGAAGAGTCTCAGATACTAGCCTGTGGGCTAAGCCGATGGCTTTGCGGTCTCTTATTCTCAGCTGTTTTGCTGCTCTGTTTAAGGCTAAACGCTCGCCCAATCGCTGCAGTTCGATCCAGCTTAACGTTTCTATGGCGAGTGTCCAAGCTTCCCTTAACATTCTAGTTTGCCTTTATTGAGTCTCTGCTGGGCGCCTATTAAAGGCTTAATAGACGCTGACCTTCCTTGAGTATTGAACGTTGACATGTTGTGTTGGGCATGAAGTTACAGGAGACTGCTCAGGGAGTGGTTCTGGATGTGCACGTTAAGCCGAAATCGAAAGTTTTTCAGCTAAAAATTGAGGGTGATGAACTGGTAGTTTCGTGCCGTGAAGCTCCAGTGAAGGGCAAAGTCAACCGAGAAGTGCTGAAACAGCTTTCGCGGCTCTTTAATAGACCTGTGGAGCTTGTTTCAGGATTTACTTCGCGACAAAAGAGGTTTCTTGTCAGCGACATCGGGGCTGAGGAAGTTAACCGAATCCTAGTTGTTGCATCGAATAGCCAGCAGTAGTTTGGTTTGGGGTGCTTGTGTAGTAAGTTATTTAAAAGCTGGAATGAACGCTTCTTTTAGCTGTTTGATGCTCGGGATGGGCGTTAGACCAAGGTTGCCCTTTCAGGTCCATCTTTGGGATGAATAAAATGGTTAAATCTGAAAACGTGGAATGCAGGGAGCTCTCAGACGAGGAGCTGGAATACTATTCAAGGCAGGTTGTTATGGCTGAAATGGGCTACAGCGCCCAGCTTAAACTGAAAAACTCTAAGGCTTGCGTGCTGGGTGTAGGCGGGTTAGGCTCCGTTGCGTCTATGCAGTTGGCGGCTATGGGCGTTGGGCATCTGCGCATCGTTGACCGAGATGTTGTAGAGTTAACTAACTTGCATCGGCAGCACCTCTACGGCGTTGACGATGTGGGATATCCAAAGGTTGAAGCTGCCGCCGAACGGTTACAGAACCTGAATCCTTACATCACAGTAGAGCCTCTTCCCCTGTCCATAAACGAAGCCAACGCAGAAGACATCGTGGAGGGCATGGATGTTGTGGTCGACGGCTTAGACAGCATGGCTGCCCGCTACGCCATCAACAGAGCCTGCATCAAACTTGGTGTGCCCTACGTTTTCGGCGCCGCCATAACCACCACCGGAAACCTGTCCACGATAGTTCCGGGGGAAACAGCGTGTCTCGAATGTTTCTATGGGAGCCTTGATGACAAAAAGTTGCCTAAGTGTGGGGTTGTGGGGGTTCATCCTTCTCTGGTGAATGTGATTGCTAGCTTGGAGGTCAGTGAGGCGGTTAGGATACTTACTGGAAAGCAGCCTCGCTTAGTTAACAAGCTTCTTCATTTCGACTTGGATGAGATGGAATTCAATGAGATCAGCCTCTCCAAGGTTGAGTCCTGTCCCGTCTGCGGAGTAAACCCATCTTGTTCTCCGATTCCTCTCCAGCGTGGAATTGTTGAGGAGGTTTGTGGACGAAGAGGCAGGAAAGTGTTTGTTGTTGTTCCAGAAGGGAACTTGGATGTTAACCTCAGAGAATTGAGGAACTACCTGAAGAGGAAAGGGTTCAGCATCAAAGCTGAAGCCAAACTTGGGTTAACCTCTGTTCGAGGCGACGTTAAGGTGAGCGTCCTCAAAAGCGGAGTTGCTATTCTCGAAGGCATCAAAGGAAAAGACGAAGCGCTCAACTTTTTCAGCGAATTAACAGGCAACTGGTAGCGCAAATTCCAGAAAAAGCTAGTTTTCAACAATGAAGTGTTATTAGTCTCCTAATATGCTCGGGGATTTGAACGGCAAATCCTGTTCTTGCTTGGAAAAACAGAAAAAATACTGTTTTCAACAATGTACCTCAATTGTATAAGTTAGATTATACAATAGTAAAAAGGCAATCAAGTGCTTTGTGCACACATTTTGGCTAAATCCAAATGAATGAGAAAGCAGAAATAAGGGTTAAAATTTAACCCCAAACCCAAAAGCTAAGATTTTCGAAAAGACACATGTCGAAAAAGGCCTCTCTCAGGTTTATAGACTTCTTCAGACCTTTTTTCGGCAAGTAACCAAACTATTCCGTTTATGGTTTTAGGATGCATATCTGGTAGATTCTCTAGTAAAGCCTTGAGAAGTTGAGAAGTCCGCAATCCTTGAGGTGCACTTTTTAGAAGCTCAATTGCTTTTGCCTCAATCACTTCGCGCTTGGTTGTCATAAGTTGTGAATGGTAATCTGTTGCATTTAACTTTGGTGTCGTGATTACACAACCTTTGTGACTGTTTTAATTAGTATTTCATAAAGTTATAACTTTTCTTCTGTCAGTTCACAGTAAAAAGGGTATGTAGGTATATAGTATTATTACTTTTATCTAACTGAAGTCAGACTGCCTTTCCTGAAATTGTCTGACTACTTTTCTGCTTTCAGTCCCGCCATATCAGACTAAGGTCATAAAAGGGACTGAGCAATTCCACTACTCAAAAACACGTTATTTTTTTTGGTTAAAATTTAACCTTCTCTCTCTTTGCCTGTTCTGAATTAATCTCCTGTTTTCTTTAGATAATAAAAAACATGTTGTTTGCTCCAACCATATATACGAGCTATCTTTGAAGGGTAATCACCAACCTCAATACGCTTAAGGATTGGAATAACTCTGGACCGGACAGTACCAAAGTAAAATTTGACTTTTGACTTCTGAGACAAAACTTTTTGACTTCCACCAGACCCACTAGGCAACAGGACATTACTCCATCTTTTCCGTTATACACAAGGGACATTCAACGAGCCTAGCCACTATCTGATTACCAACACCAACCAAAACCCACTTGCTGCCACAGCCCTCACAAGAAATCTTCTGATCGCTCATAACTTAGTGCTCCAAAAAAATTACATTTAACAAAAAAAGAGGGAAAGATGAAAAGGTACAGAAAAGTACGTATTCGCTTCTAGAGTGGTGCGGCCGCCGGGATTCGAACCCGGGATTGCAGGCTTGGAAGGCTTACACCAGATGTCTGTGTCCTACCAGGCTAGACCACAACCGCACATCAGACTAGCTGCAAATTAATGCAGTGAACCTCTTTTATGAATTTTCTCTCTACTAAATAAGCTTTCAAAACCTTAGGGTCTCAGAATGATGGTGCGGTCGCCGGGATTCGAACCCGGGTCGTCAGCGTTCTGCCTTTGTGGGTTGGCAGGCTGATGTCCTTCCAAACTAGACTACAACCGCTCAGGAATGTTTCAAGGTAACTCAGTGCATTTATTTCTTTTCTTTGAAATGAAGCTTTCCATCCCGTTCAGGCAAAAATTATAGGCTACAGCAGTAACTGAAAAGTGATAGCGAAAAGGAGCTGAAAACTATGGCACAGAATCGCATAACGCTGAGGGGCAAACTGGTTTTTGTTATGGGCGGAGGCAAATTTGGAACAAACGCTCTCAAGTATCTGACAGCTAAGGGATGCAAGGTTTTGGTGGCTGACGTGAATGTTGACTGCATGGCAAGGTCAGAAGTTGCTGCTCAAGCTGCTGGCTTGGATGCCGCAGACTCTCTGGCGGATGGGCAAGCTGCCTTTCTTGTGGGCGATGCTGTAGAGTTCTTGCTGGCTCTTCTGGAAACCAAAGTGCCTGACCTTGTGGTTACAGCCATCCCCGGTAACGCTGCTGCCAAAGTTGTGACGGACTGGCTTGCAAAGCTTGGTCACAGGCTTGAGCCGTACAGAAGGGTTATTCCAAGGGTTTTGGAGAACATCCCGAAGAGTTTGGTTTCGGTTGTTGACCAAGATTCTGCAGTTATAGTAGTCAGTTACATGCCTTCTCACATGCGATGCAGAGAGAACTGTATGCCGCCAAAGGATTTCTGTGCCGTAACTGGCAGACCCAAACTGGCTTCCATGGACAAACTCTTGGAATTCAGCGTCTACAACTTGACGGATGCCACAGCAATACTTAGGTCAAGGCAGCTGACAGGTGGGTTAGGAGCCATAGACGGAAAAGAATTGTATTCCCTCCTGAAACGGTTAGAAAATTTTAACAAATCTTACACGCTAGCTATCGGAACCGCGTGCGACTGCCACGGCGTCCTCAACCTGTTTGAAGTAAAGAAGTAATCAGCCGCTTGGAGCGTGTTTTTCACCTCTTTTCAGGGGTTTCCTAAAATAATAATCTCTTCATTACATAATGTACATCTCTTGGGAGGGCACAACCAAGTATTGAACACAAAAAAAGTGGCGATAATAGTTCTTCTAACTCTTGTTTTGTCAATGACCTTTATGCTTCTCAACCCAACATTAGCTCAAACAAACAACAACCAGAAACAAAAGGCTGAAACACTACTCAACATTCTCGGCAACACCAACATGAGCATAGTTGAGGCTTTCAGTAGGTTCAATGCTCAGAACATTCTGGTGCCGCAAACCGCTGAAACAACCTATACCGAGGGTCTCGCACACGCTGAAGAAGCAGTTAGGCTCATGAACCAAGAGAACTTCAGTGAAGCAAGCGTCGAAGCTGTCAAAGCAATGCAGAAATTCGAGGAGACCTTAAAGTTATTGGAGGATGCCTCACCTGTGGAACCAACAGAAACAGAGGCAACCGCTGAAGAGGCAATCAGTTTGAAGTCTAACATAACTCGAGCCATCGAATATACCGAAAGGTTAGAAAACCTAACCGCAAAAGCTGCAACAGCAGGATACAGCACAACAGCAATCGAGAATAAGCTTTCGGAGATCAGGCAACACGTGGAAAACGCTACAAGAGAACTGTCTGCCATGAACCTCGATGGGGCTACTGAAGAACTACGCAGAGCCAAAACATTACTTGATGAATTAAAGAACCCCTTTGACCGATTAACCGATCTTGTGAAGGCATCAAACACTGAGAAGTATCTGGAAGCAGCTGAAATAAGGGTCGCCACAACCAGAGCAAACATCACATCATCTGCAGCGTTAACATCAGAAACCAAAGAAGATGCAATTGCTGCCCTGAACAATTCTGAAGCAAGCCTAGCAGACGCCAGAGACTCGATAGAAAACAACAACGTTGATGACGCAATTGAAGAACTTGAAGAAGCAAAAAAATGGGAAGAAGAATCCAACCGTGCCGTAGCAACAGTAGCCGCGACTCCAACAGCGGTTGCGCCCACAACTGACAGCCTTACGAGAGCAGAAACCACGAAGTCTAAGTGAAGGATACTCCAGCCCTGAATTTACAGTACACAAAAGTTTTAGGTATAGACTCACACCTTCTGCAAGAAGTGAGAGCCCATTGAATGAAAAACGGGCATCTGCCTATCTGCTATTCACTTTACTTCTTATGTTGACTCTAGGCTCTCACCCGTCCTTTTCAGAGAAGACAACGCCTGAAACGCTGCTGTTAACAGCTTATTCTGACGGCTTCGTATTAGTTGACTATACGCTTCAGGTGGACCCAACATTTCCCACCCAGAACATCACAGTTCTTGGTCAGGTTCTGGAAGACCTGCTGGTAGTAGACAATGATGGCTTGCCTTTAGACTACTCCATAAGCAACGGTGTAATCAGCGTTTACAGCCTTGGCGCAGACAAAATTAAACTCTCATACCTCACTCAAGACCTTACCTCAAAAGAGGGAAGATACTGGACTCTGACAATAGATGCGCCAGTAAACACAAGGATAATTCTGCCTGTAGAAACCACAATAATAAGCCTGAACAAGGTGCCAGAAATGATAGAAACCAGCGGCAATAGGGTGGAGCTTCTCATGAATGCAAGCTTAATCGAGGTAACCTATGTTATAGGCGTGGTTGGAACCGAGGAACACGCGCAGATAGTGCTAAGCGAAGCAGAAACCAGCATACTGTCAATCAAAAACTTGGGCATCAATGTCACAGAAGCTGAGGCTAAGCTTCAGCAGGCAAACACAGCTTTCAACCTCGGAAATTATGTAGATGCTGAAACATTGGGGTATGAAGCTGAAGACTTGGCAAGTCAGATTAACCAAACAGCAACCCAAGCTCAATCCAAAATGGATGAAGCAGCAGATATAATAGCCAACGCCCAAGATGAAGAAAGAACTGCAGGGTTAAACGAAGCCCAGGCTCTGCTCGACCAAGCCTACAGCGCATATAACGACGGAAACTATTCGGAAGCACTGAACTTGGCGACTCAAGCGATAGCCGAGGCTGAAGAAGCTGGAATTTTTCTGTCTGAAGAAACTGATTCTTGGCTCATTTACGGGATTTTCGGAGCCATTGTTATTCTATCCATCGTTATCTTCGGCTTCTTTTTTGTCCGGTCAAGAAAGAAAGTTCAAGTTGTTGAGGTTGAAAAGAAAAAACGGCGAATAGATGTTGAGCGAATATTTATGGTGCACAAGGATTTGTTGCCGGAAGAAAAACAGGCGATCCAGTTTCTGGCGGAAAATAATGGTGAGGCTTTCGAGGCGGACCTCTATGATTATCTTAAGCTTCCGAGAACAACCAATTGGAGATTGGTTAAACGGCTGGAAGGAATGGGCATCATAAAACGCTCCAAGTTCAGAAGACAGAATCTAGTACGCATAAAAAGAAAATACACTCTCAAAGAATAATTCTCTCTTGGAAACTGTCCAGCTTGACCTGAAATTGCGTTTTCATGCCTTTCCATGGGTTTCTTAAAGTTGCGCTCTGTCCACAGTTACAGACGTGGTCGTTAAAGATGAGAAAGAAAATCGTTGTCTCTATGGTTGTGGTGGCTCTGCTGCTCGTCGGAGTAATGGCAACTTCAGTGTTAGCGTCAAATGCAACGTTAGCAAAGAATACAGATGCTTCAAAAGAGTTAGTATCGACTGCGGAACCAGTGACGCCTGAGAAACTTGATAATGTAAGGGAAATCTCTCCAGCCTCTGTAATTCCTAAACAAGTGGAAGAACTGCCAGAAACTGATGCTGCTGAAGAACGAGAAAGAACTGGCGATGACAATCTGGAAGAAATTGATGTTGACGCCCTAAGAGAAACTGTGCCTGAAACTTACGATGAAGCTGACTCGTTAATATGCACGAGGGTCAGGTTCCTGCTGTATACTCACGATGGTGAGCATATCATGTGGGGCTTCGTTGGAGACGGCTACTTCGTGGGGCAAGACAACTTGGGCAAGCGTTGCTGGGGAATCTACGGTAACGGCGTCTTCGCAGGATTCTACGACGGAGAATTCTTCTGGGGCAAATACCGGTGCGGCAACTGGAAAGCTGAAGGACTCTTTGGAGAAGACTATGCGCACGGAAAATACATACTGTTTCCAACAAGAAACACAGACCCATCAGTAACAGCAATCCGCCCATAAAACGCCTTCACCACCATCTCCCCTTTTTTTCTGAAAAGAAGTTATATGGCGAAAACAGACATTGTTACGCTAAAATGGGAAGTGCCGAGTTTTGCCTTTGACTCCTCTTCATCACCCCATTGCCTATTTCATCTCCAAGCTTGACAAGCGACTCAGTCTGCCCGGGCTGATTGTAGGTTGCATGTTCCCCGACCTCGAAATCCCTTTCATTCTGTTGCTGTTTGGAACTCAGGGTACCAACCGATTGGTTTTGCACAGCCTTCTGGGTTCAGCCACCATCGGAACATTTCTTGCCGTAATAGTCACGGTTCAAGTTTATCCCCGTCTGGTAAGCCGCCTCTTTCGTGTTGACAAAGCAAGAGTTGAAAGCGAATGTAAACTCTCTTTTGCTGTGTTTTTCTCAGTTCTTGTCGGCAACCTTTCCCATGTTCTATTAGATGTGACAAACCACCCGTATAATCCGCTTTTATGGCCTTTCCTACCCGCAACCGCTACACCCAGCCCCATCTACTTCGCTCTCGGAAACCCCCTCGACTACCTGTGGATACAGATAATCATGGCAGTTCTTCTTGTGGCGTTGATTATCATTAAACGGAAAAACCTTTTCGAGGAACTGCTTGTCGGCTAATCCTTTTGATGTTCTGCCAGCTTTGGAGCTTAAATATCGCTTACAACAGAGTAATGGTGGATTGGAGGTTATTCGATGAGTGTTGAGCTTCCGGAAGCCAAAATTCTTGCTGAGCAAATGAACCAAAAGCTCAGAGGCAAACAAGTAAAATCCTTTCAGGCTAAAGACTGCGAACGGCTACAGAAAATCGGCATGATGGAAAAAGACCCAAACACCTTCAATCAGCTTGTCAACGCAACAATCGAAACCATCGAATCTAGAGGCAATGTGCTCCGCATAAAATTCGACAACGGAACCAACATGATTATTGGTCCCGAATACGGCGGCGAAATCTTCTACACTACCGACGCAACCGATGTTCCCAGATTTCATTTGCGCCTCGACTTCATCGACGACACCGTGTTGACTGTCAGGTTAACCAGCATGGGAGTCATCCAAGTGCGAAAAGATGATGAACTGGACAGCTCCTACGTCTATAAACGAGACTTTGACGCCACCAAACTTGCAGCCACCGAAGAAGACTTCACCTTTGAACAGTTTTCGAAACGGATGGCAGAACACAAAAAAATGCTAAAGTCGGTGCTGGTTGGAAAAGACGCTATCATCGTTGGCATAAGCAACAGCACCTTCCAAGACATCCTGTATCGTGCCCGAATTCATCCAAAAAGACGAGCCTCAGAACTCAATGAGGAAGAGATGCGAAGCCTATACGATGCCATCCTGTTCGTGTTCAACGAGCGAATCAGGCTAAACGGGAAAGACATTTTCCGCGACCTTCACCAAAAAAAGGGCGGCTACACGCCAGCCATGGGACCAAACATGAAAGAACAGAACTGCCCTGAATGTGGAACCCTAATAGTGAAGTTGAGTCACGGCGGAGGACACGTGTACCTGTGCCCTACCTGCCAAAAATAACAGAAATCATTCTTTGATTTTGCTGTACCAGAGTCGCTTGCCCTTAACAAACCCTTCTTTGCCCTTTCGCTTAATCGCCCTAAGATTCTTCACATGAGCGTCGCCATGAACGGGAACCAAAAACTCCAACTTCTCACAGCTTTCAAATTCATCACACAACCAGCAGCCTTCAATTCCCTTCTTTTGTGCACAGATTCTGATTTTGCAGAAGGGAGACCCTCCCCCATTTCTGCAGCCTTTTCTACAGCGAAATTTCACCATTGCGCCAAGAACCTTATAGCACTCCTCATAGTTCCTGAAATCTTTGCCAAACCCATATGTGGAAATGAATCCAGCAAATTTGTCATATCTCATCTTCCTGAGCTCTTTTCTCAGATCTCTTGCGAGGTCCGGAATTTTCCCTGAGAAGCCATGGCAGTCTCCGCAATAGAGACCACAATACGCAATCAGATTTTCATCAGCTGTCATAATTTATGCCTCCTTATTGGCTCTTACTGAATTCTCTGTAAACAAGTAAAACAGTTAAGGCGCCATCAGTTTATTAACCTTCCATGAAGAAAACTGCGGAGAAACGAAAACAGATATCAGTGTCCCGAATGCGGCGATGTTGTGTCGGTTCACGATGGCAAATGTTACGTGTGCCTGCGTGCCCGCTATCCTGAATGAGTGTTCATATTTGTGGTTTTTAGTGTGCACAAAATGAATGTTTGACGTTAATAACACCGCTTTATTGAAAAAACTTATAAGAACCATCCTCTAATGGGGGGCAAGAGGTTGCCGTATACCGTAAAAAGAATGTATTAAAAATCGGAGATGAAACAAAATGAATTTAAGAAAACCAAACGCAGACGAGTCAACCGGCACATTCAATCGATCCAAGAGCGTTGTTCCCATGTCTGGAATCTGCTCAAGATGCGTCGATGGATGTAGAGGCGGTTGCGAAATTTGGTTATCATCATTCAGAGGCCGTGAGGTACTCTACCCAGGACCATTCGGAGAAGTAACAGCCGGAGCAGACAAAAACTATCCCGTAGACTACTCCCACCTGAACATTCAAGGCTACGCCCGAGGCGCAAAAGGCCTTCCAGAAGGAGTTGAAGCAGACCCAGATACAGCCCTTTTCCCCAATGTGGACACTGAAACAGATTACGGATGGAGCAAAAAAGTCAAACTGAGAATACCCATATTCACGGGTGCCCTAGGCTCCACCGAAATCGCCCGGAAAAACTGGGAACACTTCGCCATAGGAGCCGCAATTTCAGGCATCACGCTTGTCTGTGGCGAAAACGTTTGCGGAATCGATCCTGGGCTTGTGCTGGATAGTAATGGGAAGATCACGAAATCGCCTGAGATGGATAGGCGAATAGAAGTTTACAATAAATTCTATGAAGGCTACGGTGAGCTTCTCGTCCAAATGAACGTCGAGGACACCCGATTCGGAGTAGCCGAGTACGTGTCATCAAAACATGGCTTAGACACAATTGAACTGAAGTGGGGACAAGGCGCCAAGTGTATTGGTGGAGAAATCAAAGTAAATTCATTGAAGCGTGCTGTCGAACTCAAAAAAAGAGGCTACATTGTCTCGCCTGACCCCACTCTGAAAGAGAACCAAGCAGCATTCAACGAAAAAGCAATCAAAGAATTTGAGCGCCACTCCCGATTAGGTTTCGTAACTAAAGAGGCATTCTTGGAGGAAGTTGATCGCCTCCGAAGCTTAGGATTCAAGCGGGTCACACTGAAAACGGGAGCTTACTCTGCCTTGGAGTTGGCTATGGCACTACGCTACGGTGCAGAAGCAAAACTGGACCTGCTCACAATTGACGGCGCTCCAGGCGGCACAGGGATGAGCCCTTGGCCAATGATGAACGAGTGGGGAATCCCAACGTTCTATCTGCAGTGCCTAACGTACAAGTTCTGCGAAAAACTTAAAGGAAAAGGCATGCGGGTTCCTGACATTGCTATGGCTGGCGGCTTCTCGTCAGAGGATGGTGTGTTCAAAGCAATTGCCATGGGCAGCCCCTATGTTAAGGCGGTGTGTATGGGAAGAGGCTTGATGATTCCGGGAATGGTTGGAAAGAACATAGCAAAGTGGCTAGAGGCGGATAAATTGCCCAAGTCGGTTTCCAAGTATGGCAGCACCGTTAGCGAAATCTTTGTTGCCTATGCGGAGCTTAAGGAGAAGTTTGGTTCAGAGATGAAGAACATACCCTTAGGCGCTGTTGGACTCTACACCTACTGCCAAAAGTTCAAGGTTGGTTTGCAGCAGTTGATGGCTGGGAGCAGAAACTTCAGGTTCTCAACAGTCTCCCGCAAGGATCTGATGGCGTTAACGGAAGAGGCAGCGAAAATCTCTGGAATACCCTATGTTATGGATGCCTACGGCGAAGAAGCAAACAAAGTTCTAGAAGAATAAGAGGGCATCCCTCTTTTTCATTTTTCTTTTGATCTTTTTCTCTCCAGTTTGAGGGTTTTTTCCGCAAAGGATATTACTGCAGATTTTCCCAGTTATTCAGGGATTATGATGAAGAGTAAATGGATTATTGTGATTGTAATTGTTGCTATTATAGTGGTAGTGGGAGTCATTTTTGCGGCGCTATACTTCGGAACATACAACAATCTGGTGGGTCTTGAAGAATCCGTGGACGAAAAATGGGCTCAGGTTGAACAGGAACTGCAGAGAAGATACGACTTGATACCGAGAGTTGTGAACGCCTCCAAACTTTACATCAACTATGAAGGCTCAATCCTCCAGAACGTCACCGAACTTAGAAGCCAGTGGGCTGCTGCAATGCAATCCGGAGACCTAGACGCCATCAATGACGCCACAAGCGAACTTGATTCGGCTGTAGCACGTCTGATTGTTGTGGTTGAAGATTACCCTGATCTGAAGGCATCACAGGTAGTAGAAGATTTGATGGTTGCGCTTGAGGGCACAGAAAACAGGATTTCCACAGAACGCATGAGATACAACGAAGCCGTAAGAGACTACAACAGGGCGCGAAGGTCTTTCCCAGCAAACATGTGGGCAGCAGGATGGGGATTTGAAGGCAGAGAATACTTTGAGGCTAAAGTTGGGGCTGAAGAACCCCCGCCAGTGCCACTATAGACTAACAAACCACACACAGAGGCGTTCAGATGCTTTCCATGCCACGCAAAGCCCTTTTTCCAGTTCTAGCGGTGATGATTCTAGCCGCTTTTGTAGGGGCAATTCCAGCTGCTGTTCCGTCAGTTAATGGACAGGTGATTTCTGACGACTGGAAAAGTGACATCGAGTCTTATCTGCTTGAAGTTGACACGAACACCACGGCGGAGATAGTTATCTATGTTCTAGACTCCCTATACGGTCACGGCATCACAAAGGATGGAAACGAAATCAATGACAAAGTCCAGCTTGGCGTGTACATCTTCAACGAATTACCATTGGATACGCCCAGCGGTCCAGTGGTTGGGATCGGAAAAAAGGGAAAAGATAACGGTGTTCTGATTCTGGTTGCCATGGAGGACAGGGAATGGCGAATCGAAATTGGCTACGGATTGGAAGGAGACATAACAGACATCGAATCCAAGCGAATAGCTGAAGAGAATTTGGTTCCGAAGTTTCAGGAAGGACTATACGGCGAAGGTCTGAAATCCACTGTTGAAGTTCTCGCCAAGGAGATACCTAACGTCGACGAAACGGAGCAGATGTCAACACGTGGAAGATACGTCTACGATGATGCAGAACCAGCTGCTGATGAGGAACTCCCATGGTGGGTTATTGTTCTTATAGTCATCTTTGTGATTGTCATGATATCGGTTGGCGGTCGTCTCGGTAGAGGTAGAACCGGGAGATGGGGCGGTAGAGGTGGCGGTGGATGGGGCTCCGGAGGCGGCGGAGGTGGTGGCGGGGGCGGTGGTGGAAGTTCTGGAGGCGGAGGTTCCGGAGGAGGGTGGTAACGCTTTACATTTCACACTAGAAAGATGAAGCGTATAAAAAAGCATTCTAGCATGCGCTAAACATTATTCTTTAGGAACCAGCTCGATTTCGTAAAGTTTTGACCACCTTTTTCCGGTCACGAAGAGTCTCTCTCCGCTATAGTCGTATGCGATGCCGTTGAGCACGTTTTCTGTAGTCTTTTCTGAATCGTTGATGCCACTCAAGTCTATCCACGCTGTGACCTTCCCAGTTTCTGGATTTATTATTGCTATCTGGTCTTTTTTCCAGATGTTCGCGTAGACGCTTCCGTCAATGTATTCAAGCTCGTTAAGATCATTTACAGGCTCTTCGTCGTACACTTCAACCTGACCGATAGTTTGGAAGGTTTCTGGGTCCAGAAAATACAATGTTGCTGTCCCATCACTCATTATCAGCCTGCTGCCGTCATGTGTGATTCCCCATCCTTCAGTGGGGTACTCGAACTCCTGCAACAAGTCAAAGGAGCTTCTGTCGTAAACGAAGCCTTTCCCTGACTTCCAAGTTAACTGAATGATTTTGTCCTCGAAAATTGTGATGCCTTCGCCGAAGAAGTTGTCAGGTAAAGAGTAAAGCTGGGTTACGTTGCCGTTCTCCAATTCTACGCGGCGCAGCGATGATTGACCGTAGAGTCCTGTGCCCTCATACAAGAAGCCGTCCTCAAAAACCAGCCCTTGCGTGAAAGCAGCTTCATCATGAGGATACACATTAACAATATTGTAGGTGTAGTGCACTGGTTCACGGTCAACGGGAGTGTTGCCCAGCAAAACCAGCGTAACTGAGCTGACCGCTATTATCGCTACGGTGACCAGTATGATTGCCAAGTGCTGCCGTTTCATGAATTTCTCCAGTAGCTTTTGTTGCTGTTGTTCCTTTAATAGTTCACGTAGTCAGTTTACGGCTCTTTTGCAGTTTCCATGTGCCCGTTTCGGTTTATGACAATCTTGTTGGTCATCCCATAGCTCTTCCTGATGATTAAACCCTTCAACTCCAGATAATCCAGAATCCGTGTAATCTTTGCCTTCGAAAAACCCGTCTGAGCATGCAAGTCGCTTTGCAGAATCTCTCCATTAGCCTCCACTATCTCGTTGAAAACCCTTCTTTTGTCGCCATCCAAGAGACGAAGCACAAACCTTACGTCAAGCTCTGAAGCATCACGTTTCTCAACAATGATTGACGAAATGTTCTGGCTGTCGCCAGAGTTAACGAACAGCAAATAGAAGCTGCTGGCAGACAAGATTATGGCAGAAACGATGATAATAGCGACGTCAAACTGGGTGTACCTGAAGATTTGTCCCACAACGATTGGTTCTTCTCCGGAGATTACTATTTGAATCGGAGTGGGCATCAAAAGCTTGCCTGCTAAAGTAAACGTGGACACAGCAAACAGTGTTGCCATTATTGCAAGTTTTTGTTTTGACTTCAAGTTAACCTACCATCAACTAATCGGGATAAAGAAAAGTTAGGGAAGTTGCGAGTGATTTCAAGTGTCAGCTCTCTCCGTTTCATTATTTTTCGATTTTTGTGGCGTATATCAAGTTGGGTTCCCAAAATTTTCCTGTAACTGTTACTGTATCTCCGTTTTCGATGCCTGATACATCCACTGTTGCTTCGTCGTGGCTATAGATTACTGTCACCATTTCGTCAAGTTCAAACAGTGAATCAAAGGGTTCGCCCAGCAAATAATTCTCTTCGCCTAGCGAACTAACTTTTCCAGACACGGTCACAATTACGTCGTAATAGTCTGAATGGTTCTTCATGAGTTCACTTAGGGGTGTAATGCCTTCTTTGACTTTTGGCTTAATTACTTCGGAAGTAACCTCGTAACGCTCTGTTATCTCTTCATTCTCCATGTCAACAATCGCTTCAATGACTTGCACACCGATCTCTTCACCATAATCGTTAGTGATTTTAATAGTAACCTTCGCAAACCCCCATTTCATACCAAGTTCTACTGACTTGCCGCCGTCGTACACATTTTTCACGTATATAGCATCAACAACTTGAATGAAGTAATCGTCTGCATCATCCAGAAACTCTTGTATCCATGAATCCATAAGCACAATCTCCTTTGCTTTCTCCGTATCAACGGAAGGCGTAAATGTCACCCCAGGCACAACTACAGTGCGTACACGGTCACCAATTTCAACAGCTTCACCTTCATCTGCAAATCCTCCCAAAACTCCTGATGCCTGAGCTGCAACTGCTGATCCAACTGACGCCAGCAATAGAAGACCTAACAGAGCCAGCCTCTTTGTTTTCTGCATTCTTTTTTCACCTCTCTGTTTTTCGTTAACCCCTAAATCGCTGAAACAGCTCTAATGGTTTAGGTGAAATAGATTTCATTCATCAATGTTTTAGACCTTTTTTCCTATTTACAATTATCCGTGTTAGTTCTCATTCCCCGACTTGAGTTGACTTGTTGCTGAGGATAACCTTGTGGATGTGTTCCGTAAATGTTAAAAGCAAAACCCCTTAACTATAACTTTAAGTTGTATCTAAAAATATAACTTAGGGTGGTTAAAACAAGATGAAAATAACAACAATCTTGCTGTTAATTATATGTGGCATAATTATTGCGCTGGTGTCCGCATTGTACTCTCAAGACATGACTGTGGGTTTAGGCGCATCGATAACAGGTTACGGTTTACCTATGCTTTGGCTGAAAAAAGTGACCTACATAGTGCCTGGAACTCCTGACGAATACTCGCTTTACGACTCTGGACTATGGCTGCTGGTTGACATTGTGTTCTGGATAATAATTGTGGCAATAATATATGCCGTGTATAAACAGGTGAAGAAATAGCAGTCTAACGTGAAACAAAGTTTGTTACAGGTGTATTCTGTGACCTTAATATTGGATCCCATCTACATCATCAACTTGGCGCTTTGCATCATCATATTTGCCTTGGGATTTTTGGGTTACAAAAAAGGGGGCAACAGGATACCCCTTTACGTCGGCATAGCTTTCGGTTTATTTGGCATCTCCCACCTAACAACAATTTTAGGTTTCAAAGATGCCTTAGAAGCCGCTTTGATAGTAATCAGAACCATTGCATATTTGACAGTCATAGTTGCGCTTTACAAGTTTTTGGGCAGAGGGGCCTGAAATCACAAAAGTAAACGTTAGATATCGCAACATCTTACCATACAACTGAAACCTAAAGGGTAAGGGATTTGTTCATGAGCATTTTTGAACTTGTTATGCTTCTCTGCTTCGGGGCTGCTTGGCCTTTCTCTATCCACAAATCTATCGTTTCCCATTCAGTTAAGGGGAAAAGTCTTGCTTTTTTGTTGATTGTCTGGGTTGGTTACCTTGCAGGTGTTTTGCATAAGCTCTTTTATCACCCTGATGTTGTCATCGTTTTCTACGCCATCAACCTGACCATGGTTAGTGTTGACGCTGTGCTCTACCTGAGAAACAGAAGAATCTTGAATAATAAACTGTAGATTAAGAGAAGTATCCTTTGACGTAAGCACGAGTCCGCTGTATAGCCGGAGTTAAGGTTACCATCAATGTGGTGCCGATTGTTGACAGGACAATGATGTCGCCGAAAACCCACCCGAAAAGCACGGTTGGAAATACGCTCATGGGAATGTCACCGAACCCCGCTAATGCGCCTACTCCGAAAAAGCCTGAAACAACGCTTGCAACAAACACGCCGAAGATTATCCACATAGTCCAAGTTTTTTTGTCCTCCAAAACTGCCTGCAGTATCATTATGATTATGCCGACAAAGAAGGTTGCAACGAAAATTTCTGTTAGAGTCAGGGTTGTTGCTGCAGCCGAGACTACAAAAGTTGCTGCAAGCAGCGCGGTTAGGCTATACGTTATTTTGGGTTTTTTCAGGCGGTAGTTTGGCTCAACCTTTAGGATTCTGAATGCAAGTAATGGGATTAAGCCTTCGAAGAGGTCTGCCAGCGACCAAACAAGAGCAAAATCCAGCGTGTAACCAACATAAAGAGCCATGAAGATGCAGCTTAGATACCCAGCTAACACGCCCCAGACTCCGAACCAAAGCGCCAAAGGAACAAAGACAGCTGCGGCAACGTACAGCCCAGAAACTCCTGGTGCAGGCTCTACAGGAGCCTCGATGACAGCCCATATGGCAAGAGCAGTGCACATGATCGTCGCTATTACACATACAACAGGCTGCCTCCATGTCACCCCCCTTTTAGCTCCAGATGCTTCAACCAAAATTTGCATTCTCCCCCAAACATCTTTTGCAATACTCCTTCTTATTGGCGTCTTGCCCTAATATGGTTTATAGTGACGGTACATTTACCTAAAAAATTTTGAAGTGACTGGTTGAAGAATTAGGGGCTTCAAAGTAGGTGAAAATGCACTATCAAATATACGTGGATGAACAAGAAGAGTGGGACCAGAAGGAACTTGACCTTATGCGTCTTATGCCTAAAGAGCAGCATGCCCGCGTATGCTCCGAACGGCGCAAAAAGTGCAACCAACAGAAGTCTCGACTCGGGAATCCTCCATCCTCCACTCTTACTTTTCAGCTTGTCCACTCCAAAGAGTATCAGTGAGAATATGTTCACGATCACGAGGAAAACGAGCAGAGTTGAAGCTTGGAACATAGTGATGCACGAGTTTTCTTGTGTGAACAGCCGAAATTAAGATTAATGGTGGTGTCGAGAGCCGGACTTGAACCAGCGACAGTTGGTGATATCGCCCGACAATAAATCCTGAAAACTCCCCTTTTTTTCAGGGTTCATAAGAATGTTACGTTTTTATTGAACTAATCAAACAAGATGTGTGGATTAGCTTGGTCAAGGTTTCTTGACAAAAACGCTTTAGGCTTATTTCGCCATAAAATAATTGTTGTGTCTTATAAAATGAAGAAAACCACAAAAGCGGTGGCTCTATTACTAATTCTCTCCTTTATCCTTGTTTCTTTTCCAGAAATTAAGTCGACGAAAACACCACTAAACCCTAGACTTCTTACCCAAAAGGATGGGTTGGAAATTATCGTCAATCAGATTAATGAAACCCGCTTCACGTGGTTTGACTCAATTCTCGCGAACACCATCGGACCCAGACCATACAGCTCCACCAGTAACATGCAAGCAGCAGAATTCATAGCAGATGAATTGAATTCCACTGGAACCATATTCGCTACCTATCAATGGTTCTCTTACGCTGGTGGAATAATTCCTAATGTCATAGGCACGTTGCCCTCAGCCGATCCAAGCAACCAAGGCAAGATAGTTGTGGGTGCCCACTTCGACACTGTTCCCGAAGCTCCTGGAGCAGACGACAACGGCTCTGGAACCGCTCTTCTTCTGGAGGTTGCAAAAGTTCTTTCGCAGTTCAGATTCAACCACACTATAGAGTTTGTAGCATTCAATGCCGAAGAAGCAAGTCCATACATACATGGAAGTCGTTACTACGTTCAACAGGCCTTACAAGCTCGCGAAGACATCCTCCTAATGATCAACATTGACATGGTCTTATGGGACAATCCAAACGCGCCCCCAAACGAGAAACTTTGGATCCTCTATGAGGAAACAGTTCCCTACGAATACGGCGAACGCTTTGCAGACGTAGCCCTTAACACCAGTTACACCTACACAACAACTCCAATCCAAAAGACAACAACCACCATGGGCGTAAGTGATCATGTCAGTTTCTGGGACGCCGGAATCCCTGCACTATGCATTTGCGAGTCCATGTGTACCCAAAACCCCCACTATCACCAGCCAACTGACTCTATGGACGCTGAGGAGTATAACTTCACTCTTGGAGCGAAGGCCGCCCAAGTGGTTGCCGCGACTATCGCGAAGCTCGCAGGTATACGTACACTATACGATCAGCTAACCTTCAGTTTTACCTTCGGAGAAGAGGCTTATCACATTACTACATCTAGCAATTCTTCGGTTACAGATTTTTACTTCGACCCAGATGATGGAGCTTTCATCAAGTTCAACGTTATAGGTCCAAATGGAACAACTGGCTTCTGCAATGTTACCATTCCTGAAGATTTGGTTCGGGGCGAATTCTCAGTTTACGTGGATGGTTTTTCGCTGGTAGAAGATGAGGACTATACTCAGACATACAACGGTACTCACCACAGTTTCTACATCAATTATACCCACACCACTCATGTGATCGAAATCAGAGGAACAGATGTAATCCCAGAGTTACCACCATGGACGCTTCCATCATTACTGCTGGTTACTACGTTGGTCATCGTAGTCCACAAAAAGAAGCTACTCAATCAAACTGCGAAGTCATCATGAAGAAAAATTCCACAAACTGTCAATGATGATGTGGTGCCGAGGGCCGGACTTGAACTGGCGACAACCCGGTCTTCAGCTTCACCCCCAACAGCGCCTGCTGTTGAGTCGGGTGCTCTCCCAATCTGAGCTACCTCGGCGCCACTCAACATGAACCACAACTTGTTTTTTAAGCTTTTTGAAAAGCCCCTGATACAGTTGAACCGTAAAATATTAACCCCTGCAAGAACAAGGCTGAACTGTTAGGAGTGAAAGAAGAAGATGGGTGAAACCTGTCCCTTCTGCGGCATAGCCTCAGGAAAAATACCTGCAAGCATCGTCTACGAGGACGCTACTGTATTGGCGTTCATGGATTTGAATCCCGCCAGCATTGGTCACACTTTGGTTGTTCCCCGCGAACATTGGGAGAACATCTATGATGTTCCCGAAAAATTGTTGGCTGAATTGGCTGCAGTTGTTAAACGAGTGTGTGTTGCTGTGAAGAAAACTGTTGATGCAGACGGAATCAAGGTTATTCAGCTTAACGGGAGAGCTGCTGGTCAGATGGTGATGCACCTTCATTTTCATGTTATACCAGCAGTTTCTAAAGCAGAGGGCGTGATGGAGTATCGTGGACGCTTCACACCAGAGAGAAAAGACTTGGATGAGCTGGCGCGGAAAATACGGGAAAATCTTTGAAAAGAGAAATTATTCAAGTTAGATTGCTGCTAACTGACTGTTGATGGTGGGCCCGTCCGGATTTGAACCGGAGATCTCTTCCGCGTGAGGGAAGCGTCTTTTGGCCTCTCGAGTGGAGTTAACCAACTGGACCACGGGCCCTTTTCTGAATCTTAACGGTTGCAGGATTCGTTTATATCTTTTGTAACCGCATTCTTGTGTTCTGCCTGTTTTCTGAAAAAAGACTGTTTTCAACAATGTACCTTTATTAGTCTCCTAATATGCTGGAGAAAAATCAGTTGGTGGGTGAATTAGGCAATTTTTCTTGACCAATAACACTTTTCTGTATCATCCAGTTATATTATGTTTTGAGGATGGTTGGTGGTTAACCCGTGACCGATTCAGAGAAAGAGCCCTACTCAATTATGTTTTTGTCTTTAAGTCATCCGGCCCGCCGTAAAATTCTTAGAATGCTCGCAGAGAAGCCCAGAAACTTTTCCACAATGCTGGAGACGCTTGGAATATCCAGTTCCCACTTAACTTACCATCTTGAAAACCTAGGAGAACTGGTAACGAAACTGGATGATGGAAGATACAGGCTCTCCACCTTCGGGGAAGCGGCTGTAATGGCGATGAGGGGGGTAGAAGAGACGCCTGAAACCATGCCAAAACTTCAATGCACACTACCTCTGAAGTGGAAATCCATTATTGGGGCTCTAATGATTGGGGTTATCATTTTAGCAGCTGTATCTTCCACCCAGTATATGGCTTTAGGCCGGTTATCCTCCAATTACCAGCAAGTATCCGAAGACTATGAACTGCTGGAGGCGAACTTTGAAGAAGTGTCGGCGGAGAATGAGCGACTAATATCTTGGGGCATGTCCACAAGCAATGTGCAAACCTTCCTGAGAGATGTAGTTTATCTTGACATGAAAAAATATTTCTCAACACTAGAAGGCAACACTGTGGAATATCGCTCTGATTGGGGCATCGTTGAAGAGATTTGGAAGTACTCCCTCACATATGAGGGCAGCAAGTTGGATGTGACTCTTAGATTCAGAAACAACACTCTGTCCAGCTACTATTTACACGTAATTGAGGGCACACCCTATTACTCACAATTACAGCCTAACAACATACTTGATTCCGCTAAAGCTCTTCTCGAAAGATACCAAACCTACTCCAGAGCCTCGTATTTGGAAACAATGAGAAACATGCTGGAGACCGTTGATAGCATCGGGGACTCTGAAACAAAATCAGGCAACGTGAAGCTTATAATCTCAACTGAAGTGACTGATGTAAGAATCCAATTTGTGTACACATCCGATAATGTTGACTTCCAAGCAAAAAGTGTAGAATTAATCTTTGATAATTACGGCTTTTTGCAGTCACTCAGCGACGACTGGACTCATTTCAAAGCGGGCAGCACAGAAGTAAACATATCCAAGGAGGAAGCCATAAACATTGCAATTGAATATGCAAAGAATCACTCGTGGACAGCAAACGGCGAAGTAATAAGCAATTTCACTTTAGTTGAAGAGTCTGCATCAGCAGACTTATGGCCACATTCCAGAGAAGACCCGTTGGTGCTGATACCATATTGGTACGTTGAAATATATCTAGACAGAATCTACCCTGACCGTGTTGACCGTCTTGCAGTGGGATTGTGGGCGGACACTGGAGAAGTCAGTATTTGTCAGACGCTGAGCTGGTAGACGGAGGCTACAAACTATGGCTGCTGAAAGCTTGCTGTCTGTAACTAATAATGTGGTATTCTCCGCAAAACCTTCTTGGAGTTCTTCATGAACGGTCTTGTACACTACACAGACTTGGACAAGAAAATTTGTGTCACATAACTTGGGTGCTAGAGAAGCTGTTGTTATTACTGTTCTTCGTTTATGTGTTCGTGTGCTTTTTCCCATGTTAAGTCAAAGTACTTCTGAAGTAATGCTACAAAATGGGTGTTGTTTGACCATAACTTAGGGGGTGCTAACAGGTCTTTTGTCGGGTTACTGAAAACTGCTTCTTTGCCATCAAATATCGCTATTGCCGCTAGAGGGGGATTTTGAATGTACCTTACCTGAAAGTTGGGGTTTTTCTTCAAGTGTGGATCAAGTTGTATTTCATTTTTTGTTTCATCAATACCATAGATGATGTGCCGAAATTTCACATCTCTCCCCAAGAGTTTTTTAAATTGTTTAGAGTCATTAAACACTATGGATTGGAACGCGTTCCATGTAACAAAGGCATTGTTACTTTTTTTTACTTTTCCGAGCCTTTTCATAATCCAGCGCAAATGCGTTTCGCCTCCAGGTACAACAATGAATTCTATATTCTTTTCCTCAGTCTCTGTTGCTTTCTTGTTCTCTTTGAAGCTGTTTAGTAGTTTCGTCGTTTCCTTCTTTAATTCGGAGAATTGCTTGTTTTTGCGTTCCAGCAAAATTGCGAGTCCCTCAGTTATTGGAGCGGCTTTCCATTCAGTTGGTATACTTAATACTTTTTGAGCCAAGCCAAGTGTTTCTAATTTGGGCATTATGCGGTAGATGTCTTGTCGCGTCACTTTTGAGAGGCGTGAAATTGTTTTGGCCGTACACCTTCCATTTATAACAAGAGTCAAGTAACTTTTTGCTTGACAAAAGGTAAGCCCTAAACCCATTAGAGTTTGAATTCTCTCATCCTCTGTATTTACCAAGTTTCCTCTCTCTTAGTGTTTTACCTTTTTTATATTTGGTTGAAGAGCATAAAAATTTTTGCGATTTTTAGAAAACTGTCAGTGTGTGTCACACATGCTAAAGTTTAAAACTTCAAGACTCTGACGTAGTTGCGTCAAAAAAAGTGAAAAGAGTGAAATAAAAATGACAAAAAAATTTAGTGTAAACAATCCAAAAATTGCTACAATAGCTTTGATTCTAACATTAACACTGTCTGCTACAATCATTGCTTTACCTACAGCAACCGCACAATTTGCTGTTGTTGAACAGGACCCTCGAATAATTGACATTCCGAGCTTCTTGTTTGTAACGCTTTCACCTGACCCCGTAGGCGTTAACCAAATTGTTTATGTTGGCGCCACTTTCAGCAAACCCACACCCACAAACAACGGTGCTGGCGGCGACTACTATGACAACGTAACCATCGAAATAACGGACCCTGCCGGACACAAGACGGTTATGGGACCATACATCACAAGCATGGCCGCGGGCATACAGGAAACATTTACGCCCAATCAAGTCGGCGAATACACTATACAAGCCTTTTACCCTGGACAAATATTAACAGGCACCCACCGTGGTGGTAGCTCAGAGCCTTCTGGTCACAACCTGCATCTGCTAGGCAGTTATCAGATGCCAACTGAAAGCGAAATAGTGACGCTGACAGTACAGGAAGATCCGGTAGAACCAATATATCAGACTCCTGCGCTTCCAGACGAATATTGGAATCGCCCAATATACGCAACTAACTGGGATTGGGGCAAGGAAATTGCCTCCAACTGGCTTGGATCAAATATACAAGCAAACATCCAGGCATATGGTACAGCACCAAACACTTGTCACATTATGTGGTCAAAATCTACCCATTTCGGAGGTCAACCAGGAGGACCCATCGCCAGCGATGAATCGACTCAGTATAGTTCGACCTCGCTACTTACAAGCTACTTTACGCCAACAACAATCCTCAACGGAATAATCTATTACAACAGATATACCGGTTTAGGTTCCAAAGTAGCGGGCTGGGAAGCCGTGGACCTTCGCACAGGAAAAACACTGTGGAGCAAACCAGCCGGCGTAACAGGTACAGAGTCAATTACAAAGGGTCAAGTAGTAAACTTCAACAACTTCCAAGAGTTCGGATCAGCCGCATTCATATATAGTCAACCTGGGGGCGGAGGATTCTTCGGCGGTGGGGCGTCATGGAATGGAGTATACGATGCATACAGTGGAGAATTCCTAGCAAACATTACTAATCCTATTAGTGCAACCATGATTATTGATGAGGATCCGGGTACATTTCTGCAGGGAGCAATAATCGGCTACTCTGTTGCTGGTGGCATGCTCAACATGTATAACACAACCTTACTAATGCGTAGTAGTGGATTCGGGGGCGGTGAACGGTTTAGTTCGCCCAGCGGTACCATTGACGCCTCAAATGCACTACAGTGGTCTGTACCAATTCCAACACAACTCAACGGTGTAGACATCGACCTTAGCGTTGCCGCAGTAACCCCTGACGTGATACTTCTCCGTGAAGTGCCCGGTTCACTCCAATGGCAAGGAACCACCATGGGCTTCCAAATCACAGCAGGCGCGGACCCAAAAACAGGCGCACTACTCTGGGGACCATTCAACCAAACAGAGATACCCCCATATGAAGACACAGCTTTCATGGCTGCAGGCGATGGCTACTATGTGTTGCACAACAAAGACAGGAATCATGCATACTGCTACAGCCTCACGGATGGTAGCTTCCAGTGGGGTCCAGTTCAACTGGAAGGAAGCGGTTGGAGTTCTGTCTGGCGTGACGGCGAAATCGCTTACGGCAAAGCCTATATCTGGGACCTCGGCGGCTACTGCAGTGGTATCGATCTTGAAACAGGAAACGTAGACTGGGTTTTCACTCGTGGAAACGCTGGATACGACACACCCTTCGGTATATACCCGATGTTCGGCTATAGTGCACATACTGTTGCTGATGGAAAGCTATTCCTTTCAGAGGGCATCATGTACACTCCGCCACTGCATCCAAGTCGGTCAGTTGTCATAAACTGCACTGATGGAACTCTAGTATGGGACATATCACTTTACAGCTCTACATCTCCTGGTGCTGCTGCAGACGGCTACTTTGTGGACTGGAACAGCTTCGACAGCAAAATATACTGCTTCGGCAGAGGACCAACACAGACAACTGTTGAAGCACCGCTGACTGGTATAACACAGGGATCAAGCGTCGTAATTCGGGGCACAGTGATGGATACCGCTGCAGGATCGGAACAAGAGCAAGTGATTCAACGCTTCCCGAATGGTGTTCCCGCAGTATCTGAGGAAAGCATGAGAGAGTGGATGGAATACGTCTACATGCAGCAGAACTGTCCAGGAGACGCTGAAGGTGTAGACGTGTTTGTGAAGGTTCTTGATCCTAATGGCGACTGGTACTCAGAAACGGTTACAACCGATACGAATGGTGTGTTCAGCCTTAGCTGGGCTCCAGCCATTGTCGGAGATTACCATGTCACAGCAACGTTCGAAGGCTCAGAATCCTACTACAGATCATATTCAACAACCACCTTTACTGTAGACGAAGCACAAGAAGCAGCAACAGGTGCTCCTAGCGCAGAAGAGATTGCTGATACAACTGTAAGCAAACTCCCAGCAGCCTCCGCAATAGCGGATGAAACAATAAGCAAACTGCCCGCATACATGACAATAGACCTGGTCATACTGATAATCGCTATCGTCGTCTTGGTCATCGGCTTACTAGCATACATGGCACTCAGAAAACAGAAATAACCCAAAAATTTCCCCTTCCCTTTTTTTATTGGGAAGTAAACATCAGAAGAAGAGGGGCTGAAAAGACTCAGGCACGAGAGAGTTGAAGCAATAGTAGATAGGTTAGGAGGTTTTATTCATTTTCTCCTCCAAAATTCCCCAAACCCAACATCGTGCAGAAGTCTCAGCAAACCCTACTCTTCTAGATGATGGTAAAGCAGACGAACAATAAAGAGGTTATGGTGAATGGCTGAGAGGGCTTTGAAGAGTGCCCACATTCGGTGACGATGTGGTGGGAGCTTCAGGTTTTGCTTCTCCCTTCATAGTACTTTTCAGAGCCCCAGCAAACAGCACTCTAATCCAATTGGATTTGTCCACATAAAAGTGTGATTGCTGTGTGCATACATCAGATTTGTAGATCGTTCATATTTTCAGGGGCTATAGACTACACACTACACGCATCTAATGTAAACGTCTTAACATCAAATCTTTCTAGTGCAAGTGCTTAGTTGCTTCGTTATATACTTGTGAGATGGCTTGGAAGCCTTTCGTAAGTCTCCTGCAAACTATGATTGCTGAAAACGTTGCTGTCATGAAGAGTGGAATTTCAATCTATGAAGGAATTTCAGGAATCACATCACTATCAGTTGTTGTGCTGTGCTCCATGATGCTTCAAAACAGTCTGATGCCATAGTTACGAGACTTGGATTATTTGACCAGAGCGCAGGAGACTCTGTCATACCCGCTGTAGGTATAATATAAATGTACACTTCTTTTTTATCGTAAAGAGCCATTACAGTTTTAGGGGGCAAGGGAATTTGCCTGATCTCAGCATGAGGGCCTTTCCAATAAGTTTTAGCAAATTCTGAAACTGGTGCGTCAGTTTTTTCTATCATCGCTCGTTTTTTTACTCCACGGCGCCTCGCTTCCTCAAGAGGCTCAGCTAAGCGATAGCAAGCAGATTTGATTCTTTTCCATGAAGTAGAAACATCTATGCTTGTTTGGGTCTTTTCGATAGATTTTGTCAGCCGTTTGAGAAGTGCTTCTGTGGAAGGAATCAAAACAAACTGTGATTCGTGGAAAGATTCTGTATAATTGTTTTTGTCATTTATTCTGTGGATTAAAGAGGAGCTTTTGGATTTTAGTTCAATAAATTTTTTGTTTTTTTGTTCCAACAAAACAGTTACTCCAGTTTCTATCGGAACAGCTCTAAACCTGGAGGGATGCGCTATAATTTTTTCAACCAATCCTAACTTGTAGAGGTTAGACAAAGCTCGATATACGTCTGGTCGAGCCACCGTAGAAACTTCAGATATTCTAGATGCTTTAGTTGCTCCCATTTTATGAAGAGTGACTAAGACTCTTGCCTCTGAAATATTGAGTCCCAAATCCACAAATGTCTGAATATCCGTATCTTGAATATCCATAACTTGTCTCTCTCCCAATGGTTGTAGAGTAACTGGAGGAGGTTACTACCATCCATTGGTTTTGTGTTGGTGGTGGCTCCACTTACAAGAAATTATTACGTACTCTAGATTAAAGAGTGTTACGGTAGAAAAAAATCGGTGAAAAAATATGAAAAAAAATTACTGCAAAACAAAAATTGCTACAATAGCTTTGATTCTGACTTTGACATTATCTGCAATAACTGTTAGTTTGCCTCTTGCCTCATGGGCCTTGGAGTTACCAGCTGACATTCCAACTTTCTTACATCTATCCGCTACACCTAACCCCGTAGGCGTCGACCAAATCTGTTATGTGCAAGCCATTTTCACTAAACCCTTACCCACAAGTCAAGGTAATAACGGCGATAGACATGAAGATGTGACCGTAGAAATAACAGCACCTGACGGAAGTAAGACCGTTATGGGACCATACACTGGTGGTATGACAGGGGGCGTAGCAACTTCGTTCATTCCAAACCAAATCGGCGAATATTCCTTACAAGCCTTTTACCCTGGACAAGTATTAACCGGAACGAATGAATGGAACCCCGAACCTAGTGGCTGGATGGCGGAACTTAGAGGCAGCACAATGTTGCCTTCTGAAAGCGAAGTAGTAACACTCACCGTACAGTCAGATCCAATTGATCCCATATACCAGACTCCTTCGCTGCCAGAACATTATTGGACACGCCCAATATACGCAACTAACTGGGATTGGGGAGCACAGATTGGCTCCAACTGGTATTCACTAGAACCCAGCGGATTCACTACCTTAGGTAGGTACGATGCCATTGGTGGCTTTGACCCCTATGGAAAAGCGCCAAACTCTCCTCACATTTTGTGGACAAAACCAACTCGTTTCGGAGGTCAACCAGGAGGACCCATTCCCAGCGATCAATCAACCCAATTTTCATCAACCGATATAACTATAGACCAATACGATGGATCAATAATACTCGCCGGAGTACTCTACTACACAAAGTTTGCGGGCTGGGGATCTGGACACGGCTATATGGACAGCTGGGTAGCAGTAGACCTTCGCACAGGAGAAACACTCTGGGAAAAACCTGCTGGATTATCGGGTCAAGAATGGCTTAGATACGGTCAAATAGTTCGGTGGCATAATATACAGGGATACGGATCGCAAGCATTCCTATGGAGCATCGAAGCGACAGGCAGCGGAATTTTTGGGCCAAGCGGCGATCTGGTCTTTAGACTATATGATGCATATACCGGAAAACATGTGTGCAACATAACAACCGAAGAAGGCGAGGCCGACACTTCAGCATATGCTAGAAACTTGGGAATGATAACGGATATCGAGGGCGACAACCCTGGAGGACTAATAGGCTACTATACTGTTGGTGACCAGCTGTATATGTGGAACTCATCCAAACTATTTGAGGGTAGCCCAGGACGATTAAGTGTAAGCAACCAAAACTATACTTTCGCAGATGGAGTGCAGTGGAACAGGTCAATAGCCCTTGAACTCAACGGTCAACCCGTCACCCTTAGCCTTTCAAGGGTCACCCGCGAAGTGATTCTTCTCCGTGATAGCCCAACTTTCATTTTCCAAGGCAGCAGTTATGGCTATCAGGTTACAGCAGGAATTGACGCACACACAGGTGCACTACTCTGGGGACCAATAAACCAAACACTACCACAATTCGAAGACATAAATCTCGTTGCTGCACGAGACGGCTATTACTTCATTTACAACACTGATGCACATGAAACATACTGTTACAGCCTAACTAACGGACAAAAGGTGTGGGGTCCAATCGAAGTCCCATACGACGTTTATGCTTCGCAAAACGCTTGGGCAGAAATCGCTTACGGCAGAGTTTACTTCAATGGCGGCGGTGGCATTGTGAATTGTCAGAATCTGACAACAGGAGAGCTCGAATGGTCTTGGAGTCGCGGAAGCGCTGGATATGACACTCCCTTCGGTGTGTATCCTATATTCGGCTACAGAACGCAAACTGTCTGTGATGGAAAACTGTTTCTATCAGAGGGCTATCTATACACTCCGCCCCTGCATCCGGCTAGGCGAATTGTATTAAACTGCACTGACGGAAGCCTGGTATGGAGCATACTAAGTTACAGCAGTCGAGCTTCTGGTGCTCATGCAGACGAATGCTTTGTGGATTGGAACGCCATGGACTGCCAGATATACACCTACGGCAAAGGACCAAGCGAAACCATCGTATCGGTAAAAAACAATGTTCTGTCACAAGGAAGTAGTGTGCTGATAGAAGGAACAGTGATGGATATCTCTCCTGGTACAAGTCAAACGGGTGTGAAACTACGCTTCCCGAAGGGTGTTCCCGCAGTATCTGAGGAAAGCATGAGAGAGTGGATGGAATTTGTCTACATGCAGCAGAACTGTCCATCAAACGCTGAAGGTGTAGACGTGTTTGTGAAGGTCCTTGATCCTAATGGCGACTGGTACTCAGAAACTGTTACAACCGATACGAATGGTGTGTTCAGCCTTAGCTGGGCTCCAGCCATTGTCGGAGATTACCATGTCACAGCAATATTCGAAGGCTCAGAATCCTACTGCATCTCATATTCAACAACCACTTTCACTGTAGACGAAGCACAAGCAGCAGCAGGTGCTCCTAGTGCAGAAGAGATTGCGGAGACCACAGTGAACAAGATGCCAGCATACTCAACAATCACAGAAATGCCCGCCTACCTGACAATAGATCTGGTCATACTGATAATCGCTATCGTCGTCTTGGTAATCGCCTTACTAGCATACATGGCACTCAGAAAACAGAAATAACCCAAAAACTTCCCTCCCTTTTTTTGTGGGAGTAAAGCATCAGAAGAAGAGGGGCTGAAAAGACTCAGGCACGAGAGAGTTGAAGCAATAGTAGATAGGTTAGGAGGTTTTGTTCATTTTTTCCTCCAAATTTCCCAAATTCAACATCGTGCAGGAGTCTCAGCAAACCCTACTCTTCTAGATGGTAAAGCAGACGAAAAACTTAGGTCTATAATTGACCAATTTTCTAAACTGAATGAATTTATTAACCCTAATTTTTTAAACTAGACTGTCGTAATAGCTGGTACTGGTGAGTTAGATATGCCAAGGCGGAGAGGAAGGAAATCAGGTCTAAAGATTCTCAAGGCCGCATCCTCCTCCTTGCGTATGCAACTTCTCATCACCCTTGTCGATAAGGGACCCCAATCCTACACCGACCTCATGAAGGTCCTGAAACTTAACCCCAGCAGAGACGCGGGAAGATTCGCCTACCACCTAAAATATCTCCTCAAAGCCGATCTCATAGAACCGGATGTGGACAACAAGGAATACCGCCTCACTGACCTCGGCAAAACAATCATCAACTTCACAGAGGACATTCAGCAGCAGTTCCTGCAAAGAAAAAAGATTTTTGTCCGAACATCCCGCCTTGCAATGGAAGAGTTTGACAGAAACAAAATCGTTGAAGCCTTGGTGAAAGAGGCAAACGTTCCCGTATTCCAAGCCCAGAAAATCGCCCGAGAAACCGAAAAACGCCTCCTAGAATTCAAAACAAAATACCTAACCGCACCCCTAATACGAGAAATGGTCAACGCAATCCTCGTGGAAAGGGGACTTGAAGAGTACCGCCACAAACTCACCCGTCTGGGACTCCCAGTTCACGACGTTAATCAACTTATAGACTCCACCGGCACCAGATTACAGGGCGCAGAGGCTATCCACAAAGCGGCTGCAGACGCGGTTATGGAAGAGTATACCCTCCTCAACGTTCTCCCCCGAGACATTGCCGACGCACACCTCTCTGGCGGTCTTCACCTCAAGCATCTCGGCACTTGGGTTTTGAAGCCTGATCAGTTCATGCATGACCTACGGTTTTTCCTTCAACAGGGACTGAGCCGTGGAGAAATGAACCTTCATGAGCCCTCCTATTTTCCGCCTAAAAGTCTCGAAGCTGCGCTAATAACAGCCTCCAATGTCCTGAAAATCACTGCTATAGAAGCCTCTGGAGAACAAATCCTTGACTTCTTCAACATCTTTTTAGCCCCCTTCGTGCAGGGCGTTTCAGAGGAACGAATCAGGGAAAGCCTACGCCTCTTCGTATCCAACTTGAATTATCCCATCCCAAACGGAAGTTCAGTGGGGGCTTCCTTGGGCATAGAATTCGTTGTCCCCGACTTTCTGAAAGAGACAGAAGCCATTGGACCGGAAGGAAAAACTGTTGGATGCTACGGAGATTATGCCAAAGAAATCCGCCGCCTAGCCTCCCATATTCTCGATGCCATGTTCGAAGATGACAAGCATAAACCAGTTTTCAACCCCCGCCTGATAATAAAAATACGCCCTGAAACCCTCAAAGACCCTGAATGCGCCTCTCTCCTCCTCAAGTCCCATAAACTTGCGGCTGAAACCGGTCTCCCTTACTTCGCTAACCTCTGCCCAAAAGAACAGGAAACGACATCTTACACTTCAACAGGATTCAGGTTAGCCTCTGGCTGGAAAGAAGACTGGGAACTGGATACCATGCAGACCGGAAGCGTGGACAGCGTGATAATAAACCTGCCCAGAGTCATGTATGAGGCAGGAGGCAAAGAAACAGGCTTTTTCCGCATCTTAGATGATCAGCTGGAAATGGCTTTGCGGGCTCTGGAAATGAAGTACCGCACCATCAAACAGCGAGAAAGAGAACACATGCTCCCCTTCCTGATGCAGAAGAGTGACGGTGACCAATACTTCAGAATCGAAAACGCCGTCCGCCTAGTCAGCTTCGTCGGCTTAAACGAAACCATCCACTCATTCTTCGGTAAACCCCTGAAGCAGGATGGCGAGACTATTGATTTTGCCCAGAAAATAGTGTCATATCTCTCTACTGACATTGAGAGGTATTCTAAGAAGCCCGAGACCCGAGCAGCCTTGGCTATGGTGCCCGCTGCCGACGCTGCGAAAAGGTTGGCGGAGCTGGACGCGGAAAAGTATGGGTGGGCAAAGGTTCACGCTCAAGGCACCAAGGAGAAACCGTTTTACACTGACTTGGTTGCTTTGCCGTTAGGCGTAGACGTTTCTTGGAAAGAACGATTCAGGGTTGAGGAACGATTTCACCGGTTGACTCCGGGCGGTCACTTAGCTGTTGTGTCCCTCGCTGATGAGGAGCAGGACCCTGATGATCTGTTGGCTGTCACCAAGGATGTTGCTGGAAACTACGGGGTTGGCTTCTACGTTTTCAACCGGAACCTTAGCTATTGTGCGAGTTGCCAGAAGACCTTTTACGGCAAACTGGAACGGTGCCCCGTATGCGGGTCCGTTAATATGCTTCAGTCCTTCAGTCGCATATAATCAACAGAAACTGTCTTTTTTGTGGTGTAGTTGCTCTGTCTGTTTGCCCCCTTTATATAACAAAAACACATCTTAGCCAATACGGCTACATCCGTTTTTGTTGCTGGCTTATATCTTACAAATTGGGCGCGATAGCTAAAATGTCAATTTAACTGGACGCTTATACAGAATTTTACAGTTTTAATCTAAATAAATAAATAAACACATCTATACCTAAGATACTATCTCGTCGATAAAAAGAGAGGTAGTTTTCATGGGCTTTTCAGAAGACTTCGGCAGCACCCCTGCGCATACCGCAGAAAACGGAGTGGTGGTTTACACAACCAGCGGATGCACTAGATGTGACATGCTGAAAAAATGGTTAGAGAACAAAAACGCAAATTTTGAAGAAAAAAATCTGGAAGATTCGGATGTAATGACTGACCTAGTTATGAGAAACTTTGTTGTCATGTCTGCGCCAGCCATAGAAATTGACGGAGTAGTCTACACGGATAGTCAGATATTCGAAAGCAACGGTTTGATCAAACCCGATTTTTCCAAAATTTTTGAGGCAATGTAAATGACCGAGATTATCCAGCGGCTTCGACCCATGGTTAGGGGAACCGACGGTTTCATTGTACCCTGGGATCGAAAAGAAATCGTGAAGCAGCTCCTAACAGAAACAAAACTGGCAGAAGAATTCTACGAAACAAGAGCCATAAGCAGACAAGAGGCTGAAGATGTAGCCCTTGAGGTGGAAAACAAGATTTTCGACTTGAACCTCAAGTTCATCAGCGGGCCCCTCATACGGGAACTGGTAAACAACGTACTTCTAGCCAAATCTGCACAAATCCCAGAGTTCGCGCTTTACCGGAACATTTTGACCCGAGTAGGCGCACCCGTCTACGACGCCTACAAAATCGACATGGGTACAGGCTACAAGGCAAAAGAAAACGCGAATCTTCAACCTAACCCTGAAACAGCCCACAAAAGAAAGGCAGACTGGGTTTCAGGAGAAGAATACCTGCTGCTGATGCCCCCCAAAATCGCTGACGCGCACCTGTCCGGAGACCTCCACATACATGACCTCGAATACTTCGGAACCAGACCCTTCTGCCAAGACTGGGACCTCCGCTACTTCCTCTACTACGGGCTGATGCCTGACGGGCTCGGCACAAGAACAAGCATCGCTGGCCCAGCCAAGCATGCGGAGGTGGCGATTCTACACACAGCCAAGATACTGGCTTCTGCCCAGACAAACTTTGCTGGCGGCGAGGGCTTCTATAACTTTCTCGTCTTTCTGGCACCATATGTTAGAGGCTTGCCTTACAAGCGTGTCAGGCAGCTTATGCAGATGATGTTCTTCGAGTACACCCAAGCTTACGTGGCTAGGGGCGGTCAGCTGGTTTTCAGTAACATTCAGGTTCAGCCTGGAGTTCCTGACCTATGGAAAAATGTTCCTGTTGTCATGCATGGGCATGTTGGACCAGACGTTTACGGCACCTACGAGGACGAAGTTCGCACAATGTTCCGAGCCCTCTATGATGTGGCTGGCAAAGGCGATTACTGGGGAAAGCCCTTCAACTTTCCGAAGCTCGAGAACTCTCTGAGCCCAGAGTTTTTCAAGCCTGAGTATGATGATGTGTGGCTTGACGTCCACAAGGTTGTAGCCAAGTTTGGGCTTCCCTACTTCGACAACCTGATGCCCGCTTACAGGGGCTACGGCAAAGGAGTCTCCTGTTACCAGTGCTGTGCATACTGTTTTGTTGAAACTCCTGAGGACAGCGCAGACTTCGATGAGAAGCTCAACTTCGACAACGGAAAGCATTTCACGATGGGAAGCTGGCAGGTTGCAAGTCTGAATCTTCCTAGAATGGCTTACAAAGCCAACGGAGATGACGAGAAGCTCTTCGAGGAGAGCCGCAGACTCATGGATTTAGGTCTTGAGGTGTTCAAAGCCAAGAAGAAGTGGATGGAACTTGCCATCAAGAACCATCGGATACCCTTCGCCACCCAAAGACCCCTAGACCCAAGAACTCACGAGAAGGGAACACAGGCTGTGGACTTTGATCAGCTAAGCTTCACGTTCGGTTTTGTGGGCGGAAACGAGATGGCTCAGTATCACACTGGCTATCAGCTGCACGAAAACGCGGAGGCAGTCAAGATTCTGGTCAGGCTGATATTGGAGATGCAGAAATACAAGAAAGTGCTGGAGAAGAGGAGCGGATTTAAGCTCTCTCTAGCTAGGACGCCGGCTGAGTCCACAGCGCAGAGATTCGCCATAGCTGACCTCATCACAGACGGTTATCGGGACAAGGCAGAGAAGCTTGTTAGGGGAGATGTGGGGCAAGCCAAGTTTATGCTTGCCAAAAAGAAGAAGGATGTTCCCGTCTATTACAGCAACGGAACCCACGTTGACGTGAAGGCCAAGATGGGACTGTTTGACAGGATAAACCTTGAACAGAAGTTCTTCCCGCTCCTGAACGGAGGAAACATGTTCCATGTGTGGCTGGGAGACGCTTCTCCGGACCCTGAGGCCCTCTATAAGCTGACAAAGAGAATCACCATGAAAAGCAACATAGGCTACTACGCATACACCAAGGATCTGACCGTCTGCAGCGACTGC
Source organism: Candidatus Bathyarchaeota archaeon (assembly GCA_050123155.1). Lineage (GTDB taxonomy): Archaea > Thermoproteota > Bathyarchaeia > Bathyarchaeales > Bathyarchaeaceae > Bathyarchaeum. Next base: position 29,350 of record JASFHP010000009.1, on the reverse strand, counting down.
GGAAAAGTCACCTCACCCATCTTTGAGCAGTGCCCCTACTGCCGCTCCAACAAAGTCGAATGGTGGTCCAGAGTAACCGGCTACTATCAGGCAGTGAGCGGATGGAACAGCGGCAAAAAACAGGAACTCATGGACAGATACAGAACCTAAATGCAAAACCTTTGTAGATGCTACATGCGCATCTACCTTCCATCTATTTATTAAAAGCTTTATGCCGAGCTTTTGGCAGACTAGAGAAACACGTTCTCCCCAGGGTCTTGAAAGGAGTCACATCCTTTTAATAGCTGATGGAATCATTTTGATACCGCGTTGATTGCAGTAGGCTAAGGCGTAAAACATGAAGTATAGAAAGATGGGTTCTCTTGGTTGGGAGGTATCTGCGCTCGGCTTTGGGTGCATGCGGCTACCAACAAGTGGACTGTTCAAGAAGTTAGATGAAAAGTACGCCATAGAAATCATTCGTGAAGGCATCGACCTTGGGATAAATTACTTGGATACGGCGTGGCTCTACCATGAAGGAGACAGTGAAGTGGCTCTTGGCAAGGCTCTCAAGGATGGTTACCGAGAAAAAGTTCATGTAGCCACGAAGCTTCCGATGTTCCTTGTCAAAACAGAACAAGACTTTGACAGGTTCTTGAATCGCCAGTTAGAGCGGCTTCAACTTGACTGTATAGACGTTTACTTGTTTCACTGCCTGAATAGGTTCGAGTTCGAGAAGGTCAAACGCTTAAATCTGATAGACAAGATGGAGAAGGCGAAAGCTGAAGGAAAAATCAGGCATATCGGTTTCTCGTTCCACGACATTTTTCCTGTTTTGAAAGAAATAGTTGATTATTATAGCTGGGACATTGGACAAATCCAGTATAACTACATGGATACAGGGATTCAAGCAACAACTGATGGATTGAAGTATCTTCACGAGAAGGGCATAGCCGCTGTTATAATGGAGCCACTGAAGGGCGGCTTACTGGTGAATCCTCCCAAAGAATTACGCAGCATTTTTAAAAACGCGGAGACCCAGAGGACTCCTGTGGATTGGGCGCTGCAGTTTCTTTGGGACCGCCCTGAAGTGTCAGTTGTTTTGAGTGGCATGGGTTCGAGGCGGCAGGTTGTTGAGAACTGTGAGAGTGCAGATAAGTCTGGCGTGAACTCGTTAACCCCGAATGACCATGTGATGCTTCAGCAAGTCACTGAAGTCTTCAGGAGTGGCATAATTGTTCCATGCACCGGATGTGGCTACTGTGAGCCTTGCCCAGCGGGGGTGAGTATCCCCACCAATTTTGCTATGATGAATAACATGGTGGCGGGGGGCACCTCGGCTGTGGACTTTGTGTTTAGACGGCAGATAAAACGTAACTATAATGGGTTGGCACAGTCAAAGGAGGAGCATGAAAGAACTGGAAAAGCGGGCAGCTCACTTTTATGTGTTGAATGTGGTGCATGTATTCCGAAGTGCCCTCAATCAATCAACATTCCCGAAGAACTCAAGAAAGTAAATGATGTAATCTGTGAACATAGAATGAGTGCCAGAGAAATTTTGCACCTAATTCTTTACGCTGTCAGGAACTGGCGATTAGTTCTCTTTCATATACGGCATCGCCAGTTCAGTTGAACCGTAACAGCTCGTAATCTATGCTTGCACTTTTTAGTCTTCTACGAGTTGCATGGGTTGCCCGCAGCAGACAAGGATCCCAGCGCCAGATGCGATAACCTTCACTACGTTGCCGCAGATTTTGCAGGCATACATTTCTCCCTCTTTTGTCACTTTTTCACCTCCTCTTCCCTGCTTTGCAAGCTTTTTGTTGTTCTCTAAAGCTCTGTTGAAGGAAATTCTGTCTGCTTCAGATATCTTCTCGCATATTTCGGCTCATGAGCAAGCTCTTGGCTTCTCAGAAGCTGCTTCTCAATGCGGTCTAAGGCTATACGGAAAGTCTGTTCAACTCCGTAGCCTTCGCTGGAACTGAAAAAGGTGTTTTTTCTGGTTCGGAATTTCAGGCGACAATGAAGCAGCTGGTCTCCCTTGTAGTTTGTGCCGTGCCCTTTCATGTAAACGAAAAGTGTTCCCGCCCGTATCGTGTTTTGGTATCGGCGCGCAAAGGACTCAAAATCATCCATGATTAAGCCGCGTTTAATCTGGTTTATTCCAACATCCTTCACTGAAAACTGGACAGTGATTGCGCTGCTCGGCTTTTCCATCGCTGCTAGAGGCTCAAGAAAGTCTTTTTTGGTGAGAATCCCTGCAGCTCTTCCTTTCTCAGTAACAACTAACGAGGAAATCTCGAATTTGTGCATTTTCTTTTCCGCATCCTTTAGCGTGGTCCCAGGCAAAATGGTGATAGCTGGCTTCGTCATTATGCCCTTCGCTGGAATGCTTAGAACTGGAGATTTCTCTCCGGCTACGTCTCCTACTGTTTGGCTCTGTTTCGGCTGAAAGATGTTGTCAATGAGGTCTTGGACGCCTATCATGCCCACAAGCTTTCCGTCGCTCACCACGGGCGCGTGAGAAATGCCGTGTTGCCTAAACAGGCTCATTACTGCTCCTGCAGACTCATGTTCTTCAACAGTGAACGGCTTCTTAGTCATTATGTCCTCAACTTTGGTGTTGCCCCAGTTTCCAATCACCGCCCCATGGATAACATCGTCGTCAGTGACCATGCCCACCAGTTTTTCGCCGCTGTAGACTGGAAGCTGCATGATTCCGCTGTTAATCATCAACTTGGCTGCCTTGCTGAGAGAATCCTGCAGTGATGCTTTGGGTGCTGGGCGCATCAAAGTCTCCACTTTAGTTGTGGCTGGGTTAACCCGTGACCTGACGATCCATCTGCGAGCAATTACGCCCACGTACCTTCCTTTTTTGTTTAGTACCACCAGCACCGGCGGCAACCCTTCCTTGAAGAGCGAGAGACAAGCAGAAAGTGTGTCATCTTGATTTACGCTCTTAAACTTGGTTGAAAACACATCTTTCACTATGCTTGGAACCATATCCAATTCTCCAAATACAGTCCATTTCTATAAAAAGCGGTTCTAACGTACACTATTACCGCATGTGCAGTCTTTAACGTTTCGCCTCACACTCTTCAGTTTTTTTCTGTCAAAAATTTAAATGCAAGACTTGGCTTTGGCAAACTAATTCTAAAAACAGTATTTTCCAAAACAACTGATCCCTGCTGAAATCGTCTAGAGAAAGCTTGTTGGCTCCTCTATTCCTTCAGCTAGTTTGTTATCAACTAGCTGTATGATCTGCTCGTCCAGTTCATTAACGTTGATTCTTCCATTCTTTCTAATTTTTCTCTTATTTTGAGACATTCTTCTTTTTTTCACTCCTTTTCCTAATTATTTGTGATTGTTGTGGATGCAACTCAAAAATGAGTTAACGTTCCATGGGTTTTTCTTCAGTTCTTAATTTTGACGAACTTCTTTTTTCTGCTTCTGAAGTAGCTTGTGTATTTTTTGAACACTTCAATCAACCCCATATTCTCCAGGTTAGGTATTGCCCCCCACATTCGCTTCGGTAAATTAGTGGTCTGAACTTCACCCACATCTTTAATGAAGTTGTATGCTTTCCTTTCTATACCACTCAATTCTTTCATGTTCACTTCTCACCTCTCCAAAACTTTCTGCAGTAACAACTACTAATCAAAACCGATATTCACTAAGTGAGTGATGTATCCTGCTACTCTGTTTCTGATTTTTGTTGACGTAACATCTGTGAGCGCGTCAACCATGTCTTTGTTGTTTCCGAAATCGGAATTGAATATCTTCGGGAACCGCTCCACAAGCTCCCGTGCTAAATTCTTTACATGATCTGGTCTAACTTTTCCCATTCTCTTTTTCCCTCCAAAAACTTTTGTTGAAGCGAAAAACGCCGCTTAATCAGCAGCAGTTATCGCGGTTACTGCAAAAGTGCTGGAACTACTGGTTGTCTTTTTAACCAGAAACTTTTTCGACAGTGAAGGAAATTTTGACGTTTGCACGGTATTCAACAATTTTTCCCTCTTTAACTTCGCCTGTCCAGCCTAGAACATCGACTCCTCGGATATTCCTCATCGTTTTAGCGGCACGTTGAACTGCGTTATCGACAGCGTCTTGCCAATTCTTGTCCGAAATGCCCACTAACTCGATTACCTTTATAACCGTCACGTTTTCACCTCACAATTAACAGAATTTGTGTTTAGAGGGGTCTAAGCCTTTGAACTGTTGTTCGACCCGTTAAAACAATGTTTTTGTCGCTTTCCGACCTTTCGCCGTTTGGGTCGGTTTGCTCATTGCTCAACGCAAATACGTTCTGAGCCTGCTCCCCCACTAAACATTATTAATATTCTCAGGATGTCTTATAAGGGTTACCTTGCGACGTAAATCTCCATTTTTTATGTTTAATTTAACATTTTTTCTGCATTTTTGTTATTCACCCACTCGTTTGCTGGTTTAACCCTGCATAAAAGCAATATATGAGGATGCAAGATGTTACTTGATTCCGATGTCTGTTAAAATCAAGAAACTTTTGCTGGATTCACTGAAATCGCGTGAATTATCTGTTGTGGATTTATCCAAGGCTTTAGGCTTAGTTGCTGGAGTAAGCGAAGTGGATATTACTGTGGTTGAGGTTGACTCTAACACAGAAACAATCAGAGTAACAATAAAAGGTCCCCAGATAAATTACGATAAAATTCGTAAAGTCATGGAAAAGCACGCTGTCTCCATAAAAGGTGTGGACGAAATCAGCGTAGCCAAATAACCATTTTCTTTGATATACCCTAAGACTCTAGATTATAACTTGGATAAAATAGCCAATGGCAAAGGCTACAACCCCAAAGAACACCATTCTCATCCCTTTCAGAAGTGGATTCATCTTACCGCCTCTTCCCAAGTAAGTTCCTGCCACAAAAATTAGGCTCAGAGCCAACGTCACAGAAATCCAAGATGCAACTGTCACCTCAAGAAGGTTAAACAGCGAAAGAACAAAGGGGATCAAGAGTATTCCGCAGCAAATAAGAGGCGTCAAAAAATTCACAAAAGAGAGTAACAGCGCGTAAGTCTTATAGTGCTCAGTAATAACTGTGTTCTCCAAGTCCAAGAAAAGCGACTTCTCCAATTCCACCACTCTTCTTTCTCTCTCCATCGTTTCCGATTCGTAAACGCTAACGCCGCTTGATATGCCCAATGCAAGACTGCTTGCTATTGCTGTGCCTATTAGTATACGCAAATCTGGAACTGCAGCAAAGACTGCACCTATGATTATTCCGAGCAGTGTGAACGTAGAGTCGAACAGCGTGTTTATGAAAAATCTTCGCAGAATTGGACCGACTTCTCTAAGTCTTTTAAGCAGAATCTTAAATCCCAAGTTATCTGTTCCTCATTTTTCTCAGGTTAGAGCGGTCCAAACGTCAACCTAACTCTACTATCTCGCCCACTTTTTACTGTTACGAGCACACTGGAATAAAAATCAATCAGCAAACTTGTGAATTCCTAAAACTCATAAATGTCTACTCACAAATGTGATAATGGAAAGATTGAATGTGATTCGGCAAGAGAAAGACGGAAAATGGCTTGCAAAATGTGACCTTTGCACATGGAAAACTTCGGAATCAGAGAGAAAGGATGCAGAAAACAAGCTGGCAAATCACATAAACATGGTACACAAGAGGGGAGTAAAAGGCGTCAAAAAACAAAAACCGCCTATTTCACCAGACAAGATGCCTCCAAAAACGCCGTCACCAATTAAGGAACACTAATAGAATAGCAGCACCATCTAAATCCGCCATTCTTCTCCATATGTTACGCAACTACTGGTTACTTTTTTGCCCCCAATATGAGCGCTAGGAGAGCTGTTCGGGTGACTATTCCGTTCCATACCTGCTGAAAGTATCTGGCGTGGGGCGTATCATCCACTTTGTGATCTATCTCGTCCACCCTCGGTAGAGGATGCATAATAATCATGTCCTCCCTCGCATCCTTCAGTGTGTCAACTTCGATCTTGTAGGTTCCGCTGACCTTGGCGTATTCAGCTGGGTCAGGAAATCTCTCCTGCTGAATCCGCGTTACATAAAGTACATCCGTTTTAGGCAAAAACTCCTCAGCCGCGGAGCCCTCCACTATCTTGATCTTCTTTTTTATGGCATCAGTAACCTCCCTTCGCATGCGGAGAAGTTCAGGCGAAACCAGAAACAGATTCACCTTGTAGAGTGACAAAGCATACGCTAACGAGTGAACTGTGCGCCCATACCTTAGGTCCCCCATCAAAGTGATGTTAAGCCCATCGATTGTGCCCTTCTCTTTCAGTATTGTGTACAGGTCCAGCAGAGCCTGAGTCGGATGTTCTTCAGCTCCGGAACCAGCGTTTATCACCGGTATGCGAGCGAACTCGGCTGCTAATCTGGCTGCTCCCTCCAGCGGATGCCGTAGCACCATGACGTCAGCGTAGTTTTCGACAACTCTGATGGTGTCTGCCAAGTTTTCGCCTTTCTTTATTGCGGCGACTTTGGGTTCTGCGAAGCCGATGACGTTTCCTCCCAGCTTGTTCATGGCGGCTTCGAAGCTGAGGCGGGTTCTTGTGCTGGGTTCAAAGAAGAGGGTTGCCAGTATTTTGCCGCCGAGCATGTCTGAGCCTTTCTTGGCTATGGGCTCCATGGAGGCGGAGGTTTTCAGAATGTAATCGATCTCTTCTCGGCTGAAATCTTTGATGGATACTATGTCGCGTCCCTTAAACTGCAAGCCTTACACCAGACACACTTTAGCAACTCACAAATAAATGCTTAATCTATCCAATGAAAGCAAAACACAGATGGAGCTGCGTAAAAAGAAAGATTGCTTTGGTAGCCCGTGAAGACAAGAAAGAAGATTTGCTTGAAGGATTCAGAAATTGAGAGATTCCACGTTTACGGCCATCAGTCCTCTTGTCGTATTCAATATCTTGAATTTCACTTTCTCTCCCTCTTCAAGATAGATTGTTCCTTTCAAGTTTGAACTTCTTACTAAGATGTCCTTCTCTACCCCTTCGCTAGTTATGAAACCACATCCACGATCACTTATCCAACATTTCACAATACCTTTTGCCATTCTTCTCTCTCCCTTGTTCAGTCTATCACCTAAAGAATTCACATAAATTGAAGCGCCCAAGAAGGAAAGAAGCTTCAACAGGTCAACAAGGCGTAGCCAGCGAAACTAGTCCCTACCCGGACCCATCTCAGTTGATGTAATCGCATGAGACAGACCACAGTTGAAGACTAACCCACCAGCCAACCCAGCTAACTTGTCTAAGCCAAAGCCCAGTCAAGCCAACAGAGTTTAGCCAGCCACTCAGTCACTAACCACAATCAACCTCGATTGATGCAATCTCCTGAGAGAGACCGCGGCTAATACTTGAGTAGCCAACTAGGTCTTGTCAACCTGCCTATGCTTACCCTCCCACTTGGGCAGAATTGGATATAGAGTATGTATTCTATATGATTTGTCTACAGCATTCTCTGTACTTGCTTACAATGATGTGAAGTTTTTAACAGGTTCACCACTACAAAATGATGGTGTTTTGCTTGGAATCGGCTGCCCTTATAAAGCATATATATCTGAATAACATGCTAGGTTTGTAATTCACACACAAAGTTGCGAATTATGTGCAAATATATAGATTATGTAATTCTATATGTATTATTTTAAAAAAACACATTAGGTCCATGTTTCTGCTACATAAACCATCGTGGATGAAAAAAGGTCAACAGGAATAAGAAGAGGAAATCCTCAATGCGACAAAACTTGTGGCATATCAAGGGACATAGAAAGAGTGTGTTCAAGATGGTTCTGCTTTCTTCAGACTTCAAGTTATGATCTGAAAGGCAGGATAAATTCATAGGCTTTGACGATTTAGTCTATTACTGATTCGACGGTCATGTTGAGTACAACTTCTGCTATGTCCGTTGAGTACTCGGCTATTCTTCTTACGCTCTCAATCACCAATCGAATGTTAGCTGCTTCCTCTATATTCGTCTCCTTTGACGAAAGCAGCGCCTTTTTCTCAAGAGAAACTATCTTGTTGGCTTTCGCGATGACGCTGTCCGCTAAACTGTAATCAAGCCTGAACAACGATTCTATCGCAGTTTCGAAGGAGGAAATCGCCACCCCATTCATTTCTTGGATTGCTTGAAGAAACTCGTCGCCTAACTGTTTTTTTAGTAGCTGAACATATTTTGCTATGTTGGTGGCGTGGTCGGCTGTTCTCTCCACCATTTTAGTTATGAGCCTGTAGCCGAGGCAATCTTTTGGAGTTTTTAGTCCTATCTCCGTGATTATTCTGGGGTTCTGAATCGCCATTTTCAGCTGCCGTATTATGTACAGGTGAAATCTGTTAACCTCGTAGTCGGTGGCTCTGACGTCCTTCGCTAACTGATAATCAATGTTTCTGAGGGCGGTTATGGCATCCTTGTGCATCGACGACGTTATGATGGCCATTCTCCGCAAAGCGCTTGGAACAGACAACTCTGGATAACTTAGCAGAACCTGCAAAGTCAAGTCTTTGGAAGTGTCGGTTACTATTTCTGTTCCCACAAGCATGTTCCGAGCAAAAGTTTTGACAGCGTTTCTTTGTGTCGACAAAACTTCTTTTTGTTGGTCTTTTGCTCTTATGTGGATTATGTTGTAACCCTGCAAATACACAGAAACGGTTTTTCTTATCAGCGCCTCGGAACTGTCTTCCGGAGAGACTTTTATCAGTGCCTCATCTGTTTTTTCCGGTTTTCCCAGTTCTGGAGGCAAAACTGCTAAGGTACCGTTTTCTTCTTGGCGGATAAGGAGTTGGCTGCCTTTTTCAAGTCCGTTTTGGGTTACCCATTTTTTTGGTAATGAAAGTACGTAGGTGGACCCTCCTGTTATTTGGAGTTTCCTTGTTTCTTCCTTCTGTTTATGTAGAGAATGGGTCAATTCTGAAACCTTCATAGATTGAATACGGTGTGTACACAAGTATTTTTCCTATATAGTTTATATATATTATGTAAGAAACCTATATACTTTCTGATTCTTTGTCTGCTATTCAAAAACAAGGTGAAAGATTTGATTAGAAAATCAAACAAAGGCATATCAACAATGATTGCGATCATAGGAATGGCGGCTCTTCTTGTAATTGGACTTGGCATTGGATACGTCTTGAATTCAGGAGGAACCGGAACTTTTGGTGGTGAATTTCCCGAAGACAGCGAATGGAGAGCTGGAAGCATCAATCTTGCTGGTTCAACAACTGTTTTGCCTGTAGCCAACGCCAGCGCAATAGCATTCATGAACAAATACACCAGTACCACTGTAACTGTTCAGGGTGGCGGATCAGGGACAGGTTATGCTTCGGCAATAGATGGCACAGTTGACATCGGCATGGCTTCTAGAGGGCCTAAACAAAAAGAGATCGACGCAGGAACTCTTTGGTTACATCCTCTTGCACTAGACGCAGTATGTGTTGTGGTCAATCCTTCAGTAGGCAGCAATGTCGAACTGACTCTGGAGGAGGTCGCCAAAATTTTCGCTGGAGAATACACAAACTGGAACGACGTTGACGCCAGTCTACCTGACGCAGCCATCTATGTTGTGGTCAGAGAATCTGGATCAGGCACACGGGGCACCTTCGAAGAGTACACAATAGACGAATACGAACTTGAAATTGATAGCACAATGGTTCATGAGCAACCAAGCAATCCAGCAGTAAGAACAGCGGTGACAAACACTCAATACTCAATAGGCTACGTAGGCTTCGGATTCTTAACCAGCGACATAGTTGCTGTATCTTTAGCTGCGGAAGAGGGAGGCGAATACGTCCCCGCAACCTTAGAAAACATTGCAGGCGGCAGTTACCCAATCTCGCGATTTCTCTACTTCGTAACCGGCAGCCCAGTTGAAAGCGGATCGCTAGCTGACAGATTCATATCATTTGTTCTCAGCGAAGAAGGTCAAGCCATCGTAGAAGACGAAGGATTCCTTACACTCCCAGCCAGCCATAACTACCCATAAAACGCTGAACCCAACGAAGCATGGAGCCCAAACTACATGAGCAACAAATGGCTCAACAAAATTTCTTCCTTTTTTGTTAATTTGAAGTCTCAACCCATGGAGATTGTTCTTTTTCTTTGCGCTTCTTTTTCAATCATTATTCTGTTTTTGATGCTCTTCTTTGTAGCCAGAGAAGGAGCGGTTGCATTTTCCCGTTTTGGATCAGATCTGCTTTTTGGTATGCAATGGAATCTTGAATCAAACGTGTTTGGCGGTTTCCCTCTTTTATATGGCTCAATTATGGTCACGTTCGGCGCCCTAATTATCGCCATCCCAATTGGTGTCTGCACAGCCATATTTGTTTCAGAAGTCTTACCTTTTCATCTGAGGGACCCCATCAAATCAATGATAGAACTTTTAGCCTCTATTCCCTCAGTAATCTACGGATTCATGGGCTTGCTGATTGTTGTTCCTTTCATTTCTTCGTTTTTTGGGGTTGTTTCTGGGCAAACTGCCCTGACAGCCTCACTGATACTGGCACTCATGACAATCCCCACTATCGTAAGCGTCTCCGGCGAAATAATCTCAGCTGTACCCAAACAGTACAAAGAGGCTGCTCTTGGTCTCGGAGCAACAAAATGGGAAACCATCAAAGCTATTGTGTTGCCTATCTCAAAGTCCGGCATCTTAGCCAGCATAATGTTAGGTTTTGGGCGGGCTATCGGAGAAACCATTGCGGTGTCCATGGTTGCTGGTAACCAAGCACACACTGCATCAAGTTATCTGGAGGCGGTGTATACGATTCCATCCTTTATTGCAACACACATGGGTGAAGCTCCCGTAGGCAGCCTAGAATATAGCGCCCTTTTTGGATTAGGACTCATCCTCCTTATCATCACGTTCATAGTAAACACCATGGCTGACATGGTTGTGAAGAGGGGGATTCAGCTATAGGAAGCAAAACTAAAGAAACAATATTCTTCTTTGGCCTAGGTATACCTATGGTGATCTGCCTTCTGGCTTTCTTCTGGATTGCTGCTACTCTCTTCACGGGAATCGGAACCTTAAGTCCGGAGTTTTTAACCAAAAGCGCCCTCAAAGGTGGAGCATTCGAAATGATCGTGGGAACAATCTACCTGTTCTTGGGGGCAGCTGCCATCGCAGGTCCAATCGGAGTTTTCGCAGCCATCTACCTTGTGGAGTATGCACCCAGTGGAAAAATCACACGTATCATTGACCAAGCTATCAATAATTTGGCTGGCGTCCCATCTATAATTATTGGGTTGTTCGGCTTCACTCTTTTCAGCAGACAACTTGGATTCGGTATATCTCTCATGGCTGGTTGGCTGACGCTTGCTTTGATGATTCTTCCCATCGTTATACGAGGCTCCGAAGAGGCTATACGGATAGTTCCCCAGTCATTTAAACAAGCAGCGTTAGCGTTAGGAGCAACGAAATGGAAGGCAATTAGCCTTACAACTTTGATTGCCGCAGCGCCTGGAATAGTGACAAGCGTGATTTTGGGGATCGCCAGAGTTGCAGGAGAAACAGCGGCGATACTCTTCACATCATGCGTCATAATCACCCGAGGCTTACCCAGTTCGCCTCTTGAACCAGTGATGGCACTTTCCTTTAACATGTATGTTCAGATAGTGGCTGCTGGAGAGCCGCCTGAAAGCGTTTTCGGAATAGCGCTGATTCTCTTTTTCATAGTAGTCATTTTCTCTCTTGTTGCCATAATACTCAGAGTTTACTATAGAAGGAAACAACCATGGCTACATTAAACAAGAAAAAGGTGATAACCAATTGAGCTACGATGATAAACTAGACATCAGAAACCTGAACATCTGGTTTGGAGAAAACCACGTCATTAAAGGCGTTGACCTCAAGATTAAGGCAAACGCAGTAACCGCTATTATGGGGCCCTCAGGTTGCGGCAAATCAACAATGCTCAGGGCATTCAACAGAATGAACGATGTCATCAAATCCAGCAAGGTATCCGGCGAAATTTTCATTGGCGGAAAAAACATCTACGAAAACGGCACCAACGTCTATGACCTGAGAAGACAGGTTGGAATGGTGTTCCAGAAACCAAACCCGTTGCCCAAATCCATATACGAAAACATCGCATTTGGTCCAAAAATACATAAAATGGCAAAAGGCAAAGCCCTTGACAAAATTGTGGAAAAAAGCTTGAGAGCGGCTGCGCTCTGGGGAGAAGTTCACGATCGACTGAATGATAGTGCCTTTGACCTCTCTGGTGGGCAGCAGCAACGGTTGTGTATTGCCCGAGCGTTAGCGGTGGATCCAGAAGTTATTCTTATGGATGAGCCTTGCAGTGCTTTAGACCCTGCGGCGACAGCAAAAATTGAGCAACTCATAAGAACCCTGTCTACAGATTATACTGTTGTAATCGTCACGCACAACATGCAACAAGCTTCAAGGGTGTCCGACTATACTGTCTTCTTGTATCTGGGGAAGATAATAGAGCGGGGCGACACGAAGGCTATCTTTGAGAATCCGCAGCATGAGTTAACTGAGCAGTATATTACGGGAGAATTTGGTTAGGTGAAACAACATGAAGAGATTGATTGATGCAGGATTGGAGCAGTTAGCGAGCATGCTCTTTCGTATGGGGGAGCTTGCCCAAAAAACTGTTTCTTTATCCGTCATGAACTACCTGGAAGGTACACACGGTCACGCTCAAGTGAAAGAGCTTTCAGAAACTTTGTCTGAAATGGCTGACCCGGTTGAGGATACAGGTTTCGAGATTATCGCCAGATTCCAGCCAGTCGCTTCTGATCTGCGAATTCTAAAATCATACATGAAAATCTGCTACGACTTCAGGAGATACGGAAGATACGCTCTTGACATCTCACAGATCTATGAACGAGTTGGCGGAATAGACAAATGCGAACTAGCCCTCAGAAAAATCATCAAAGAAATGGGACTGGAAACCATGAACATGGTTGGCACAAGCATCGAAGCACTGAAGAACCACGACGCGGAACTCGCAAAAACCTTGTCTACAATAGAAAAGCGGGTCGATGAACTATATCGCAGTTACCTCGACAAACTAATCGAAATCAACACTACAACCGGATGCACCATCTCTGGTGTTCTTGCAGTGAGGTATCTTGAAAGAATTGCTGACCACGCCACATACATTGGCGAGTCGATTGTGTATCTTGCAACAGGAGAAAAAGCAAAATTAAGGTAAGTTTGAAAACTGTAAAGGAGGGAAGAAAATGGCTAAGAAAAGTTATGCTTGGTTTGAAAAACACCGCAGAACAAAACTGCTGGATTTGGCTCAAGAACAGATAACCACAGCTCTTGACACCGTTACCCTGCTACATAAGGCAATGAAGCAGATCGCTAAATCAGAAGTGAAAGACGCAATCATCACTGTTGAGAAACTGTTCAAGGTGGAAGAAGAAATTGATCAGCTGAGAACCGAGGTCTTCAAGGAATTATCCAAGGGAGCAGCCCTGTTTGCTGACTACCGTGAAGACCTTCTGCACCTAGTGAAGCGCCTCGACACATTCGCAGACCATGTGAAGGACACAGCGCGATGCATAAGGATGCTGGGAGACTCTCCTATTCCAAGCGAACTATGGGAAAAGGCAGTTCACATAACATCAACTCTTGTAGACTGTGCAACTGCCCTGCGCGGTAGCATAAAGAACATCTCTGCAAACCCCGTTGAAGCCCTGAAAGGCGCCCAGAAAGTCGAAGAAATCGAGGGAGAAATTGATGGAGAATACCTTGAAACCAAATCTCTGTTCATTAAATATGGAGAGCAGATGAACAGTGGTGCCTTGATAATCTTTGATGACATGGTTGAGTTCCTTGAAGAAGCTGCTGACATGTGCGCTGACACAGCCGATTACATCGTAACCCTTGCAAGCTCGGAGTAAACTGGAAAAAGGGCAGCCGACTAGCTCCCCATCTCTCTGTAATGTCAGCGTTAGCATAGAATATGGCATCATCAAAGAGCAGGAACTTTCTGGTTTCTTATCTGAAGGTTTCCTTTATCCACTCTTTGATCTCATTTCTTACTCTTCTAACTTGTTTCAGGATTTCCTCTTCAGAGCCCGCGAATTTTGAAGGGTCTTCAAACCCTTTGTGGATAATTTTTTCTCCAGGAAAGAAGGGGCAAGACTCTCTAGCGCCGTCACATACCGTGACAACATAGTCAAAGTTCTCTCCACGGAACTCTTCAATGCTTTTTGAGCGGTTTCCTGAAATGTCTATTCCGATCTCCGCCATTGCCTTAACCACGTATGGATTGACTGTGGCGGGGGTCACCCCAGCACTGTACCCCTCGTATCTGCCTCCATAGAGTGCGTTTAGAAACGCCTCTGCCATTTGAGAACGGGCAGAATTGTGTGTGCAAACGAAAAGAACTTTCCCACTCATTTGGTCACCAAACTGTTAGGATGCTTAAATTAGTATGTGCTTGTGTATGTAAACTTTGTTTTAACGAGCTTTTTAACAATAGATTTCGGTCAAATGACCTTTACATACATAGTTTTGCTGTTTTGCAGAAGCATATATTGTTGCCTCCTTTCTGTAAACGAAGTTTTTATAGAGTTCTCTAGAATACTATTGCGAAGGCTGACAGGTATGGAACGGAGAAACAAGCGTCGCCTGAGGCTGTTTCCGAAACAGGGGTACATCATGCTGCTTATCGGAATCCTGATTGGATTCATGGTTTTCTTGGCGGTCTCCTCAATGATATCTCAAGGAGGAGGTGGAGGCGGTTCTGAACAGGAAGGACTGCCATCCAGCATCAGTTTCACGTTCCTTTACACAAGCGAGAAAGACGGCTGGATAAAAGACGTCACCCCCGCATTCGAAGACTGGTTTTATGAACGCTTCAACATCACAGTTAACGTAGAACTTGTAGTAACCGGAAGCCACGACAGCGTAAACCTCATCCTTCAGGAGAGTACGCAACCAACAGCGTGGAGCCCAGCGTCCAGCATCTGGATACCCTACCTGAACCAGAAATGGCTGCAAGAGCTGGGGAAACAGCAAGAAATAGCCACCGACTCCACATCCCTTGTTTTGTCTCCCGTCGTAATAGGTGGGTGGACTTCATTCTTCGAAGAGAACGATGTGAATAGCTTCACTGATTTATATCGGCTGGCAGAGACCGGAATCGACTACAAGTATGGACACCCCGACCCGCAGTTAAGTAATGGAGGCGCCATGGCTGAAGTTCTAGAATTCGCTTCTGCGCTCGAAAAGAAACCTGAAGAGTTTACTGTCGACGATTTCAAGAACGAAACTGCCAAGAATTTTGTCAGTATTATCGAATCCAAAGCAGTTATGTACGGAAAAAGCACTGGATTTTTTGGCAGGTGGGCTGCTGAGAACGGCCCCTCCGCGATTGACTGTTTTACAGTCTACGAAAGCGTGGTTCTCAGTAACGCTGACAAAGCTACGCAGAAATGGGGCGATTCGTTGGTGGCAGTTTATCCTGAGGATGGAACTCTTCTCTCCGACCACCCCTTTGTTATCTTGAACGCGCCTTGGATTGACGCATACCAAAAATTTGCTGCCTCACAGTATCTTTTCTATCTGCTTCAGGAACAGAATCAAGACAAAGCCCAAGAATACGGGTTTAGACCTGCCAACCCCAACGTTCCCCTGAACGAAGAAATCTTCAACGAAACAAATGGCGTTGAATTTGAAATCAACGTTTCAACTTTTCGACCTTTATCGGGAGAAGCGATGGAATCCCTTTTCACTGTATGGTCTGAAGTGAAAAACCCGGGAGTGTGACCGCTTTTAGCCAGTCAAAGGGGAAACAAAACCTGCTCTCCCGACTTGGAGTGTCCGCAACCGTAGTAAGTCTCATTGTTTTTGTTTTTTTGCCAAGCTTTTTTCTGATATCATTTACGTTTACCAGATGGCCAGAGGTTTACACTGAAGTTTTCGCTAATCCGCTAATAGGAGACACAAACTGGATAGAAATCCAGAAGTATCTTGGCTTATCTTTGCGCCTCGCCATTTTCGCGGTTGCGATAGACCTCATTTTTGGGGTTCCTCTTGCCTATATATTGGCTCGAAAGAATTTCTGGGGCAAAGGGTTCCTTGAAGACCTCATCACCTTCACGTTGGTCATCCCCACATCAGGTTTCGGTTTTGCAACTCTGATAGCGTGGACATCAGTCTCTGGAATAGGAGCTCTTTTCGGAAGGGGAATCGTGGAAACAAATTACCTGATTCCCATTATCAACGTTCCCTTCATAATGCTGATAGTACACATAGCATTAACCTTTCCATACATCGTAAAAACTCTCAAAGCCAAACTTGAGGACATGTCAACGCTGTTTGAGCAAGCCTCCGGAACCCTCGGAGCCGCGCCTCTCACAACCTTCAGAAAAATCCTGTTTCCGTTAACGTTACCAGCAATTTTTTCGGGAGCAGTTATGGCTTTTGCACGGTCTCTGGGAGAAACTGGAGCCACGCTAGTAGTGTCAAGCGTCTATACCACGGCGCCCATCGCTGTTATCAGCTGGGTGTCCCAGTTCAAGTTTGGACCCGCCGCTTTCCTAGGCAGCCTGCTGATCATTGTGGCGTCAGCAATAATTTTGCCAGTAGAGTTTATCTTACAGAAGAAGGGAATTACATCATTCTCGTTTTTCTCGGCTCTCAACATCGAAAAAAAGCTCCTAAAACTCGAAGATTTTGCCTCTCGGAAACTGTCGCGGGTCAGAGACGCTGTTGTAATCCTCTTCATTGTTATAGTGGTTGTAGTCCCAATAGTTGTTGTCCTGAATTCTGTTGCGCTGTCTTGGAGCAGTGACCCCAACACGGGCAAAGTGACAGAAAGCGTAGTTTATCAACTGTTCGGTCCATCAAACTACTTCTCCGCTCTGCTAGACGCCACGGTAGTTTCGTTTGCCTCCGCCGGAATTGCAACCTACATCGCAGCTTGCATAGCCATTCCCACAGTGTTCCTGATAAAACGTTACAGGTTTGGTCGTTTCCTCAGAGCCCTGCTCAGAATCCCGCTGATTGTCCCAACATCAGCTCTTGGTCTATCTATTCTTCTTCTGTGGGGTCCCAGCGGTTTGAGGCTCGCAGATCCGGGAATATGGCTTATAATCTTAACACATATAGTGTTCTCTGTTCCTGTGGTAGTTGAGCCTATGCTGGCTACATTCGAAGGGTCTGACATCCCCTTATATGAGGAGGCATCTCGCACCCTAGGCGCCAATTCATATAACACTGTTGAGACAATCGCTCTTCCGCTACTAAAGAGAGGAATCTTAACCGGGGTTATCCTGTCCTTTACCCGCTCCTTGGGAGAAACAGGCGCAACTTTTCTGGTTATGGGCAGTGACACAACAATTCCTCCCCTAGTAGTCAACATGGTTGAATCCCTTGCGATTCCTGCGGCGCTCTTCGCATCAACCTACCTGATTGCAATATCGTTTGTTCTCCTTATGATTTTCAGAAAGGTGACCACCAGATGAGACAAGGTAATATAAATAAAAAATTTCATGTTGAGGTGAACTGGAATGCCTGATGTCGAGTTGAAGAATGTAGTCAAAACCTTTGATAAAGGGCGAATAGTCGCTGTTGATCACATAGACCTGCATGTTCGTGACAAGGAGTATCTAACCTTGCTCGGACCAAGCGGATGCGGAAAAACAACCACCTTGCGAATGATAGCTGGCTTAGAGTTGCCCACTGAAGGCAAAATCTCCATCGGCGAACGCATGGTATCGAATCTTCCCCCAGAATACAGAGACATCGGATACGTCTTTCAGGAGTATGCACTGTTTCCCCACATGGACGTCTGGGACAACGTCACCTATGGACCGCGCGTAAAAGGATGGGAAGAAGAGAAGAGCGAAAGAATTGGACGTGAAATGCTGGAGCTGGTCAGACTCTTTGAGCGAACCGACGCGTTTCCAAGCGAATTGAGTGGAGGAATGAGACAGAGGATTGCCTTAGCTAGAGCATTATCCTCCGGTGCCAAGCTTCTGCTCTTGGATGAGCCCTTAGGCGCCCTAGATGCGAAAATTAGAACAGCCTTGAGGTATGAAATCAGAAGACTGGTGAAAGACCTCCAATTAACGGCAATCCATGTTACTCATGACCAAGCAGAGGCAATGGCAATCTCGGACCGAATTGCTGTGATTAGAAAAGGAAAGATTCTGCAGGTGGGGACCCCTCAGGAGCTGTACATGAGCCCTCAGCACATATTTGTGGCGAATTTTGTTGGGGAGTCAAATTTCTTAGAGGGTTACGTTGTGGATAGAGTTGATCACAAACTTACTGTGGAACTTCGGGGAGGAATTTCTGTTACATCTTCGAATCAGGACCATAAAAAGGGAGAAAAGGTGGTTGTTGCCATAAGACCAGAAATTCTTTCTATCCATAAAGGGAAAAGGAGTGGGGTAAACTCGATCTTCGGTAACATTGAAGCTTTCAGGTTTGAAGGAAACGATGTTCGATACGAAATTAGGCTTCAAAATGAAGACATGCTGGTGGTTGTACGTCCAGCGTTAATGGGTGAATGGCTTGATGTGGGAGAGGAAGTTACTGTTGCTTTCCCTGTTGAAAAAAGCTTTGTTTTTTCCTATCCTGAAAGAGGTTTGAGAACGGAGTTGGCTCTAGAGTGAAAGGGTGGAAAAGATTTAAGCGGAATGCTTGTACTTTAATTAACAACAACTATCGAATGTCTCTTTGTTTAAGGGTGAAAATTTATGGAAAGATGGTTTTCTGAAAGAAGAAAATCTAAAGTGTTGGAAATAGCGGATAGACAGATGACCTTAGCTATCGACACGGTAATCGAGCTGGAAAAGTCAATTAATGCAGCCTTAAACGGCAACAAGGAAAGGGCGATAGCGTCTTTCAACAAACTGTCTAGTGCCGAACATGAAATCGATGAACTTAGAAGAACAGTTTTCGAGGAGCTTACCCGCGGAAGCCTTCTATCCAAAGACCGCGAAGACATCATGCACCTAGTGAAGAGATTGGACGAGATGGCGGATCACGTCAAGGATGCATCAAGAGCAGTTATTTTGCTTTTAGAGGCAGAAGTGCCAGAGGAAATGTGGAAACAGTTTGCCCAAACCGCCAAAGATTTGGTTGATTGCGCAAAAACTTTGCTTAAGGCAATTGAGAAGTTGGGGACGGACCCTCCAAAGGCTATGGAACTTGCAAAGCAGATCGATGAGATAGAGGGAATGGTGGATGAGAAATACCTGAAATCCAAAGCCATGCTTCTTAGATACTCTAACAAAATAGATGCTGCAACAATACTTTTGCTTAAGGACCTCATCGAAGAAATGGAGCATGTCGCCGACGCTTGCGACGACACAGCCGACTACGTAAGAATCTTAACAGTCTCCAGAGAAGCCTCCTAACCCCTTTCTACCCCACACACTTTTCTGAAATATTCTTGGAAAAGCGAACAGCAGCTATAAATAAACTCTTAACTCAATAAAACCTAGTATACAGCATCCTGAAGGACAGGGTTAACTTGAGTGAAACTACTTTGCGTGTGTCCAAAATCAAAGATGGCACGGTGATAGATCACATCACCGCTGGGCATGCGTTGAATGTGCTGAAGATTTTGGGAATCACGGATCACGTCAGCGGCGTCGTGACTGTTGGCATGAATGTGCCCAGCAAAACGTTGGGCTTGAAAGACATGGTTAAGATTGAAGGAAGAGAACTGAAATCTGAAGAAGTGGATAAGATAGCTCTTTTGGCTCCCCACGCCAGCATCAACATCATCAGAAACTACAAGGTTGTAGACAAGCAGCTGGTTAAGCTGCCCCAGATAATACATGAAGCAGTTAAATGCGCTAACCCTGCATGCATCTCAAACAGTAAAGAACCCGTGAAATCCACCTTCTACGTGGACAGCAAGGAGCCTCTTCGTCTAAGGTGCCATTACTGCGGCTACATCATGGAAAAACAGGACATCCCCAAACAGTTCTGACCTAGAAACCATGGTTTTCTGAAGTTTTTATCTTGTTGTTTATTACTGGATAGTAATATTTATATGTAAAAACCACCATTATTACTTTACGGTAATAAATGGGTGAGGCTACATGACCCTAAAACTACAACTAGTGCGTGACGGAGAAATAATTCTAGAAATCCCCCTGTCCCCCATGGACTGGCCAAAAGACCAACTTGAAACCGAATTCAAAGCATTCGAAGAAGACTTCCAAAAGTTCTCCAGCATGTTCGACGCCCTATCCAACCAAACCCGCATGAGAATGATGAGACGGCTAGTCGAGGAAGAAGACAGCACAATGAACTTTGCAGATTTCATGAGAGACTTAGATTTGAATCCGAAAACTGTCTGGGAGAACTCGAAAAAGCTCAGCGACGGCGGATTTCTAACAAAAACAGGCAGAGGAACATATTGCTGCTCAGAGTTCAGTCAATCAGCATTCTTAACCTTAAGCCTCGCCCTGCGCCGACTATTAGAATCTCTGGAAGAGATAGAGAATTTGAGGAGGTGAAAAGATCGTGTCAGAAGAAGACAGACGGTCAAACTGGTCTAAAAGAGGACGACCCTTCTTTAGAGGCGGTCTAGGGAACATAGACGAAGCCTTCAAAGAAATGGAAGAGATGATGGCAAAACAGTTTGAGGAATTATCCAAAAGAGCACCCGAAACCCTCATTCGAGAACAAACACTACCCGACGGAACCAAAACTAAAAGCTGGGGACCCTTCGTGTACGGCTACAGCGTAACTGTGGGTCCAGATGGGAAACCAAAAGTAAGAGAGTTCGGAAATTTCAAGGCGGAAACACGACTGGGAAAACCGCACATGGACGTCAAGGAGAAGAGAGAACCATTAGCAGACATTATACCCGGCGACGGCGAAATCAGAGTGATAGTTGAACTGCCTGGGGTTGAAAAAGAGGACATCAAACTCTCCGGAACAGATGATAAGCTAACGATTTCTGTTGACACCCCTGAACGCAAGTACTTCAAAGAAGTCGAATTACCAGCCAAGGTAGAAACTAAAAAGGCGACGTCGAAATACAAGAACGGCGTTTTAGACATCACCGTCCCCAAGAAGAAAGAAGAGAAAACCAAAAGCGAGACCATGAAAATAGAGTAAACAAGCAACAGCACATGCTCTTCCCCGCCCCTATTTTTCCGTTAAACTGGAAGCAATCGAAACCAAATTCCAGTCGATTCTAGAAGCAACATAAGGCATCTAACTTCAGAAACCTAAATAGACAATAGAAACCGTAAAATATAGCGCAGATACCTTTAAATCGCTACGTTTAAAATTATAAACGAAGCAACAACTGGACGTGAAGATTCGAATGAGCGAAATGGCCACCAAAATCTTGGAAGACAGCCTTGGAAGAATAGTTCTGGTAAGATTGAGAGGCGGAAAGAAGTTACGGGGAAAACTCAAAGGCTTCGATCAGCACCTCAACTTGGTTTTAGATGAAACAGATGAAATTACAGATGTGGAGAACATGAAGAAACTTGGCGCCATCATAGTCCGCGGCGACAATGTGGTGATAATTTCTCCTCCCCCTAGGTGACATCCATTGGGAAAAGTTAGCAAGGGCACATCATCTTTTGGAAAACGCGCCCACAAAACTCTTCACATCAAATGTAGACGCTGCGGCAGAAGAGCATATAATGTGAAACAGAAGAAGTGTGCGGCGTGCGGTTACGGAGAGTCAACAAAAATAAGAAGATACTCGTGGCAGACCAAGACCCTGAACAGGGCAAGACTACTCTAAACTGCCAAAACCATTCTTTCACACTTTCTTGACGCATATTAGAATACTAATAGAGGTACATTGTTGAAAACAGTCTTTTTTCTGAAATTTTTCTGCACAGCATACGCTAGTGACGGAAGTTCACACCTAAATTAGTGTTCTGAAAAAAGAGAAAAAGAAAGGAAGAAAATGCGAAGAATGTTACTTCTTCGTTATTCTTTCGAATTCTTCGAATGCCCGTTTTGCCTCTTCTACGGAAGCCTTGTCTTCTAAGGTGGAGATGTCGCCTATCGACTTACCAGCAACGAGCGCTTTCAGGACTCTTCGCATGATTTTGCCGCTTCTTGTCTTCGGAAGCTTTGCAACGAAGTATATGTTTTCAGGCGTTGCGAGAGGACCAACAGTTTTTCTCATGTGGTTTCTCAATTCCTTCTCAAGTTCCTCGTTTGGACTAACTCCTTGCTTCAGGACAGCGAAGACCACAATTGTTTCTCCCTTGATCTCATGAGGCTTGCTGGCTACTGCTGCTTCTGCTACTGCCGGATGCGAAATCATCGCGCTTTCAAGCTCCACGGTTCCCAGCCTGTGACCCGCAACCTTCAGCACTTCGTCTGCTCTGCCTAGAAGCCACAGGTATCCATCCTCGTCTTTCATGCAGTAGTCTCCGGCATAGTAGGCGCCTGGAAACCGGGTCCAGTAAGTTTCCTTGAATCGCGCTGGATCCTTGTAGACGGTCAATGCCATTCCAGGCCAAGGCTTCTTGATTATGATGTAGCCTCTTACCCCTGCAGGCACCGGTTTTCCAGACTCGTCTACCACTTCCACGTCGATTCCGGGCAGCGGGAACGTTGCGGAGCCGGGTTTCAGAGGAACCAGTCCGATTCCAGGCGCTGGTGAAATCATTATTCCCCCGGTTTCTGTTTGCCACCAAGTGTCCACGATTGGGCATCGTTCTCCGCCTACGTTCTTGAAGTACCACATCCACGCCTCCGGGTTTATTGGCTCTCCCACACTTCCCAAAATGGATAGGCTACTTAAGTCATGCTTTTTAACCAATTCTTCGCCAAGCCGCATGAACATCCGTATCGCTGTTGGCGAAGTGTAGAGCGTTGTTACTTTGTATTCCTCGATTATCTGCCACCATCGGTCGGGTGTTGGATAGTCTGGGGCTCCTTCATACATGACTATTGACGCGCCATTCAGCAAGGGAGCATAGACGATGAAGCTGTGTCCGGTGACCCAGCCGATGTCCGCATTGCACCAGTACACGCTGTCTTCCTGAATGTTGAAAACAGTCTTGTAAACAGAGTTAATGTAAACCAAGTAGCCGCCTGTGCTGTGAACTATGCCTTTCGGTTTTCCCGTGGTCCCAGAAGTGTAAAGAATGAAGAGGGGGTGGGTGCTCTCAACAGGTATTGGCGGAACATCTTCTTCTATGTGTTTCACCACATCGTGATACCAGAGGTCTCTGCCTTCCTTCATGTTGATTTCATGTCCAGTCCTCTTCACAACTAACACGTTCTTCACTGAAGGCGTATTTTCTACTGCCTCGTCAACTATGTCTTTAAGTTTGATGATTTTTCCTCTTCTGAAGCCGCCGTCCGATGTTATGACAACGTTAGCTTCAGTGTCGTTTATTCGGTCAGCAAGAGCCTGCGAACTGAACCCAGAAAACACGACAGTATGTATCGCGCCTAGTCTGGCACACGCCAACATGGCTATGGGCAACTCAACTATCATCGGCAAATAGAATGCCACGCGGTCCCCATCCTTTACGCCCAACTTCTTGAGGGCAGACGCCAACTTGTTCACTTCCCTGTGGAGCTGCAGGTAGCTCAGGGTTTTCTCCTCACCGTCTTCACCCACCCAATATATTGCCACCTTGTTTCGTCTCCAATTCTTCAGGTGCTTGTCAACACAAAGGTACGAAGCGTTCAGCATGCCGCCTGGAAACCATTTTGCGAAGGGTGCATCCCAGTCGAGCACGCGGTCCCATGTGCTGAACCAGTCAAGTTTTCTTGCTTCCTGTTCCCAAAATTCTTCTATGTTGTCCAACGATTTTTTGTACGAGTCCATATACCGTTTTATAGGCCAGTACTTCAATTCAACTGGAAGAGAATCGGTTTTCATGTCTTTCACCTATATCTATCATTTTCGAGCGAACACAAAATCTTCCAGCAATATATCCTTTGCGGCTTCAACAATAGACAAAAACAGTTAACATTTTCATTTTTTGCTCAGAGCAGCCGTATTAATTGAATGTTTGTATATGTGGCGGGCCCGCAGGGATTTGAACCCTGGGTCTTCGGCTCCGAAGGCTTGCGCGTCACCCGTTTCAGGCGACTCGACGCCTTATCCAAACTAGGCTACGGGCCCTGCCAAGAATAGATGTTAGAATGGTGATTAAAGTATAGCGGCATTTCACTCTTTCTGGCGTTGCAATTTTTTCGGTTCGTAGCTAATGGTTAACGTGTTTTTGGGGATGCGGAGAAAATCCTTTAATAAATGGAAGATTTTAATGGTGTGTTTATGGGCTTGTAGCTCAGTTTGGCTGGAGCGTTCGGCTGATAACCGAAAGGTCGAGAGTTCAAATCTCTCCAGGCCCACCACTCACATTCTCTTGAATCGCTGTTTATATCTGTAAAAAAAGGGAGTTTGTGGAATTAAATGGGTGATGTCTCAATTTCAGCGTTAGAGGGTTTCAATTACCGCGCCGTTAGTTAGCGGAGTTTTAGTTTGTAAATTGCCATAGCAACGGTAATCATCATGAACGCAAGCAGCGTTGATGTCCATGCAGAAAACTCGGGAATTACCACGACATTGGGTTGAAGGTTAATTTGTGGAATGTCAATTTCTTCTGATAATGAAACATCTCCCTTAATCGCCTCAAGATACAAGGTTTGTGTATAGTTTAATGGCGTAAAAGTTAGATTAAACTGAGTTGCTCCAGAAGAGTCCGTAAACGCGTTCCATAGAACCGTATCGTCTTGGCGATAAAGCGTCACCTCAACATCTTCTACAGGATTATGCTGATCGTCAACAACAATAACGGTGTATTCTCTGCTGGTTTCGAAATCGGATAAAACGCCCGATTCAAGGTCACTCCAAGCTTCTTCACCATAGATGTACGGCTGATAATCCGAATAGTTGTAGAGGTGATAATTGAACCAAGAGAGGAAATATCTTGTTGTTATGCTTCTATAGTATTCCTGTGTAACAGGGTCATAACCTGGAATCAACCCTAACCAGCCCGGCTCATTCCCAGCGTTCCATATTCCCAAATCGTGAAATGTACCATTTATGATAAGCAGCTCCTTTTCTGAAGAAAGCGCATCATAGTAATTCCTTGCACCTGAAGGAAGACAAATCGTGTCTTCACTGCCCAGTATCAATTGCGTTGGAACCACAACTGATTCACAAGCCTCAAGATACACATCGCTGAAGGAAATAAAATCGAAGTACCCTGGTGCCAGAGAGACAACTGCTTTGATTCTTGTGTCGTTTGCTGTTGCCTCTAGCGTTGCCATGGCACCCATCGAATGCCCCATAACGCCTATCAGCTCTTCGTCAACCATTCCTTCAAGTAACCCTCCTTCCTCCCCGTTTAGGCTGGTCAAATAGTCAATAGCTAAACTGAAGCCTTCAGCGCTTTGAGGAAAAGCTGAGAAGAAACTAAACTGTGAAGGTGTCGTAAACAGTATTGAAACGTATCCATGCGTAGCACAACAGTTACCAATCCAGCTATAATCATCCTTGGTGCATGCAAATCCATGACCAAAAACTATTGCAGGATAGGGAGCCCCTGTTCTGTCTGGCTGTGAAGAATTACCAGAACTTAAAGATGGATAAAATATTGTTACTTCGTATTCTCCAGAAGTTTGGTGAGAAACAGAGCTGTCAAGAGTACCAACAAGGTAGGTCTCAGAAAACAAGTTGCTAGCCTCTGTAAGAGGCATGTTCTGATTTTGCATCGCCAGAGCATTGCCTGTTAATGAAAAGAAAAGGAGGAGGATGCCTAGGGTAATACATATGTTACTTTTCATTGCAGATCACCAAAAGCTAACATAAAAGACATGCTTGAGGGTAAACACCACGTATTGTTCATGTTTGTTCCTTCCTTCTATCGTTCAGTCGCTTATTCCCATTGTCGAACCGTCTAACCAAATCAACGATTTCTTCAGGGATATTTTCGTAAGCCCCATGCTTCCTAATTTTTGTTGCTGAGATCACCCTTACCTTTTCGGGCACTGCCATTATTTCGTAGCCAACATCTCTTCCCACACAGACTTTCTCGATGTCAGGTATTATTACGACTTTCACTTTCGGATTTCCCGCATATACTGTTTCAATCATTTTTGCCCTTTGTTCAGCTGTGTAAGGATTCTTCTCATCCAGTTTTGTGTCTCGAATGGCCACAACAATGCTTCCTCCATTATTCACCACAGAGTCGAAAATGTACTTGTGCCCTCTATGAAAGGGTGAGAATCTTCCTATAAACAACGTGGCTTTTGGATTTATGATCCTTTTCTTGGTCAAGAAATCTATGATTTTGTTTGTTGAAGTGCTCACTGTTTCTTTTTCCGTGTCAACTACAATATCCGGGTTTTCTGGGTCCTCATATGGATCAGAGTATCCTGTGAAGTTAGGAATTAACCCTTTCTTGGCTTTGGCGTACATGCCTTTCACGTCCCTGCGCATGCATTCTTCAGTGGAGCATTTCACGTGGACAAGAATGAAAGTACCGCTCTCTTCGATTGTTTCCTTCACTTTTTTTCTTATGTCCTCATAGGGTGAAACGAATCCGGCGACTACGTTTACACCAAATTCGTTGAGTGTTTTGGCTAGTGTTGCTGCTCTTCTCAGGTTTTCGGCTCGGTCTTCTTTGCTGAAGCCGAGGTCCTTGCTGAGGTTTTGTCTGATCATGTCGCCTTCTATTCTTGCGGCGTTCAGATTTTTCATTAACTCGGTTATTATGGTGGTTTTGCCTGAACATGGGAGACCTGTCAACCATAAAGTGTAATTTTTTGGAACCATTAATAATCACCTCCGACAAATGTTTGTTTCGTTTGAATCAAAGAATGAAGTTGTTTCGACTTGGTTACAACCTGATGTGTAATTTTAATATTCAAACACTCTCCATCTGATACCCATAAGTTTTGAGGATGGGAGCAAGCTTCTCTGCAAGTTGCCGCTTCTTCTCCAAGGGAATGGCGTAAACGTTCTTTCTGTAGTTGGCTATCGAATCGAGGTAAGCCTCTAGCCGCGGTAGGACTGCTTTGAACCCTCCAATGTCCAGTTTTTGATAGGCGCTTTCAAGCTCCTTGAGCGGTTGCTTCTCCAGATTTTCGAATCGGATTTCATGAAACTGGTTCGGGGCAAGTAATGCGCGGTCTTTCTGGACGTGCCGATAGCATGAAATCATGTCTTCAATTATGCGCTGTTCAAGTCTTGAATTGTCGGGCTTTGTCAATCCAACTTGTTCCCTGAGGATGGTAAAGGTGTGAACGGCAGAAAAGAACACCCTGACAGGGTTCCGGTATATATGGATGAACTTCGCCTCTGGAAACGCTTTCGCTAGTAGTTTAATGCGAAAGGTATGAGTGGGCGATTTGAGCAAAACCCGTTTTCGGCTGCGAAGAGTGTGTTTTTGCACAAAATAGGCGATGAGTTGTTGGAAGAGTTCACGTTCTTCGGCTGTGGTGTGTTCAAAATCGAGGAATCGGTGGTGAGTTTCAGGGCTGTCAGTGAAGGCGAAGTCAATGTAAGGTGAAAGTCCACCTAAGAGAGCTAGTGCCACTTCGTCTTCTTGAGGGCTCTCCCACGAGAGCTGCATCTTATCCATTGGTCGTTTCTCTGGAATCAATAAGGACAGCAACTTCTTCCCAATACTTTCCGTAAGTAAGAAGTGATTAGGAAACATGCATGTGTATGTGGTAGGGTAGGTGAACCTCTCGTCTTTGCTGAGCAAGTTGTGTAAGTGTGTGGTTCCGGTGCGCCAGTAGCCTAGGATGAATATTGGGGGCGCTACAAGTTCGGTTTTGTCAATCTCTTTTTCGTAGACTGCTTTTTCGAGAAATCCAGCTGCTGAGTTCAAGGTGGTTTGACAAGTGGTTAGAAGTGCTCTTGGAATCAGATTTGTATCAACTGTAAATTGATGTTTGGATAGGAGGTTGACCCAGTTGCCTAGAGACATTCCATACCACATATTCAAACCAAAGAGACGGTCAACCCAGCTCTTTTTCTCAGTCATTCCGATTTCTCCAGAGATAATCGTTTTTTCTAAATACGTCAATGGTGCTTACAAACGATTTTGCAATCTTCATTTTGGCACCATTCCATTTTTCATAAAAAAAAGAAAAGAAGGGAAATAAGGGTTCATTAGAACTTTTCAGGCGATTTTGCTTTTTTCGTGTTTACGTCCATTTGAGGTTGGGGTCATTTTTTGGAAAGCTTTTGTGGTTTTCTTTTCATTACAGCGTAGACAGTGAATGCGCCCATTGTTGCAACGAATGCAGCTATGGTTCCTAGTGGGATTTCTGGGACTACAAATGGTGTCTCATATGCTTGGAGGACTTCACAGCCGCCTCCTGGTAGACCTGTGAAGGGGTTAGCTGTGCCAACAAATAGAAATGTGTTGCATACTGAAAGTAGTCTCCTAATTCCGTAGTTGTTTGGGTTGTTGAAACCATTGAGTGTCACAGGCACCCAGTTGATTCCGTCGGTTGTCTTCCATAGGTCAGCGCCGCCAGTGTATTGGACAATCAATTGAATTAATGCGTTGATATCGCCATATTCGCAGATTTGCTGCAACTGCTGGATATATTGTGCATATTCTGGGTTTTCTTGTAGGAATGCTTGGGTTTCTGGACTGTATAGGATACTCATTAGTTCTTCGCTTAACGAAGCTATCATTTCTTCATCGAACAGACCTTCTATCATTTCTTCATCAAGCATACCTTCTATCAACCCTGGGAGAAACTGGAGCATACCGCAACCGTCCATGGTTCCTAAGTATAGGACTCCATCATGGACCTCCATGTGCCACACGTAGAAATTCAGTGGGTTTCCGAAACCAGCTGGCCATTTGCTTAGAGGTATTCTAGTTGTTGGCCATCCTGCAGGAGGATCTCTTGGAATATAAGCCCCTACAACTAGTTCTGCATTGTCATCTTTGTCTACTCGGATTACGTCAAAGGCCCTTGTTCCAGCTATCTCATTGTCTTTAATGACAAGCCCCACGCCTACTGCTGTACCTATGTAGAGATGATCATTGAGAACCTCCATGGTCATTCCCCACTGATTCCAAGTGTCTCCGAACCCATCTGTAACAACGGGTGTCCAAATGTACTTGCCATCACCGCCGACTGTGCCATCGGTCTTCCATACTTCAAAGCCCATTTCGTAGTTCAGTGTTGAAGTGTATAGATGGTTGTTGAACTCGATGAGATACGGAAATTCTGTGTTATAATCGCTTCCGAACCCTTCCTCGCTTACTGCCGTCCAAAGTAGCGGAGATGCAGGAGTGTAACGATACACTACTCCCAGCCCTGCTCCAGATACTGATGCGCCAGGAGTAGATGCAGTCACATAAAGACCGCCGTTGAACTCCACTAGACCCCGTACGTTGTTGGTTCCTCCTAGAATTCCCGTTAT
>JASFHP010000008.1:0-85894 GCA_050123155.1 Candidatus Bathyarchaeota archaeon | reverse complement strand
ATCTGTGCTCCAGCCCTTCCCTGTGATGTGCCTTGAACAAAGATTGTTCCATTAACCATGTGGATACCAGCGAATATGCCCGCATCGCCCAATATTTTGATGAGCCCGCCATTCATGAAGCAGCCGACCTCGTGGCCAGCATTCCCGTGAATAATGACTTTTCCTCCTTTCATTCCCTTGGTGCTTCCGCGATACGCTGCACCTATGTAATTGCCTGCGTTGCCTTTGATCTCTATTGTTCCCCCCTTCATTTGCGAGCCAACCCATGAACCTGCATTACCAGATACGACTATGCTGCCGTCGTTCATTCCTTCGCCAACATGCATGCCAGCGTCGCCGTCAACAATTACTTGCCCCATAGACATCCGGAAACCAATGTTTCGCACAGTACCTACATTGCCTTCAATCTTTATCGTCAATTCTTCTGAGGACGAACTGTCCACTTTTATGTCGAAAAGGTCTCCGATGGAAAGTTTCCGGTTGCCCTCCCACATCTCAAGAGCAGCTATCTCTTTCGCGGATTTCTCGGCAAAAGCGTCAGGAGATATGTTTTTTCCTTCTATTGGAAACCTGAACACACGTCTTGGGATAAGAGTTATCACGTTTTAGACCTCCGCTTTGACTGTGATCGGAGCAGGAGAATGCAAGAATCCTTCGCGAATTGGGTAGTTTTCGTATTCTACAGTCCAGTAGTTTTTGAATTTCTTTTTTATTTCATCATTTATTTCGTGTGGCATTGAGGTTTTCACGTCAACCCAGTAGGTTTTTCCGAAGACCTGCTTCGCAATCTCGCCGTCCTTCACCACTATTCTTCCGTCTTTAATGGTGTAAGCCGTTCGTTCGAACGCTTTTTTAGCAGTCACAAATTTCTTGGATGGATCAACAACCTCAGGGTTTAGGTTATAAACTGCGACGTCAGCGTCAGCGCCAACTCCCAAATGTCCCTTATCTTTCAATCCGAGAGCCTTAGCTTGACCTGCTCGGGTGACAATTGCCAACTCGTAGAGGCTGAGTTCCCTGTCGATGCTGTTCAGCAAACTTTTCTTTCTTGCCTTTTTGTGTATTTTGTTCAGAAGTTTGTCTCTTGCTGCTTTGCTTAGGTACCATGTGAAAATACTGGGGTAAGAGACGAAGGGACCGCCGTTGGGATGGTCTGTTGTCATGAAGATTTTCCATGGGTCTTTGATTAGAAGCATAATCTCAAGTCCGATTGACCACTGTGTCGCGTTGACAGCGCTTGACCGCTTGTATCTGAATGGCACTATTCCTCCGCTTGTTTCGGTTTCGACATCGTGGTTAGCCCACTTGTTTCCAGTCAAGTGATAGAGACCAAACTGGAATGGTCCATCAGCAGTCATGGTGGTTGTGTCCGTGAATATCACCTGCCCAACATCGAGAGTAACGTGAGTGCGATTGTTCACGTAATGCGAGATTTCTTCTGCTCCAGAACTGAAGCTTCCCCAATCTTCACCCTTGAAGGCACAGAACTGAATGTGCGTTATATGTATGACTGGTTTGTCTTCTCTAGCCAAATCTTCTACACACTTCATGGTCTCTAAGGCTGTAACATAGTTTCCAGGCTTTCCAAGATTGTTCGTGTGAAGATGAATTGTGTGAGGAAGGTTTAGAAGAGTGTTAACTTTGCATAATCCTCTAACGATTTCGCGAGGAGTTATGCCAAAGTTTGGCACCTGATCGTCGAGACTGTGAACGTTTCGTCCGAAGCCCCATGCTTCTAAACCTCCGGGATTAACGATTTTGATGGCATATCCTCTGGTAGCTTTAAGCATCCATGCTATGTGTGCGGCGTTCTCTTCGATTAACCCGTCTCTTATATGCTCTAGGCTGAACCACCAGTCTCCCAGCAGAGGATAGGTCGCCTTGTCAATCATGGGCGTGTCGCTTAATTCCTCATGAGTGTGACGTGCCTGAAGAGGAGCCATGGATGGATTCATGACAGTTGTGTAACCCATCCTAGAGTAACGGTAACCTGTTGTGAAGGTGGAGGGAATCGAATAGCCTACCCCAGACCGTGTTAGAGCTGTTTTAGCTTCAACGTCCTTAACGTGGTCTTCAGGTCTCAGTAAACGAGCAGTATCCACTTCACCGCCGGCTATGTGGCTGTGTATGTCAACTCCTCCGGCCATAACAATCATGCCTGAAGCGTCGACAACATTTGCCTTGTCCTTAACCGATTCTACAATCTTTCCATCTCTGATGCAGATGTCCATTTTTTCGCCGTCAATGCGGTTCAGGGGATCGTAAACAAATCCATTCTTTATGATGAGTTCTGTCAATTCATATCCCTCTTCTTTTTCAGTTCGCGAACTTTTTGAAGAATTCTCTGCAAGATTTCTTTGTCTGAAAGGAAGCCTTCTGGAGGCTCTACAAGCTTCTTCAAGGGCAATGGAACATGATCCATACGATAGGCTGTTCCCTCAGTTTCAATTCCCGCAAAAGCCGGAGGCAAAATCACATCCGCCAACATTGTTGTTGGGGTGACTTCAGGGTCTATGGATATGAGCGGAATTTTGGCTATGCTTTTTGAGGAAACCTTCGGAAAATGAGCAACCGGATCAGAAGCAATAACAAGCATCGCATCTGCTTCGTTGCGCTGTAGAATGTCATTAGCAGTAGTTTCTCCCGGACTATATCGTGGATATCCATTAGACAAGTCAACGCCAAAGGGGTATCCGGTTTGCCAAGTTGTAACAATGTTCGCTCCCGTTACGTTGTAGTGCCCTCGCATGGGCATGATGAGAAATTTTGTTCGATTGTTCAAGTCGCGGGTGAGGTTGATTGCTGCATCTATGTTCCGGTGTTTTCCTTTGGTCATGGTTAACCCCAACCCGAAGAAGATGATGCCCAGTTTGCAGCTTATCAAGACATCAGCGAGGTCCTCAAGAGTCTCAACAGGGATTCCCGCAACCTCATCGACATCCAGTTCTCCATCATTCACGAGTACACGCAAAGCTTGCAGAAGTTCATAATCTTTGCCAGGCTCCACCTGAATGAAGCAGTCAGCTGCATCTGCTGTGCGTGTTTTGCGAACATCCACAACAATGGTTCTCCGCTTATTCTGGTACATACTGCAGGACAAGCCCTTTTCTTCACACTTGGCAAAGCAGAAGTCCTTTTTCAAGACCAGATTAGAGGCTCTTTGAATCTTCTTTTTTGACATATCGCCTCTCAGTTTGGAAAGATACTGTGTCCACGTGCTTTTCTCGAATCTGCCATCCGAGAACATGGTGTATCGTTCTGGATGACGTGGATGAGCGTCCCACGGGTTGCTAGCCCAATAGATTATCAAGTCTGCGCGGTGCCTTAACTGTCCTAGAGTGGCAGACGGTATACCAGCAGCTTGAACACCCATGATAGAGGGGCCGTGACAGACGGTTGCGGTGTTATCCATGACTCCTCCAACCTCTTCAACCAATTCTACGCCTACCCGTTGTGCTTCACAGCAAGTGTTGCTCCAGCCATACAATAGGGGATAGTGTGCGTCAACAAGAATCTGGGCTGCCTTTTCGATAGCTTCATCCATTGTAGCTTCGACTAATTCACCATTTTTTCTGATAAGAGGCGTTTTAATACGGTGATCAGCAAAGTTCAGAAACTTTGCTGCACCCATAGCGCATGCGTTTCGGGCTTCAATAATACGGTTGTTGTCGTCAACAATTATTTCGATGTCGTCACAAAAAGTTCCGCAGACCGGACAGGTTACACCGGTTATAACAGGCATTTTCTAGTCCTCCATTTTGAGTTGATTAATTAGCTTCTGCATAGTTAACACTTTTTCGTTAGGTGCCGGTTCGAGTACTCCAAGCATACCCTTTAATGATGGCATACCTGTTCCATGAGTCTCTGGGTCAGAGATCATGCTTGCCCATGGACCGTATGCGATAAAAATCATTTTGGGATGAGGGCCCCTAAGCGATTTGACGGCTCTCAGGACAACACTACCAAACTTTGTGGTGACTTTGACGTTGGCGTTTTGTCTCAGCTTGAGAGCCTTCATGTCTTCGGGGTCGATTTGGCATTGGGTCACATCTTTCTGGTATACGTCTGAAAGTTTTCCCATTTCTTTTCCTCTGCCTTGGTCAATAGTGCGACCCGTTAAAACTAGGACATTCAACTTTGGCATCGTCCTCACTTTGAAAAAATTACTGACTATAGCATCCTATTAACGTTACTGGTTTTTCCCCCGTTATTACCAAAAAATCATAACGGTAGCATCAAAAGCAAGTGTTATGTTAGTTTCACACGTAGAATCTTTCTGTTCTCTCTTCCTTCTTCTTCTCCTCGACTTTTTTCGAAGCTTTTAATCCCTTCTTGACTCCTAGGCTGGTCATCTCTAAGTCATATTTTACGAAGGAATTGGTGAACTCGGCTAGTTTTTTTGTCATCTTCTCCAAATCCTTTTGCGAGAAAATAGTCATAACATCCGGGTTGTTCACCCACTGCGTCCAGCCGAGCAAACTTCGCTGTAATACGCCCAATACAAAACGAAGTGACCTAACTAGCTCCAGACGGTCTTTGTCTTTAACATCCTCAAGCCGATTTAACTGTTCAATAATCTTCTCAGAAACTTGAATCCATCTTTCACTCAAAACCTCGCTCCTCCCTGTTATTCATTCAATAGAAGGTTATATGATATAAAACTTGAGAAAAAATGCTAACCAATTAACCTCTTCTGCCTCTCTGTTGAGAGCAGATTTGAGAGTTTAACGCCTATCAAACGGATTTTCCTGTCAGGACGCAAATAATCCTGCACAAGGTCTCTGCTGCTCTTCTTAATGTCTTTCAGTCGGTCTGTGAAGAAGGCCAGAGTCTTGCCGTGGGTGTGAGTTTCAAAGTTTTCGTATCTTATCTTCACCGTAGTTGTCTTGAAAGCGAACTTGGAAGCCGTAAGTTCGTGATGCAAATCGTCTGAGATGGCATCCAAAGTATCAAAAATAAGGGCATAATCGGATGTGTCCTCATCAAAAGTTATTTCTCGACTCATAGACTTTCGTTCCCACCCTTCCTGAACGTCACTGTTGTCGATTCCCTGCGCCGAAAGATACAGCTGAGCGCCCATAGCACCAAACTTTTCCGCCAAAACAGATGCATCATAGTTTGCCAGATCACCTATAGTCTTGATTCCCATCTTGTTGAGTCTGCCCTCGGTTTTTCTGCCAACCCACAGCAGCCTACGCACCCCTAGAGGCGCCAGAAACGCTTTGGCATTCTCTTCTCTGACAACTGTTAAGCCGTCAGGTTTCTCGAAGTCGCTGCCTATCTTAGCCACAAGCTTGTTCGGTCCAACCCCTATGGAACAGGTCAGCCCCTCCTTTTCGTAAATCTCTTTCTTGATTTTCTGCGCCAGTTTCTCTGCTTCCCCAAAGTTTTTGACCTGAGAAGTCACGTCCAAGAAGGCTTCATCTAATCCCCAGCGCTCAAATTTGTCCGCGTGACTCCGCAGAATCGCCATGATTCTGGCAGAAACTTTCTGGTATAGGCTGTAGTTAACGGGGAGGTAAACGGCGTTGGGGCAAAGCCGCCATGCTCTTGTTATGGGAATGCCTGATTTGACTCCGTATTTTCGTGCCTTATAGTTGCTTGTGCTGACTACGCCTCTTCCTGTACCTTCTTTTGGGTCGGCACCTACAACAACTGGTTTACCTCGAATTTCAGGGCGTTCTCTCTCTTCTACTGCAGCAAAAAATTGGTCCATATCCACGTGAAAGATTATTCTATTCCTCTTCTTCGCCACCTTCAAGAACTCCCCACTCTTAGAAATTGGCTTGCAGAACATAATCAATTTCTTTGAGTTTCGCTAAAGCCTCCTTTGAATCCTCGGTACTCAACATTTGCTTTTCTTTAAGTTTAACCAATCTTGAAACTGTTTTATACGCTGAATCGAATGCAGCCTTAACCTGAAGATCGTTGTTCATGTTCTCCTCAAAGTCGGTTTTTATCTGTTTAATCAATTTCTTTGCTTCGACGCTGGATTTCTGTTCGCCGCCTTCAGCGACACCGAGTTTCTTCACCATATCCCGAAAACTCTCGAGTAGACGGCAAACTTGGCTGTACTTCTTGAATGTGAAGTTCAGTTTCCGTCTATAGTGACCATAAGTGAAGAAGAACCGAATGTGATCCCATGTATATTCGGCTTCTAAGAGTGCATTTGGATATTCTATGTTGCCTTTACGCTTAGACATCTTTTCTCCTTCTAACAAGAGGTGGGCTGCATGGAGCCAGCAGCAAACAAAGGGTTCACCTGTTACTGCCTCAACCACGGCGATGATATAATCGTGATGACGATAAGTGCTGTCGATTCCGCTGCACCAGATGTCTGCCTTGAAGTCGAAACTTTTTGGAATCATAGAGGGGTCTTGAATGTTCCATGAAGGCCTGCCCTTGCCTATTCTTGTGTTCCAGTAAACTTTGTCGCCCTCTTTGTAGCCATGCCACAGAATGAAATCCCCTCTGTTCCACCTGTTGCCAGTGTAGGTGTCTCTATGGAAGCGACGTTTTTTCTTAGGCCAATTACTCATGTCTAACCCGAAGAGTTTGCCGAATCTATCAAACTTCAAAGGGTCAAAGTAGAAGTTTTTACGCCCCTTGTGGGTGTAACGGTAGGCGTAACCCTTCTCCAGCAGAATCTCTATAAGATGGACAGCCTGATCAACACTGATTGAAGAACGAGGCAGATAGTCGGGAATCTTGGTGTTCAGGTGCTTCAGTTCGCTGATGAAAGTTTCGATGTTTCTGTCTGCCAAGTCCTTTAGGTGTATGTTTTGTTTCTCAGCCTCAGCTAAGGCTTTATCCTCCACATCAGTGATGACCAAAACTCGCTCCACTTTGTAGCCGAGATATTCAAGGTAACGGTGGAGGATGTCCTCAAAGACAAAAGTACGATAGTTACCGATGTGGGGTAACTGATAGATGGACGGTCCGCAGGTGACCAGCTTCACTTTTCCATCTTCTAGGGGCTTGAAAGTCTCAAGTTTTCGGGTTAAGCTGTTGTAGAGTTTGAGCAAAAACGTCACCCACTTCTTGACTATTAACTGGACTAAATTGTGTGTAATATTTTATTTGGTTTTTACTGTCTTATTGCAGTTCGGAACGTTTCAATATGAACTTATCAAGCATACTTTACCCGCACAGATTTCTCCTAAAAAGGTTGTTCTCAGTTGGTTGGCAAAGTTTTGAGCCATTTCTTGTATAGTTCATCATCAAACGTGGGTGACTGCATTAATTTGGTTTTTGTTAAGGGCTCTCCTTTCTTTGAGTGGGGTTTCCTAACCAAACTGTCAGAATATTTCTCGATCTCTCTCGCTTCTTCAGCCAATTTAGCTGCTACCTGAGCCATTTCATGTGCACAAGTAACAAGAGGAATGAATTTTTCACTTTCTTTCTCCATAAAGCAAGCTTTTGTGTTGATCTCGGGAATCTTAGACGCTATGTGATAGGCAGCCATAGCTTTGGCTTTTGCGTAAGGATTTGCAAAGTCCGAATTGTCACGAATTGTTTCTGTATCTATCACCAATCTCGGTAGACGAACGGCTAGTCCTTCCTTTAGAACAGCTATTACTCTGTCGACCTCTTGATGTATCAGTCTGAAAACTCCGGTTATTGCGAGTATTTTGATTATGTTTGTGTTGAAGAGTGCCATTTCTACAGGGTCCAAGAATTGTCTTCGTGCTCCTATCAAGGGGTCGCCAAGAACAACTATGTAGCCCAATCCCTGCTTTTCAAGTTCTTTCGTCATTCGCTTTGCTACAGCGTCTGACATCACAATTGTGTGTACTCCCTTTGCTAGAGCCATACTTCTGGCTGCAGCAGGACCCGAAACTGCAGGGTTTGGAGAGATTAGAACGAGAAGATCAAGTTCGAATTCAAAAATTTTGGGAAGAGCATCTTTAACTTCTTCTAGACTCATTTTTGCACCAGTAGTTACTGTGCGAACGGTGATGTCTTTTCGTTGTGCAAGTTCGTCGAGAAGAAGTTCAAATATGGGAGCTGTGCCGACGTTGCCACACTTGAAAACACCTATCTTTATTTTAGGTAAAGATTCGTCCATCAGAACCACCTGATCATGTATTAAGCATCAAGCAATGAAGAGGCTTATATAATTTGGCTCGTATCTCGCAACTCTGTATATATCCTATTAACTCTTATATACGATATAGGCAAAAAATATATATTTTTCCAAGAAAACATGACCTCAAACAAAAGTTAACAAACGAAAACAATGGTGAGGAAATTGGAAACATTACAAATCAAACCCTTGAAAGACAAGAAATTAACAGTGTTAATAGTTGAAAAAGAGTATAACGAACCGTTTTGGCTAATAGAACCGAAAACCAAACCCACTAGTGACCTGAGTGTACTCCATAAACCATCAATAGCTCTAACGAGTTTCTTAGAAAAGCTTATCAAAAAAATAAAGCCAGAGTTTGCAACTGAAGAGCTTGGTTTGCGCTCACATAAGGAATTTAACGAAAGCAATGACATATCAAAACTCTTTAAGAGAAACAAAATACCCTTTCACCCGGTTGATATTGACGAAAATGCCAGAAGCTACATAGCCCAAATTTTGGATGAGAACAAAGAATTAAGAGACCGAATAATCCAAGCGCTGGATGAGCGCCTCAAGGAAAAAGGGCGAAGCAAAGACCTCAGTACTGAAGAGGAATATTTGATCGCCTATGGCCAATACCTACAAAGTGAGCTGGAAAAACAAGAAAAGGAAGCTAATTTTTCGGTACGGGAAAGCTGGATAGTAATGAAACTTTTGGATAACGCTAGAAACACAAAATCGAAGGAAGAACTTGTAAGCATTCACATAAGCAGCCCTGAGCATGTCAAGGGCGTAACAAAGCTTTTAGAATCATTTAACGTGACGGTTGAAACGATCAAAGTCTCGAAAGAAGTGATTTTGCCGATCAAGGAAACCTCTAACTTAAAAGGAATTAATGAACTATTACAGGCTATGCAAATCAAAGTAAAACCAACAATCAAAAAGACTGCAATAGAATTGCCTTATCTGCTATTTTTCCTAGACTCAGACCAAATAGCTAGTCCATTTGACGTGTGTATGGCTTACGACGCTGGATACAATGCAGTAATACCCTACGAAAACGTGAACTCTAAAGACGCCAAGAAGATAGTTGAGGACGCCGTTTTCTCAAGAGGACCAAAAGGAGTAAGGCGCACCACCTTTTTCATAGGCGGAAAAGACATCGACCTTGCAGAGGAAATAACAAAAGTCATAACAAAAGCCATGTTCCCGCCATTCAACGCGAGTGTAATAGTAGATCCTGCCGGTGCATATACCACAGCGGCAGCAGCAGTAGCGAAGGTCCAAGACGCCATATCTTCCCAGAAACTCGGAAGTTTAGGCGATAAAACGTGTGCTATTTTTGGAACAGGTTCGGTCGGCAGAATAGTAGCCGTCTTATTGACAAAGCTTGGTTGCGATGTCACGATTGCTAGTTTGAATCCGAACCGTGAGAACGGTGACGAATACGCAGCGGAACTCGCCGAAAAGCTAAACACCCGATACGGAGCGCAAGTGCAAGGATTCTTTGCACCTACACCTGAGAAAAAATTTGAACTCTTTAAGAAAGCCGAAGTCATCTTCTGCGCGGGAACCCGCGGAGTCCAAATCATAGACAAAGAGATGCTACAGAAAGTGAAACTCCTCAAAGTTTTGGCTGACATCAACGCCATTCCACCTCTAGGAGTTGATGGAATAAAGCCACACGACGACATGCGTGAAATTATGCCAGGGATTTACGGTGTTGGTGCACTTGCGATAGGACGACTGAAACACGAAGTAGAGATTGAGATGCTGAAAGAAGTCCGGAGAATTGGAAAGGGCACATACAACTACAACTTCGCTATGGAACTTGCAAGAAAACTACTGCAAAAAACGATTCGCCCAGCTGCACTTGAATTAACTCTTAGTTACGCGGATAAAAAGAAGTAGCTTCGAGTTAAGAGAAGTTAGCCCCCTCTATTTCAGGGGCTACAAAACCTATTTTGGCTTAAAAGAACGATGGATCGTATAGAGTGCGATCTCACGTCCAATTTCCGCTATTCTTTTTATACTTTCACGCATGGAACATGTGGCACAAATTATTACTGGGTTTCTCTTTTCATGCAAGAAAGACCAAGTCGCAATTTCTTTGTCAGATTTGTCGATGATTTTTCCGCGTTCAATTATTCCTTCAGCCATTTCAGCGTCATTTGAAAAAAAAGCCTTAACCGCTTGGTTATAGAGTGCATTTGCATTCTTGCCTGCAGTTACCATTAGTTTAATCAGTGGTTCAGAGATTTTTAGTTTTTCTGCGCCTAACTGCACTAGATTTTTTGCTATTTTGGTAGCGTAATCGGCGACTTGTTCAATTAGGCGGATAAACATTTGATAATCAAGACAGTCACTTATCTCTATATCCAACTTGTTTGCCAATGCTGGTTCCAAAGCTGCTCTTTTGACTAAACGTAGCATGAAAAAAGAGAAATGATCAACATCGTCATCTAATTGGAAAGCTGTCTTTGCCAATAACTGATCTTGAGTCCTCAGGGAAGTTAACACATCTTGAAACAACGAAGTCGAAAGGATATGCATCCGTTGTATTCCTGAAGTCACGGACGCTTGTGTTTCGTCCATTAACGTTACTATGTGCATGCTCTTAGCGTCGCACTCCATGATTCTCATGTAAAGTATCCTTACTATGTTACGTATTGCCTTCTGTTGGAAAACAGGAAAGATGCTCTTTGAAAAAAGCTTGATGCTTGAATATCCATTTAAGTAGCACGAAATGATGTGTCGCTTAATTGTTTTGGCTTTCTCGTTTGGATCTATGTGAAGAATTATTTCTTTGACACCTTTTTTACTTCCTGTTCCCGGGAAAATGGCTAAAGAATGGTCTCGCTGAATTGCCAAGGAAACAACATCACCTTGCTTTAGTTCGTTCAGTTTCGTCCAGTGTTTGGGCAACGAGATAACCAGTGAGGACCTTCCGAGAGACATGATTTTGCGTTGATCCATACTTAATCACCTTTTCATTCATAAACAAGCGAGTGTCGTATATATGATATTACCGCATATATATATTCGTATAACCCAAAGCTTGGTAAATAATTATAATAAAGGAGAGATAGCAGCATTAACTTTCTAAGTTAAATAAAACGCGCACAAGTTTACAGGTTTCAGAAAACGCCTATTCGAGTTTTCTGTAGTCAATATTCAGAGTCCATATTTTCTGTTCATAGTCTTTTTGTACTCAACGAGGACAAGGTGACAAAAGATGAAAAATGAGACTTTCAAACAAAATCTTGCTTATGTGGCTCGCAATTATGTGGGCAGTCTTTTCCATCTGGGTATTTGCGGTAACTCAATTTCCGCTAAACTTTGGTTTTGTCGGATTGCAATCATTAACAGGCGTAGTTCTGATGTGGACAATGCTCCTGTACAGAAATAAGTAAAAATGAGCAGATATGCCGTCAGAGTAACTCTGAACTTTCATCCTGAAACGTCAAGCTAATGCCTTTTCGTCATCCGGCATAACAATTAATGTTCAAGCAGAAATAAATATGTGTTTACCGATTTAACATGAACACTTAAATAAACAACAACGAACCAAAAGCAGCTTTTTCTATCTATATTACAATGAATAGTTGCTAGTCATAAGAGGATGAACACATAACTCTTATGAGAGAGATGCCCAGCATCACTGCGAATATTTGCTGAGGCTCTGAAAAGTGCAATGAAAGGAGAAGCAAAACATGAAGCACCCACCACACTGTCGCCGAATGTGGGCACTCTTCAAAGCCCTCTCAGCCATTCACCATAACCTCTTTATTGTCTGCCGGCCTTACTATCAAGAAGAATAGGGTTTGCTGAGACTCCTGCACGATGTTGAATTTGGGGAATTTTGGAGGAGAAAATGAATAAAACCTCCTAACCTAACTACTATTGCTTCAACTCTCTCATGCACGAGTCTTCTCAGCCCCATTTTCTTCTGATGCTTTACGCCCCAATAAAAAAGGGGAAGGAAAGTTTTGGGTTATTTCTGTTTTCTGAGTGTCATGTAGGCCAGTAAGCCGATGACCACGCCGATTGCAACAATTATCAGTATGACCAAGTCTATTGTCAGGTAGGCGGGTGTTTCTGGGATTGTTGGGTATACTGGCATCTGGTTTACTGTGGTCTCCGCAATCTCTTCTGCACTAGGAGCACCTGCTAGTGCTTGTGCTTCGTCTATACCAAAGGTGGCTGTTTCCTGTGAGGCGTAGTAGGATTCGGAGCCTTCGAACATTGCAGTGACCTTGTACTCGCCGACAATGGCGGGAGTCCACATGTGGCTGAACCTACCATTTCTATCGGTTGCGACAGTGGCTGAGTACCAGTCGCCATTAGGATCTTGTACTTTCAAGAATACTTTGACACCTTCAAAATCTTCGGGCTCTGCCTGCTGCATATAGACGTATTCCATCCACTCGCTCATGCATTCATCAGCTGCTGCGGGAAGACCATGTGGGAAGCGTTCAATCATTCCCTCTTGCTCTGAGCCTGCAGAGATATCCATTACCGTTCCTTCTATCAGCACACTAGTTCCTCTTGATATAACATTGTTTTTTATCGAGACTGTGGTTTCGGTTGGTCCCTTGCCGAAGCTGTATAACTGGTTGTCGAAGCAGTTCCATGTCACCAAGTAGCCGTCTGCAATAGCACCAACAACTTTACTGTTGAAGTTTAATGTGCTCCACACTAGACTTCCGTCAGTGCAGTTTATAGCAAGTCGTCGAGATGGAGACAGTGGCGGAGTGTACGTAACTCCCTCTGAAAGGAACAGTTTTCCATCAGCAATACTATGCGCATTATAGCCGAAGATAGTGTATGTACCATAGGGTGTGTCGTATCCAGCGCTTCCGCGGGTGAATTTCCACGCGATCTCTCCTGATTCAAGATCGATAGCCTGCACCCAGCCGCCGAGGTCCCAGATATAGGCTTTACCGTAAGCGATTTCTGCTGAACGCCAGCTAGCACTCCACGCGTTTCCTTCCAGTTGAACTGGACCCCATACCTTTTTTCCGGTTGTTAGACTGTAGCAGTATGCTTGGAATTTGTCCTTGCTGTGTAACACGTAGTATCCGTCACGTGCAGCAACAAGAGCCACGTCTTCTAATGCAGGGATTGATTGGTTGAATGGCCCCCAGAGTAGTGCACCTGTTGTTGCGTCGTAGCCTGCTGTAATCTGCCAGCCCTCCGTATTGACTCCCTGGTTCGAGAGTGGACCGCCCAATTGGCGGAGGAGTATCACTTCAGGGGTTGTAGCGCCAACGCTGAGGCTGATGGGATTACCGTTGAGTTCCGTCGGGAGTGGCACGGACCACTCTACTCCTTCTGTCCAATTATGGGTGCCAAATGTGTGTGTCCTTATACCAATTATGAAGCCCATATACTCTTGCGCATAAGTGAACATTTTACTTGAGTTCCACATTTCGAGATTGCCACCAGAAGTATAATAGCCTAATAGTGTTCCCTTCGTGTTGTCTTCGCAACTCATCAGAAAGTTCGCACTGACAGCGTTAGTAATGTTACCAACTAAAGTACAGGTCTTTGCATCATATATTCCTCTCCAGGACGGTGCACCCCAACCTAAATTCGTAGGGCTACTATACAGATATGCCCAAGATCCAAACTCCTGTTCGTTATGAACACGTGTTATCTGACCAAATGAAAGACTTTCTTGACCTGTTACGCCCGCAGGTTTGCTCCACACTGTTTCTCCTGTGCGAATGTCTACGGCTTCCCAGCCTCCTATCGTAAATTGGTCACTGTAATGTTTGTTGTAATAGAGTATTCCGTTCATGATTATTGGCGTGTAGTAGGTTGCAACGCCTGAGGTCGATGAATACTGAGTCGCTTGATCGCCGAGGATGGGTGCTCCAGGTTGACCTCCGAAGAATCCCGCTAGATCTTTTGTCCACATTATGTGAGCAGTATTTGGTGCTGTACCATATGGCTGCAGGTTTCCAGTGGCATCGTACTTACCAGATCCGCCTATTCCAAACCAGTTGGCGCCAACCTCTGCCCAAGCCCAGTTCGTTGCATATATTGGACGAGTCCAATATTCGTCTGGAAGCGCAGGAGAGTGATATGGTGCTTCTACAGGATCTTCCTGTACGGTGAGTGTCACTATTTCGCTTTCAGTGGGCAGCAACCGACTGCCATTCAGATGCCTGTTCCAGCCCCTGTTGGGATTCCGATCTGTAGGATTAGTCAGGTCTAGTGTTTCTCCAGGGTAAAAGGCTTGGAAAGTGTATTCACCGACTTGATGGGGCACAAAGTTTATCGTTATCCCTCCTACCATGCCTGTAAGGTATGGTCCATAAATGGTCTTTTCTCCGGCAGGATCCACCATTTCGACGGTTACATTTTCATACCAATCGCCACCATAGCCCTCAGCTGTGGGTGTGGGTCTACTGAAGGTGGCGCTAACATAAACGAGTTGGTCGACGCCTACGGGATTAGGTGCAAGGGACACAAATAAGTAACTCGGGAAATCATATATCTTTTCTTGTGCGGTGGCAGCAGGTAAAGCAATAATCGTAGCAGATGTTGTTAACAACAGAATTAAAGCCATAGAAATTTTTGTTCGAGTTGTAAATCTTTTTGTTTTCATTCTTTTTCACCTTCAAATTTTAAAGTTCTCATTATATTTCGAAGTGAACTTAAGCCTTAGAGTGTGTACCACTCACCGACAGGTGAGAAAGATTTATTTCAACATACAGTGACTACTTGAGGTATGAATGAATCAGCTCAGGGCGAAGCAGTTGAAACTTTGGTTCGTTTGGGGCTTAATTGTTCGCAGGCAAAGATTTACTTAGCACTTGTTGAAAATGGATTATCCACGGCAAAAAAAATTTCAAAGATCACAGGTATTAATCGGCAAGAAATCTATCGAATAATGCCTAAGCTACAAAACGTTTGCTTGGTTGAAAAACTAATTGGTATACCAACCAGATGGAGAGCAACGCCGTTAGAGGATGGATTATCACTTTTGCTGGAAAATAGAAAGAAGGAAACTTCCGAGTTGCAGACAAAAACAACAGAAATTATCAATCTCATCAGGGAA
Organism: Candidatus Bathyarchaeota archaeon; assembly: GCA_050123155.1. Taxonomy (GTDB): domain Archaea; phylum Thermoproteota; class Bathyarchaeia; order Bathyarchaeales; family Bathyarchaeaceae; genus Bathyarchaeum. The sequence goes on along the minus strand of JASFHP010000008.1, from coordinate 70,757 downwards.
AACAAAAAAAGAGCGGGGCTTCAGAAAGACGAGTATCAATTTGTTATAATGCCCGGAAAAAATGCCCACTTGAAGTGGCTAAAAAATAGATCTAAAGACATTCAAAAGACAAATGATAGCATTCTCACATGGAGTGATCACAAGACTATTACTTTTTACCATGATAATGAACTAAAAGAACAATTGAATAGAGGCGTAAAGACCAGACTGATCATTTACGTATCTGAAAACGAAAAAACACTATATAAAAATGATCAAACTTTCAGGAACAATCCCAACTATCAGAAGGCATTTATTTTCACTCCCCCTATTGTTCTAGGGGGTTTACTCGACAAGAAACAATTAATTCTTGCCACCGAACAAAATAATCCGATACAAAGAAGTGAGAATGTTTTTTTGTCAAACAGCCCCTTTCTTACCGCTTTATTTCAAAACTACTTTGAACAACTATGGAAAACCGCACACAAACACAAAATACTAGAACGCGCACGCTAATTTGTTAATTAGCTATTATTTTTGTTGCTTCTGATTAAAACATCTTCAAGGAGGTGAGAGCCATCAAATCAAAAGTAACCAAAACAGAAGAGGAGTGGAAGAAAGTTCTTTCTCCAGAAGAGTATCATGTGCTGAGAGAAAAGGGAACCGAACCCGCATTTTCTGGAAAATATCTGAAAAACAAGAAAACGGGCACCTACGTATGCGCTGGCTGCGGAAACGAACTGTTTAGTTCAGAAACCAAATTTGACTCTGGCACAGGCTGGCCTAGTTTCTGGACTCCGGTCTCCAAGGATAGTGTCGAGGAAAAGGTTGATGACCGCTTTGGAATGCACAGAATCGAGGTGAGGTGCAAAAAGTGTGGTGGACATCTTGGACATGTTTTCGGTGACAGCCCCACACCTACGGGTCAGCGTTATTGCATAAACTCGGTATCCCTCAAGTTTAAGAAAAAGAAAGAATAACTTCGTCAGCATCCGAGGAACAAACGTTTTTTTACTGTGAAGGGGATAAGGGTATCCTCTACGCTCAGGTAACTGTATTCATGTTCGGTAAGGCATAATCACCATGATAATCCCCTCAAAAGAACAGCTAAAGAGGCTTCTCTCCGAGATTGACCGTTCCCTTCTTTTGAAGACCGTTATCGTTTTCGCAGCGTTCATTGTGTCACTGATTATTCTTTACGTCATAGACTCTGGCTCCTTCGATTATCTGTGGAAGGGCAGAGCACCGTATCTTCTATTTCTCTGGCTATTCGTCTTAGAGGCTGCGCTTGGATGGAAAAACCTCAAAACTGAGCACACCACATTTTGGACCAAAAGAACAGTGTTAGCTGCAGTAATCCTGCTTCTGCCAACAGTCTATGCTGTGGGATTAAACTTCGGTTTACATTCTGGAATAGTGGAGTTAGGAAGAGCTGTTGGCGTGCCCATTATAGATGGCGATACATGGTATTTGACGCATTCCTGGCCCTTCTCTCTCGAGTATGTTCTCTTCGCAATTTTCTTTGTGACATCAATTTGGCTTCTGTATGGAGTTCGGGGACTGAAAGCGTTCTCTGTGTCAGCCTTTTTTGTCGGAGGCGTTGGCATCTTCTACATGATTGACACATTCTATCCCAACGGAACATTTGCTACTCTGCAGTCCCTTGTTCCAATAACCACCTCTGGAGTGTCTGCAATCCTGAATCTCTTAGGGTACGAGACAGCAACATGGCCAGCAGGCGATGATGGTTTATATCTCGAGGTCAGTCTGGGCGGTGGGGAACCCTATAAGGCTATTATTGCTTGGTCTTGCGCGGGAAGCCACAGCCTCTTCCTGTATTCCTTCATGATTATGCTGTTCCTCAGGGGCACTAGCATAACCCGAACACGAAAAGTAATCTACGTTGCAGTAGGTGCGGCTGGAACATTCTTCGTCAACATACTACGGATAGTAACTATTTATGTAATAGGAATCAACAGCGGAGACTCACCGGCTAAACTGTTCCACGAGTTCTATGGAGAATTCTTTTTCATTGCTTGGATGTTCATCTACCTTACCATCGTCTTTCTGTTCGAAACCCGGTTTATCGGCAAGATTAGAGGCACACAAAAGCGTGACCAAAAACCCTTGGATACAGCCAACCAGAGTTGCCACAGCGACTAGAACGAGACAAAACTTCCTGAGCAAATCAGCGTTGTGCAGAATCGGTCGGTTTTGCTGTTGACCTTGTTTCTGTCGCTCCGATTCGCTGTAGCGTGCCCCACTTCATCTCCCTTTTTGAAAATACGTCGAAGAGGGCTCTGATTTTGAGGAAGTTTCGCACTTCCTTGTAGCCCATCACAAACAATGGCGAGTAAACAGCAAGTTTCCAGTCTTCATCATCCATCATTATGGCTAAGAAACTGTATGTGGCTTGAATCAACATGAATACAGCCATCACACTCAGAACTTGGAAAGCATGCCCCATTAAAACTGCAAGGAATATGACAATGAGCGACACGACTGAGACGAAGGGAACAAATATCATAGACAGTATAATGTACTGGAAAGTTAAGTTCCGTAAGTAACCGAACCGTGGATTCCCGAAAACGTTTCTGTGCTTCATGATCGTCTGGAATGTTCCCCTATTCCATCTTGTTCTCTGTTTCATGAAGTCTCTCCAAGTGACTGGCGCTTCGGTGTACACGTTGGCGTCACTCAAGGCTTGCACAATTCTCTGTGTCTTCAAAAGTTTGACTGTGATGTCGAAATCTTCAGTTAGAGTGTCTCGATCGTAGAAACCGATCTCTTTCAAGGTTCGTTTCCTGAAGGAAGCCAAAGGACCCGGAACCACGGGCACAACGCCGAAGATGTCGAAGACTCTTCTGTATATGTTCTCGTTGACGATGTATTCAAGCGCCTGACACTTTGTCACCAGATTCGTCCTGTTCAGAACCTTAACGTTTCCCGCCACGGCACTAACCGATTGGTTCTGAAAGCGGCTGACAATCTTTTTAATTGCACTTCTAGCGATCATGCTGTCAGCGTCACAGGTGATTATGATTTCGCCCTGAGCAATCAGCATACCCGTATTCAATGCAGCGGATTTTCCGCCAGCCTTCTGTCTACGGATTACCTTCACGCCCTTTGTTCTGTAATTTGAGGCTAGCTGGTAAGTTCTGTCTGTTGACCCATCATCCACCACGATGACTTCCAGCTTTGGGTAGTCTATTTCCAAAATGGCTTCGAGGCATCGTTCTACCACTTTTTCTTCGTTGTGGGCTGGGACTACTATGGTGACTACTGGCCAGCGATGAATCGGGCTTAGTTTCATGTTTAACTCCAGATACCGATGGTATACGCAAAGTGGGAGTGCGAGGTAATTTGAGAAGAATTCAACCGTTAATGCTATTGCCAGAAGTGCTGTCGCTATTGAGAGGTAGCCTAGATATAAGGTGAGCCACCCGACAATAACAGGAATTACGAGCATAGAAAGAACTGCAAGTATGGTGATGTGTCTTGAAGGCTTCCGGATTTCGCTTTTTTGAGCCTGTCTAGCAGCAAACAGAAAATATGAGGCAGCTATGGCGCCCAGGATTAGGCATATCCAAGCGATGTAGCCGGGTATGACCAAGGCTATTAAGATGAGTTCGAGCGCCAGCACAACAGCAGTTATTACTAATTTCTTGATGTCCATTCATGAACAACCAAAATTTTCAGGTTTCTTGGCTGGATTTTTTGTCTTTGCTTTTTTCTTTTAATTTGGTGGCTTTCACGCCGAGTTTCAATAGCTGACTACCATTCTTTGTTAACTTGTAGTTGTGGAGCGTGTCTACCTTTGTTTCTTCCAGTGAGAAACGTCCATTACATTTGGAACACACGAACTTGAGGTTGGGTTGACCAAAGAAGTGTTTGTTTGAGCATCTGTACCAGTTTTCGATTTTCCTGTAGTCGACTCCTATTACTTTCAGCTTTTTTCCGCATTTGGGGCAAACTAGGCTGCCCTCACCTTTATCGAATTTGGATCTGAAATCTATGTTGCCGCAGTCAAAATGTTCCAAGGCTTCTTCTTTGTTCATTTGGGTGCTTTCGCATTCGGGGCACTCCACGTAGAGGGCAAAGTCGAGGAAACCGCAGTCTGGGCATGCGATTACTGAGCGTGAGGGCTCTTCATCTACAATGTCTATGTCTGCAAGAGTTCTTAATGTTGAAGTCAGTTGTTCCGTGGGGATTTCGCTTCTTGGATTAGACATTAAAGTGTTGACTGATTCGATGTGTATGATTGGGGTTTTGTCGAAGAGAGTTGCTATAGATTTTGCTGTTTCAAGGTCCACGGTGTCAGGTAAGGCTGCCTTCAGCAGTATGGCGTTGATGCTGTCTACTAGACGTTTTGAGGCGAGGTCTTCTTTGACTATGTAATCTTTGACGCCAAGTTTCATAGCTTCAACTGCAATGTTTTCGCTTCCTTTGCTGGTAAGCAGAATGGTTGGGGTTTTGAGGCTTCTTTTCTTTAGCTCTTGGATTAATTCGATGCCTGTCATGTCCGGTAGCCTGTAATCCGAAATGAGCAGGTCAAAGTTTTCTTTTTCAATCTTGTTTAAGCCTTTTGTTGCTGTATCTGCAGTTATCAGATCGTAATTGATGGGCATTTTTTCTTTGAGTGACCGCTTTAGGATCAATTGGTCGTCAGGGTTGTCTTCAACATATAGTATTCGGATTTTTAATTCAACCAAATTTTTTACATCTCCATTTTTTACGGTATTTTTGAGAGGCTTAACCAGTAACGTTTTATCTCTATCACAGCCTCAATGAAGTCTTCAAAGCTGACGGGTTTCACGATGAAGCTGTTGCATCCTAGTTTGTAGGCTCGTTCTATGTCTTCAGGTCTACTTGAAGAAGTCAACACTATTATTGGAATGCTCTTCAGTTTTTCATCACCTTTTATTGTTTCCAGCACTTCGAAGCCGTCAACTTTAGGCATGTTTAAATCTAGTATAACCAAGCCCGCTGTTGGCATGTCTTTGTATTTTCCTTCTTTTCGCAGGAATTGTATGGCTTCGTCACCGTCATGAGTCACGTAGATTTTGTTGTGAATCTGCGATTTTGCAAAGGCTCTTTTGGCTATCATTATGTCATCGGGGCTATCGTCCACTAGAAGAATCGGTTGTTCAGTTATCGAATATTTTTGTGGCATTTTATGTCTCCTCTGTTTGTTTCAACTCCTTGGGTATTGTGAAAATGAATGTGCTGCCTTTACCGAGTGTGCTTTTAACCCAGATTTTTCCTCCGAGCTGCTCAACAATCTTTTTGCAGATTGCTAATCCAGCTCCAGTTCCATCATACTTCTTGTCTGTGGGTGCTCTCTCGAAAAGATTGAATATGCGCTCTAGATACTTTTTTTCGATGCCTATTCCATTGTCCCGAACCTTGAACAGATGATCGTTTTGTTTTTCTTCGTATAATACTTCGATCTTCGGGGTTTTGGATTCGTTGAACTTTAAGGCGTTGCTGATTAGGTTCATAAACAATTGTCTGTTCCATACTTTCTGGGCGGATAGGACGGGAAGTTTGTCGACGATAACCTTTGCTTTGCGTTCCTTAATTGTTGCTTCAAGGTCGGATATGATTTCCTTCAGGAGCTCGTTCAGGTCCACTTTTTCGAGTTCAGTGAATTTTCGTCCAACACGCGAAAGAACGAGTAAGTCTTCAATCATGGTGTTCAAATGGGAAGATGCGTTAATCATCCTATGTAGATAGTCTTTGCCTGTCTCATCTAGTTTGTCTTTATAGTCTTCTAAAAGGAAGGTGCCGAAGGAACGTATTGTTCTGAGGGGTGCCTTCAAGTCATGAGAGACAACATACGTGTAACTCTCCAGCTCCCTGTTCGACTGCCTCAACAGAGCCAAGGCATTGTTTATTGCCTGCTGAGCCTTCTCCCTTTCTGTTACGTCAACCCCGATGGAAATGCTACCTGCTGGCTCTCCTTTTTCATCCCGTATGTTAGTGGCATACCATGAAATAGTCTTCACTGATCCATCTTTACATCTGATGGTCGAATAGAAGTCTTCTATTCGTTTTCCTTTTTCAGTGATTTCTTTTCCGACGGAAAAAATCTTGGTACGGTAGTCAGGATCAGGGTAGAGCAATTCCCATATCTTGTTATTTCCAATAATTTCTTTACGAGAGTAGCCAGAAACAAGCTCTGCCGCACGATTCCATAAGATTACATTTCCCTTTGGATCAATCAGATTAACCCACACAGTAGCGGTGTCAATAATTTTGTTTTGAAACTCTAACAGACGCCTTGCCGCCTCTTCTGATTTACGTAAAGCTTCTTCTGCTTTCTTGCGTTCGGTGATGTCTCTTTCAATGCTCAGAAGCGCAGGTTTTCCCTGATAAGTCACCGGACTGGCGCTAACCTCCACTGGAAAGGTCCTTCCGTCTTTGGTGGTGTGCGTTGTCTCCAAAACCACCAATCCATTGGTTTTCATTTTTTCGGCAAGACCTTTTATTTCTTTCGCGGTTAGACTAGCATCGAATTGGTGGACTTTCATAGAAAGCAACTCTTCCATAGAGTAACCCAAAACATCAACTGCAGTCTGGTTAGCATCAATAATGTTCGTATCAAAATCAAGAACCAAAGCCACGTCGTTCATTCCATTAATCATTTCTCTATACTTCTTTTCGCTCTCTTTGAGTGCCTCCTCAGCCTTCTTCCTCTCTGTGATGTTTCTGGTTACGGAAACAAATCCTATTGGTTTGCCATTCGCATCTTTCATAATTGCTGTGCTCATCTCCACAGGAATTTTGCTGCCATCATTGGTGACAATTTGATACTCTCGACTTTGGACGTACCCCTTTTCCAGCACCTCTTTCATGCCTGCTAACGCTTTTTCTTGATCTTCAGGAGCGACAAGACCGAAGGCGTTGGTTCCAATCAGGTCGCTTTTGTCGTCAGTGCCGTGCATTTTCAGGCTAGCCTCATTTACGTCCAGAATTGTTCCATCAAGGTCACTGATCACTATGCTATCGTTAGACATTCTTACAGCATTAGATAGACGAATCAGTTCTTTTTCTGCACGCTTGCGGTCGTTAATGTCTATTGATATTACAAAGATGCCGTCAGGCATGGGTTCAATGCTGAGTTCAAACCAATTTCTTTCACCGTTGGGATACAAAAACTCATATTCCATGTGTGCGGGCACGCGTTCGTTCATGCATCTGCGTAAGACCGCAAACAATTCTGTCTTTTCAATTCCCGGCTGCGTTTCCATGATTGTTTTGCCAAGCAAATCTTTCTTCGCCAAATGAGCATGTCTTGCACCTGCATCATTAACGTAGAGATAACGCCAGTTGTAATCGACAATTTGGCAACCTTCCATCATGTTATCAAGTGTACTCCGGAAACGTTCCTCCGACTCCTTGAGCGCCTCTTCCGCTCTCTTGCGGTCGGTGATGTCTACAATTAGTCCTCTCATGCCCACAACTCTATTTTCGCGAGTGATGGAATTGGAGTGTATGATAATTGGGAATGTGCTGCCGTCTTTCCTCAATGCAGTATACTCACTAGTGCCTATCTTTTTGCCACTCAATAGCTCACCAATACTTTTCTTGATGTTATCTCGATCCTCGGCAACCACCAGCTGAAGTGCATTCAAACCTTTATCAAAATCCTCCTGAGAATAACCAGTAGAATCAAGCGTAGCTTTGTTCACAAATGTGAGCTCCCCAGTCGCATCTGTTTCAAAAACAATTTCAGGAAGCAATTCACTCAGCTCTCTGAATCGTTTCTCACTCTCTTTGAGTGCCTCTTCAGCCTTCTTCTGTTCAGTAACGTCTCTGACAAATGCCATCAAATATTGTTGGTTTCCGATATTTAGGAACTTAGAACGGACGTCGCAATAGATCTTTGTTTTATCTTTTCTCACAACGGGTATGTATCTAGTAAGGTCTCTCTTTCCTCCCACATGGTTCTGGAACTGCTGTATTACCAAAGACAGTTCATCTTTGGGAACAAAGTCAATAATAGTTGCGTTGAGCAACTCGTCAAGAGGATAACCCGTTATTTCGGTCATTTTGGGGTTAGTGAAAATAACTTTCATTGTTTTAGGATCTAAAGCAGCGATGCCGTCAGTGGCGCCTTCAAAGACAGTCCTATACTTTTCCTCACTTTCCTTCAGCACATTCTCCATTTTTTTGCGTTCAGTGATGTCTACGATTATTCCTCTTAATCCCACAGGCATATTTCCACGAATAATAGGAGTGGAGTGGATCATAATCGGAAAGGTGCTACCGTCTTTCCTCAATGCAGTATATTCTGTAAAATCTACGTCGGCTCCACTCAATACTCTATCAATTTCTTCCATGGCTCTGTCTCGATCCTCTGGAATCAACATCTGAGCAGCATTCAAACCTTTATCAAAATCCTCCTGAGAATAACCAAACTGATCAAACGCTATCTGGTTCACAAATGTAAGCCGCCCAGTCGCATCCGTTTCAAAAACAACTTCAGGAAGTAAATCACTCAACTCTCTAGACCGCTTCTCACTCTCTTTCAGCGCCTCTTCCGCATTCTTGCGGTCGGTGATGTCTCTTGCTATGCCAATAATCTCGATTTTTCCGTCCCTTTCAACGGGGATAGTGGATGCCTCAACAGAAACTAAGCTCCCATCTTTTCTTATCAACTCTAACTCATTTGGTCCACTTATTTCTCCAGGTTTGTTTGCTTTGAACGCCTCCATAGCTATTGGTATATATTCTGATGGAACAAGATTCATCTCTAACATGCTTTTTCCAATCAATTCTTCCTTCTTGTAGCCAGTCAGCTCCTCTGCCAGTTTATTTCCATCAAGAAAAGTGCCAACAAGATCTTGCACCCAAATTGCTTCAGGAGCATTCTCTAGAAAATACTTAAACCGCATTTCAGAAGCTTGTAGTTTCTCCTCAGCCTTCTTCTGTTCAGTAATGCTGCGAAATATACCTAAGATTGCTGGTTCGCCTTTGTACATTAGCTTCGTAGGAGTCGACTCGTAAAGCAGCTTCTTTCCGTCTTTTGTGACCACCTCAATAGTGTGTGGTGGGGCATACTCACCCTTTTTCAGCTTCTCCAGAGTTTTCATCATCATAGCTTTGCTTTTATCCGTGACAACATCATTTTCCATAAATTGCTTTCCAACAAGATCCTCTCTTGGGAATTCCAGTATTTCTTCCGCCGATTGTGAGAGTTCCAAAATCTTTCCATTCATGTCCACGATTACAACGGGGTCCACCAGAACTTCGAACAACCGTCGAAAATGGCTACGTGACTGCTCCAGTTCTTCTTCAGTGCGCAGGAGGTCTGTGAGGTCTTTGCCAGTTGCTTGTATCCCCACATGATTTCCTTCTTCGTCAAATATTGCAACTGCGTTCAATGCTACTTTTCTTGCTCCCCTTGGACTCTTCACTCTGATGATTAAACCTTTAACCTGACCCTTGCTTTTGATTATCTCTTGAAGGGCGGCCTGTGTTTTTTTTACGTCTTCAGGATACAAGTAATCTACGAAATGGGTTCCTATGATTTCTTCACTTGGCATACCCAAGAATTCAACGGCTGCATCATTCAAAAACACAAGATTGCCGTCTTTATCAACACTAAAAATGAGGTCGTGCATAAGGGTGCGGATAATAAGAGGATAATTATCTCTCATTTTCTGTACATAATCTTCTCTCACTTTCTCCGCATCTTCTTCCGCCAAGCGCCTTTTTTGTTTGCTAACCTGTCTCCCCATCTAGAACCTCCGTAAGCTTTTTAGCGCCTTTTCTCGCGTATTCGAGGTTACTTCTCCCCTGTTCCCGAAATTTCGTAATTCTTTCAAGCGTTCACACATTTCCTTTTGTTTCTCTCTCCGAGAAAAGACACGTTACCTCTTAATCCGCTCTCCATATACCGTCCATATACCGTCACTTTATTTATTTTTCGGTTAAAACCAACTTCCTCTCCCAAAAGAACAACATTATCGCTGAAACACGATACATACTACATCGTGACCATGCCACTCATCGAGGAACTAGAACAACAGATACATGAAGGACTGTTTGATTCATAGTGAGTGGTTGGATTCATCAATGTTCTCTGAAACAATTTTCTTTGCAGAACAACAAAAATCACCGTCACAAAATACCGTAACATCTAAAAGTGTAAATGAAGATGAGAACTTCTCGAATCGGTTTACGATGTGTTTCGGAGCGGAACAAAACAAAATTTAACGGAGCAAAACATGATGGCAAAACTTGAAGTTGTAAAAAAAGAAAAGGATGATTTTATTATAAAGGTGCCTGGACGAAAAGAAACAGTTAGAATAGAGGATACTTTCGCAGAAATGTTTCCCATGTGGGCAGGCAGAGTGTTGATAACAGCCGCTAACGAGAAATGGGCTTTAATCGCGGCAAGAACCGCAGCTGGCTTCGCATCGTCAATCATCATGTCACCAGCAGAAGCGGCAGTAGAAACTCTCGTATCCCCCAAAGAAACACCAGACGGACGCCCAGGAGCCATTATCCAAATCTACCACAGCTCAAGAGGTGCACTCAAGCACCAGATGAGTCTAAGAATCGGACAGTGCGTCATGACGTGCCCAACAACAGCAGCCTTCGACGGCCTACCTAAAGCCAAACGCAGAGTGAAGATAGGGAGAAGCCTGCGCCTCTTCGGAGATGGCTTCCAAAAGGAGGGTGAGGTTGGGGGAAGAAAAGTTTGGCGCATTCCAGTTATGGAGGGCGAATTTATTGTTGAAGACGACTTCGGCATCATGAGGGCTGTTGCCAGCGGAAACATGCTCATCCTAGCAAAGGACTGGAAGACTGCGCTTAAAGCATCAGAGGAAGCAAAAGAAGCAATCAGCAAGAGTATCAGAGGGGCAATTATGCCTTTCCCGGGTGGTCTCTGCAGGGCAGGATCTAAGGTGGGGTCACTGAATTACAAGCTTCCAGCATCAACCAATCATCCATACTGTCCCACTCTCAGAAAGCTGGTACCAGACTCTAAACTTTCTGAAGATGTTGGCAGTGTCCTTGAGATTGTAATAAACGGTTTGAACCAGAAAACTGTGAAAAAGGCTATGTGTGTGGGAATAATGGCTGCAATCAAGGTTCCGGGCGTTGTGAAGATTACGGCTGGAAATTACGGAGGCAAGCTTGGTCCTTATCAAGGCGTTCTGAAAGAAGTGTTGAATCTGGAGTAGCCCACCTTTTTTGCGGCTAACCCTGCAATTTTACGTATTCTTTACCTTTGCCTTCAGGAGAACCTACCAGAACACGATAATGTTCTCGGCTGCTTCCCTTTTCTGTGAAACGCTCAAGTTTACCTTTGGCTTGGATGGTTTCGCCATTTTCAGCTAGACTGTCATATAGACTCTCGTAAGAAACAACTTCGGTGACCTTGCCAAGCTGGGGACCTTCCAGAACCTCCACTTCCTTGAGTTGATAGACCGAAGGAAGAAAAAGGCAGTCGGTGTTGTCGCGAACAACGGCTCGGATGGTTACTTGACCACAGGGATGATAGGTTGCTTCGCCGTATTCTCCGGTAACCTCGTTTTCAAGCTTGACCGGGTGGATAGAAACCCACTTGTCCCCAAAAACCCCTAGATTCCACTTCCGTTCATAAATCTTTGATGCTTCCGCCGGTGACAGAGGATACTGCTCAGCTTTTCTGATGCACCACTCTTTGAGAGCTTTTCCTTTGAGACGTTTCATAGGAATCTCAGAATAGCGGTTTTCGCTCAAGGCTTTGTGCAGAAGCCAGCTGTCCTTCACGCCATATACAGTTACGTCAAGGTCTGAAAATTTGGGCTGATGAATATCAAGAAGAAGTGAACCGGTTACCCCAAACGACTTCTCGGGAACACCGCTCGTTTCCTCCAAAAACCTTGTGAATCTAATCAGTTTCTGCTGTAACGAGTCTATTTGCGATGCTTGCCTCAGTTGAGACAGCTTTTTTTCTGGCTTGAAATGTTCCTTTATGTTTCGGTGAGGGACCGCGGTTATGGTGATGTTATCTACGGGAGAATGGAACAGGTAATGGGGATAGTTTGTCTCTAGATAGCTGAAGGTTTCCAGCAGATTCGGAATCGTGTATTGCTGTAATATTCTGCTGAACATTTTTTCGTCTTTTCCCCAGATGCCAGATTCTGAGGGAACGTACTTGATGTAGGAGATGACCCTTTCGGGCGGATGCAACGGACCAACTACACAAAAAAAGAAGCCTTCACTGGTTTGAAGAAAATCTCGGTCCCTGAAGCCACGCATACCCTCAACAGTCTCGAAAAGACACTATTATACTTAACCGAGGATGGGTGGATTGCTTTAGGCGTAAGCAAAATATGTTATTGCTATGGCTATTGCGTCGTAGAGCCCATGCATCCAAGCTGATGCAACCGTGTTTCCATCAGTTTTCTGCCAGATATAACCCAGAAACAAGCTGACAACAGTTACCGGAAGGATAGCCCGCAAAGAATTGAGTCCATGCAAGAGACCGAACAAGATAGAGGCAATCAACAGACCCGCTGTATTCCCGAACGAGTTTTCAAACCCCCTCTGCACAAAACCTCTGAAAGCTAATTCTTCAACTGGTCCAACTAGGGCTAGTGAGATGCCAATCAGGGCAATCAATTGTAACGAGTCTCTGGGCAGTAAAGCCTCTGTAAGAAGTTCTGCCTCTGGGTCTGGACCAAGAACAATTTCTTCAACCAAGGAAATGCTTCCAGCTAAAAAGAGAAGAAGCATTGCAGCAACGGATACGATTACTATTATTTTGAGGCTTGGTTTTTTTAAACCCAGTTTTCTTAAACTTGCGCCTTCATGTTTAGCGAACAGAAGCGTGATTCCGAGGATTATGCCTTCAGTGATTGGAAGAGATATTAGGGCAATTGGAAAACTCGATTCCTGAAGGTCGAGCCCCAACCCGAGCAGCATGATGGCTACTATGATGCTTCCCACAATAACTCCAGCAGCCAATGCAATGTAACATAGGAATGCTGTTTTTGCTTTCCAATCGAACTGGTTCTCCATAACGGTTCCTTTTCCAGATTGGGTTTGAATAAATGTTCTAGTTGTTTATTAACAGTTACCTTTCTTCTAGCTGATTAGTAAGATAGTGGTGAAAGGGGTCAAGCATTCAGTTGTACAGTCAACTAGGGAGTGTTTTTTTGAATGTTTGTTCATTTATTTGGCGTATAGACGGGATTTTCTTCAGTTACAGGAAAATGTTTATATATAAAACTGTAATATTGGGTTGTTCTATTGAATAAAGGTGTATATTATGGGAGCTGCAGAAAAAGAAGATATTCTGGCAAACGTGGACGAAGTTGCTGCTGAGCTGCGGGCACTACTTGAAAAATCTGTAGAGAAAAACCTGACAGAGGACATGCTCTTTTCTGGGGGCATAGACACAAGCATCCTAGCAACTATCGTAGCAAAACATGTTCGCATCAGAGGCTTCACCTGCGCATTCAAACAAGCCAACGCGTTGGACATCAAATACGCTAAGCTGATGGCTAAACGATTAAACATTGAACATTACATGAACCCCTTCGACGAAGACCAAGTGTTTGCTGCGATTCCAGATGTTGTCAAAATTTTGGAGTGCTTTGATCCCATGGAAGTCCGCAACAGCATAACAATCACGATCGGACTGAAATTCGCCAAATCTTACGGCTCAACCAAACTGATCACTGGAGACGGAGCAGATGAGCTCTTCGCGGGCTATCACATGTATTACCGGTATGTGGGAGACAAAGAGAAGCTAAGCGAAAAGTTGAAGAAAATGTGGGGAATAATGGCGTTTTCCACAGGAGCATTGGGCAAACATTTTGGCATCGAAGTGAAACAGCCCTTTCTAGACCCGGAAGTTCAGAGGTTCGCCATGAACTTGGACCCAAGATATAACGTTCAGGAGGAGCGGGGAGAAGTTTGGGGCAAATGGATTCTCCGCAAAGCCTACGAGGATGTGCTTCCGCCTGAGGTCAGATGGAGAGACAAGAACCCCATAGAAGTTGGTTCCGGCACCACAATATTGCCCAAGTATCTGGCAAAGAAAATCTCTGACTCAGAGTTTGCATCAAAGAAGAAGAAGATTCTGGAAAGAGACAACGTCACAATCCGCGATAAGGAGCAGCTGATTTACTATGAAGCCTACAGAGAAGTTGTGGGTGTACCCCACGCCAAAGACCCAGATGCAAGAACCTGTCCGCAATGTCACTCTAACGTCCCCGAAAACGCCACTGTATGCAAAACCTGTGGAGCGTACCCCATAACGGCAAACGGAACTTCAGTGACCTCCGATACCAAGTACGTCGACCAGTAAATTAGTGGCTCCGCCTTTTTGTGAGCCGCAAACTTTGTGGATTAACCCACACCCTTTTTTGGTTAGCCACATTTCAGGAAATGTTTAAAGCTGATGGTGGTCTGCAAGGTTTGCTGTCTTAGCATTGAGGATGACTGGTTTGGCAGCGAAAGATTGGGTTCCCAGAGACGGTGAAACGCTTCTCACCAAAGAAGGTTTTATTTTCTACGTTTTTGGATATGAGCATCCGGGGAATCGGGTTTTCGCATTTCTGAAATATATTCCCTCCAGCTTGGCGCATCATTTTCCCATACGGTTTCTCAAACAGAAGTGGAACCTCGAAAACAGGGAACTCTCCAGACCAGAGAAGCTTTACACGCCACAGAACTATCAGAAATTCGTTGAGGCACTCAGAAAGAATTTCCCGCATCATCTGTATTGTTGTCCCTTTAGAGGTAAAGAGGTTTTAAGCGTTCAATTAGACAAAATAAAAAAGGTGTTTTCACCGGGCGAGTGCCTGCAGGCGATATTCAAAAAAGAAGAGAGAGATGCCTTGCAGAACGAGACTGTGGAGCTGGTTTCGTTGCTCTCCAAGGAATCGCAGGTGCCCATCCAAGATTTTGGGATTCACGGGTCTGTTGGGTTGAATATGCATTCTGAGTATTCGGATATTGATCTTGTGGTTTATGGTTCCCAGAATTTCAAGAAGTTGGAAGCTGCGGTTAACAGGCTTGCTGATGAGGGTGTGTTCTCGTATGTTTGCACCAAGAAGATTGATCATGCAAGAAAGCATAGGGGGCGCTATAACGATAGGCGTTTCGTGTACAATGCTGTAAGAAAATATGACGAGATAGATGCTCAGCACGGAAAAATGAGGTACACGCCAGTCAAGAATGTCAGTTTCAGTTGCGAGGTTGTGGATGACAGCGAGAACATGTTCAGGCCAGCAATCTACCCGATTAGAGACTATCAGCCAGACGATTCAGCGTCAGAACTGTCAGAAGAACAGGTACCAGCAAGGGTGTTATCTATGATTGGTTACTACCGGAATGTGGCTCGTAGGGGAGACAGGGTTAAGGTTTCGGGGACGCTGGAGCGGGTGGAAAACGTTGAAACTGGCGCGGTCAGCTATCAGGTTGTTGTGGGCACGGCTACAAGGGAGAAAGAGTACCTTGAGCCTGTTTGATTTGGTTAACACCCAGCACATAAGAACAAATAATTGTCTTGCTTGGAAAAACAGAAAAAAGACTGATTTCAACAATGTACCTCTATTAGTCTCCTAATATGAAGGCTTCGTTTGTTACTCTTGTATAGTCTTCAGTTTCCGTCTGCAAAATATGACTAGCACAGTTGCAGTAAGTAACAGCGGCAAAATTGTCCATGGGGGAAACTCGGGGATTGAAGTAGACATTTCTTCTGGGTTTGGTTCAGTCAAAAAGGGGACAAATGTGACAGTGCCTAAGTCAAAATCTTCCTCGAAGTCATAGATTGATTGACTGATTAATGTAGTGTTAGTTGTGCCCCACCAATTGTTTGTAGCATTAAGTTCTCCTGTCGAACCTGAGCTCAAGTAAAGGTTGTAACCAGAATTGTCGTGTAAGTTATTGTAACTTATCGTTACTAACGAAGAACCGCAAGTGATTCCTCTAGCATTCTTTGTAATGGTGTTGTTTTGAATTATAGGTTCTGCATGTTTATCGATTAGAATTCCCGATTGGTGGCGGTCAGAATCACTACCGTAGCCATAACTGTTGGATACCAAGTTTCTTTCAATTATTGGCGTACCTCCGTCTATTTTGATCGATGCTTGGGTAAAATCACCAGAAACTACGTTATTCGCTATGAGGGCACTAACATCGCCATTCATAGTGTCGATGTAAATCCCGTAATCTTTGTAAACTGGGCGACCTAACGAATCAGATATTGCTTTGCCCAAAATCGTGTTGTTCACAATTTCAGGTGAATCAGCTAAAACAGAGATTGTGCCATCAATAAAATTATTTACGATTGAAGCATTTCCTCTCTGAATCCCGATTCCGCTGCGCACAAAAGTGTTATTATTTACTTTTGGAGATCCATACACCTCTAAATCAACACGCGTCAAAATTGCATTTTCGATTATAGAGCCTTCATCAGTCTCCTCTTTCCATCCGTTACTGTCTTCTGTAAACCTTATTGATCTGCCGTAATTGAAGTAAATGGGGTTTTCATTGGTTCCTCTAGCAATTAAAGTGCCATCCACTCGAATGTAATAATCGGAGTCAGTGAAGTTAACAGTCACACCCGATTCAATTGTCAAGGTTACCCCTTTGTCCACAAGAACGTTTCCTGCAAGATAGTATGGACTATGTGCCTGCGTCCAAATAGTATCCGTAGTGATTATGCCTGCAACCTCTGTAGAAGCTTGCACTATGCTAAAACATGTAGTGCCCTCTAGAGCCAATCCTGCTAGTAATGTTACTAAAAATGCAGGGTAGAATGTCTTCTTCATTTTATACACTGCAGGTATACCCCATAATAACTCCGTTAGATAACGTTGAAAAGCGTTTTTGTCAAGAAAACTTGACCAAACCACACCTCTGCATAGTCAAGAAAAATTGACTAACTGCAGACTAGTATAGTTGTCACTGAAATTCGTAGCAGTTCGGAACAGTAATATAGCAACAGAGAAATGTTGAGACTATGAAACTCCGAGACCGTGACGCTATACTCACAGGTGAAGGTATAATTTTCAGGGTTTACGGTTACATTCATCCTTCAGGCGCTTATGTGTGTGACCCAGAATATGCGTCACCAACTGTCTTCAGGTCAACTAACTCTAGGGCACGGAGAGGCGAAGCTGAACCAGTTTACTACAAATTCTTTGCAGACGAGGGAATGAAGCTTATCCTAAACAAGTTTCCTCAGTACACAGTCTTCTGTGAGCCTTTGCAGAAGCGTCTGGTGGGCGTAAAAGAAGACGACATAACAGAAGTCCGCAGACCAGACATTGGGTTGCAGCAGGTGCTTGCAGAAGAGCCTGATGATGTTCTGTTGAAGGCGTTACAGGATTTGTTTTCGCGGGTTTCATCTCAATCAGGGTTGAACGAAAAGGATTTTGGGGTGTTCGGCTCTCTTCTGCACGGTTTTTATCATCCCAACTTTTCTGACTTGGACTTCATTGTTTACGGCAAAGAAAACATGGACAGGCTCTGCGAGGCGCTGGAGACTCTTTACAGGGAAGACCCATGTTTGCGGAACGAGTTTGACAGCATGAAGGCTGTCGAGTCCAAAGATTGGAAGTTCCTGAATTACAGTCTGGAGGAGTATGTTTGGCATCAGCGGAGAAAAATGATTTACGCATACTTTGATTCAGAGGATGCGGGGAGAGTTGTTAAGGCAGAGTTTGAGCCAGTGAAGGACTGGACAGAAATCTGCAACGAATACAGCCCATCCACACGGATATCTCATGTAGGCTGGATTAAAGCAATTGCTGAGGTAACGGACGACAAAGATGCACCGTTTATCCCATCCATATACCCGATTGAAATGAAAGAAATTCTGGAAGGACCAGAAGTTGATGATATCACTCGCATATTCTCGTACATGGAAGAGTTTAGGATGCAAGCGAAACAGGGTGAAAGGGTACTGGTTGAAGGAAACCTCGAAAAAGTAGTGACTGACACCGATGCATTCCATCAGATCACCCTAAGTTATGGTCCCCGCTACTACGAACAAACCTTAAAGGTAATCAAAGAGTGAGATAGTGTACGTAGCTTCTGTGACAGACAAAAGAAAGAAGAGGTATCGAATTTGAGTGAAAAACAAACATACTGGTTTGACGAGTTGAGCATGCCTGAAGCGGAAAAGGCGGCTGAAGAAGGAAAAGTTGTGATTATCCCGTGCGGAAGCATAGAAGAGCATGGAACTCATCTGCCGCTCTGCACAGACAGCATTCAGGCAGAGTATGTGGCTTTGGGTGTTGCCCAGAAAACAGGCTGCTTGGTTGCGCCGCCCCTCCGGTATGGTCTCTGCAGTTCTACAAGAAACTTTCCGGGCACAATCACAATAACCTTTGATTCGCTGCGGAGCATAATGACTGACATTCTGGAAGACTTCATCCGCAACGGCTTCAAGAGATTGCTGATCATAACAGGTCACGCAGGCGGCTCACACATGACGGCGCTTAAGCTTGCAGCCAAAACGGTTGTGAGCAACCACATGAACGAGGAGAATAGACCTAGAATTATGGTCTGCTCAGATTATGACTTCGCCTTTGACCTCAGAGGTAAAGACTTTGATGACCGAGATTCCCACGCGGGCACCATCGAAACCTCAAGAACGATGGCTATCCGCTCAGACCTGATAAGGGGGAAAGGAACACGGAACTATCCAGATTTGCCCAGATTTGAGGTTGTCCCAGACCCAGAGCGATACTTTCCGAGTGGAGTTATGGGCGACCCGACAATAGCGTCTGCTGAGAAGGGACAAAAAATAAACGAGTACGTGATAGAACAGATAGTGAAGCTAGTCAAAGAACTAGAGCAATAGAGGTGTTATGTATGGCTAAAGCATTAGTTTTTCTTGCCACAGGATTCGAAGAAATCGAAACATTAACAGTTGTGGACATCCTCAGAAGAGCCGGCGTAGACGTAACAGTTGCTGGCTTGACACCAAACGTGACCGAAGGCAAACATGGAGTTAAAGTTGTTCCAGACAAATCCATCGATGATGTGAAAGTAGAAGATTTTGATGCAGTTGTGGTTCCGGGAGGGAATCCGGGCTACAAGAACCTCAGAAAGGACCCACGAGTGATAGCTATGGTCAAAAAGGCGTTCAACTCCAACAAAATAGTAGCCGCAATCTGTGCAGGTCCCACAGTTCTCTCGGACGCGGGCATTCTTGAAGGGAAAGCCTGCACGATTTATCCGGGAATGGACGAAGAATTGGAGGCGGGCAGAGGTAAACCCAAACATGACATTGTTGTGGTTGACGGCAACATCATAACAAGCAGAGGACCCGCAACAGCGCTTCCGTTTGCCCTTAAACTGGCAGAAAAATTGGCTGGAAAACAGGTCGCTGAGGCGGTCAGCAAAAAGACACTGGCAAACATCTCACGATGGTAAAAGAAGACGAGTTAAAAAGAGAAAGGGAGTTTGTTGGAGATGACTCCGACAGCTCATTGGCTCTGCTGATTTTGCTTCTTTCGGTTCCACAATACTGTGGCAAGAGTTACGGTTACTACCAAGCCTATTACTGTGTATGTGTGTATGTTTTCGGGCACTTCATCTGGTGATCCAACCTCAGCGATAGCCCAGGTTGAGAAGTGATCTGTGTTGCAGACTAGGTAGCCGTTTTGGTCCATGTAGCTTTCAACTGGAACCCACTGCGCCTGAGTTCGGTTCCAGTACATCCATGTTAGCCTCGAAGCGTTGACTTCTCTGCCAAGTTCAGCACTGAGTTCGGTCTGGTTGATAAGCAATCTCAACTGGGCTTGCAGTTGGAATGTAGCGTTTGGTTCCAGTCCCATGTAGAAGTTTAAGGTACGTTCCATCACTGCTTCGCCTTGGGGCGGTGAAGCGCTAACGTTCATGGTCAGCGTCATTGTTCTGTTAGGATCAACAGTAACGGAGACAATCCTGTTTCTGACTTGTGAATCTATGGTTACATTCATTTCACAATTCCTGGTGCAGTTCATCATTAAGGTAACATTTCTGTAGAAGAAGACGTTCATCTCCATCGCTTGCACCGTTTCCATGTATCCAGATGGTGTGGTGTCGGTCCGATTGTATTGCGAAGCATCAGGGGGCATATCTGGCGGAGTGCTGCCTCCAACGGTTTGTCCGTTTGCTTGGACAGAAACAAAAGCGGAAAAAGTCAGCAGCATCAGAAGAGACAGAACTGCGAAGCCGAAAGCACCTCTTTTTGTGTCAGTCATTTTCTTCACCTCACATCCACTATAGCAATATATCATACATTCGTGGAAGATAAGGGATATCATGAAAAAAGCGTTCCAAGAAATGAAACGGTTTTTCTTACCATGTTATTCTGGAGGCTCAACGTGAATTGTTAGGTGTATGTTTGGCTGCTCTTCTTTCAATTCCTCTTCCAGATGATCCGTGAGATCATGAGCCTCCTTAACGCTCAGGGAACCGTCAACTGAGAGATGCAGTTCCGCAAAAACTTGGTTCCCGTGTCGGCGGGTTTTCAGATCGTGGAAGTCTATAAACTTGAAGGAATGTCTGCCAAGGATTTCATTTATCTTCTTCTCTTCTGCTATACACGATTGATCCATTAGGCGATTTGAAGACTTCAGAACAAGTTTGGCACCCACTCTTACAATCAAAGCTGCGACCACAAAGGCTAGAATAGAATCCAAGAAGCTCCAACCAGTTAATTGGGCAACAATCAGTCCTATCCACACACCCACAGTTGAGACTACGTCAGAGAACAGGTGCTTCGCGTCGCCCTCAAGAGCCATTGAGCCACAACTCTTAGCAGTTTTGATTAACAGCAAAGATAGCCCCGCGTTTAGGGCAGTAGCTAACACCGAGATTCCAATGGCAACATCGAGTTCAAACAGTTCAGTGGGTTCGAAGAGGCGCCCCGCCGCGGCGTAGATAATGAAAAGTGCGGCTATGAGTACGAAGATGCCCTCCATGAGGCTTGATATGTCCTCGATTTTTTCGTGCCCATACTTGTGGCTGCTGTCTGGGGCTCTTTCTGAAACGCAAACCGAGAAAAGCATCAGCCCTGAAGCCGCTATGTTAACGATAGATTCGAGGGCGTCAGAAAGCAGAGCCACAGAATTCGAAACAAAATAGGCCACGAGCTTTATGCCAAAAATGGCGACACCACAAACTACTGCTATAAGTGCAACTTTCTTCTTTTTCATATGGGCTAGTTCGGTTGCCTCTTGCTTTTAGGTGTTGCCCTTTTGAGCGGTTAACAACATTAATTGCAATATCTGCAAATTTCCTTCCAATCAAGGTTAAATTTCAATCCCCAAATCCAGCAAATGTTTTACGAAAATGTTATATTATTTCACTATTCAATTGATAGCAATCGAGGAGTTGCTTTGTTAGATTCTAAAGCATTAACGAAAATCCAATCTGTTGCTTTAATTGTGGTTATTCTTGTTGCTGCACTAGGTGGAGTTGCCATTTACGTTTTTTGGGATGGGGACACACAATCCACAGGAACCATCAAGATAGGCATATGTACAGATATAGGCAGTTTTGATGATAGTGTAAATGGAGCAACATTAGCTGCCGAACAAATCAACGCTGAAGGTGGTATATTAGGAAAACAGATTGAGCTAGTTATCGAAGATACTGACGCTTTTACTCCTCCGCTTGACCCCACCAAGGCAAGTCTAGCTGTGACGAAGCTGTTAACTCATCACGAAGTGGATTTCATGACCGGAGGAGCGACGGTTACAGATAATCAAATAATACAGGAACTTGTTGCACAACACAAAAAAATCTTCATTGGATGTAATTCTCCTGGTGACGTGCTAACAGAGAAGGTGCAAAATGATTACGAGAAATACAAGTATTTCTTCAAAGTCGGTCCACCAAGTGAAGGTGACTTATCTGCTTGTACTCGTGACACGGTGGTCGCTCTTAGAGAATACACTGGCTTAAACAAAGTTGCTTACATTGTAGAGGAAGCCGAAATGTGGGACACATTCATAGAATTCGCCATAGAGCCATTAGCTGAACTTCACGGTTTTGAACTTGTATACGGAAGAAGAGTTCCTTCTGACACACTAGATTTTTCAAGCTATTTTGCGGGTGCTGAAGCGGCTGGGACCGAAATTTTAATTCCTATTATATCAGGAGAGTTAGGAACCGCATTCACTGAGGATTGGTATGAACGCCAGTCACCAATGGTCATGTGGGGAGTACTCGGAAAAGCAGCATCTCCTGACTTTTGGGAGACCACAGAAGGAAAATGCGAACATGTAGCCGCAATTACCACCGCACTAGACTCAGGATACCCTATTTCAAGCAAGACGCTTCCAATGCGTGAAGCTTATATAGAAAGATGGGGTGTACCGCCTACCTTCATGGCAATGGCTGTCTATGACGTAATCCGTTACATTTTACCTGATGCGTTGGAGAGAGCTGGAACACTTGAAACCGAAGCCGTAATTAAGGCCTTAGAAGAAGTTGACTTAGAATTAGTCTCCACCCCACGCTTTGCAATATCAGCAGATTCCCATGAAATAATATTCGGAAAGGGATATGGCACACAATACTGTTTCCAGTGGCAAGCCAACGAAACACTAGTTCCAGTATATCCTAGGGAAGTCAAAGAGCAAGAAGGCGTAACATATACTTTCCCAGAATGGCCTGGACCATGGGACGACCAATAAATCATGAAAGGCAATGTGCTTGGTCCTAATCAAAAATCTTCTATACTTATCTTCAAACCTGCAGTTCATCGTTTCTTTTTCTTAGTAACATTTATTGAGTTAGTTGAACATAGAAGTTTGATGATTCACCATGATTGTCGGCATATGCGGTAGCCCTAGAAAAGGTGCAACAGAACACGTTTTAAGAGAAGCCCTAAACATGCTGGAAACAGCGGGCTTCAACTCGGTGTTTTTTACAGTCAGAGACAAAAAAATCGGAGCCTGCATCCACTGCGACCACTGCCTAGAAAATAAAGAGTGCATACTAAATGATGACATGAAAATCTTGTACAGTCTACTGAGGCAGGCTCAGGGAATAATAATCGCCACTCCAGTCTACAACGGGGGAGTCAGCGCCCAAACAAAGGCAATATTGGACAGATGCAGAGCCCTGTTAGCCGCAAACCCCAAAGTCTTCAAACACAAAACAGGTATGGCAATCGCAGTTGGGGGAGACAGAATTGGAGGACAGGAACTGGCACTACAGCAAATCCACACATTCTACATCCTAAACGGCGTCATACCCGTAAGCGGAGGTCCATTCGGAGCAAACCTGGGAGCAACCTTCTGGTCAAAAGACACCTTGGAAGGCGTAAAAGAAGATGAGGAAGGCTTCAGAAGCTTGAAAAAGACTGTTAAACGATTCACCGAAGCCCTGAACAGAATCGAAATAAAAGAGCAGAGTTGAAGTGATAAAAAATGGCTGCCGTAACTGCGGAAACAGAAAAGAAACAGAAAAAAGCGAAAAGGGTTGCGTGGGGAATCACAGGCAGCGGAGACCGGCTTATTGAAACAATTGAGGCTATGAAACAGATCAAAAAACAGTATCAAGACGAAATCAGAATAACAGTGTATCTTTCGCAGGCAGGAAATCAGGTAATACATTTTTACGGTTTAGCTAAAGATTTGGAGGAAAACTTTGACAAAGTCAGGGTTGAAGTCAACTCGAATGTGCCCACTCTTGCTGTTCAGTTGCAGAGCGGAAAAATCGAATTTTTGATTATTGCTCCAACAACGGCAAACACGGTGGCAAAGCTCGCAACGGGAATAGCAGACACGTTACTATGTAACGCAACAATAATGGCTCTGAAAAGCTTCATACCCGTATACATACTGCCCTGCGACTATAGGGAGGGAGTGACAGTCACGCAGCTTCCCGACGGCAGTAAAATGAAAATACAGGTGAGAAAAGAAGACGTTGAAAACACCAAAAAGCTAGCCGCCATGGATGGCATCGTTATAGTGGAAAAACCCGAAGAAATCCAAGATGTCTTCCAGAAACACTTCAAGCCAGAAGAATCGTAACGTCAAAATTGAAATGTCGCGAATGCTATTGACCTCAAATTTCTTGTGCAGTAACGTTCAGCTTGGTTGAGGCGCTGCTTGCTTGGTGAGTGAGTGGGGTTTGGGTGATTTATTGTTGTTTGAAGAGTAAAGTTTATCTGTGATGATGTCACTTGTATTAAAACTACGAGAGGTCGTAATTTCAGGCAGGTTAACTCATGAGCACCAAAGAAACAGCAGTCACTCCCCAAGCCGAGGAATACCTTGAGGCAATCTACCGTTTAGAGCAGAAGGGAGGCTTCGCCAGAACCATGGAACTTGCCAAAAACTTGAACGTTGTTCCGGGCTCGGTTACAAACACAATAGAGAACCTGAAGAAGAAAGGACTCGTTACTCACCAACCCTACAAAGGAGTAAAATTAACTGAGAATGGACGAAAAATCGCCTCAAGCGTACTGAGGAGACACCGCCTCGCAGAACGACTGCTAACAGACATTTTACACTTGGATTGGAGCGAAGTTCACGACCAAGCCTGCAAACTAGAACACGCCCTCTCTCCCGAAATTCTTAAGCCCTTAGAAAAAGCCTTAGGACATCCAAAAAGATGCCCTCACGGAAAGCCGATACCGACAAGTTGTGGAGAAATCTTTGAAGAAGAAAACATGGCTCTAAGCGAACTCGGCGCCAAAACGGGTGGCGTTATCGTCAAGGTAACTGAAGAGAAAACTGAGACGCTGCAACAGCTTACTAGACTGAATCTGACACTTGGAAAGCGGGTGCAAGTTGAAGATAAGACAGTTTCTAACGGTTCTTTAGTAATCATTGTTGAGGGAGAAAGCTGCACAATTGACCCTGACTTGGCATCGATAATCTACGTTAAGAAGAATGGAGAAGTGAAGAACTGATGAATCTGCCATTAACTTCGTTGAAGAACGGCGAAACCGGGGTCATAACCTCTACAGATTTCAGTTCAGAACCAAAAGGAATGTGCGAACATAAAGCGAGAAGAGGACGTTGGAGAAAGCATTTCAGGGTCGCTCGTTTCGCCAAAAGACTCAGCGACTTAGGTCTAACTCCAGGCACCAAGGTAACTGTGGTAAAGTCAGCACCTTTCAATGGACCCTTAGAAGTTTCTGTTAGGGGTTCAAGGTTGGCTATAGGCAGAGGAATGGCTAGCAGAATTCTGGTAGATGTCGAACGATGAGCAACAAGCATTTTAGAATTGCGTTGGCAGGAAACGCTAACGTAGGAAAATCAGTTATATTCAACCAGCTTACAGGCTTGCACCAGCACATTGGAAACTGGCCAGGAAAAACAGTTGAGAAAGCCGAGGGAACCCTCCACTTCAAGGGTTACACCATAGACATAATCGATCTGCCAGGAATCTATTCTCTCTCAACATTCTCCATAGAGGAGCTGGTTTCAAGGGAGTACATCGCCACTGAAAAGCCTGATTTGGTGATAAACGTTGTAGACGCTTCGCTTCTCGAAAGAAACTTTTTCTTCACGCTGCAGCTTCTTGAACTGGAAACCCCCATGCTCATAGCCGCAAACCAAGTGGACATGGCTAAGAAAAAGGGAATTATGATTGATTATGAGAAGGCAGAGAAGCTTCTAGGGGTGCCGGTTGTTCCGACAGTTGCGGTGAGCGGAAAGGGCATCTACCGTATGCTGGAAAAGGCAATCGAAGTTATCGAGAAAAAAACGAAAATGAAGCCACTGAAGCCACGATACGGAAAAGAAATCGAGGAAAGAATTGAAGACCTCATCATACTTCTTGACAAAATTCAGTTGAGGTATCCGGCTAGATGGGTTGCAATAAAACTTCTGGATGAAGACGAAGAGGTTGAGAAAGAGGTTCTTGAAGTAAGCCCCGAGATTGTGGCAACTGCAGAAAGGTTTAGGGAAGAACTTGAGGAGCTTCACGGTCACTCTTGTCCAACTGTTGTTAGCTGTGAGAGGTACAATGTTGCAGGCAAAATCGCGTCCGAAATCCAGAAGATAACGGAACCCTTGAAGCCTCCTCTGAGAGAAAGATTGCACAGAGTGACAACCCACAGAATTTTTGGTTTCCCAATTATGTTAGCGGCGGTTCTAGCAGTTTTTGTTGCGATATTCAGTTTCGGAGACTTCACGTCTGCTCTCTTGGGTGACTGGTTTTTTGGTTTGAAGCCAGCTTTCGATAGCGTTCTAGGGACAGGAATCGTTGGAGAACTGGTTTGGGGAGGGGTTATGGAGGGAATTGTCGGCGGCATCACAGTTGCGTTGCCATATATTCTTCCGTTCTACTTCATCTTGTATCTGTTCGAAGATTCAGGGTATCTAAGCCGAGTTGCCTTTCTGATGGATAACATAATGCACAAGATGGGTTTGCACGGAAAAGCCTTCATTCCGGTCATGCTGAGCTTCGGCTGCAACGTTCCAGGGTGCCTAGGATGCAGAATAATGGAGACCACAAGAGAACGACTGCTAACCGCCTTTGTTGTCACTCTTGTCCCCTGCGCCGCAACATCAGTCATCATCCTTGGATTGGTTGGAGCATTTGTAGGCATCGAGTGGGCACTGGCTCTTTACATCATCAACCTGATCATCATCTTTGTGCTTGGAAGAATAGCCTTCAAAGCATTGCCCGGTGAGCCAACCGAGCTGATAATGGAGATGAGCGACTACAGGGTACCCCACATGAAAACGGTTGCTAAGCAAACATGGTTCAGGCTACGAGAATTCATAGTGATGGCGTTTCCCCTCATAATCGCAGGCAGCCTCGTAATCAAACTTGTAGAGGTTGTAAACTTGCTAGCGCCAATCGAGGGCATACTTAGTCCTGTAACTGTTGCTTGGCTGGGTTTGCCGGCAGTCACGGGGATAGCGCTGATTTTCGGTGTGCTGAGGAAAGAGTTAACTTTGATTATGCTTGCAACTCTCTTCGGAACCACAAATTTTGCTCAGGTTATGACTCCGGTTCAGATGATAGTCTTCACGTTGGTGGTTATGCTGTACATCCCCTGCGTAGCCACTATAGGCGCCTTGGTTAAGGAGTTCGGATGGAAAAAAGCATTGCTAATCACCACTTTCGAAATCGCGTTCGCCCTGCTTGTAGGCGGCATAGCATTCAGGATACTCACAATCTGAAAGCATACCAAAAAAAAGATGTTCTTGTTGTCGTCTATAGTTGCACGACGCTAGAGACGGTTAGCCACAGATAATAACTCAACACTTCCTGTGCAGTCTATGGAAGATTCGGTTTAACCCAGAGCAATATTTATAACTTGACGTTCTTATTGGAAAAGACGAACTGGAAATAACACAACAGAAGGATATCAAGTATGGGTCACAGAAAAAAGCATGCACCTAAGCATGGCTCATTAGCATATTTACCTAGGGGACGCGCCAAACGAAAGGTGGGAAGAATCCGTTTCTGGCCCAAAGTGGAAGAGGGCCCAACCCTGCTCGGATTCATGGGCTACAAAGCCGGAATGACTCACATCATGATGATAGAGGATAAGCCAGACTCCCTAGCCTTTGGCAAAGAGGCATCGCATCCAGCGACCGTGTTGGATGTTCCCCCAATAATCGTTTTTGCCATTCGCGCCTACACGAAAGACCAGTATGGTTTACACACCTTTACTGAGGCTTGGATGAAAAGCCCACCCAAGGATTTTGACCGCGCCCTTGTTTTACCTGAAGAGTTCAACACTGAAGAGAAGTTGAAGAAGATTGAAGAGAACATAGAGGAAATTGCGGAGATACGCATATTGGCTGCAACACAGCCGAGGCTTGCAGCGGTTCCGAAGAAGAAGCCGGACATTACAGAAATCAAGGTGGATGGAGGCTCAATCCAAGAGCAATTTGAGTACGTTAAGAGCCTGCTAGGAAAAACTGTCTCCATTACAGACGTTTTCAAAGAAGGACACTTCATGGATGTGGTGGCGATAACCAAAGGAAAAGGCTTCCAAGGTCCAGTGAAACGGTGGGGAATCAAAATCTTGCCCCGCAAGTCCAGAAAGACCAAGCGGGGAGTAGCCGCCATCGGACCATGGAAACCTGCAAGGGTTCTATACACTGTTCCCAGAGCTGGGCAGATGGGCTACCACCAAAGAACCGAATACAACAAGCGCATCCTAAAAATCGGCATAGACGGCAAAACCGTTACTCCAAAGGGTGGATTCCTGAACTATGGAGAGGTAAAAGGAACATACCTCCTCGTGGACGGAAGCCTTCCAGGTCCCGCCAAACGTCTGGTGCGGCTGCGGTATCCAGTTCGTCCTCCCACAAAGATGGCTGACTCTCCGCCAAACGTCACTTACATATCTTTGGAGTCAATGCAAAAATAGAATGGTGGTAAACTATGGGTAAGATTTCAGCTAAAGTTTTTGATCTGAATGGCGAAGAAGCAGCCACAGTTAATCTTCCTCACATCTTTCATACGCCCAGCAGACCAGACGTAATAAAGCGGGCGGTAGTCGCCATCCAGTCTCACAGGTTCCAACCGCAAGGCAGAGACCCCATGGCTGGAAAACGAACAACAGCAGAGTCCCGGCATGCGGGTTTGGGAATATCACGTGTGCCAAGATTGAAGGAGAGGGGACAACGAGCCGCATTCGCCCCGGGCACTGTGGGGGGCAGAGTAGCTCATCCTCCTGTGACTGAAAAGAAGATCAGAAAGAAGATTCCGAAAAAGGAGATGCGTTTAGCCTTGCGTTCAGCAATCGCGGCAACAGCATCCAAAGAGATTGTGGCTTCTAGAGGTCACATGGTGGAGGATGTTCCCGATTTTCCGCTGGTTGTCGTGGATGAAATTCAAGGCGTGAAAAGAACCAAAGACATTGAGGAAGCCCTCATCAACCTTGGAGTATGGCCAGACATCTTCCGCGTCAAAGAAAGCCGGAAGGTTAGAGCAGGCAAAGGAAAGATGCGGGGGCGAAAGATGAAACAAGCCATTGGTCCTCTGCTGGTCATAACCAAAAACGAAGGCATAGCCGAGGCAGCCCGAAACCTTCCCGGCGTAGAGGTTGCTTCAGTTGAGAACTTGAACGCTGAACTGTTGGCACCAGGAACCCACCCGGGAAGACTGACAGTTTGGACGACTTCAGCTTTTGAAAAACTAGAGACTGTCTTCGGAGGAAAATAGATTGGATCCATACAAAACTATCCGATATCCTGTAATGACAGAGGTTACAAGCCGCATACTTGAGGCGGAAAACAAACTCGTTTTTGTCGTCAACATAAAAGCCACTAAACGGGACATCAAGCTGGCGGTAGAGGAGCTTTATGATGTAGTAGTAGATAAGGTCAACTCCACCATAACTCCTGAGGGCGAAAAAAAAGCTTTTGTGAAACTGCACCCAGACTACAAAGCAGTTGACGTTGCCATCAAGCTAGGCATCATCTAAAGCATAGGGGCTTTTGGTTTTCGAAAATGCCACGCTCCTCCAAAATTTTTCCCGCTATAGTGTTTCTTTTAGTTATTGTAGCTTCTCTGACTCTTCTCGTCTACCCGCAGCTCATATACGATATTCTAATCTGGGTGATAGAATCTTTCCAAGCTGGAGGACTCCCCCTCCTGTTTGTCATGATGATCATACAGGCCATAGCCATCCCCGTTCCCTCCGAGCTTGTCCTAATCGCCGGAGGATTAGCCTTCGGATTCCCGTTCGGATGGCTTGTTGGCGCATTAGGATCAATAGTTGCTGCATTGATAGGCTTCTACATTGCCCAAAAAGGCGGCAGGGGACTTGCCATAAAGTTAGTAGGCGAGAGAGGAATCAACTTCGCAGATAACTGGTTTAACCGCTGGGGAGCTTGGGCTATTCTGCTGGGAAGATTTGCACCATTCATACCCTTTGACGCCATATCCTACAGTGCAGGCTTAACTACAATGAAACTGAAGAATTTCATGATTCCCACAATAATAGGCACGTTGCCTCGAGCACTATTCTACACCACTTTGGGCAGCTTTTTTGGAGTAACATTCCAAGAGCTCCTAGAACACTACAAACTAACCGGAGAGATACCTCCCGAACTTCAGAGCATGGTTACTCAATTCAATTACGTGCTGCTGGGAGTGGTTGCGGTGATAGCTGTGATTTTTGTGGTATACTGGCTTGTAACGCGAAGGTACACAGCGGAAAAGGAAAACTAAAAGTATTTAAAAAGGAGTTTCATCTGTAGAAGCTGAATGTTTCAAAGGAAGATGCATCATTTTGGGTAAACGTATTCGAGTTCAAAGACGCGGAAGAGGAACCCCAACGTTCAGGGCATCAACCCACAAGAGGGTAGCCCCGGCTCAGTATCCTCCCATGTCCGCCAAACAACAGGAAGGAGCCATCAACGGTCAAGTCAAGGACATAGTCCACGATCCCGGAAGAGGGGCGCCTATGGTCGCCGTGAAGCTTGAGACCGGTGAAACCTACTACTCGGTGGTTCCAGAGGGCGTCTATGAGGGACAGCCCACCCAAATCGGTAGCGAAGCCTCCGTGGAGATAGGAAACGTTCTTCCTTTGGGCAAGATTCCCGAAGGCACTATGGTCTGCAACATTGAGCTTTCTCCCGGAGACGGAGGCAAAATGGCGCGTTCATCAGGAGCCTACGCAACCGTCGTAGCGCACACGCCTGACGGAACAATCTTGAAGCTTCCCTCCAAAAGAACCAAGTCCGTGAACAGTCTCTGCCGAGCAACAATTGGCGTAATCTCAGGAGCAGGTCGCACCGAGAAGCCTTTTCTCAAGGCGGGAAGCAAGTTTCATCTTATGAAGGCTAAGGGACACATGTATCCTCGCACCCGAGGCATCGCCATGATTGCCGCTTGTCATCCTTATGGTAGCAGCAAGAAGGGTGGACGTAAGGTTACAACTGTGTCGCGGAATGCTCCTCCAGGCAAAAAGGTTGGTTTAATCGCGGCGAGAAGTGCCGGCAGCAGAACCAAAAGAAGAAGAGAGTAGCCTGTGAATCAAAAGCTGAAAGACTGATTAAACGATGATCTAATGTGTCTTCTGGTGATAGTTCTAAAACTCCCCTTTTTTCAGTTTGTAAGAAGGCTGTTTTTTCACTCCTTTTTTGATTCTATATTCATCTCTTTTTTCATTATATTTTCAAATCTCGCATTACTGATTGGATGATGCGCTATAATTTTGCCATCGTAAATAATGCAAAAGCTCCCAAAAGCGCAAGGTGAATTTTGAACAGCAGTTGAATCTTTCAAGTCTATCAACTTAGCTTCCAAGTTGAATTTGTTCCTGGCAGATTCAAGGATTGCATTTACGTTTTTTTCAGTATATGGGCATTGAACTGAGCGGAGTACAAACAGTCCTTCTTCATAATTCTGAAACTGTTTTTTCATATTCTTAAACTTTGGATTTTTTGCTTTGTGATTGAATTTTAAAGCTAACAATTCGAAATCTGGTTCTGCTTTATCTACCACAACAAAACCCTTTTTGACAAAAATGTCCTTTTTAGCCATAAAGGATCCTTTTCTTGTAACAACAGCAACGCCTTGCATATTCGAATTTCTTGCTTCTTCAATACATTCATCGATTAGAGAAGAAGCGTAACCTCTTCCTTTGAATTCTTTTTTGAATCCGACAAAGATGCAATGAATAAACATGTATCCTTCCGCATCTACAGGGCGGTGTGCATACTTACCGGGGATATACTCAAGCATACCTTGATAACCGCCTTTTTTTGACAGGATTGCTTTTATCCTTAAGCCCTTTGGATAGAGTTGCTTGAACCAATCTATTTTTCTTCTTAGTTCCAGATGTTTTTTTACGTCTTTATATCCGCAAACACCGTAATCGGCAATGTTGTCTGGAGTAAGGTCAAAGATTTGTATATCAGTCATATGAAGACCCCGTTTCAATAATTCTGTGATATGCTTTAATTAGTTACGGATGGAAACTCGCAAAGAGTGATTGAGCCAATTGGTATTTCAGAAATTCGAAGTGAAAAGTCAACTAAACAGTTAACAGTTTATGTAAAAGCTGATTTTGTGCACCTAATCAAAACAAATCTTGAATTAGCAGAACCTATGCAATCTCAGACAGAGTTGCTTTTTGGCTCCCTTCTTCACCATTTCGCCGACAGCTCTTTCTGCATCGTCAGGCTTCCTGTTTCCTCCCTTGATTGCATCAATCACGAATATGGTTTCAATTTTTTCTATGTAGCATTTTTCCAAGTTCAGCTTAAATATTAAATGCTTAGAAAAGATAGAATGTGAGTAGTGAGGGTTTTCTTGTGGATGAGAAGGAAGCGCTTCAGAGGTTACAGAAGACCAGAAAAGAGAATGAAGATGCATATTTGAAGGCTAAAGCGTTCTTAGATGGTTTCCGAGCCAGAGGACAGCTGAGCCAAAAGGACAACGAATTCCTGTTTCTCATGGAGTTTGTGATTAAGGGCTTCAAAAACCATGGAAACGACATCATCACAGCATTCGAAAATCAAGTCAGATTCAACGAAGCATTCAACAACCTCCTAGCCAAAGTAAACGACCTAGAACAGGAAATACGGCAACTAAGGGCAACCCTAGACAGAATGTACAAAGACAGATAAACTAACTATAAGCAACCAGCTCAGAAACCGCATTTCTCAGATTCGAGAACAGTTTTATCCTCCCACCCCATTCAGATTACCTATTGGTGAATTCTGATGGATTTCGGGCTAACCGAGAAGCAGCAGAAACTAAAAAATCATGTCAGAACATTCTGCGAAAAAGAGTTCAACACAGACGTTGCGCTGCAGCTGGACAGAACAGAAACGTTTCCCATGGAACTCTACAGGAAGGCTGCAAAGCAAGGATTCCCAAGCCTATTTATCCCAGAAAAATACGGAGGCGGAGGACAAGGCTACTTGGCGGCTTGTTTAGCCATGGAGGAAATGTGCCGAGCAGACTCGTCCCTTGGGTTGGCGTGCATGATCGGGACCTTCGGAAGCGACCTGATTCTCCTCCACGGAACGGAGGAACAAAAAAACCGTTACCTTCCACCCCTCTGCCGTGGAGACATCATATCCGCTGCAGCCTTTACAGAGCCACAACGTGGAACGGACATAACAACGGTGGACACCACGGCAACCAAGAATGGAAACGGTTGGATGGTAAACGGAACGAAAACTCTCATAACAAACGCGACCATAGCCGATTTCATCACCGTTTTGTGTCAGACAGGAAGCAGAGACAAACCACGCAAAAGCCAAACTCTGTTCATAGTAGATAAAGAGGAGTCGGGACTAACGGTTACCAAATTGTCTGACAAGATGGGAATCCGATGTGTAGCAACAGGCGAAGTCGAACTAAAAAACGTGAAAGTAAGTAACAGCAACAGGCTAGGCGAACTGAACAACGGTTTCAGCCACTCCATAGGCTTCTTTACCATAAGCAGAACGGTCATCGCTGCTCAGGCAGTGGGAACAGCTCAGGGAGCACTAGAAATCGCCCTCAAACACGCCAAACAACGTGAATCCGCAGGGCAGCCCATAATCCGGTTCCAGCAGATAGGAACCAAACTCGCCCAACTAGCAACCGAAATCGAGGCAGCAAGACTGCTAACATACAAGGCTGCATGCAGCATTGACCAAAACAAGGTGGATCTCATGTTAACTTCTATGGCAAAGCTGTACGCAGGCAATGTTGCAGTTAGGGCAACAGATGCGGCGATTCAAACTTTGGGCGGTTACGGGTATCTAGGCGAATACAGGGTTGAAAGATTCTACAGGGACGCCAGAGTAACCGAAATCTACGAGGGAACATCCGAAATTCAAAGATTAGCCATCCTCAAGCAGCTAATCAGGTCATATTGAAATCTTAAATTTCACCAAGTAGGTCAGAATAACAAAGGTTTGGCTGGGATGAAACACGAATAAAGTGGCAATCATCGGGGTGGGTCACAGCAGATTCGGAGACAGATCAGACGTTAACCTCTCCGAGTTGACGTTTGAGGCTGTCCAACCCTCCCTCCAAGATTCAGGACTAACAGCCAAACAGATACCTTACATGGCTGTGGGCTCGATGGGCGTCTGGTCAGAGGAGCCCTTACCCGCCGTTGTCATAGCAGAATACTGCGGACTAACAGGAGCCGGCTTGGTCCGATGTGAAGCAGCCTGTGCCTCAGGAAGCGCCGCCGCCTTCAACGCCTACTCTGCAATAGCAAGCGGTCAACTGGAAGCGGTGTTGGTTGTTGGAGTCGAGAAGATGAGGCAGATAGACACTCCAACAGCATTGGAGATGATAGGCAGAGCAGGATATTACCTGTGGGAGTTCGAGAATTTCGGCATGACCTTCCCAGCCTACTATGCTGTCCACGCAGTTCAGCACATGGAAAAGTATGGTACCACAGAGGAAGACCTCGCCTTGGTCGCCGTTAAGAACCATCGGTATGGTGCCATGAATCCGCTGGCTCACCTACAAAATGAGATAACCGTGGAAAAAGTGCTTGATTCCAGCGTGATTGCGTGGCCATTGAAGCTCTATGATTGCTGTCCAATCACTGATGGCGCTGCAGCCGTCGTGTTGGCGTCTGAGGAGAAGGTGAAGGAGCTGGGGGTAGAAGCGCCCGTGTGGATAGAAGCCATAGGATTCTCTTCTGACACAGCTAACCTGTCCAAAAGAGAAGACTATGCGGGGCTAGAGGCTTCTGTAAGGGCTTCAAGAACGGCGTATGAAATGGCTGGTGTCTCGCCGAAGGATGTGGATGTGGCGACAGTTCACGATTGTTTTACCATAGCAGAAATCATGGCATATGAAGACCTAGGTTTTTGCGTGAAAGGTGAAGGAGCAAGAATGGTTAGGGAGGGAGAAACTGAGGTGGGCGGCAGAATCCCAGTTAACGTTGATGGAGGACTGAAGGCTAAAGGTCACCCTATCGGAACCACCGGAGTCTCCATGCTTGTGGAATTGACGAAGCAGCTAAGAGAGGAAATAAAACCGAGGGCGAGACAGGTTCCCATGAAAAACTACACGGCGTTAGCCCACAACACTGGAGGAACAGGACACTACTGCTATGTGACTATATTGAGGAGATGAAAAACGTGGACAAACCTTCGACATTGAAGAGCGCCAGAACATTGCACATAACCTACCGTCTGCCCATAAGCAGAACATCCAAGTTCTGGCAGGGACTCAAAGAAGGAAAGATCTACGCCACAAAATGTCAGAAGTGCGGAAAGCTACATTTTCCTCCAGTTGCTGATTGCGGGGAGTGCGGCTCATCAAACCTGAAGTGGACAGAGTTGGATGGGGAGGGCGAAATCGAAACCTTCACGCAAATAGTTGTGAAGCCTGCCAGCTTCTCAGAGGAGTCTGACTACATTGTTGTTATTGCTCGGCTCAGGGAGGGCGTCAGAGCGTTGGCTTGGCTTGTTGGTGTGGAAAGAGAAGATGTGAAAGTGGGCATGAAGGTTAGGCTCGTAGCTAAGGTCACCTCTGATGAGAGAGCCAGCTATGAGTTTATTCCAATCTAGAAAAAGGGTGAAGAAGACGACAGACAGAGAG
The DNA here is from genome assembly GCA_050123155.1 of Candidatus Bathyarchaeota archaeon. Taxonomy (GTDB): domain Archaea; phylum Thermoproteota; class Bathyarchaeia; order Bathyarchaeales; family Bathyarchaeaceae; genus Bathyarchaeum. Next base: position 35,318 of record JASFHP010000008.1, on the reverse strand, counting down.
ATTCGGCGGGTGGCTGTTATTGGAACTGGACTGATGGGACATGGCATAGCACAAGCTTTCGCCGTGAAAGGTTACGAAGTGAATCTTCTGAGCAGAAGCAAAGACAGCCTGAGGAAGGCGGTTCAGGAGATAGAGTGGAGCCTGAACAAGTTTGTGGAGAAAGGCAGAATCAGCAGGGACGAGGCGGAGGCGGCTTTGTCAAGAATCGCCACAACCACCTTGTATGATGAGGCGGCAGCTGACATTGATTTAGCTGTTGAATGCGTCTCCGAGAACATGGACTTGAAGCGGTTGGTCTTCTCGAAGATTGATGAAACATCGCCATCCCACACCATAATAGCAACTAACACCTCCACATTGAGTGTAACTGAGATGGGGAAGGCAACAGCGAGACCAGAAAAAACCGTTGGAATGCACTGGTTCATCCCCCCGCAGCTGACTAGGCTGATTGAGGTGATTAAGGGCAACGACACCAGCAGCGAAACCATAAACGCCATAATGGATGTCAGCCGAAAACTTGGAAAAACGCCGATACTATGCAAGAAGGACGCTCGCGGATTTATTGTCAGCAGAGTCCTTGTTGCGGTTTTCAACGAAGCCTTCTGGACTTACAGTCGCGGAGAAGCCTCCATGGAGCAGATAGACGCATCCGCAAAATACATTGGCGGTTTTCCCATGGGCTGGTTCGAACTCGTTGACTTTGTTGGCGTAGACCTCGAATATGATGTCAGCAAAATCTTGCATGAAGCCCACGGCGAAAGATTCCAGCCATGCCTAGAACTCACCGAGCCTCTAGTGGAGGAGAAGAAGCTGGGTCAGAAGACAGGAAGAGGATTCTATGACTGGAGCAAAGGCAGACCCAGCATACCCTCCAGATTGGCTGGAAAATACGACATTGAAAGATCCTGGGCTGTTGCCGTGAACGAGGCAGCGTGGATGGTTCTAGCGGATGTTGCCGAGCCGGAGAGCATAGACTTGGGAATGAAGCTGGGGACAGGATGGCCTTCCGGTCCCTGCGAATACACTGACAATAAAGGGTTAGATTGGATTCTGGATCAGCTGGAAACAGCCTACAGCCAACACAAAACGGAATTATACAAGCCATGCCCTCTCCTCAAAGATTACGTGCAAAGAGGGTGGACAGGCAAAAAAACGGGAAAAGGATTCTACAAGTACACATAGAATGTTTTTGCCTGTGAATCGTAGAAAAAGCTGTTTTTCAACAATGTACCTTTATTAGTCTCCTAATATGCGGATTTGTCTGCGCCAGTTTTGGTGTTCTTGCCAGACTCTCCAGAAGGTGTGTTGTGGTCGGGAGGGCGGGATTTGAACCTGCGACAATCCGGTGTCTGTACGCTTGATAGGCTAAATGATGCCCACCACTGGTAGGCGTCTACAGCGTCTCCGTCAGCCCAGACAGATGTTAGGCTGGCTCGGAAGCTCTACCAAGCTGAGCTACCTCCCGACAGACCATACCAACGAAAAATCACAATTTATGCGTTTCGTATCGTTTCGCCAAAATTGTCTGCCTCTGTCATCAACTTCCTTGTGGCTGTGGAGGCAGGTCAACCACTGGTTTGTTGAGAGGTGCCAAAAAGTGGGGCACAGAAAAAGGGGGAGTGGAGGCTTTTGGGTGATTAACTGCTGAGTTCTTGGATGTGTTCTTCTACGGCTGTAAGTTCTTTTTTCAGTTCTTCTGCGTATTTCTTTAGTTTCTCGACTTTTTCTGCTTTCGTTAAAAATCGTTTTCTATGTCCATGACCTTGGTCGTGGCCATCTGGACCGCAGCAACAGGTTCCGCACATGTTCTTTGTTTCACCTCCGCTTCTAAACAGCTAATAGTATCAAAGGTAAAGTATTTAAACTATCAAGTTTATACTAACATAGTTACTATCTTCAACGAAAGCGATAATCATGTGTGAAAAAACGGAACAAACCTGCATCTGCCCACTTAAAGGCATCATCGACATAATCAGCAAAAAATGGGCGCTACTAATCATCAATACTCTAGGCAACTACGGAAAGTTGCGGTTCAACAAACTCATGGAAACGTTAAGCGGAATCAGCCCAAAAACCCTGTCAGACACACTGAAAGACCTCCAAGCAGAAGGCTTAATCAAACGAGAATCCTTCGCTGAGATACCGCCACGAGTCGAATACTCGCTAACAAAAGACGGAACAGCACTCAGAAAATCTATTATACCTCTTTTGAAATGGACTGCAACCAGAAACGGCGTAAAGGAAGAGCGGTGCGAGAAATGCCCCCCGCAAATGCGCATGCGCTATAAAGCAGATTTAGGTGAACAGAAATGAAGCGTGAAACAATTCATGAAATAGTGGCGGGTTATGACCCCGAAGAAGTCAAGATTGGCGTGCTTGGGTCGCATTCTGCCTTGGAGATGGGTTATGGCGCCAAGCAGGAAGGATTCGAAGTAGTTGTAGTTTGCCAGAAGGGAAGAGAAAAAACCTACACAAAACACTACAGAAACCTTTTCAACCATGTTCTGCTGCTGGACAAATTCGCTGACATGGTTAAGGAAGAGAACCAAGCCAAGCTGCGGGAACTGAACACCATATTCGTGCCCAACAGGTCCTTCTCTGTTTACATCGGCTACGACAACATCGAACAGAAACTCAAGGTTCCACTCCTAGGAAACAGATTCATGCTCAGAAGCGAAGAAAGAAACGTGCCTAACAACCAATACGACTTGATCGTACGCGCAGGATTAAACCTGCCAAAGATATTCAAGTCACCAGAAGAAATTGACCGACTGGCGATAGTGAAGGTTCCTGAGAAAACAAGAAGCATAGAACGTGCCTTCTTTTACGCTTCGTCTCCAGAGGAGTTTAAAAGAAGATCGGAAGAGCGGATAAGAAAAGGGATAATTGACCGCGAAGACTTGGCGGAATCAATAATTGAAGAGTATGTTGTTGGAGCCAAATTCAACGCCAACTACTTCTGGTCCCCAATAACCGACGAAATAGACCTGCTTGGCTTCGACAGAAGAATACAAACAAGCCTGGACGGAGTTCTAGATTTGCCCGCTGACGAACAACTAGAAGCAAAGATTTCAACACAGAACGTGGAGATAGGACACATGGGCGCCACCATGCGAGAATCCCAAATAGAAAAGATACTGGATGCTGGAGAAAAATTTGTTGAAACCTGCAAAAAGGAGTATCCGCCCGGGATAATTGGTTTGTTTGCGTTGCAGGGAGCTATGAACAAGAATTTGGAGTTCTACATTTTTGATGTAAGCCCCAGAATACCCGGCTGCCCCTGCGTGGAACCCACATCCCCATACATGAAATACAAGTATGGCATGGAGGTTGGTCCGGGAAGAAGGGTCGCCAGGGAAATCAAGAAAGCGGTTGCAGAAAACAAGCTTGAGATGATAGTCACTTGATACCAAAAACCGAAATAAACAATATTCTCGGAAAATACGACCGCGAGAAAATTACAGTTGGCACAATTGGCTCCCACTCTGCACTCAACATATTCAAGGGAGCAAAAGAGGAAGGGTTAAACACAGTATGCATCTGCAAAAAGCAAAACGAAATCATGTACAAGCGGTTCCCTCTGGCAGACCAGATTATCCCCATCAAAGAATACACAGACCTGCTTGACGAGGCTGTTCAGCGGAAACTCAAACAGGCAAACACAATCCTAGTTCCGCACGGCTCCTTCAACGCCTACGTTGGAACAGACCAGATGATCGACAAGCTAGAGGTGCCCTTGTTTGGCAACAGAGAGCTTCTGCACTGGGAAACGGTCAGGGAAAAGCAGAGAGAGTGGCTGCAGAGAGCAGGTTTAAGGTTGCCCAGAATCTTCTCTGACCCAGAGGATATTGATGGGCTGGTTATCGCAAAGTTTCCCGGGGCGATGGGCGGGAAAGGATACTTTCTTGTGGAATCTCCGAAGGCGTTTCAACGTAAAGCCGAGGACATGCTAAAACGGGGACACATAACCAAAGAGAACCTAGAAAACATCCACTTCCAAGAGTACATAATTGGAGTGAACGTTTACCCCCTGTACTTCTATTCGCCCCTCACCAAAGAAGTTGAGCTGCTGGGAATGGACAGACGCTACGAATCCACAGTCGACAGCATAGGAAAGATACCTGCCAGCGAACAACTGGAAATCAAAGTGAACCCCACATACACGGTTGTCGGCAATTTTCCCATAGTTGCAAGGGAGTCGCTTCTGCCAGAGCTTCTCAGGATGGGCGAAAAAGTAGTGGAAGTGTCCAAGAAGATTGCGCCTCCAGGAATCATAGGACCTTTCTGCTTGGAAACGGTTATCACGGATGACATGAAAATCTACACGTTCGAGATTTCTGCGCGAATAGTTGCAGGAAGCAACGTGGGCATCGGCACCTCTCCATACGCGTACCTGAAGTACGGCGAAGGAATGTACATGGGCAGAAGAATCGCCCGAGAAATAAAGAATGCAAACGCACAAAATGTTCTGGAACAAGTCGTCTACTAAGTTTTTATCTTCTTTCAGTGGCGATGTCTTCCGTCCATCTTCCTCCTTTTCTTTAGTTCTTGTTGGTTTAAAATTGCTGTGAGACAGTTTCTTGATGACTCGCGGAATGAGCCGTTGCAGGATTTGTGGGAAACCTTTCCCTGATTAATATCCCATTATACCATCTTGTTAAAGCATGTCGGCGTATTTCAATATTAATAGGGCTCTAAAGGTCAGGTCATATTTCCATCGGTTGTTTTTCCAGCTATCTTCCAGAGCCAGACCGCCATGGGCACTCCACTTCTTAAAATAGGAACTGTTTGGTTTGACTGGGAAAAAGCCATCACCTTCCTGAAGTATTTCTTTCAAATCGTTTGCCTGTTGTATTAGAGCGGGTATCTGCTTCACAATACCCATTCTGGCAAGTAATTCCATGGTATGCAGCCACCAGAACCAGTCCTTATCCTGTAAGTTATGTGGGGACTGCTTTAAGTCCCGTGGAGTTATTTCAGCCGGGGCAGCTAGCTGACATCCGCATTTTATATAAATATGTGGTATCGGCGATAAATCAACGAGACGTCCTAACGCTTTGGCTACAGTGCTAGTATTTTTACTATTTCTCCAGCCTTTAGTGAACGCCAACAATTTCAGATGGTAACTGTCTGGCAGCGCGATGCCCTTACTGAAGTATAGCTTGTTCCGATATGTGCTGGTTATATCTTCTATGGATGAAATTTCTGTTATTCTGTTGATTGTTTCAAGAGTTTGCTGAATTTCAGTCTTTATAAAATCATATCCTTCAATCCCAAAATATGAAAAAACCACTGCACGGATATGGTTCGCCCCGAATAAGCCAATTTCAGGTTCATAAACTGTTGACCACTTCCATGGGTCGGGATTCCAGTTATCCTTCAGTAATGCATTCAAACATTTTTCTACCACGGGGTAATTTTCAGGTACGCCCATCTCCGACAGAAACCGTAAAGCTACTTCGGCACCGGTATTATAGCGTTTTAGCTTGGCATCTGGTATCCAGCCGGCATGAAAATTCTGCCCCAGATAGCCGTCGGCTTTTTGCCATGTGAATACATATTTAACTCTTTTATCATCGAGTATCTCATCAAGATATTCCGCAATATCGGGACTTTCTTCTATGATTTCCTTTCTTGTTCTATATCGAATCGATGCACAGGCTTTCTCAGTCAGGATTTTGGCTACTTCGTTATTCATACAAGATACCCTTTTGTGATAGTGTAGCTAATACCACAGTAGTGGAAGAAGCCCTTAAAAATAGTGTGCACTACCAAATCAAAAACGGTTCAAAAGCTTCGGAGGCTTCAGAAAAAGACTGAAGATTGAAAAGAGAACAGATAAGTCCGAAAAATGGGTCAATAGGTTGTTATGGTTCTATTTCTTTCTTGTTTCTATTTCGTGCTCAAGTATGCCCCGGTAGATTATGAGGGGTGCAATTTGGTCATTGGGTTTGTTTGTTGAAATTTTCTGTTTTATGCTTTCGTCCAAGCGTTTCTTGTAGTCTTGAAGCTCAGCTAAGCTCATGTCTTTCAGTTTGGCTTCAAAATATTTCATGGGGTCACTCATGTCAGTCCACTTCTTGACTCATGCCTTCTCTGTATATTATGTAAAACAAATGTTATATACTTATGTGACGAAGAAAATGATGTAGGTATTAAAATTTATATACGTCAAAGAATTGGCATTAATAATTCTTTTGGGGAAGATGTTGAGTTGGGAACCGTAGATTCCATAACCGAAATAATCGATGTAAAAGAAGAAGATGCCCAGAAGCTTTCAGAAAAACTAGCCGAAATCAGCAAAAAACATGACGCCGTTCTAATGGCTTGCATCGCCCCATATGTAGGACTAAAGATTTCTCCCACAAAAACAATAAACGCTCAAATGGGGCTCTCTGAAGAATTTGCCGTAGAGACGGCAATTAATCAGATACAAGCAAAAACTGATGCCCGAAAACTGCTGCTTTTGGTTAACAGTCCCGGTGGACTGGTTCAATCCTCCTATAAGATAGCGCGAGCATTAAGGAAAACGTTCAAGGAAATCATTGTTTTTGTTCCCCACATAGCAGCAAGTGGAGGAACTTTGCTTGCCCTCACCGGAAACAAGATAGTCATGGGCATGATGAGCCAGCTGTCGCCGCTTGATCCGCAAGCAGAAGTTGAGGATGGGACTGTCTCGGCGAACTCTGTTGTGGATGCGCATCAGTTTGTCACTAGGCTCTTTGATGATGTTTCGGTGGAGGATGCGCCTTACAGTTACAAGGCTCTGGCGGACAAATGTGATGGCGTTGACATCAGGGATGCTTTGGCTTCGTTGAGTTTGATGGAAGAGTATATTCTTGAAATCTTGGAGGATTGTGGTTACAGCAGAGAAGAATGCAAGAAGATAAGCTACTGCATAGTGCGAGGCTTTAAGACGCATGATGAGGTGATAAACATGGACAAAGCCAAAAAGCTTGGACTGAACGTTGTTAGCCACAACGATTTTCCCATCGAGTGGAAGCTGTTCCGAGAATGGTTAGCCATGTATATGTTGCAAAGCGCAGACAAGCATGTTATCCGTTTTGTGATTTCAGAAAAGTTACTGAATAACGGTGAAACAGGAGTTTAGGGACAGGAAGACGAAGCAGATTACTGCCTGTCGTATTCTTCAACCGTGTTGCTCATGACATCCAATTTGACGCCCGCCAGTTTGAACAATTCTATCGTGTCCTTGTCTGCATGGTAATGCTTCTCGCAGACAACACGTTTGATGCCCGAATTGATTATCATCATGGCGCACGTTCTGCACGGCGTCATCTTACAATACAGCGTGGAGCCGTCAAGAGGTATCCCAAACTTTGCAGCCTGAATAATCGCATTCTGCTCCGCATGCAAGGTGCGCACACAATGCTGCGAAACAGTTCCGTTTTCGTTCAAAACTTTTCTCATGTCATGCCCCGCCTCATCACAGTGCGGCAGCCCCGCAGGCGCCCCCACATAACCCGTTGTCATTATTCGTCGGTCTTTAACAATTACACACCCAGCCTTTCCCCTGTCACAGGTGGCACGCTTAGAAACAGCCTCGCACAAATCCAGAAAGTATCTGTCCCAGTCAGGTCGCGGCTTACAACCCATCTTTCATATCTCCACGTTGCGGATATACACATAATCTGCCGTTTAATAAAACTGTTTTTTACCTGCAGGCAGCCTATTCAATAACGTTAAATATTATCCTTGATTCAAACGGTAGAAGGGGCCGGTAGTTCAGCCTGGTATGAATGCCGCCTTCGCATGCCTTGCGCAGAAAGAGGCGGAGGTCGCGGGTTCAATTCCCGCCCGGTCCACTTTTTTGCTTTATCGGTTTGGTTTTCCTGAAAAAAGCTAGTTTTCAACAATCTTCAGTTATTAGGCTTCTAATATGATTGTGAGTTTGGGGTTAAAAGCTAATCAAAAAAGCTTTGTGTCATGTGGTTTGAATAAGTTTTTACGCTGGTACTACCACTCTATTTGAAAGGCGTGGTGGATAGTGACAGGTCTCATTCTTTGCTCTTCGGGATTATGCGAGGTTTAGGGTTTGGTTATCGACAAAGACAAAGTGTTCAGCATCCAGACAATCGATCTGACTAAGAGATTCGCCAAGAAGAGGCACAGGGGCTTCTTCGGTTTTCTTCGAAGAAACCAGTCGGAGAATAAACATAAAGAAAAAAGTGATGTTACAGTAGCCTTGGATAAAGTCAACCTTGAAATCCGTCCCGGAGAACTTTTCGGACTTCTGGGACCAAACGGCTCCGGAAAAACTACCACAATCAAATGTTTGTCCACAATCCTGATTCCAGACGAAGGCACCGCTATCGTGAACGGCTTTGATATCCAAAAAGAAACAGCCATGGTCCGAGCGAGCTTGGGACTGGTTGTGGGCGGGGAGAGAACATTATACTGGAAACTCACAGCCAGAGACAACCTCACCTACTTCGCTTCGTTGTATAAGATGCCGAGAAGACACGCCAAAAAAAGAATCGAAGAACTACTGGAAACTCTGCAAATATCTGACCGAGCCGACGAGAGACTGGAGGACTACAGCACAGGCATGAGACAGAAGGTTGCTATAGCCCGAGCCCTGCTGCATGACCCGCCAATTCTGCTTTTGGATGAGCCTACCTTAGGTTTAGACCCAGGTTTCGCGAGGCAGATTCGCAGCCAAATAAGAGAACTTTCAGAGAAACAAGGAAAAACGGTTCTTCTGACCACCCACTACATGGATGAAGCGGACCAGCTGTGCGATCGGGTGGCATTCATAAACAACGGCGAAATCGTTGCGGTTGACACCCCAAACAGGCTCAAGGCAATGGTCAAAGAGAAGGAGCTCGTGGAAGTGGCTGTTTACCGTCCACCAGCTGACATCGAAAAGCACATCCGCTCCCTGTTACCTGACCTAGAAGTTGTCAAGCTTATCCGCGGCGACGAGGATGAAGGAAATCCTTCGAGAATCAAGATAATCGGGGGAACCGCAGAAGAACATATTGGAACAATCATTGATGCGCTCAGACAGAAGAACATCCGTATCGGCAGCTTAAACGTTGGCGTTCCCACGCTCGAAGATGTTTTCATCAAGTTAACCGGCGCAAAACTCACGGAGGGCGGAGCGTAACAGGATGATGAAAAGCTCTTATCAGCAGTCTGTTTTACGCAGCAATCTCTTTGTTGTCTGGAACGAGGTTACAAAAAACATTAAGACGCTGCTGGCATACCCGACCATCATCGTTTTCTGGGCTATATTCCCTATTTTCTGGTTCATCCCCTTCATTCTTCAGGGGCAAGCTTTTGTAGGCGGCTTAGAGAGCGCAAGTTTTGCGCAAATCACCGGCAGCGGAGAATATGTGCCCTTCATCGTGATAGGCGCCGTCCTCAACAGCTACGTGAACACTCTGCTCTACGGCATGGGAGAAAACATAAGAAAGGAAGCATACCAAGGAACACTGGACTACGTGCTCGCAGCCCCATGCAATAAGGCTTATGTGTTAATCGGAAAAGCCATAAGCGAAAGCCTCTCCAGCACAATCTTCGCCGCCAGTCAACTCACCATCTCAGTGCTCCTCTTCGGAATGAGCATAACATTGGGAGTCATGGTTCCAGTTTTTTTCATAACCATTCTGCTGATACTGGGATTGTATGGCATATCCCTCATCATGGCTGCATTCTCTCTCATGTACAAGCAATCCTACGACCTCTCGGAGAGCATAGGATACGTTTTCTACATTTTTGCTCCAGTGCGCTACCCCGTTGAAAGCCTGCCAACTTGGGCTCAAATCATCGGCAAACTCATTCCCCTCACCTACGCCCTTGTTATTGTGAGAAGCTTCATGCTTCTAGGAACTGATCTTTCAGCGGTTTACTTGGAGGTTGCAGCGCTCATAATCATCGACATCGCCTTGTTACTCGCGGGATTCTATCTGTTCAACTGGATGGAGGAGAAAACGAAGAAATCTGGCACCATAAGCCACCACTAAGGAGAAAACCAGATTGGACAAAAGCAATAGAGAACACAGGTTGCGGGAAGTCAACTGCCCAACAGGATTCAACTGGAGCAACCTAAAGGCTGAACTGAAAGCCATCTGGGAATCATACATCAAAGATTGGAAGATAGAGTTTGCTTATCCAGTAAGTTTCATTCGCCAACTGATTTCTCCCCTCGTCTTCCTGCTGCCTTTTCTACTCTACGGCCTTGCCTTAGTTGGAGGAAGATACAGCCCAAACCTAGAACAGCTAGTGGGGACAGGAGACGTGGTAACCTTCATCTTCACAGGTTACATGTTGATGGGATTCATTGGAACAGCCGTTTGGGCGATGGGATTCAGCATAAGAAGAGAACGATGGTTTGGAACGTTAGAGGCAATTTATGTGACGCCCAGCAGCCGCTTGGGTCAAGTATTAGGGATGGCTCTGCACAGCACAGTTCACCAAACATTGGGTACAATCATCCAGTTAATCGTCATATACCTCACATTCGGTTTAGCCTTAAAGATCGAGGGGATTTTGCCTGCGCTAGGGATTTTTGCACTCATGATGCTTGCGCTTTACGGCTTCGGCATAGTAATCTCAGCTTTAGGCTTGATTTTAAAGGAGGGCTGGGTGGTCTCCGATGCCCTTTACAGCATCATGATGATTCTCTCCCCTGTTGCTTATCCCTTGATTGTGCTTCCCACATTGGCTCAACAGGCAAGCGCCCTATTTCCAACCGCACCGGCTTTGATCGGAATGCGAAGTTTCCTGATGGAGAATTATCATGCAGAGGCTTTCGGCAACGTTTTTCTGCATCTCTTAGTCTTGGGCGCGGCTTGGATTCTCTTTGGCGTGTTTATATTTCGTTTAACCGATGTTTATGTGCGAAAGAGGGGTATGCTCAAAAAATTCTAAATATGCTTGATTGCAGATAACGACAAACGGAGGCGCTTAGATGATAAATGTTTACAGCAAGGAAATGGGCGGAGTTTGGTATGCTGCCGCGGTGCAGGATGACCAAATTCTTGCCACAACATTTTCTTTTGAAGAACCTGATTTGAGGCGTCTACTGCAAAGGCTACCAGACAACGTTTCCTTTCAGGTTGCAGAGGAACCTGATCAGCTTCTAGCAGATGTTCTGGGAGCTCTAGAGGAGATTTTCAACGGAAAGGGCAGAGAATCTTACGCGTTCAAGATAAACCTGAATCATCTTTCCAGCTACACACAAAAGGTGCTTAAATGTACGCGTCTGGTTCCTGTCGGATACGTGACATCGTATGGTGCCATAGCCAAGGTTGCGGGGGGAGGCGCAAGGGCTGTGGGAAACGTTGAGGCATCAAATCATGTTCATCTGTTGATTCCCTGCCACAGGGTTGTGCGCTCAGATTTGAGTTTAGGCGGCTACGGCGGTGGAGAGCAGCTTAAGCTGGAGATTCTTCACAGGGAGAAGAGAGGCTACGAAGAGTCAAAGAGACTAGAAGTGGAAGGGAAAGAGTTGGCTCTGTTTCCAGCAGAATGGGTTAAACCAAACAGGGAGAGCTTTTAAGAGACCAAAGGAGCCACATATACACCAAGAAACTGTAGGTTCTCTGGCGGAGAGGAGAAAATGGTGAGGCGCGGGCTCTTTGTGGGAAGGTTTCAGCCATTTCATAAAGGACACCTGGAAGTCGTAAAGAAGATTTTGAAGGATGTTGATGAGCTGGTTATGATTGTGGGCAGTTGCCAGTACAGCCATAGGCTCGACAACCCCTTCACCACTGGCGAACGCATCACCATGATACGAAAAGCCCTACAGGAAGAGGGAATCCAGTTGTCGAGAATCTGGATTATACCGGTGCCGGACGTTCACCAACATGCACTGTGGGTCTCCCAGATTGTAGGTTACTCCCCAAAATTTGATGTTGTCTACGCTAACGAGCCGTTAACCAGTCGCCTTTTCACAGAAGCCGGATTCAGAGTCGAGTCTGTGCCTTTCATAAAGCGGAAGGTTTACTTGGCTACGGAAATCCGGAGACGCATGTTAGCTGGAGAAAACTGGAAGGAACTTGTGCCAAGCAGCGTTGCAGAGTTCATAGAAGAGATTGACGGTGACGCGAGGCTTCGGCAACTAAACAAAACGGATAGAGTAGACTAAAGTTTTACCCCAACCAACACAGTAATTACTCTTACGATAACCACTGTACTGACTGACACAAAAACTAGAAACTAGAGAAGATGAGCTAGTTTTTACGTTTCTTCAGGTAGACCAGAGCAGCAACCAAGAAAGGAGTAATCCATGTCACAATAGCTATTCCCCAAACAAATGGTGACAACTCAATCTGAATAACTTGGCGGAAACCAAACCCAAGCAAACGCGGAAATGGAAAATATAAAAGAACAATCCAAAACAGAGTTACGATTAACACGGTCAGAAGCATCTCAGGAATCTTCTTTGATGACTTTATGGGAAACAGAAAAGGAACAGCTTCCTTGTATTGACAAAACATATCTCCAAATTTTTTGGTTAGTCGCCATTCCTCAAATTTGGCAATAGCAATGTATCCAAAAGTGGACAATAGCCAGTAACTCATTATTTTAAATCTAGTGATACTAAAGTAGCGACCCATTGTTGCAACAAGGATACTTATCCCAAAAGTAATCAAAATTATGCCAGTAAACTGCGGATGCCTCATACGTGAGTACAATCCTGATCTAACAAGTTCATTTCCTCTGCGGCGACTTAGGAGCAGTTGAAACAATGCGATAAACAAGATTGCGATACCAGCAAATATGATTAATCTGCCAATCCAAAACTCCACCCCAAAAAGCATAACATAAAGATATTTAACAACTCTCGCTGCAAAATTAGTATCCACACTTGAAATCATTTTCCAAATGTAAGGCAACAATGGAATTGTCATAATCCCCATAAACAATCCAGCACTAAGCAATGTCTGTAATCCAAAAAGCAAAACTACTGAAACTAATTCAAAAAGATGCCTTACCTTTTCGATTACATCTGAACTCACAGCGTTGACCGCCGCGGCTATTGGGCTTTACCTACATATATTTCTACACGTTAGAACAGCCCTTCTTCAGAAAAACCAAAAAGAGCAGTCAAAGATTCTTGACAACACTAAAAAGTTAGAAGTTGGGGTTTGGGGCTAAAGTTTTATTCTCTTTTAGAAGTGAACAGGTTATAGAGGAATCTTGCAGCTAGAGCGGCTAGCCAGCCGCTGATAACAAAAACGGTTGCCGGAAAATTTTGGATAGTGGAGTTTAGCATAAAGGTTTGAAACAGAAAGAAGACGAACGCCATTGTTGCGATGGAGGCAAGCCCAAACTTTCTTCCATATTTCCGTGTGCTTTGGATGCCGAGCAGCCCCATAAAGAAGATGTCTCCCAAACCAAGAAACGTGTAACTGTCAGTGAATGGAATTGTTGGCAGCATAATGCCCACGGGCAACCCGAGTTCAAGAGCCTTTTGCGCCGAAGCCACTGTAAATCGTGTGACCAGCACTTGGATGATGTCGATGATGGTCAGCAAGGAGACGAAGCCTAAGGTTGTTTTCCACGTGAACAGATTTCCCATGTAAACTGAAACGCTGATACCGAATACTATGGCAAAGAAGTTGAAGAGATAAATGTTCCAGAAATAGAGAAACGACAAGATGAACAGGACAGGCGGCACCACTGCCACATACCACTTTGGCACCAACAGGTAAGTGAAAAGGAACAGGCTGACAACATAAGCAAGGGAAAAGAGAACAAGCATAGACTGCTCTGGAACAAACACCAGCACCGTCACCATTGCGCCCATTGCCGCCACTAACAAAATTATGTGCTCTAGACGGAGTTCCTGCCCGCCGAAGAGCTGACTAACCTTCCGGTCTAATCTGGAGTAAAGAAAAACCACGATCACTCCGACCAGAAACAGAACAGATGGAAGGAAAACATCAACTATCATGCCCGCAAATATAGAAGCTCATCAACATTTACCTTACGGTCAACCAGAAGCAAAGAGTAGCCAAGGTATGCATATATACGGCGGGGTGTTTGCTTTTGAGGATGGTTCGGAATGAGAAGAAGACGGTCTATGCTAACGCCGACAACGTTTCTGGTAGCTGCGAACATACTGGTTTACGTTTACACTTCGGTGGTGGGCGGAAACTTTATCCAAACAGACTATGGTGTGCTCCTCCAGTTTGGGCAATCTAACATCAACGTGTTGAATGGCGCTTACTGGCAGCTGTTAACATCCATCTTCGTTCACGTGGACATAAGTCACATTGCACTGAACATGCTATTCCTGATCATATTCGGTTTAAGAGCCGAAGAACTCTTCACCACAGAAGAATACTTTTTTGTTTACCTGTTCTCAGGACTCTCAGGCAGCATACTGACACTCTTTCTAATGTCGCCAAACACGGTTTCCGCTGGGGCATCAGGGGCAATATTCGGAATGTACGGCGCAGGCATCATATACATGCGAAAAACATTCGGTCAATCCATTATAGGAGCATTGATGTACGCCTTTCTGCTTCTAATTCTGAGCACAGGCGCAGGCGTCAATATAATCGCCCACTTTGGCGGACTGGCAGCTGGGCTGATAATCGGCTACGCCTTGGCAAGATCCCGCAGAGACACGTTATGGATAGAAAACTACTAACACAAATATGGTTAGCTGGAGACCTCCCCAGAGACGTGAAATGCTTCTCCAACCTTTGCCTTGAAAACTCCTGAGGCACTTCTCTGATTAACGGCTACTTCAAGAAAGTTGCTGCTGCCGATTAATGTCAAGGGAGTGCCAGCTGGAACTTCGCCGTAGGCTGAACAGAACCTGATGGTCAAGGTTTTGTTGCCAAGCCTAACAAGAAGAGAACGTCCTTTATGAAAACCCATTTTCTCCAAGTCTTCCGATGAAATGTTGCTGATGATGTTGCCGAAATCGTCTATGTGAAGAACCTCACCCCGCAGTTCTCCATCTCTTGCAACGGGTTTCGCGAACTCGGGAAAAACGTAATCGCGTATTGCTGGTCCAAAATCGGATGGCTTGTTTCCTCGCGTTAGATGCGCGGCTGCTGGGGCGAAGATGTCTCTTCCGTGAAAAGTTTTTGACACGTCTGATAGCATGTATTTTGGGTTGTCTATGCTGTAAACGTTAGTTATGTGTTCCTTGTGGGCAGCCAGCATGAGGAGCCCATTGTCGGGTCCAACATAGAGGCTACGGCTGGTTTCTGCAATTATGGGACGCCTTTTTGTTCCCACACCCGGATCCACAACCGCTACATGAACTGTGTCTGGGGGAAAGAACGGGGCTGCCGAGGCGAGGACGTAGGCGCCCATGCGGATGTTGAACTTTCCAATTTCATGAGTTATGTCCACGATGCGGGCTTGAGGATTAATGGAGAGGATTGCGGCTTTCATCTCCGCCACGTAAGGGTCCTTATTGCCGAAATCGGAGAGCAAAGATATTATAGACATGGAACCCGCCATCATTCAGATGATAAAATGCCATATTTAATAACTGCTCTCAGAAAACCAGCATCTTAAGGGTGAGAAGAGTGAAGGCGGGTGAAGTGGTCTCCCTGAAAGCGTTAGGGGAAATGAAACACTGTAAAGTTCTAGGTTACCCAAGATGTGAACAGGAAGAGTTGGAGAGACGCCTCAAGGAGCTGGAGAGACTTGGAGTGCAAGCTCTGGAGTTCACGGGAGAGAAGAGCGTTTTTGGTGTGCCGGTTCTGGGGAAAGGCTGCGTGGGCATCGTTGTGGTAGCATACACAGTTTCGGGGAGAGCCGCTTTGAAGATTCGCAGAGTTGACGCTGACCGCAAGGGAATGTTCCATGAAGGGGAGATGCTGAAAAGAGCGAATGCCGTAGATGTTGGACCAAAGTTGCTTGCGATCAGCGAAAACTTTCTTCTCATGGAGCTAATTGAAGGAAGCCACTTTCCAGAGTGGCTCGAATCTTTGGAAGAAAGAGAAGGCCAGTCGCGTGTTCGCTTGCTTCTAAAAGATGTTTTGGAGCAGTGCCACAGGCTTGATATGGCTGGATTGGATCATGGAGAGCTGAGTAACGCGCCGAAACACATACTCGTTGACGCTGATGACCGTTCCTTTCTGGTGGACTTTGAGACAGCCAGCATAAACCGGAGAGTATCAAATGTCACTTCAGTCTGCCAGTACCTTTTGTTGGGAAGCCAGATCGCAGAGAAAGTGAAGGAGAAGCTGGGCAAAATTGACGAAAAACAGCTTATACAAAAATTGCGAAGGTACAAGCGGGAACGTACAAGAGAAAACTTTGAAACCTTAATTTCATTACAATCCTTTATTTCCAAGTGAAAAATCATATATACCCAAATTTAACATACAATTCGCAAAAGGGATTTGTTATGACAGAAGAAGAGTTAAGAAAAATAGCTCGAGCGAGAGCCAAAGCCAAAACTGGCTTTTACATTCATTTAATAGTATATGTTATTGTTAATGTTCTGCTTGTTTCGATTTGGTATTTTACCTCTGATTCAAATGGAATTCCGTGGTTCATTTATCCATTGGTTGGATGGGGAATAGCTCTGGTCATTCATGGAGTAGTTACTTTTCGTGGGAACTCTCTTGACAATATGGAAGACCGAATGACTGAAAGAGAATTAGAAAAACTAAAAGCTGAACGGGCTCAATAAAACGAATTTATTCAAGAGCCAAAACTAACGAATCCCTAGTTGAGACAAAAAGTTAATGGAATTCTGTTGAATAACGTTGTCAGAGGGAGAAGATACAGTGAAGATACTTGCAATCTGTGGAAGTCAACGTAAAGGTGGAACCTTCAAAGTACTAAATTCAATTAAAGAAGAATTCCCTGACGTTGACTATGAGATTCTCATGCTAAAAGACATGAATATGAAGGATTGCTATGGTTGTTATGCCTGTATCAATCGCGGTCCAGAAAAATGTCCATTAAAAGATGACCGAGACGTGATTATTGAAAAGATGGAAGAGGCTGATGGAGTGATTTTCGCAACTCCAACAAATACAAGACATATCACTGTATTAATGAAGAAGTTCATGGATAAGCTCGGCTATATTGCCCATAGACCATATTTTTTTGATAAATATGCCGTGTTTGTCGCGACATGCAAGGGATTTGGGGCAGATTTAGCTAATGAATACATGAGTAGTAATATAGGGCAATATGGCTTTAACCTTGTTTCATCAGTTGAATTATACATTTCTACAAAATCAGAAGCAGAAACGAAATACAATAAAGAACAGATTGTTCAAGCCGTTAGGAAATTAATTTCGGCAATCCAGAAGGGAGAGAGATTCGAACCAGAATTTGGTTATTTAGTTCAGTTCCACATTATGAAAGCAATCTCAGAATTAAACAAGAAAGAAGGCATTGCAGATTATGAGTATTACAAGGACAAAACAGGTTACTATTACGATGTCAAGGTCCCCTTCTATAAGAAGAGGTTTGCTAAGTGGATTGCTGGAAGAGAAATCAAGAAATTTGTTACGAATAAATGAGTTTCCTATAGATTCTATGGGCGTAATTACTTAGAATATCAAACGAATTCCCATTCACAATATGGATCTCCGACAGCTATACATTTTGTTTCTCTAACATGCTGGTTCTTCACAGCGTAGAAGAAACCGTTGAGAAAACCTGTTGTGAAATAACAAGAAGGCTCTTTAGTTTTGTGTCCGAATCTTTCACAGTTCTCGCTTATTCTTAATGTCTCATCCAATGCGACATTTCCTGCTTTACAATGATCAATCAATCTGATAAGGTCTTCAACAGCCTCTTGTTCTTTCAGACCTGAGTTCAACAGACGTTCACCCAGCATCTTGCCAGCTTTGGCACCACCCATCCTAAAGATCAATTTTAGCTTTTCTAGCGCAAGAGGAGCCCGTGTAATCCTTTGCAATTCATGCATGTGTACAAGGCTTCCTAAAGTAGGTCTTTCCATTAGAGGTTTTCCATGGAGCAGAAAATCCGAAATATAATTCAGTAAGCGATCGTTTACATCTTCTATAACGGAACCGTCTTTCTCCAGAGAAGCCTTCAGATCAGCAATTTCTCCAGGAACCATTTTGTATTCACAGTAGGGATGGCCCAATCCTATACATTTCGTTTCAACTACATTCCAGTCTTTTCCCTCTTCTCTCTCTGTTGCACTTAATGAAACTCCATTCATTGCAAGTCTCACCAGTGTCAAAGGTGCACCAACATTCCCAAATCCCCAGCACTCATAATTCTCGTAAACTCTATAGTAGTGTTCATCTGTTTTGGAAATGTTTTCAAGGTATTCTGATTTGCCTACTCTAAAAGTTACTTCCTGATTTTTCAGAAAGCTTGTTGCCCATTTTTTCATGTCTTTTACTTTGCTGAAGCTTTTGGGCATGAAAATTTTAAAAGCAAATCTTGTTTGCCAGGGAAGAAACGACAGAATGTCTATACCCCAATTTCTTGGGTCATATTGAAATTTAATCCAATCATACATTATCGTTGGAAATCTTTTAGGATCCCAAAGCATCCCACTCCACAGAATTAGGTCTCGCCAAGCAATGTTAACAAAGTCACCAATTTCTTTTCTTAAAACAATTTCAGGAGCCCCAAAAGTTAATCTTACATTCTGCTTAACGTAATCGACATTAGTGAGGCGTATTTGTTTCGGTGGACTTGAAGTTAAGGAGACATCGATTCTTGTAGGTTTCATTATAGGATGCTTAATAACATTGAAGACTCTCCTATCGCCCTCAACACTCATCTTTATTACGCCGTTAGAGATGCTCATCATACCCACAAGGTCTTCTTCTTTGCCACTTCCCTCATCAAAACAAACCAAAACGGAATTTCCATCACCAGCAAATCTGGACAAATTAAACCTAAGAAACCGAACAACTTCGGAACCGCATAAAAGATAAGGTGAAGTTAAAGAGTCGAAAACCATTAAAACTCCTTTTCTGCGTATCCTTCTTTGATGCTTCGCTATGGCAATACCTATACTAGTTAGATTTCCACAGCTGGCATTAAGAGTGTCAGAGCGGTCTGTAACTGGTAATCCTACAGTCTGATTATATCCATCAACATATTTCAGTAAATCAGTGGAAGTGGTGGCCAATCCTCTCTCTTTCAGAAGCGCTTCTGCCTCATTAGCACCATATTCAGTTGTTACAAACATGACGTGTCTATCCACAGCCAAGTTGTGGAGAACAGTCTGCTGACAGAACGTTGACTTCCCAGCTCCAGGAGGGCCAACCAATAAAACAGTTTTTGCTATCGGCACTTCCTGTAACTGGGAAAGAGACATTAAATACCCTCGAGTGAAAAATGTTTTTTCTAGTTCTTCAAACTATCGGTATCGGTAGGGTTTGGTGGTTAAAATTCAATATTCATTATTTCTAGAATTTCTTTCATATCACTTCATAGCCTAGTTTAGTTAACTAATCATATTGGAGAAAGTAGAAATCAGAAGTTAGACTTCGGATTGCGGGAGAAATGGAGAAATCTCCAAAGATTACATGAACGTAGGTTCATAACAGAAATGGAAAAATTAACTTCTGAATACAATCGGTCACATAATTTTTCGCTAACTATTATTCGTCTTCGCTCCAAAAACTAGGCGGTCAGTAACTAAACAGACGGCGTGGAATACTTCGTCGGGTTCCAGCTCGTCTGTGGCGAGAACAAGATTGAAGGGTGAAAGGTCGTTTCCTAAATCGAACCCATAGATTTTCTTGTATATTTGCCTAGTTCGCTCATCCTTTTCGGTTAGAGCTTTCAATGCCTCTTCAATGCTGATGGAGTCTCGATTCATCACCCGTTTGGCTCTAACCTGAGGCGAAGCCTCCAACCACACCTTGAAGCCCTCATCTAACAGCCAAGGCATGGTCCAACTGTCAAGAACAATGTTGCCTTGCTCCGCCAACTCCAGCAACTTCTCATCAATTCTCTTGTCGAAGGCAGGGTCTCCCATCCTCTGCTGAAGAAACCTCAGGCCCTCAGCGGTTTCCCACCACCCAGTTACATCAGAATTGTATCCCTCTTCTTGGGCTAACGTTTTCAAAGCGTTTCCGCCAGAGAAGTAACCAAGTCCATACTTGTCGGCTAGTCTTTTCGCCACTGTGCTCTTTCCGGAACCCGTCATTCCGCTAACACAGATTACAATTTTCTGTTCTTCTCTCCCACGGTTTTTCACAGTCTGCCAGCCGCCATTTCAGATTAAAGTTTTCTTGCTTCAGGCTCTCGTCTAGAAGGTTCTGACAGCTAATCGGTTCCTCCCGTCAAGCCGAAGATGCGAGAGAATAGGGTTGAGAACAGAATAGAGCAGATGAAATACCAAGAGAACAGGTTTAGCGGCATTACACCATTCAACCATGGAAGGTAAGCCACAGGGATTGAAGGTTCATAAAAGGGGCTATCATACAAATTGAAAATAAGAAGGTTTCCGGTTAGCAAAGCCCAAACGACAAAAAAAACCACCATCGTAATGGGAAACACTCTAAACTGTTTAGAGGATAAGGATAGGGCTTGAGATTGAAGCTGAAGAAGCTGTTTTTCTTGCTTCTGAGCCTTTCTGAGCAGTTTTTTGTCTCCTTCGCTCTTCGCCTTCTTCATATTTTCTTTTTTCTCTTTAGTTAAAGCAGCGATCCTGCGTTGCAGTGCCCTGACTTTTTGGCGGTGCTCCTTAGGCATGAACTTGATGTTAATTAATGAGGATGTGAAGGACATGACTAAAGCAACAAACAGAACAATGATGGTTATGTAAGGGGGCTGTGCTAAGAAGGAAACCATCACTCAATCCTCCTATAGACGATTGTTTCTTTGGTATGAAAACGTTTTCCAGTCTCGGCTGTTCCCGCGGTTTTGATTTTTCTACTCAAAGTTTATCCTCCTAATACACGACCCAAGGCTGGATACATCTCGGAAACTTGCTCCTGCACAAGTAGTTGGTAATACTGATATAATATACCTACTGCAAGCAGGACACCCATACCTGTTCCGAACACCCCGAAGAATCCTGCAACAGAGGCAATCAACCCAATTATTGCGCCCCCAAGGACTGTAACCACCGGAATGTAACGTTTAAGAATCAGTTCTATGGACCTACCTGACCTGCGGAACCCTGGAACCTGCATGCCCGAGTCAACAAGCTGTTTTGCGACAGTGCTGGGTCCTAAACCTCCCACTTCTAGCCACGTTAACGAAAAGATTACGGAAAAGGCAACCATGACGCCTACAAAAACTAAGGCTCTCACAGGATCGGCTAAGACCTCTGCAAAACTGTTGGGGGAAGTCACGTAATATGCAAGACCTCCGGTTAGGGTTGTTCCACTCTCTCCTCCGAAGGTGCCTAAAAGGTTGACCCAGAAGTTGTCTGAACCAAAATGGCTTGTTAGAAGCTGGGCGAAGACGTAGACATTGGCGAATAGGGCGGAGGCGAAGATTACAGGCAGGTTTGAGACGTAGAGAAGTTTTATGGGGTATTTGCCTCGGAATCCTCGGTAGTTGGCGTGGGAGATGGGAAGTTCAACTCTGACTCCTTCCATGTAGATTACTATGATGAAGACAATGACTGTGGTTATGAAACCCATCATAGTGGGCTCATTTGTAAGAAAGCGGACACCTTCTTCTGTTGTGCCGTATCTGAAAAAGGCGTTCGTCAAAGGTTCCCCGTTAAGGATTGTTTGAGCAAGGGCGATAAATGCTCCATGATGCTTACCGTCCGCCATAGGCCCCAATGGACAAAAGCTGGACCACATAATGGTTTGCGCCACTCCAGCCATGATGAAGAGGCTGATTCCGCTTCCGATTCCCCAACCTTTCTGTAACATTTCGTCCAAGAGTATCAGCACTACACCAGCGCATAGAAGCTGGGCGAAAACCATTACAGATGTAACAAGATCCAGAGAACCATACATTCCGCTTAGGAGATAGGCAGAAGCCTGAACTCCAGTGAGAGCTATGGAAAAGACCTTTGCTGCGGCGGTGAAGAGAGCCCGATCATCTGGGTTGCTTAAATCAGCAGTCACGATGCTGGCGCCGATGAGCAGTTGTAGAATAAGACCGCCAGTTACTATGGGACCTATTCCAAGCGCTGTGAGGGTTCCTTGGTTCGATGCAAAAATTATTTGCAGGGTTGAATAATCCATCCCTGCACTAGCGATATTGAAGAGCGATATTCGACCCATAATCAAATAGATTATCAGCGCTATGGCTGTCCAGAACAGCTTCTCGTTGAAGCCCACTTTCCGAGTTGGTGAATTTACTTCAGGCAGGAACCTTGACAGCGGTCCGAACAGTGAAAGAAATCTACCAGCCATGATCTTTTCGCCTTCATTTCTAACTCTAGGATTTTATAACTTGATTGGTTAAGTTGCGTATGTTGAACGCAAATATAAACACTTTGACTTTTTAGGTTACCTGATCAGGTGAACGGAGAACAACATCGGCGTTTACTCTTTTTCTTTGAGGATTTCTCCGCCCGCCTCTTCCAATTTCTTAGAGGCAGCCTCTGAATATGACGCGACCTTAACGAGCAGAGTCTTGCTTATTTCGCCAGTTCCCAGAAGCTTGTCGTAGCCAAGGCTTTCCAAATCCAAGAAAATCTTTTTCTCTTTTCTTTCCAGCTTCTTCTCAGAATCCAGTCTGTCAACAAGATCATCCAATTTTCCCACATTGATAATGCTGACCTTTTTTCCGAGGGTTCTGGTGGACACGAAGCCCTTCTTTTTCCAGTAGTCGGGTTCATATTTCAGTACGTATGTCCATTTGTGTTTGTCGAATCCAGCTTTTCCATGTCCGCCTCGTCCTCCTCCGCCACTTCTATGTTGTCCTATCTGACCGTATCCATGGGTTCTGGATCCACGCTGTTTCCTAACTTTCCTATCTTTATGCGGCAAACGTCAAACCTCACTTTTTCAAAGCTATCCTATCAGCTCTAAATGACTTCTCTACTTTCTTCACTTTTATTTCCAGCACTCCATTCTTGTACGATGCATGCGCTGACTTCGGATTCACCCTAGCTGGAAGCTTCAATTCATCATACCACTCAAAGTCAGCAGCATCAACAGAAAAAGTTAAACTATCTCCAGTTATGCGAAGGTCAATGTTATCTTTATTGACTCCCGGGAGCGCCACTAAAACAACCACCGTCTCCTCCTCCTCAATGACGTCGACTAGAGGCTCCGGGTCGTCGCTGACCTCGAATTCAGGTTGCTGCGGTTTACGGCTGTTGACCTCTCGAATCCTCGGCTTTCCGTCAGGACCGATTTTTACGGAAAAACCTTTGAGTTGTTTACGTTTTGTCGGCGTGTCTTTGGAAGGGTTGTCAAAGGCTTTCTGCATGGTTTCATCTATCAGGTCCCCTAGCCTTTCCAGCTCGTCGTAGATGTCGTTAAACCAAGGGTCTTTCTTTTTTCTTCGCTTCCACCAAGGGTCACTCACGGAAATTACTTCCTTAACTGAGACTGTGCTGATATGGTGACTTTAAAGATTATCGCTTGCGTCAGCTACACCATTCGCTTCAGGAGGGCGTTGATTGCGTCTCCTCTATATCCGAGTTCCCCACCAGCAGCGTAACTTCGTTTAATTTTTCCTTTGAAGCCCTTTTTTGGTGGGTGAAGACGGAACACAGGTTTCACTTTGGGAAGACTGCTGCAATCCACTTCCACCTTGAATATTGCTGCAGCTAGGTCGTCCAACGATTTGTAGCCCAACTCTTTGGCGTATTCGTCAGTCAACTTCTTGTCGCCTACAAGTCTTCCTCTCTTCTTCAAAAGAAGCGCTATATTCTCCTGGGAGACCTCACCCCAAGTCAAGTAATCCTTGCTTTTCCGCAGCATGCCCTTGTAGGCTGGGCGATCGTCAACTAGTGTGGCGTGACAGTTTCGGGTTAACCGAAGCATACTCATCGTATCTGTGATTTCATGAGAAATGTCACTGATACCGCGAATTCGAACTGCCACCAAACATTTCCTCTGTTCCGCCACTTTAGCTCACCCAATCCTTTGGTGTAACCAACAAGTAGGTTTTTTTAAGAGCATCAAAGACGGCGAAGGCGAAAGAAGGCACAGTTCTTGTGGAGCCGTAGCTTTTCGTCCAGCAATCCTTTACACCAGCCAATCCTAGAATAACCTTGGCTGCCTCGCTTGCAACAATACCTAAACCTCTCGGTCCAGGAATCAGAACAATTTCAACGCCGCCGCACTCGCCTCGAACTTGGAACGGCATAGAGTGGGATTTTCCGCATCCGCACTCCCATGACCCGCAGCCTCGGCGGATAGGGATTATGTTTAGGCGTGCGTCCACAGCAGCTTTCTCTATGGCGGAGCGCACCTGCTTTGCTTTTCCTGAGCCCAAACCTACGTAGCCGTCGCGGTTTCCCACAACCACGATAGCTCGGAACTGGGATTTCTCTCCAGCGTCCGTTTGCTTCTGCACTAAACCTATGTTTATAACTTCCTCCTGGAGATCGGGAAGAAGAATGTCCACTATCTCGGATTCCCTTATCTTGAGTCCTTCCATGAACAACTCTTCTATGGATGAAATTTTTCGCTCAAGAACCATTTTTCCCAGCTTTGTACGGGGCATCCAATTTTCAAGCGTGTCGTTGTTGGATCTCATGTTTCTTTCCTCTGTGCTTTCACCTTTTTCTCAAACGACGATGTAATCTTATCTTTTACTGCAGAAAAACGTTCAGGTATTTCTTCTGGCCGTGATTTTTTTGAAAGATACTCTGAGAACCTCTGCTTGTAGACCTCAGGTTCTGAAGCCAGCTGGCTTGCATAATCTGCGATGTGTTTTCCGCTTATTCTGTCTTCGTCGGAAAGTATATCTTCACTGTGGGGAACTTCAACACCAGCGTCGACGACTCCTTTTAAGGCGGCAAAAATTCGCGTTCCCTTAGAGGGAATATGCAAACCAACATCCAAGAAAGCTTTGTCTACACCATTAGCCACTGCCTTGAAACCGCACAGGAGTCCAGTTAGATAAGCGGATGGAACGTTCCCGCAGTTGCCCAGCCAACCATAGGTTTTCGCCAATTCACGTGAATGAGCCGAAACAACAACCCTGTCTCCTACGGCTTCAGCTTCGATTACCTGGGCAATCGCATGATTCAGAGTGAGCCGAATTACTAGACGAGGCACCCCGGACAGAACAAGGGCTCTACGGGTTCGATAATTTGTTTTTCCTTCTCTTCTTCTGCGGAAAGGAACCCGGTATCGTGGACCAGTCGCCATCATCGTCTCCTCCACAAACCATGGGTTCGGATGTAGCGTTCTAACTCCGCCGTCGATTCGAAGACCCCGCTTTCTGACATGTCGTACAGTTTACGGTAAACAGTTTCTGTGATGGTGCGGCTGTCCTTTAATTCGCGCAATCTCTTTCTCACTGGCCTGATCTTGTTCATCCAAGCTTGTTTCTTGGAGATTTTTGACCGAGCAGAACCGCTTTTTCCTCCATATCCTCTTCTTAATCCTTTCTTCCTCTTTTCTTTCAAAACTCTGGCTCGAGCACGGCTAACTCCTTTCTGGGGAAGGGCTTTGACAACTTTTTCGTGAATCAGCTTCCTGATCTCTTCTCGGGTGATGGCTGCTTCAACGTAATCTATCCTTTCTGGGTCTATCCAAACTCTGCCTTCACCGACCTTCAAGATTTCAGCAGCTAACCGACGCTGACTTTTCAGACTCAACTTTACTTCTCTCCCTCAGACAGGCTTTCTGTCTCTTCTATTTCCTCTAATTCCTCGTCTTCCTTGAACTCTTCAGGCTCCCGAGCCGCTCTTGGATTTAGAACGTGTATTCCCTTTTCCTCAGCTGAGGCTAGGATTTCGACTCTTTTTCTGCCCCCCACCGTGCGAGCTATTCTTATAGCCTGCAGTTCAGGGTCGATTCCCCCCAAATCCTCCACAGATTGAACCCGAGTCTCCACGAAACCTGACGGATGGAGCCCCCTTGTTTTCTTGGGGCTTCGGTAACCGACGGTTGGAGACACAGGCCATCCCTTAACCTTTTTTCGCATTTTACTGTCTATGCCATGAGGCTTTCTCCAAGTATCCCCCACGCGCTTGTATCTCCAGCTTTCTTGGCGCCTGAATTTGGGTTTCTTGCGTCCACTATGCCCCTTTTTGGGGAATTGTTTTTCTGCGATTGGTTCCTGCTCTTCCTGCGTCATTCTTGGAGTCCCTCATGCTTCTCGCTAACATAGATGCCGTCTAGGAACACCCGCGGATCTTTTACTTTAATTTTTGTTGCATTTTGGATGTTTGCGGCGGTTTGACTGACATCCTCAAGGTTGATTCCCTGTACAATAATGTCGTCTCCCTTGACTTTGACCGTGGTGTCGCCCATTATCCTGGCTTTGCGCGGGTTTCTTTCTCCGGTGAAGTTCTTAATGATCAAGGTTTTCCCCTGAACATTGACTGTTATTGGGAAGTGGGAGAAAACTATTTTCAGTTTGTAAGTGAATCCTTCTGTCACTCCCTTTATCATGTTCTGAATGTGAGAACGAACAGTTCCCACGAGAGCAGCCTCCTTTTTGCGAGGCCAACTCGCCTGAACTGTTACCGTATTTCCCTCTAGTAGAATCTTTATGGGCGCATGAGAAAAGTCTCTGACCAATTCTCCCTTTTCACCTTTTATCGTAACGATTCTACCATCCAGCATACCCTCTACGCCTTCAGGGAGTTCAACAGTTGTCACAGTTTCTATTGCACGCATCCTCTACTTCTCCTAATAAACAAAGGCCAAAAGACGCCCACCGATCTTCTTTTCTTTAACCTCTTTATGGGACATAACCCCTTGAGAGGTAGAAAACACTAGAACTCCTATGTCTCTGGAGGGGAGAAACTGTTTTTCCCAGTTCTCTATTTCATTAGAGCCTACAGGCATTCTAGGTTTTATGGCGCCACATTTGTTGACCCTACCAAGAAGCTGGACTCTAAATTTTCCGGAGCGCCCATCATCAATGAATTCGAACTCTCCGATGTAACCGTTCAACTGCATAACTCTCAAGACACGCCCCAAAAGTTTGGATGCTCGGTTAATTATGCATTCGCGTTTTCTTCGCATCTCATTGTTGATTATGGTGGTTAAACCGTTTGCAAGCGTGTCCATCATAGGCAAACCTGATACATCCCCCTTACTCATACTTCCTGAAACCTAGGTCTTTAGCAATCTCCCTGAAACATTGACGACAAAGATTCAAGTCGTACCTGCGGATAAGCGCGCCGTAGGAGCCGCATCGTCTACAGGGTCGACTGCCTTTACCAGACTTTCGCTCTGTCTTAGATTGCTGTTTCACCATAGTTTCACCATTTTTACGTTATTTCAACATCAAACTCGTCTTTAATAAATAGTACCGCTTCGTCGGCGGTCAGCAGATGGTCTTTTCCGACCCGAGACTTGACGCGGTGTCTACGTTTAACTCTGTATCCTGCTCTGCCGAGGGAAACTGAGATATCCATGCCGTGAATGCCGAGTTCAGGCACATATTTGGTGCCGGGAATGTCTATATGTTCTTTGATTCCAAATGCAAAGTTGCCACGACGATCAAAACAGTACTTTGAAAGCTTGTTGTCAACGGCTTGGAGAGCCTTCCGGAGAAATTCTTCTGCCTTTTCGTTTCGAAGAGTCACTAGGCACGCTATGGATTCCCCTTTTCTGATGCCGAATTCACGTATGGTTTTTTTGGCTTGCCTCCTAGAGGGCTTCTGATTTGTTAGTTGCTGGAGAATCGTTGCCGCCTGTTCCAGAGGTCTTCCAGACTGCCCAACTGACATGTTGACAGTTACTTTTTCGATTCTAGGCTTAAGCATGGGGTTTTCAGCCCGTTCTCCACGTGAAGGTTCAGCCACTTCAGGCTCTGCTTTCTTTTCTTTAGCAGTAGAAACCGCTTTTTCTTTTACTTTCTTTTTTGCCGCTGGCTTCTTCTTTGCAGGCTTAGCCTTTGGTTTGGCTGCTTTCTTTTTGGAGGCTGCTTTTGCTTTGGCAGGAGCTGCAGGTTTAGCTACTTTAGGTTCTACCTTCTTTTTGGCTACCTTCTTTTCTTTAGGAGGAGCAACCTTGGATTTAGCAGCTTTTTGTTTTGCCAAGTTAATCCGCCTCCGGTAGGGATACGGCAGGTTTGGTGTCGCCGAGGATGAAAACGAAATCGAGGATTGTCTGGAATTCGTCCCCACTTTCGCCTTTGATTGTGACAAGCAGGTCTCTACGTCGTTTGCTTGGTTTCTTTTCGATGGTAACTATCTTGCCATATTTGCCTATGTTTTTTCCGCTGATTACTAGTGCAGGCGCGCCTACAGTGAGCTTTGTGTGTCCAAGAAGTTCCCGATCAGGAACGCTGAGCTTCAGGACGTCAAGAGTGTGATATGTATCTTCTTCCGGATTCTGAGGGTTGCTCACTTGAATCAGGGAGCTTGCTCCGTCGTGAAGATCAAGGTGCATGTTTCCGCCTTTTACAACGTGTTTGTTCTCTATTCGGCAAAGTTTGAAATCCGCCTCTTTAGAATCAATTGGATGAAGAACGAGACCTTTCCCAGAAGGTAGGACCCGATAGGATTTCTTGGCGTCAACTATTGAGATGACATCCATCAAGCCGACAAGAAAACGCTCATCGCGCCTGACTTTTCCGTCAACCATAATCTTCTCTTGAGAAATTATGGTTTTGGCTTCCTTAGCCGTTTTTGCAAATTTGAGCATATCCCGGACGATAAGGATAAGTGGTAAAGAACGTGAAATTGAATGGGGACCAGGCTTGGGCATAACGGTCCAAACAGCCTCCTTTCGATGAATAGGCCACATCTTTGGCGCAGGTTTCCTCTTCAAACATCCACGTTCGCCTTTTCTTCCCAACTCATGTTCCTCCAGATTTTTTGGTTTTTTTACTTGTTTTCCTCTTCTTTTGCTTTTCTTTCTTCGGAGGCTCCTCTTCGGCGATTTCAGCTTTCTCAGCTACACCCTTTCTTTCCAGAATCTTTTTGCGCCATTTGTCATCAAGATTTAGGCGTGTTATCATTACCTTTGAAGGGTGAATAGGAACAGAGATTTTGGTTCCATCCACCTTCTCGCGATCCGCCCCCTCAACGAATATTTTGTAATTTTTCCGGTTAATTTGGGTGACCTTTCCTTCGAAGCCCTTACGGTCGCCCCTCATGATCATAACGGTGTCGCCTTTTTTCACTGGAACTGAGTTTGTGCCGTGAGACTCCTTCAAGCTTGATGCGAGGGGGGCAGAGAATCTTCTGTATCGTTCGGTAACAGGAGCTTGATACAGCATCTTTCTCTGTTTAGATGGTTTTGTTGTCTTCATTCTTCAACTCTCCTATACGATGATGCTGGCGGCGCTGGCGATTCTAGGCCATTTCTCCGCTGCCTCCTTCGCGATTGGCCCCCGAATCTCTGAGCCCCGCATTTCCCCCTCTGGAGTCATTATGACAGCTGCGTTGTCCTCGAATTGAACCCAGATTCCGTCAACACGGCGAAACGGTTTTCTCTGCCGAACCACAACAGCGTGAAATATCTTCTTTCTCATGTCTGGTGTCCCTTTTCTAACTGAGACGGTGATCAGGTCCCCCACGGAAGCTGATGGAACCCGACATAACCGTCCTTTGTATCCTACAACCTGAATCAGACGGATCGCTTGAGCACCCGAATTGTCGGCGCACCGCAAGATGGAGCCGTTCGGCAATCCTCGGGAAATCTTCGGTTTCTGACCGACAACGCCCTTTGCCATGAAAGCCCGAGACTTAGCTCTTGCCGCCACCAGATCCTTCCTCCAGTTTCTCGATGACAACGAACGAGACGGTTTTGCTTATTGGACGGCATTCTACTAATTTCACTTTGTCGCCTGTTTTGATTTCTAGGCAGGGGGGGTTGTGTGCGGGTATGTTGCTGCGTCTTCGTTCGTATCTTCTAAATTTTGGTACATATTTCAAGTAGTCACGACGGACAATGATGGTTTTTTCCATCTTGGCGCTGACTACGATTCCTTCCAGTGAGCGTCTCCTCAGGGCGAGGGATCCGTGAAATGGACAGTTAACGTCGTCACATGTTTTCTTCGGTGTTTTTGCAGTAAGAGCTGACATCTACCATAACCTCCTAGGTCGTTTCTTAATCCGATCTTCAGGTCTTCCCATGATAACTTTGCCGTTAATCTCTACAACTGTTCCGTCTGGCAGGACAAACTCAAAAACAGCCGTGTCCTTGACAATGACTTTTCTTTCGCCACCGTGCAATATCGTGAATGTGTTGCGGGTTTCGTCAACCACTTTGCCCGCGATTCCAACTACGTGCGGGTTTGAGCTTTTAACCACTTTGGTTTCGAGGCCAATGAATTCGTGTTGAACTATGCTGGGTGTGACGTTCATTTCTTTTCATCTCCTCGTTTTTCTTCGGCTTCGATTGTGAGTATGCGGGCAATGGCTTTGCGGAGTTCGCGTATTTGGGCGGGGTTGTCGATGGCTCCGCCTGCTGCAACCATTGTTTTCAGTCTCGCCAGTTCTGTCCTGAATTCGGTTATCTTCTCTTTTCGTTTCTCAGAAGACATGTCGCGAATGTCTTTTAACCGTAAGATAGCCATTCTATTTTTTAGCCTCCTTCTTCTCTTTAGCTGAAGAAGACTTTGTTTTAGATACCTTCTTTTTGGTTGCTTTCTTCTTTTCCTTAGCAGGAGTAACCTTGGATTTAGCTGCCTTCTTCTTCGGTGCAGCTTTTTCTTTAGCTGAAGAAACTTTCTTTTTTGTTGCTGGTTTTTTCTTTGCAGGCTTAGCCTTTGGTTTGGCTGCTTTCTTTTTGGAGGCTGCTTTTGCTTTGGCAGGAGCTGCTGGTTTAGCTACTTTAGGTTCTGCTTTTTTCTTGGCTTTCGGCTTCTTTGCGGATGGAGTTTTCTTTTTGGCTGCTTTTTTATCCTTTACAGCTTTTTGATCAGCAGCAGGAGCTTTTGGTTTGGCAGCCTTCTTCTTTTTGGTTACTTTTTTTTCTTCAGCAGGAGTAGCCTTTGCTTCGGCTACTTTCTCCTCTGACACTGTCTTTTCTTTAGCAGGAGGAGTCGCAGGTTCGGACACAGGCTCTTCAACTACCGCTTTTTCTTCGGTTGCCGCCTTTTCCACGGTCTCTCTTTCGGGTTCTTTCTCCAATTCTTCCTCAATTACATGTACTTTTACCTGATCGGGAAACTCTGCATCAGGGGGAATCAAACGAACTTTTACTCCCAAAATTCCAGGTTTCGTCTGAACATGCAACTCCGCTTTTCGCATGTATTTTCTTGGAGGCTCCCCGCTCTTAGGCAAGTATCCTGTCCTAAACTTCTCGTATCGAGCACGGTCAGTCCGTAACTTACCGCTGATGATAACCTCTGCGCCCAGTGCCCCTGCGTCCATAATCTGGTTTAGACCCCAGAAACCGGCTCTTCGATAGTGGACGCCCCGCTTCAATGCTGAGGCGATTCGTGACGCCACAACGTAGGCATTGAGTTCTGGGATTTCGATTTCAGCCACTGAAATCTGGGGGCTGGGAAGCTGAAAATTTTCTTCGAGAACTGTTGCTAGCGCTCTTATGGTTTCTCCGCCTCTTCCGATGACTATGCCGGGGCGCATGGTATAGATTACGAGGTGGGTTCCCAGAGGGGTTTTGGTGATGCTTACGCCACCGTATCCTGCCCGTTCGAATTCGTTTTGCAGAAATTCGTCGATCTCTGCCTTTTTTATGGAATCCTCTATGAAGTGTTTAACCACAGACATTAGGTTGCCTCCATCTCTTCAAGAACAAGCTCTACGTGAGAAAGGGTTTTGAAGCGTGGTGATGAGCGCCCGAAAGCTCTGGGAATAAACCGTTTTATCTTCATTCCCTGGGAGGTTGAGGCGTGAATTATTCGAAGCCGCTCCATGTCAAGGCCCTTATATTCTGCGTTTGCCTCAGCGCCTTCAAGCACCTTCAAAATTTGTTGTGCAGCATTAACAGGGTACCTGCCGGAGAAGGCTTTTTCTAAACCGTGGCGATGGGGTACATGTTTGTTAAATCTGCGGAAGGGAACAGGTTTCTTCTTTTTGATAACCTGTTGGAGGTAGTCCTTGGCTTGATCGAGGTTCATTCCTTTTATTGTTTTGCAGACTTCTCTTGCGTGTTTGTGAGATATTCTGAGCTCGCGTCCGCTGGCTTTAACTGTCTTCTCCACGTCCATGTCCGTTATTGAGTAGCCCCATTTTGGCATATCTATCGTCAAGTCAGTAACAAGCAGGATATTTAAGGCTTTATGGCAAAAAGAAAAAACTGGTCACTTCAGTACGGCTATAAACTGAATGGAGAATAGGGGATTTAGATAGTTGGGGAGTTTATTGAAGTTTTGGCTGAGACAGAAAGATTGCTGAAGACAAAGGTTAGACGAAAACTGTCTGTTTCGACGACAAAATCAATATTGAAGATGAATTTAATAGAATGTGAAAGCTTGGATGGAATAGGCTGGGAGAATACGTGACTGACCAGAGGCAGGTTGTAGAAGCGCTAATGAAGCCCGAAGCTTACGAAGAAGAAGCGGAGCAAATTGAACTAAAGCAAACTCACATATCATTTGTTTTCTTGACTGAAAATTTTGTTTACAAGGTTAAAAAAGCGGTAGACTTTGGATTCTTAGATTTTTCGACCCTTGAGAAGAGGCGGGTCTTCTGCGAAAAAGAAGTGGAACTCAACAGGCGATTATGTGGGGGCATGTACCTGGAGGTTGTTTCCATCAACAAATCAGACGTTATCAAAATAGGCGGTGAAGGAGAAACCGTTGAATACGCCGTGAAAATGAAGAGAATTCCTGAAGAAAAGATCATGACTCGACTCCTTGAAGAGGGCAAGGTGAATAGAAAACTCGTTGACAGAATGGCGAAAATCATAGCCGAATTCCACCTGAAAGCGGAAAAAAGCAAGAAAATAGGCGAGTTTGGGTCGTTGCCGATGATAGAAAAGAATTGGAGGGAAAATTTTGAGCAAAGCGAGGAGTTCATCGGCGAAACGATATCCACGGAAAGTTACAGGTTAATCCGTGAAAGAACCGAGGAGTTCATGAAAGGAAACGCGGCTTTTTTTGCGAATAGAGTGGCTGAGAACCGAATCAGAGAGTGCCACGGAGACATCCATTCGGGCAACATCTTCGTTGCGGACAGAATCTACATCTTTGATGCGATAGAATTTAATGAAAGATTCAGGTTCTGTGACGTTGCCTCAGACATTGCCTTCTTAGCCATGGACTTGGACGCTAAAGACCGAAGCGACTTGTCCAAATTTTTTGTGAAAAGATACACCAAGTATTCGGGAGACAGAGAGCTGGAGAAACTTCTTGATTTCTACAAGTGCTACAGAGCTTACGTGCGAGGAAAAGTCACCAGCTTCAAACTAAACGACCCCAGCGTGGGCAAAGAGGAGAAGAGCGCGGCAAAGAAAGAGGCAAAGGCATACTTTGAGTTAGCTGCAGACTATGCAAGAAACCTTTGATCAGAAAGGCGTTCTACTGGATGAATTGCCGAGCCACAAAATCTGGGACCTTGACTGTTCCCATGATGATGGGCTTCTGGTGGCAGTCGCTTCCTCCAGTCATAACTAGTCCATGCTTTTTTGCAAACTTCACGTAATGACTGGTTGTTTCGGCGTCGAGCCTGGAGTGCCAGCATTCTACGCCGTCAAGGTAACTTAGCATCGAATCTTCGATTATGCCTGTCTGCTCCTGCAGTGATTTGGTCAGCTTCATGAGTGAGGTTCCGTAGGGGTCGTTGGGGTGAGCTAGCACTGCGATGCCGCCTGCGTTTCTCAGCAGACTTGAAGCATCTTCGAGGTAGAGGGGATATTTGGGAACGTTGCATTTGACTAGGTATTTGTTGAAGGCTTCCTGCCTGTTTCGGACAACTTTCTTTCTGATCAGATAGTCGGCTATGTGGGGTCTCCCCAGCACGCCGTCAGCGGAGTTTTGAATCTTGGTTAGATCGTTTTTTGTTAAGTTTTGGAGTCCTTCTTTTTCGAATTCTGTGTTGAGTTTTTCCAGGATTTTTGCGGCGCGTTCTTCTCGGTATTTCGAGATTTGCTGAAGTTTGCTGGTTAAGGCTCTGTTGTTTATGTCGAATTGGTAGCCTAGAAGGTCTAATGAGACGGGTTTGCCGTTGCGGAATTTGGGGTGTGAAAAGGTTATGTTCAGTTCAATGCCGTGAATGTAGTTGATTCCGTGTTTTTGTGCTAAGGTTTCGGCTTGTTTTTGGCAGCCGATTGCGTCGTGGTCTGTGATTGACATTAACTCGATGTTTCTGGCTTTTGCTTCTTCGATGATTTCTTCGACAGACAGGTTTCCGTCGGAGCAGGTTTTTGAGTGGATATGCAAATCGATTATCATATAGCTGAGTCCAGTTACCTGACTTCTTTTCCGATTATGTACCAGTCTTCTGGGTTGTCGTGTTCGGTGTCAACTGTCAGGTGGATTATCTCAAGGTTCGGGTGCCTCTGCTTCAGGTCATTCAGGTCAACGGGCTCAAACCGTTTCTTGTTGGCATCGTAGGCTTCCTTGGTTAAGGCGTTCGATTCATAGTTCTCTTTGGTTCTCCGCAAAATCCTCTTGATGGACGCGTCTTCAGAGCAGTTGGTCTGAAGTATAACAAAAGGTATCTTGGTTTTCGCGGCTATTTCAGCGGCGCGTCTCCGCAGTTTCTGGGTTACAAAAGTGGCGTCCAATATTACGCCTTTGCCTTTCTGGGCAAGATTTTCTGCTTGCCTGAACATTTCGTCGTAGACAAGCTGTCGTTTGCTCATGTTTCCTGCAACTTTCACGTCAAAGACATCCTCGTTTTTGAGAACTTCCAAGCGGATCAGGTCGGTTCTGAGGATTGGGTGTCCCTTGATTTTCGAGATTTCTTGGGATGTCTCTGTTTTCCATGTTCCTGGAAGTCCACAGGTGATTAACAGTATGTTGGGGTTTAGCTCGGCTTTAACAAATTCGGCGAAAGGTTCCCTCATCTGGTCGCACCCTTGCTTAAAGGTGAAGCCCTGAAAAAAATAAACTTTTGCATCAGAAAATGAGTGTGTGCCAACTTTTGTTGTGTGCACATTATGGCTTTGCATGGTTTTTGGGAACCACTGTTTTTATAAATGAATTCCAAGATTTCACTTTGAAGAAGTATGGGAAAAATTAGTGCTAGAATATTGGGTTTGGTTTTCATTCTGGTAGGTTTGCTGATGCTAGTTCATCATCTCCTCATTAGTGGAAGAATTTTTGACCTAGCCGATATCCTTCACCACGAATTTTTCGAAGCGATATTCTTCACGGCAGGGCTGGTTCTACTGTTAACCAGTCTTAACAGAAAGTGACTGCTCACCCGAAAAGAGGCAACGGAA
>JASFHP010000007.1:0-99724 GCA_050123155.1 Candidatus Bathyarchaeota archaeon | reverse complement strand
CTGAGAACCTGCTTCAGATCGCTGCTGGTTCTTTCATGAAGGCTAAGCAGCCTGAAAAGACGGCTCAAGTACAGCAGATACTGAAGACGGCTAGAGAAG
Source organism: Candidatus Bathyarchaeota archaeon (assembly GCA_050123155.1). GTDB lineage: Archaea > Thermoproteota > Bathyarchaeia > Bathyarchaeales > Bathyarchaeaceae > Bathyarchaeum. The sequence goes on along the minus strand of JASFHP010000007.1, from coordinate 99,625 downwards.
AGAAAGCGCTTGCTGTGTCATTAAACGAGGTTATGCATGCACCCACAATAACTTCAAGTACTTTAGCGTTTACAGCTCCAACCCCAACCAATGAGGCAGCAGTGGGTCTGGAAAGCTTCGAACACGCCAACGTCCAAGCAAACCTGATCGCTGATGCTAGAGAGGTTAAAGTTGGGGAGTCTTTCTGTTTGTCAGTAGAGTTCGTTAATGCTGGCAGGGAGCCTGCCTTGTTGATGCGTGTTGATAATTTTGTTCCTCAAGATTTTGTGGTGGTTAAAAAGTCTGAAATTTACCGAATAGAGGACAACACTCTGAATATGAAGGGTAAGCAGCTTGCTCCATTGAAGCTAGTGGAGGTTAAATTAACTCTTCAAGCTTCAAAGAAAGGAGATTATCTACTTAATCCTAAAGCTTATTATTTGGATGAGCTGGGGCAAAACAGGTCCCTTGAACTTAAGTCAGTGGAGATCAAAGTCGAAGAAGTAATTCTAGCTGACCGAATTTCTACGGGAACACAAGAGCTGGACTCCTTGCTGTTGGGTGGGATTCCAAATGAGTATGCTGTTGCTTTAGCTGGACCCCCCAGTGACGAACGAGAATATCTGGTTAAGAACTTCTTAGAGGCAGGGTTTAAAGAAGATCACATCACGTTTCATGTAACTACAGAGGCGGATGGTCTAGAGCATCTTCTAGCAAAACCAAACTTCATTCTGTTCTTGTGCAATCCCAAACCTAAGACTCAGGTTCCTGACCTTCCAAACGTCTATAAAGTTCGTGACAAAACAGACCTGACAAGCCTTGGCATTGCACTTGCTAAAGCCTATCGAAGCCTAAATCAGGCTGTAGCTAGGAAGCGGGTTTGTGTTGAAATTGTTTCTGACGTTCTCGTAAATTATGGCGCGAAAACCACGAGAGAGTGGATTTCAGAGCTGATCACCAATCTTGGATCAAAAGGCTTCACATTACTGGCTGTAATCAATCCGAGTATGCATCCGCCTGACCAAGCAAACGCAGTTCTTGACCTGTTTGATGGAGAAATCAGCCTAACACAAACTAATGACCCCTTAGAATGTAAGAAGTCTATCCGAGTGAAGAAACTAAGAAACCAAAACTACATAAAAAATCCGATATGCCTAACCTAACAAGCAACAGCACCTAACACATCAGTCCCATGGTCCAGGCCAATCAGGAAAAGTGTAGGATGTCCCTGCTTCGTCCATTATCTTTTTTGGATACACAGGAACTTGCACCCCATTTTGCCATTGAAATCTCATTACTAGATGATAATCTTGATCTGGATTATTAGCATCTTTTCCCCACATAATACAATGAGAAGGAGTAAAAACAAAATTTCTTGCATTAGAGGTCTCAACACGGGTTTCCTCCAAAGCCGCGATAACAGCATCAGTTTCAATGGTCCCAGCTCGTTCAATGGCATCTTTCAGAATAAACTTGATAGCATCATACTTATCAGCTGCACCCCAAGTAATAGCTTCACCCCACCTATTCATGTACGCATCTCGGGTCTGCAAAGTTTTGCTAGTAAATGGATAACCTGCAGTAGTTGGAACATTGTTAAAAGCCATATGATTGCATTTTCCATCAGTCCACTCCCAACCATGAGAATTAGAAGCCAAATCATTGTTTCCCTCCAAAACAGCCATCGGAGATTGACGATCATAATACTCCTTACAGAAGGGTATACCACCATCCAATAAAATCAGAGGAACCATTACTTCTACTCCTGCAGCCTCAGCAGCAGCAAAATAGCTTGAAAAATCAACTGTTCCTAATGGAAAAGTTCCTTTGTATACAAGCTCAAAACCATTTTCTGGAAGAAAGACATCTAATTCATCCCTCGTCGCTTTATTCCAGCCTAAATCTTCAGCCAAATAGCCAATCTTATTGAAGCCGGTCATCTCTCTGACGTGAAGAAGGCCATCTGTCATCCCCAACTTCACACTTGTAGTATTGAACTGGACGCTGAAATAGTATCTAAAAGTGTCATAGTTATCCAAAACTTTCTGTGCTATCTCGTCAGTGATTATACCTCCTGAAATACAGATAATTTTGTGTTGAGCAATAGTGTCTTGAAGGACAATTTCTGCTTGACCACTAGCTCCTCCAACAATAAAATCTACATTATGAACAGTTATCAATCTAGTTAAGGCTTCAGTGAAAATTAATAGGTCATAAGGGTTGGCATCCTCGGCAATCAATTCTACTTGCCTTCCTAGTATACCTCCCTCTGCGTTGATTTCTTCAACAGCCAATATTGCAGCTTGCCAATTTGCTCTATCTATCGAACTATCTAACATACCTAAGAAACCTATCTTGATAGTATCTGAAGATTGTTCGTCTCCACTGAACCAAACATATGCTGCTCCTCCACCTACCGCAGCAACAACAATTATGGCAATCAGAATTATTGACTGAATCTTTGTTAATGCTCTGGAATTTGGCAAATTAAATTCCTCATACTGAATTATTATCGTTCACTAGAAGATAAAACAGTTTCTCCGAATGTTTGGAATACAAAGTTATTTCAATGCATCATGGGATAATCATTGTGAGAAGGTAAATTTGCCAAAAAAATTGGAGCCTCTACTAGAGAAAGCAAAAGAATTAGAGAAGAAATATGAGTGGCTCCAAGCTGCAGAATTATACAAGAAAGCTTCTAAAATATTATTTGAAGAAAAAGATTTTGTTAATGCTGCTGAACTTGCTGAACGTTTAGGTTATTGTTATTTTAAAGCTGCAGACCAAGCAGGGACCAACAAAGAATTTAGGAAACATATGAAACAGGCTGTCCAAGCATATAGAAAAGAATCAGAACTTCTTGAGAAAACCATAGTAGAGACCAAACAAGTAGAAATCGACCATGTTACTGCTTTGATTGCTCTTGTTGAGGCTGTGCTTGAAAGAAATCTTTTGAAGAAGAGGAAGTTACTTGATAAATGGTGGACTCTTGAGAACCAAGTAATAAATGCACATGAAAAAAGTGGCGATCTTAGTTCTGCTGGAAAGGTGTGTAACGAAATATTAGAGTACTCTCGTAGACATCGTTTTTGGTTTGCTTTGAATTATTCAGAATATGAAAAGAATAGTGAAGAATACCGCAAGCTAGTTGAGAAAGCAATCCAGACATTCTCTAAACTAAATGATGAATATGAGTTAGCTAGAGCATATTTTCTTGCTACGTTCTACCATAGTTTTACAGGATTTGAAAAGCCTGAAGATAGAGAACAATTCACGCAAAAAGCTCGAGAATATTCAAAGAAAGCTTTAGAGCTCTCTCACAAAACTGGGGACCCTTGGCTTATTGGCGAATCATACAGGTCGAAATTTTGGGATCGCCAGGCATTAAAGGATTCAACCTTAGCAATAGAGGATTACCGGAAGGCTATAAAATATGGAAAAATCGCAAAAAGTAATTACCTTATTATTGGTGGAAATGTGCTTGCAGCCAATTTACTATCAACGCAAGCTTTGGTATTGGAAGATCCAGACAAACAAAAAGAAAACTTGAAGAAAGCAATCAAGTTATTTCAGAAAATTAAGCATCTAGCAGAAATCACTGAAAACGTAGTATATTTTTGGGTTGCTTATCGAGACTACACTAATGCAGTAAACAATTTAGCTTCCATTGAAACCGATCCCAAAATAAAACAAGAACTCTTAGAGCTGGCAACTGAATTAAACCAAGAGGGGATGCAAAAATTACAGGGCTTGAAAATGCTCTCTGTTTTCTTTTTATGGTTTATGAGTGATACCCTGCAATTAATTTCAAAAACTAAAAATGAAATCGAAGAAAAAAGAAAGCTACTTCAAAAATCTAAGTGTTACATGAAAGATTTTTTAGTTATACATAAAGAAATGTTTCCTTTTCAATACGGTTTTGCAGCTCGTGGTTATTATCAGTTGGCTCAAGTGCAAAATGAAGTGGCTACGATTGAGACTGATGGCAATTCAAAAATTGAGATATTAAAGCGTGCAGTTTGTTCCGTAGAGAAGTCCATTGAACTAAGAAAAAAAGTTCTAATCCATTTTAGTAACAAAATATTACTAAATTCTCATGGAATGTCTTATGATTTTCTTGGTAGTCTCTTAGTGCAAATTAACGTGATATCTAAACAAGAGAATACACTTCTCAATGCTATAGACTCGTACCAAAAAGCATCTCTATACTTTGAAAAAGCAGAAATGCCCACACAGATAGCTGAGTCACACTGGCATCTAGCCCAACTGCATGATAGGCTAGATGAATACCAAAAAGCCTCTGAAAACTATGAATTGGCAGCTAAAGCATTTGATCTAAGTTCAAAAAAGATATCCCAATTATCAGAGTTCTATAGCAATTACGCAAACTATATGCGTGCTTGGAGTCAAATAGAGCAAGCAAGATATCATCATTCAATAGAGGATTACCAAAAATCTCAACAGCACTATGAGAAAGCTGCAAGGCTTCATGAATCAACCGATTTTTGGAGTTATCTAACACCTAACTATCTTGCTTGGGCTAATATGGAAGAAGCTGAAAGCTTAAGCAGGAACGAAAAAACCCAACAAGCAAATCAGGCATTCCAAAAAGCAGTAGAGCAATTCAGCAACGCAGAAAAATCCATCAAACAAAAAATGGATAAAATCACATCAGCAGACGAAAAAGAAATGACACAGAAGCTACTCATGGCTTCTGAGCATAGACGGAAGTATTGCCAAGCTAGAATCCTTTTAGAAGAAGCAAAACTGTTGGACCGGCAAGGCAAGTATCTTCAGAGCTCAAAAAATTATGGTGAAGCGGCACAGAAAATCACCGCAATTGTTGATAAGATAGATATTGAAACTGACCGAAAAGAGCTGGAATATATTTCAATTCTGTGTCAAGCTTGGGAGAAGATGGCTACCGCTGAGGAAACAACTTCTTCCGGATCTTATATGGAGGCTGCAGCACTATTTGAAAAAGCGAATGATTTCTGTTTCACCAAACAGACAAGTCTATGGGCGTTGGGTAACAGTAGCTTCTGTAAGGGTTTAGCAGCTGGAACAAGATATCAAGGCAGCATGGATTTGAAAGAAAATGCCATGGCTAAACGCCACATGAAAAGAGCTGCCTCCAGCTATTTGCAGGCGGGATTCAAGAATGCTTCAGAACATGCAAAGGCTATGCAACGTCTTTTTGATGCTTATGTTTTCATGAATCAGGCTGAGAGTGAGGTTGACCCTGACAAAAAGGCTAAGCAGTATCAGATGGCTGAAAATCTGCTTCAAATCTCTGCAGGCTCATTCATGAAAGCTAAGCAGCCTGAGAAGACGGCTCAAGTACAGCAAGTTCTGAAGACGGTTAGAGAAGAGAAAGCGCTTGCTGTATCATTGAATGATGTTATGCACGCACCCACAATAACTTCAAGTACTTCGTCATTTACTGCTCCAGCCCCAACCAATGAGGCATCAGTGGGTCTGGAAAGCTTTGAACACGCCAATGTCCAAGCAAACTTGATCGCTAGTGTTAGGGAAGTTAAGGTTGGGCAATCTTTCTGTTTGTCAGTAGAGTTTGTTAATGCCGGCAAAGAACCTGCACTATTAACCAGAGTTGAAGATTTCATTCCATCAGATTTTGTGGTAGTAAAGAAGCCTGAAATCTACCGAATAGAAGAAACTTGTCTTAATATGAAGGGAAAACAACTAGCGCCCTTAAAGTTGGTGGAAGTGAAGTTGACTCTTCAACCTTCAAAGAAAGGCGAGTACAAACTGAAGCCTAGAGTTCACTATCTGGATGAGCTTGGACAAAACAGGTCTCTTGAACTTAAGTCAGTTGAGATCAAGGTCGAAGAAGTCGTTCTAGGAGATCGTGTTTCTACTGGAACGGAAGAGCTGGATTCTTTGTTGTTGGGTGGTATTCCGGAGGAGTATGCTGTTGTTTTGGCTGGTCCTCCATGTGATGAAAGAGATATGATGGTAAAGAATTTCTTGAAAGCTGGAACCAAAGATGAGGAGACCACTTTCTACATATCAAAAGAAGTTGTTGGTTTAGAAGATCTGTTGGATAACCGCAACTTCATTCTGTTTTTGTGTAATCCCAAACCTAAGGCTCAGGTTCCTGATTTTCCAAACGTGTACAAACTTCGGGGTACAACAGATCTGACAAACCTCGGTATTGCGTTAGCTAAAGCCTATCGAGGCATAGGCAAGTCTGTGGCTAAGAGACGGGTTTGTGTTGAAATTCTTTCCGACGTTCTCGTAGAGTATGGGACAAAAACTGCAAGAGAGTGGATGTCAGGACTGATCACCGATCTCGGATCTAAAGGCTTCACATTGCTGGCTGTTATGGACCCGAAAGAACACCCTACAGATCAAGCAACAACCGTTCTCAACCTCTTTGACGGCGAAATAGAGGTTACCCAAACCGAAGACCCACTAGAATGCAAAAAATCAATTCGAGTCAAAAAGCTAAGAAGCCAAGACTACATAAAAAATCCGATATGCCTAACCTAACAAGCATCAGCACCCTGACACACGCTAATCCCATGGTCCAGGCCAATCAGGAAAAATGTAGGATGAACCTGCTTCCTCCATAAGCCACTTTGGGTGCATAGGAACCAGTTCGCCATTTTGCCATTGAAATCCTAGACCTGGACCATGTTCATAATCGGGGTCATCAATTTTTCCAATCATCCGATCATGAGATGGGGTGAAAACAAAATTCTTACTATTTATGGTTTCTACACTGGTAGTTTCTAATGCATCTATAACTGCATCAACTTCAAGAGTTCCAGCCCTTTCAATGGCATCATATAATATGAAACGCAAAATATCATATCCAAAAGCTGCAGTTGAAAGCGGAATTTCACTCCATCGTTCTATGTATGCTTCCCTGAATGGTAATGTTTTGCTGGTCAAAGGATAGGCTGCATCTATTGCATATGAGGCAACATTAATGTATTCACATTTTCCATCTGTGTTAACCCAACCTTCTGAACCTGCTACTGAAGAACCAAGAGATCCACCATAAATAATCATAGGAGATTGCCGATCATGATATTCTTTTACAAATGGGATTCCTTGGAAGAGAATCAGAGGAACCATTACTTCTACTCCTGCCGCCTCAGCAGCCGCAAAGTAACTCGAGAAGTCAACTACATTAAGTGGACTGGTTTCTTTATAGACTAGATCAAAACCTAACTCAGGCACAACAACATCCAAAACTGCTGCAATTCCTTTGGTAAAACCAATATCTTCTGCCAGATAACCAACTTTGTTTAAGCCGGTCAATTCCTTCATGTGCAATAAACCTTTTTTCCATCCCTGATATGTTGAGCTTGCGTTGGAGGTAACTCTGAAATAATACTTGTACTGGTCATAATCATCTAGCACTCTTTGAGTATATGCATCCTCAGTTGTGCCAATATCAAAGAAGATTTTCTTGTGTTGAGCAATTAATTCTTGAATCATGAATCCTTGGTTTGCTGCCATTCCAACAACGAAGTCAACATTGTGAATAGTCAACAGTTTAGTTAGGGCTGCATTGATTATTACTGGATCCGAGCCGCTTTCAACGTCGCTATCCTCACCAATTACTTCAATTTGCTTCCCCATTATACCACCTTCAACGTTCATCTGTTCAGCAGCCAGTACTGTAGCCTGCCAAATCAGCTTTCCATATAATCCATCCATATCCACAAGGACACCAACCTTTATGATTTCAGAAGATTGCCCTTCTTCGCTCAACAGAACATATGCTGCTCCTCCACCTACTGCAGCAACAACAATTATGGCAATCAGAATTATTGACTGAATCTTTGTTAATGCTCTGGAATTTGGCAAATTAAATCCCTCATACTGAATCATTATCGTTCACTAGAAGATAAAACAGTTTCTCCGAATGTTTGAAATACAAAGCTATTTCAATGCATCATAGGATAATCATTGTGAGAAGGTAAATTTGCCAAAAAAATTGGAGCCTCTTTTAGAGAAAGCAAAAGAACTGGAGAAGAAGTATGACTGGCTTGATGCCGTAGACTTCTACGAGCAAGCATCCAGTTTAGTATCAGAAGATTTTATGAAAGCTGCTGAACTTCGGGAGCGGATAGGATTTTGCTTTTTCAAAGCCGCAATGCAAGCTGATACAAATGATATCTTTAGAGATAGAATGGAGTTGGCTGTCAAAGCCTACAAAAGAGGCGCTGAGCTTCTTCAGAGCGTAGAAAAAAATGGAAATCGCGCAAAAATCAGTCATGCAAAAGCTTTGGTTGCTTACGTAAGCGCAAGGCTTGAAAGGGACAGGGCAAAGAAGGGCAAGTTGTTAGATGAATGGTGGAGACTTGAAAATGAGGCTTTAGAAGAATACGAGAAAGACGGGGACCTAATCAACATCGGAAAGACGTGTAATAACCTGCTGCAACTTTCAGCAGGAATCAGATTTTGGCTTCCGACGGATTTCCAAGATATCAAGAGGATGATGAATGAGCTACTGAATCTTGGAGAAAAATCCATCAAGATATTTTCCGATTTGGGTGACGATTATGAGCTGGCTCATGCCTACATCTCTACTGCACTCTACTATAGCGTCGCTGTATGGTGGATTGGTGGAATGAAAGACAGAATTAAGGAAGCACAATTAAGAAGCATTGAGTATTCGCAAAAAGGGTTAATGCTTTCTGAAAAGATTGCAGATTCTGGGATAAAAGGGGGAGCGCACGGAACAGCATCCATGATTCAGTCCCTTATTGCAGGTAACAGTGTACTTGCAGCAGAACATTCCAAAAAGGCATTGAAATACGCCAAAATCACAAAAGACCGCGGCATTTTAGCCTCAGCAATCGGTGGATTAGGTATGGGGATTATGACTTTGAATATGCTGGAGGAAGACCCTGAAAAAAGAAGAGAGGGGTTCCAGACAGCTATTAAATTGGCGCAAGAGTCAATCGACCATTACCACACAATTGCTTTCTATGGAGGTCCCATGTTTCAGAATTACAAACATATTGTTGTATGTCTAACAATATTGGCGCAGAATGCAACTGACAGCAGATCAGCGAGAGAAATTCTTGATAAAGCTGTTGAAGTGGGACGTGAAGGCGTAAAATACACAGACGGGCACATAGAACGACGTACCGTAAACGCGATAAAGGCTTTGAACCAAGCTTTATCTGCTCGAGCCATCGTGGAAACAAAAAATAGCAAAAAGCGGCGATTATTAGAAGAGTCTTTAGAGTACTGCATGAAAGAGAACGCAATTCTAGAACGAGAAACACCTTTCATCAACTTGGAGCGTATTTCTAACCAGAGTAACCAAGTCTCTATCTACGCGGAACTTGCAAAAACCGAGCAAAAAAAAGAGAAGAAAATTGAACTGCTCAACAGTTCTTTGGCACCCATAGAGAACACTATCAAGCTTGTTGCCAAAGATAATCAATTACATCACTTAACATGGATGAGCACCCTCTACGGGGCGTTCTGTTACAGGTTCGGTACACCATTAAGTGAACTGTATACCTTAACCAAGGACATAACGGTCCTTAGCAAATCCATTGAAGTTTACAAGAGCGCCGTCGAAAGCTACACTATAGCAAATACACGAAGTCGAGTAGCAGAAGCATACTGGCAAATGGCTACAGTCTACGACCGCCTCGGCGACAGCCTTGAATCCGCACACAACTATCAGTTAGCATCCGAAAACTACAAACTTGCAGCTGAAAAAATCCCACAACTCAAAGAATTCTATGATGACTATTCTTTGTATATGCGGGCTTGGAGTCAAATAGAACAAGCAAGACACTCCCATTCCATGGAGGATTACGATAAAGCCAAAGAACATTATAAGAAATCTGCAGAACTTCACAAGAAATCTGGCCTATGGGGTTATCTGGCTCCAAACTATTTCGCCTGGGCTAATGTGGAAGAAGCAGAAGGCTTAAGCAGAAAAGAGAATCCTCAACAAGCCAAAGAAATATTCCAAAAAGCACATGAACAGTTCTGCAAGGCAGAAGATTCTTTCAAACAGAAACTTGAAGAAATCAGTTCTTCTGACGAAAAAGAAATGACCCAGAAGCTGTTCAAGGCTTCTGATCTTAGACGAAAGTATTGTCAAGCTAGAATTCTGATGGAAGAAGCTAGAATTTTAGACAGAGAAGGTAATTATCTTCAGAGTTCAAGAAGGTATGGAGAGGCAGCACAGAAAATTGCGTCGATAACCGAAGGTATAGATGTTGAAGCTGAACGCAAAGAATCAGAATACATTGCGATTCTGTGCCAAGCATGGGGGAAGATGGCAGATGCAGAAGAGACAACTTCTTCTGAGTCATATCTTGAGGCTGCAGAACTTTTTGAGAAGACAAAAGAATATTGCTATACTAGCAAAGCGAGTCTTTGGGCATTGGGTAATAGCAATTTCTGTAAGGGTCTGGCTGCGGGAGCTAGATATCAAGCAAATTTAGAATTAGAGGAACATGCCAAGGCTAAGAGTTTCATGAAGAGTGCCTCTACACACTATGCAAAGGCGGGATATAAAGCAGCCTCCGAATATGCCAAGGCTACTCAACGTCTTTTTGATGCATATTTGTTTATGAATCAAGCTGAAAGTGAAGCAAATCAGGAGAAACGAGCAAAGCAGTATCAGATGGCTGAGAATCTGCTTCAGATCGCTGCAGGGTCGTTCATGAAGGCTAAGCAACCTGAGAAAACAGCTCAGGTGCAAGGGATTTTGGCTAATGTTAGAGAGGAAAAAGCATTAGCTGTTTCTTTGAGTCAAGTGATGAAAGCACCTACTATTGCTTCGAGCACTGTTTCATTTTCTGCACCATCTCCAACCAGCGAAGTGTCTGTGGGTCTGGAAAGCTTTGAGCATGCAAACGTCCAAGCCAACTTAGTCACTACTCTTGAGCAAGTTAAGGTTGGAGAATCATTCTGTTTATCCGTTGAGTTTGTGAATGCTGGAAGAGAACCTGCCTTACTTATGCGGGTTGATGATTTTGTTCCTCCAGATTTTGTTGTTGTTAAGAAGCCTGAGATTTACCGAATAGAAGACACTACATTGAATATGAAGGGTAAGCAGCTTGCTCCATTGAAGCTGGTGGAGGTGAAGTTGACTCTTCAGCCATCAAAGAAAGGAGAGTATAGCCTTAATCCTAAAGTTCAATATTTGGATGAGCTGGGGCAAAACAAATTCCTTCAACTTAAAACCTTGGAGATTAGAGTTGAAGAAGTCATTCTAGAAGATCGAATTTCTACTGGAACAATAGAACTTGACTCTCTGTTTTTGGGTGGTATTCCAAACGAGTACGCTGTTGTTTTGTCTGGTCCTCCATGTGATGAACGAGAGATGATGATGAAAAATTTCTTGAAGGCTGGAGTTGATGAAGAAGATATCACTTTCTACATCACAAAAGAAGCTGGTGATTTAGAAGATCTTTTAGCTAAACCAAACTTCATTCTGTTCTTGTGCAACCCCAAACCTAAGGTTGATGTTCCTGATCGTCCAAATGTGTACAAACTTCGGAGTACAACAGATCTGACAAACCTCGGTATTGCATTGGCTAAAGCTTACCGAACTATAGACCAATCGATAACCAAGAGACGAATATGTGTTGGGATTCTTTCTGACGTTCTCGTAGCGTATGGGACAAAAACTGCAAGAGAGTGGATTTCAGGACTGATCACCGATCTCGGATCTAAAGGCTTCACATTGCTGGCTGTTATGGACCCGAAAGAACACCCTACAGATCAAGCAACAACAGTTCTAAACCTCTTTGACGGCGAAATAGAGGTTACCCAAACCGAAGACCCCCTAGAATGCAGAAAGTCCATAAGAGTAAAGAAACTCAGAAACCAAGACTACATCAAAAATCCGATATGCCTAACAAAGTAAGACAAAACCTCAAATAGCTGCACCCTCTGAAAGAGCATCTCTTGGCGTGAAAATACAACCACCTTACCGGATGGTTAGGCCAATTCGGGCGGTTGTATTCACGCTCAATTCCAGACGGCGGTTTTGACGCAACACAGGAGAATTAGGTAATTGTTGTGGCGATATTTAAATATATGGATGGATTATCCATCCGCAGAATTTATGAATCCCTTAGAAGGTATATCAAATTTACCAGAAAAATAAATTCTGATTCGGTTGCAGGCTGTTTTCAACAGTGAACCTCTATTGGTCTCCTGATGTGATGAATGCCATTTTTTTCTTGTTGTTGGTGTGTGTTAGGTTGAGAAGGTCTTTTATAGTACGGACATTACTCCATTTTTTCGCAAATCTTAGTGGTTTTTATGATACATGAAGAAGCTGGTGGTTCGGGTAGAAGGCAGGGCGGTGATGGCGATTTTGTTTTTCCGTGTTATGAAGGGAAATGTATCTCGAACATTCCGGGAACAGTGTTGGGGTTGTTTGGTGTTGAGAGTGAGAGGCGGCTTCCAGTTGAGGTTGGTGTGGAGGTTGATGGGGTGGATAAGGTTGTGCTTTTTGTTTTGGACGGTTTTGGGTATAATCAGTTTTTGCGTTTCTGTGGAGATAACAGGTTTTTAGTTAATCTTGCTGAGAAGGGCGGGGTGTTTCCGGTGACCAGTGTTTTTCCTTCGCAGACCACTAATGCCCTTACAACGTTGAATACGGGTTTGACTCCCCAGGAGCATGGGCTTTTTGAGTATTATCTTTATCTCAAGGAGGTTGACCGGATAGTCAGCACTTTAAGTTTTGAGCCGCTGGGGTACAAGCGTCGAAATGAGCTTGTGGATAGGGGTTTCGATCCGAAGCTTCTGTTTAAAGGAGGCACCATTCAGAATACGTTGAGAGAGGCGGGCGTCAAGACGTTTGTGCACATCTACGTCAGGCACACTTACAGCGCCTATTCGAAAGTGATCTTTGATGGAAGTACAATTGTGCCGAACTTTAAGTCGTCAGATCTGGTTGTGAATTTGCGGAAGACGTTGGAGAAGGAGAAGGGGCCAGCCTATTTTTTTGTGCATTTGAGCAATCTGGACACGATAGCTCATGAATATGGACCGCAAAGCTACGAGTACAGCACAGAATTGTCAGTGATATCTTATCTGTTGCAGAAAGAGTTGGTAGAAAAAATTGACCAGCAAACCGCAAAGGAGACGTTGTTGTTGATGACTTCGGATCATGGCGGCGTGCGCGTTGTCCCCCAAGATACGACATATCTGAACGAGTTTCCGCAGGTGGTGAAGAATCTGCGGTGTGGCAGGGGTGGGAAGCGGATTTTGCCTACTGGAAGTCCCCGAGACGTTTTTCTTCATGTTAGAGAGGAAAAGTTGCGGGAGACAAAAGAGTTGCTAGCACAGAAGATTGGGGACAAGGCAAAGATTGTTGAAACTGAAGAGACGATAAAAGCTGGTTTGTTTGGGTTGGGAGAGGTGAGAAGTGAATTTTCTGATAGGGTGGGGAACCTGTTGATTCTGCCGTACAGAAACGAGACAGTTTGGTTTGAACACATTAAGGGTATAAGATTTAACCTGCTCGGTCACCACGGAGGACTAACTGAAAAAGAGATGCTTGTTCCGCTTGCAATAGCAAAACTCAGCAACCTAAAATAGAAACTCTGATTGTCTTCTGGACGAAAACAGCCATATCCTTAACGTTTTTTGGATGTTGTGAAGTTATCCAAAACTCAGGTTTTTGTCAAATCTTCAAGTTGCTTTCTGAAAACCGCTCTACTTTCCTTAACAACTTTTTCCTTTTCTTTATCGACACCTAATTTGGCGATAACATTCTTGATGGCGTCAATATTAATTTTTAAGCCTGTTCCCTTTGACAAGGCTTCTAGCGTAATCAGAAGCTCGTTATGCTCTTTACCAATTTCTTCATCTTCCACTAGCGTACCTAATACAATGTCGTTTAACAGATAATGCGCTTGAATTGTCGCTTTTGCATCGTAATAGTTTGGATGAATTTCTTTAAGAAACTCATTCTCTGAATCTAATCCATCAAAATAACCATGTAACGACTTCAAAAGATTATAGGCTTCTTTCGAGGTTTCTTCTGGGAAGTGTTCCTTTATAGCTAATGAAAGCTTCGTGAAATCCAATTCTATTGTTTTCATCTTTTGATCGGTTAGTTTCGCCGCGTTTTTCTCAGAACTCTTCAAGAAACCCTCAACGCGATCCCAGTCAACCCATCCGTGTAAACTTCTGAGTATGTCAAATAATGAATCAGCTATATCTATAGTTATGCTAACTGTCCTACTGATTTCGTGTCTTTTTTGTTTTGCAACTTCTTTATCTTCAAACACCTGTTTTTGTTCTCTAAAAGGCTTAGGTATCCTCTTAAATATTGTTTCAGCTGATTCCGTCTCTTCTATAACAAATATGTCAGTGGTTCCTTTCCAGGTAATGCTTATTTCTTTTCCAACTAGGTCCATTCCCTCTATGTCAGCCATTGGTATTTCTCTGACAAGTTTCTTCCGCTTTCTGAGGCGCCCTTTCTCTACGTGAAACTTTATGGTATCATCAATAAACTCTAACGTACCGCTACCTAGACCTATTAGATAGGCTTTCACGGCAGATTCTGAAAATTCTGTTTCGGTCTGCTGCTTCACGGCTTTCATGATAACTAGCTACTGAACCTCACTTGATATAAGCTTTAATAAAGTGCACACGAACGATTCCACAATTTTTGTGTCAACTGTAGATGGGTGTGAAAGCCACCTTCAGGCTTTCTTCATGAGAGACCTGTTTTCTCTGTCAAAAGAAAACTCGAGGTAGTTTTGGCTGTAGAACAGTTTAAGATATTCTTCTGCATACTTGAGGTTGAATGGTAGGTCTTGGGCATAAACCTGCTTCTTTTGCCTAAGTAACTCTTCAATGGCCATTTCTGCTAGCGGATAATTTAGTAAAATTTCCTTTTTCTCATTGTATGCCACTATTGAATCCACAAGCTCATCTAGATAGGATAGGGATTTGGGCAGATTTTCCATCACTTTACTCAGCCCATACTTTGATGAGCTAACTACCATCTCCATTTCAGATGTTATTTGTTTCCTCCACTCAACGTTTTTCTCCCATGAATAGTCTTTCGTGAGTAGCAGACTTTCGATTGCTTTCTCATTACTCGTTAACTCTTCTTGAACAATCAAAAATACGTCTCTAGCAATTGTTAATGAAGATTGGAGTACTTCTCTTACGATTAGAATGTTCATGACGTTCAGAGTCTTTTTTTTCATGTAAACTCTGGCATCTTCAGCTCTTTTCACGAGATCCATTAATTTCGGAAAATTATCGCCTAGGACGGGTAACAATCTTTCACTTTGAGTGCTTAGATTAGCTATTGAATTCAGTGATTTCTGAAGACGGTGCATAGACTTGGAAATCTCGGCACTGTATTGCCTCTGCCAATTATGGAGTGCAGCAAAAAGAGCTTTCAAAGCAGTCCATGAAACTGTGGTTTCGTCAAGTTTTTTCTTAGCGAATGTTACGGCTAGGCTTTTCTCAGGAAGATTTGGATCGTATAAGGACCTGATAATGTCATAACTTTGTTCGGCGACCTGTATGACTTTGGTGGTAAGAGCCCTTCCTGATTCCAATATCTCCCTAATGAGCTCTAACCTCATTTCCAGAGGTAATTCTTTTTGAAAATCTGTTTTTACGGTGGTTCCAACTGCTAAACCAATTTCCTCAAGTTTTCGTACCCATGACGAGTATTCACTGTAAACGAATATTTGATATTGTGCCACTGAGTCTTCTAGGTCAGACATTAGTTTGTCAATCTCATTTCTCAGGTCCTTATCTACTTCATCGAATTTCTCGTTTAATTCAGATAGGTCATATAACTCGGCCTGAACGTTGCTGATAATATTATCAAGTTTGCTTTTGACTATCAACGTTCTTCCCTCAATAGAACTAACATCTAAGGAAATGCTGCTCTTCACTTTGTTCAGTGACCATTCAATAACTTGTAGGCGCACTTGCAACAGTTCTTGCGCCTTTTCAATTATCATTTTTGAGCGCTTTTCGATTTCTGAACTTGTCTTAGGCGCATAATTGACCAAAGATGCAATTACCGTTACTAAACTAGTTGCAGAAACTCCGATTAAAATCTGTAGAAGATCAACTTGCGCCCTAAAAGCTAATGGTTCTTGAAGACCAATTAGGAAGAGAAAGAATAACCCAGTAGCGCTAGCCGATGTTAAAGCGGGGAGGATCAACTTCGAATTTGTCGCATGACCCTCCGTTACTAGCATTCGTGTTAATAAAGCAGTAGCCGAAACAAGTCCAACTACTATGACCAAAAAGAGAATTATGCCCGGAAGAGAATCGAAATATCTGTTTACAACCATCTGCGTAGTCTGCGATATGTGGTCCTGAGCTGTGAATGTGATCTCTCCTGCTATAGTTTCCAGAATTTTGTTTATCTCAAGTATTCTGAGTTGATTCATTGATTCTTGGATACCTTTCAGAATCCCTGTGAGTGGAACATAAAGAAATGGGTCAGCAGCAGGGTCTTCCCACCATTCTGGATTACTTAGACCAAGAACATAATTCAAATAGTACATTATTTGAAGTGGTAATGAAATTAGGGCATAGTATGAAACAGTGAGACCCAATTTAGTCTTTTTATAGAGTGCCGCTACAACCAAGATTAAAGGTATGGCAAGATAATAGGCTTCACTGAAGAAAAGAAGGGTTGCTGCGATAATACCTAGATTAATGGCGATAGCGTCTTCATAGCGATGAAATATTGCCGGGAGGATGAAAAACACTGCTGGAATGGCAACAATCACGGCCAGACGAGCTAAAGGCATCGTACTCATCTGCGATATAATATTATTCCGCGACATGTGGTATACCACTGCCAATCCAAGGATTAGGCACCCCACCGTCATACCACTACGCACATGGTTCATGAATGCAGCAAAAGCTATCAGAAAGGATATTAACAGTGGTAAGGGCTGCGGAAAAATTGGGATCAAGGATAGCCCCAACATCATGCCAACTAGCGTTACTACAAACGTCAATATCCTAAGCGATTTCTGTTTAAGCGCACGTTCCGTCTCTTCTTTTTTTCGTTGCTTTCTTGTTCTGTACCACTCTCGCAGATGAAAAATGGGCAAATCACGTAGAGATTTCAAGGCAAATCAATGTAAAGCTTTAATTTGCTTAACCGTTCTTAAAGCTTGTCGTGGAGGGTATTCATGGAGGTCAGTGAGCACCATTTTGATGTTATGGAAAGCATCGGAAAACACATCGACCAATTGCTTATTGGCAGAGACCAGCATCATTTTGATGTTGTTGAGAGCATTAGAAAACACATTGACCAAATAAAACCATGGTTCCCTTCGCAAGCCATCATATGTATCGGTGAATACCCCATCCAGATTCTTCTAAAAGGATCTTTCATAGAAAAAACTGATGATGCTTTACCCATCTTTGTTGGTAAATCAAGCAAGGACATAAGAAAATGGAGCCAATCCCGTCTTGAGCCATATAACATTCTAGGTCTAGACACAAAACTTGACACATATTTTTGGTTTCATGTTTACCCTAACATCATAAAAAATGACGCATTTATCGCTCGCCTAAAAAACAAACCCATAAACAGTGTACATCAAGCAATTATTGTGTCCTCTATATGGGAGGGTGTTGGCAGTGCTCTATTGCCCTCATTAAGTTCACAGTTGAAACTATTGAACATAAATTCGGTATCATTAGCAGTTTTGCCATCAAAACTACAGCCACCAGATGTTCACTTTAACGCCTTTTCGTCCATTGGAATAAGCGTCTCTACGGATTCTACACCAGTTTTACTCATGAACAGGGAAAATCTTGAAAATTACGTGGGAACCAACAGAAAAGGCACCAAGATGACGGGCACCATGTTCCTCAATTATCTGCTAGAGTTACTTTTGGCAAAAGAAACACTTGTTCAGGAACTCTCTGAATTGTCGAGGTCTTTCAGTGTCAAACTTTTTACGGTTCTATCCGCCACAGGGGCTAGCCTCAGAATTTATGGCTCAGTAGAAAATGTACTCGCCGCCGCATTACTCAGACCTCTTTTAACATTTGACCTGTCAAGTGCATCGGTGCTCTATGTTCTCCTTCGCATTCCGTCTCACTTGAAGACCAAACTTCCAAGGGAAAAAATTGAGTTGTCAATAGTCAATTGGTTTAAGGACAAAGCCAGCCTCAAATCTATCTACTTCAGTGATCCCATATACGTAGAAGATACCAGTGACAGAATAGATGTTGTTATGTTTGTGGGAGGCTTCGATGTAACTGAGATGTTCACCTCGATGGAAAAAGATATAGACGCGATAAAAGGTGACGCAATAGATCGTGGCTTCATAAATGCGGAAGAATGGCAAGTAATCGTTAAGAGTTTAGTAGAAGATTAAGGGGCTAATCCTCGCTGGTGCTTTGTTTCTTCTCCTGATTGTTATTTCGTATCTCGTCAACGAGTTGTTTTGCTGAAACTCCATGCTCAAGGAGATAGGAACGAGAGAAATTCTTCTCAAAATCGTTAGCTTTACTATACAGGAGCTGCATTTCATCAAATGCTTCAAGGTCTTCTGGCTTTCCTCTACCACCTACAACTAGGATTCGAGTTGTCCATGGGTCCCGAGCATTGATTACGCGTACAGTTATTGTTCGTGACACCTCGCTGGTAACGTATCCTGCAAGTGAAGTGTACAGCTCTTGTGTTAGGTCTTCATTCCATAGCTTCGGAGGGGTCTCCACAGTTACCCAAATGTAATCGGATTTATAGGTTGGGTTATATCCCATGATGCTTGGTGTTTTGAAAACTCGTATGATACTCTTCATGTAATCGGTAAAGTGTTCCATGTCAATGATTTCTTTCACTATTACATCTCTGGAGAGCGTGTCTTCTTGTTCGGCTAGTATTTTGAAGATTATCTTCGTTTGCTCTGCTTCAGTGAGTTCGGTTGATCTTTCAAAATATTTCTTGGGTTCAACTATCTGCGAGAGCATTTCTTCATATTCTTTAGACAAATCAACAATCTTGTTCAATCTTTTACGATATTCGGAAGTGAGTTCAAGGTTTTTAGCCAGCTGATCATACAATTTGATGTTACTTTCAAGATTTTCAAGCTCTTCAAGGGTGTAAGCCTCTTCTTCCGATATTCTTGTTAGATCACGTTCATACATTCTAACCTGTTCTCTGGCGTATCTTTTTGAACCTAAGAACTTGCGTAACTGCTTCTCCATTTTTGATTTGTCGAATTCTTTTCTCTGCTTTTCCTCCTGTACTATGAGAAGATCATTATCGATAGATCCACGTTTATCCATCATCTTGTTCATGACTTCATTTATGTAGCTGAGGTGATCATCGATCATCTTTGCTTCATCGGATGGTGTTCTAAGCATTAACTGGACAACTAAATAGAGAGTTGCTAATTGTGCTCGAATATTCTTCAAATCTTTCAATTCAGACTCAGAGTCTGGGAGTCCCTCGTAATATTTGATTACTTCTTCAGTAAAGATCCTAGTTTCATCATAGAATTTGAGAATCTTGAGAGAGTTTTCAACAAGATCCGTTAGATTCATTAAATCCTCTAAAAGTTTCTTTTGCCTTACGGTGAAGACTTGTGAGCCGGGAATTAGTTGCTTCAAGCGCTCAAAGATGGCAGCTTTCTTTGCAGAGAAGTCGAGGTGTATTTTTGCAAGATCTGTGAGCAACGTTTCTAGGTTGTCCTTTTTTCTGGATTTCTTTTTTCTGAGCACCAATTTTGTTATTTTCCGCTCTAGTGGTCCGCAGCCTGTATTCAGTCTGATGGTTGATAGAAACTTCATTAGATCGCTTAGCCAATTTTTTGCTTGTTCCGCTATACATTTAACATGTAGTTCATAGTCTTCTTCAAGCATTGGATTTCCGTAAATAATAGACTTGACTTTTTCGTCAAACTCCTCTTCAGCGTAGGTGCCCGACTTTATCAGGTACTTCTTGTAGAGTTCCCTTGTTATGTCGTGGTTTACTTTGATGATGTTTTCGATTCCCTTAAAAATCTCAAGCTTCTCTTTTCTAAACGCGTATAATGCTTGAAGTTTTTCGAAATATATCTTAAAGGCTAATATGTAATCGTCCACCGAATACATTATCTTGAGCATACCTAACGTATGGACGAAATTGTCTGTGAGTCCAACCTCAGTTCCTATTCCTCCCAAAAGGTCAGCCAAATCGAAATCCATCAAAACATAGAGCATATCAACGATCATTTCATCCATGTCTCTTCGGGCAGTGACGATGTTGCCTACATTTGTGTATGCAGGTCTTAATGGCAACCAAACAAGGGCATTCAATGGGTTTTGGTAGATGTCGCCATACGACTTGCTGATATACTCATTGTAATCTCTATTCAGCAATAGAGATAATTCGTTCATAGCCGTAAAGGCTGAGGTTCCCTTTGCTGGCGGGTCATCCCCGCCACATGGAGCGATTACAAAAGCTATAATCGGTACACTGGATCCCAAGACTTTTCTTAGATGTCTAGTGAACTCACAGAATAGTCCACTTCCAGTGCCTCCCCCTAATCCATATATCAAGACGACGGTTGGAGTGATTATCGATGAGAGAGCCTGTTCTTTAAATGAATTTATTAAGCCTCTCATTATGCCAAGCTGGTAGTAGTTCAAAACGTATACTGCCTTTGCTAGTGCTCTTCTTCTGCCTGCGCCTCCAGCTAAGGGAGGTATGGCTCTTGTTGAGCGGAGCCATGGATTGAAGTTTTTGAGTTTGGCTCCTTCACTCAGAAGATACTCATTGTATTTCTTGTCGATGAAGTCGAACATTGCTTCGGCAGTTGGAAACTTTATTGATTGAGCATTTATCCTCATTCTTTCTCTTGGAATCCCATGCTTCTTCATAACATCTGTCATTTTCACAGTGCTTTCTTGTAATTTCCTGATTTCTGGATCAGCTATGTCAACTGCCATAAGAGAAATTCGCGTAATATCGCTCTTCAGTAGTTCCTTAGTTTTTCTGTGATTCATGAAAGCTTCTACGATGTTAGTTCCTGCTGAACCTAACCCTATCAGCATCACACTATTTTGGTATGGATTCATTTTGAATTACGCCCAGATCAGTTTCTTCAGTCTTTCTTTAATGGACTCTAATCTTGAGGAAATAGTTCTATCAAGCTTTGATGCTCTCAACGTTACCCCTTCCAGATCCCTAATTTGATCTTCAATTACGGATAAAACATAGTTCCTGTTGCTTCTGGCTCTTAGGTACAAGACTCCTACTGCAACTAATGCAATCGCTAAACCCGCCATTATTGGCAGGAAAAGAACTTCAACAGTCGACGAAACAGGCTCTTGAGAGACTACAAGGAGGTCTAAGAGAGCAATCGCTTCATCAACGAATCCAAGCTCTGCTTGAGCTTCTGCTTGTGCGAGAACGTCTCCATAAATTTCAATGTAACCCGGGGCAATTCCCGAATCCTTAAGGGTTTCCAACTTGTCTTCTCTTTTTTCGAGAAGGCTTCGGTATTCAGCAAGTTCAGCGTCGAGTACATCACTTTTGATGTGATCTAGAAGCTCGCCGCTGGGACTGGTTAACTTGATTAGAGTAAGTTCCTCTGCTTTGTGTAGCACATACCCATCAATCCCTTCTTGAGTAATCCCTACAGGAATTCTTCCATAACATATTATGGTGAAATTTCCTGCAACCTGCTGGAACTCTACATAGTGCTGCGCAGGATTATAGTCCACAAACTCGTAAGCCTGTGATCCGAGTTGCCAGTATCTGTCTTCGATGGTTGAAGGTGACAAGTTAGTGGTAAGTTTCAAATTGGCGTAGGTGGCTGTAATGACTACATTCACCGTGATTGTCACACGTAACTCTGATCCTATGAATAGCGAATCATATTCGTTGATTTCTCCTGTTTCAAAATCACTTTCTAGAATGAGCTCTCCTGTTTCCAAGTCTTCCACTCGATAATTCACGATCCACTCTCCCTGACCAACCCCATGAACTGGAGTCATAGTTGCAACAATTAAAAACAGAAAAATAGATAGACAAAGAATTTTAGTTTTCAAACTGATTCCCATTCCCAATATTTTGGTGATATCAACATATACCAAACTGAAATGAATATAACATTTGTGCTGTTTCGACATGAAACTTCCACATACATGTATTAGGCATCCCTCATTTGACGGGAAACGTTGGGAGAATCACATGTATCGTTTTAATGAGGAAAGTCTAGGGCTAGTTAGAAAATTTATTGATCAGGAGAAGATTTTGGATACAAATATGAGCGAAGTCTGTGTGAATTGTTGGGAGTGAATGTTTAGTCGCTAAAACCAAAAAGGGGAATGGGTTAACTAGGAAATTGCTGTTTGGAATAGTAGGGATTTTGAAATGAGTGGGGACAATTCGTCTGGTGTTAACAGGTGGGGGTCTGCTGAGCGTGTGGATAGGTATTTGGCGATTGCTGATGATAGACCGCATGGGGAAGAGGTTAGGGCGGTTTTGTTGGAGCAGATTCCGTCAAACGTGAATTATGCACTTGATTTAGGTACCGGAGACGGAAGAATGCTTGCGCTGGTTAAGCAAAAGAACCTGGAGGCAAAAGGAGTTGCCCTAGACTTTTCAGACCCCATGCTGAAGCTTGCTAGAGAAAGGTTTGCGGAAGACAGTTCAGTGGAGGTTGTGAAGCATAACCTTGATGTGCCGCTACCAAAAGACAGGTGGATGCCTTTTGATTTGGTTATTTCGGGTCTTGCTATCCATCACGTGAGTCATGAACGCAAGAGACAGTTGTATGCGGAAATTTTTGGTTTGTTGGCTTCAGGTGGCGTTTTTCTTAATCTTGAGCATGTGGCTTCGGCAACTGAGGCGCTGCATCAACGGTTTCTGGTTGCTGTTGGTTTATCTCCAGAAACTGATGACCCCGCAAACATATTGTTGGATGTGGAGACTCAACTCGGATGGCTGAGGCAAATTGGATTCAAAGACGTTGACTGCTTCTGGAAATGGCTCGAAGTAGCACTCCTAGCCGCAACCAAACCATAAAAACAACCAAAACAACAAAAAACGTGAGTTAAGATTTAACCCCAAACCCAAACAATAACTACTACTCTCCTACTAACCCTCTCTATAAAAAAACAAACAAGAAAAAAACACACACGCACAAAGGAAATTGAATCAAATCAAATTCTTCCTTGGTACTGTTTGAAACTCCTTGACTGAAGAGCTATTCGTAGTTTTCTGAAAGTTTCCTTTTCTCCAAACAATCCATTAACCCGTATAACTTTTTGGGCAATAGAATCCTGAATTCCAAGGTTATTAAACGCTTTTTCAGGTTCTTTATTTACGATAATCAATATAGACTGAGATACTCTTCGTAAATTTTCTACAATCGCAATATTTACGGGCAAATCTCTAAAGGAATGCCCTATCGCTACTAGTACTTGCCATGGTTGCTCTTTGAAAATTTTAAAAAAAGTGTAGTAAGGTTCTTTAAGAATTGGTTTTTCACCGATTGGATATATCATCATTCTTTCTTTGATTTTGAGTCTTCTATGTGGTAACAATTCAGGATCGAGAAGGGATTTGCAGAACTGATTTTTATAGAGAAATTGCCAGATACTCCCATGTAATTTAATTAACCAATTCGATTGATTCCCATGTTTCAGGAAATTTTTAGGATCAAAATGCTTAATGTATTGATCACCTAATATCGAGAATCCATCGGCAATCTGTATTGATGCGTTAGCGAAATGTAATTCAATGGACATATCATAGTTGGTTGTAACTATTGTTCGAGACGCAGGTATTCCAATATTTTTTCCAGTCTCCCCTATTGTTGAAGAAAGAATTCTAGACTCACTAATTACATCAGTTAGATGGAAAAGCTCATCATAAATCGCATGCTGATTTTCAATTTTTTCAGGAGAAATTGAACATTCTTCAAAAATGATCCTTCTGAAGTCTCTAAGAATTTCTTTGAAATCAGGGTGTGACTTAATGCTAACAGAATTTCTACATTTGTATGCAATATAACTAGCTAATGGTCCACTATTTTTTACACCTTGTTTGAAGTTCTGCAATGCTTCAATGATAGTGTATAGATTTTCAAAATCAGGGGTTAAACCAAAGTATTTGAGTGCCATTCGTATTTCCTTAATTATGTCTCCATGCCCAGCACTATTCATTTTATTAATTAGGTCTCTAGTAAGACCCTGTAATGTTTTCAAATCATAAATTGTTGAAGCTCCAGCACCGAGAAATATCAATAGTAATTCCTCAAATATTCTCAAAATGATAGTTCACTACTAGTCTTTAAATCATTTTGGTTAGAATAAGATACAATTTAGGATTCTTTTGGGTTGTTTCTATAAATTATTTCTTAAATAAACCAACAATCCGTGGATTCCATTTTTTTTAGTTCATTCTTCAAAAATTTAGCCAATAGTAGAGCCCTTTGTTAATCAGTGTTAAGTGTTTGTTTTTGTTGGTTTTGCTGTGTCCCATAGGAGTTGGAAGTATTCTCGTGCGAATTTTACTAGTCCGATGTGGTTGCTCCATATGACCAGCAGTCCGCTGTAGCTGCGTTTCGTGTCTGCCTCACCCAAAAACAGCAGCGCCTCTTTGCCGTCCACAATCACTCCGCCCCCAAACAGCGTATCCCTCAAACGTGCATCGCCTAGCAGGGCAAGCTCTTTTTCTGTCCACTTTCCCGCAACCATAACCTTCACGTTAACCCCGCTGGCTCTCACCTGCCCTAAAGCAGATACGGAAGCGTCAACAAACGGCTTCGCAAACGCGGGCACAGCAATCAACAACTCAGACTTGACGATGCCCATCATCTCCTGCAGCTTCGCCATAACACTGAACTCTCCACGCAAAATCCAGATGTCAGGCTTCTCCAGCAACTCCCGCTTCTCATACAAGGGCTGAAGCTCCCCCATCACCACACCCCTCCAGCCATTCACCATATCCTCCAACCGCAGCCGCGCAGCCTCCAACGCCTCAGACGGAGCCTTCGGAAAATACCTGCTGGGCCTACCCCGCTCCACCTCCACCCAACCCTTCCTCTCCAAAGAATTCAAAGTCTCATAAACCTTAGAATACGGCACACCACCATGCTCGCTGACCTCGCTGGCAGTCATAACCCCCCGCTCCAGCAAAATCAGGTACGCCCGCGTCTCATACTCCGTTAACCCAACCTCATGCAGAACCTTCTTTGCGTCCTCGCTGACTGGTGTAGACAACCTTTTTCACCTTATGAAACGTTTGGAAACCTTCTTATATGCTCTCCAGCCACATAAAAAATGTTACCCCCAACAGTGGTGTCAAATTAATGAATGTCATCAAACAAACGAAGAGCCTATGCCCAGAATGCCTCCAAGTCCTAGACGCAACCATACTCGAAGAAGACAACAAAGTCTACATACAAAAAGAGTGCCCACAACACGGAAAAGTCAAAGAAATCTACTGGTCAGACTACGACCTGTACCAAAAAGCAAACAAATACGAAGAAATAGGCACAGGCCTAGAAAACCCCAGAACCGAAACAAAACTGGGCTGCCCCCTTGACTGCGGAATCTGCCCAGAACACAAAAGCCACACCGGACTCGCCATCATCGACGTAACCAACAGATGCAACTTAAAATGCCCAGTCTGCTTCGCCAACGCAGCAACCGCAGGATACGTATACGAACCCACAAAACAACAAATCTTTGACATGCTCGAAAACCTTGTCCAAAACAAGCCAGTGAAACCGCCAGGCCTACAATTCAGCGGCGGCGAACCCACAATACGAAAAGACCTGCCCGAACTCATCAAAAAAGCAAAAGAACTCGGCATCCACCACGTAGAAGTCAACACAAACGGACTCAGACTAGCAAAAGACCTGGAATTCGCCAAAAGCCTAGTAGACGCGGGACTAAGCACCATATACCTGCAATTTGACGGACTAACCCCCGAGGTATACAAGTTCACACGTGGCTTAGACCTTCTCGACATCAAAATGAAAGCCATAGAAAACTGCCGCAAGGTAGGACTAAGCATCGTACTCGTCGTCACATTGGTTAAAGGCGTCAACGACAAACAAATAGGCGACATCATCAACTTCGCAAAAGACAACTTCGACATAATCCGATGCGTCAACGTCCAACCAGTATCAATCTGCGGCAGAATCAACCAAAAAGAACGAGAAAAAATGAGAATCACCATCCCCGACTTCATGAAAGACGTAGAGGAACAGACAGAAGGAAAAATCAAAGTCACAGACTTCTACCCCGTACCCATAGTCGTACCCATGAGCAAAGCAGTCGCCTCGCTAAAAGACAAAAGATACGTAGAATTCACTGCCCACCAACACTGCGGCATGGCAACCTACGTCTTCATCGAAGACGGCGACATGATACCCATCACCAGATACGGCAACATCAACAAATTCATCAAAACCCTACAGAAAGTCTACGAAGAAGCAAAAAATGGACACAAAAGAAAAGCCAAACTACGCCTGGTCGGAGCGCTCCGCCACATCAAGTTCGGTCTGCTACGAAAATACCTCCTGCCGATTCTCAGAACCGGCTCCTACAACTCCTTGGGAGAGCTGCACAGAAAGATGCTTCTCGTCGCCTCCATGCACTTCATGGACCCCTACAACTTCGACCTAGAAAGAGTCCAACGATGCTGCATCCACTACGCCGTGCCCGACGGCAGAATCATACCATTCTGCACCATGAACTCCATCCACAGACCAAAAGTAGAGGAAAAACTGGGCATCCCACTGGATGAATGGAAGAAACAGCACAAAATCGGAGTCGGCGAAGTCCAGTAACAGGGAGAAAGCCTATAAGGAGCCATTCTTCTTCAAAACTCTGGTGAAGACACTATGGGCGGCGGAAAAAAGAAACAATCCCTCAAACAAATGACAAAACCAAAGAAACCCAAAGAACCCAAACATAAAGAACCAAAAAAAGATGCAACACCAGCAGCAAAGAAGACCCTCGGGTTAACCATGCCCGACATCAACAACAAAAAAGTCATGGGCACACTACAAGGAATGAAAGTTCTCACCCCCTCTGCGGTAGCTTCACGCTTCAACATACGGCTGAGTTTAGCCAACGCTTTCCTTAAAGAACTAGAAAAACGGAAAATGATCGAACACGTTTCCGGAGGAAAAAACCTCAAAATCTATAAGCTGGCAGCCTAAAATTTCTGTACAGTATTGCAGTTGGGGGATTAGAAAAAAATGGATTTTCCTGAAAGAGTCTACACCAAAGCCGAAGTGAAGAAAGCCCGAGAACTCATCGAAAACGGCTACAAACACGAACTGAAGACAGAGGGAAGCCCACAGTTCGTGACCAAAGTCGAAAAAGCCCTGAAATTGATCAAAACAGCAGGATACTACGAGTTCCTGCGAACATACATCAGGGTCATCCGCGAAATCGAGGGACTAAGCCAGCTCCGCGAACAAGAAGCAGCCATCTGGTTCCACGTGAAAGCGCTTGACGACCCAGTTGACGACGCAGGCTTCATCATCCAGAAGACACAGCAGATGAAAGACTTCATTGAAGGACGACTCTACTACGAAACTGCGGAAATCAAGGCAGTAAACAAACGCATCGAATTCCTCGAAACCCTAAGAGACAAAACAGACAACCCAAACATAAAAAACAAATGCGAACAACAAATAAAGGAATGGAAAGAGCAGCCATTTCCGTAAGTTTTTGGCACGCGTGGTCTCATGTCAGGTGATTTTCTTGATGTTCTGTATACAACATTGTGGTGTCTAGCTGCTTACATTTTTGTAAAGGTTTCTTGACCAAGCAACCAAGATTTTAGTCAAGCTTTCTTGACAAAAACCCTTTTTTGTTCACTCACCAAACAGAATGATGGGTCCATGGTGGGAAAAACATTGACAGGTCTTATTCGGATGCCGGTTCTTTGTTGTGTATTTGTTTCTCTTCCTGAAACACTCTCAGTTGAGAATCAAGCGAGGTTGACAGGTTGATACCACTTGCATATGCCTTACGGGAAATTCGAAGACGCAAATATAGAGCTGCAGTAAACATCGCAGGCTTTGTTATTGCCATCAGCACCCTAATCACATTAGTTATGGCTGCGAGAGGCTGGGAAACCTGCACCACAGTTCCCCTGAACAGCATAGGAACAGACATCATCTTATTCTACACAGCACCACTCAAACCATCAGGCACTGGATGCTACATCGTGAACCACCTTTTCTCGTACCCATTCAACCAAACCCTCCTAACTGAATTCGAGAGTGTCCCCGATGTTGAATGCGCTGTACCGATAATGATGCACAGGCTACGCGCTATGGTGTTTACGGGAATAGACCCCTCAGAAACAGAAACAAACGCCGTACTGGCGAGCGCCATAATTGAGGGAAGATACCTTACACCCGACGATGAGTACGTGGCAATCATTGACAAAGAATACGCTGTGCTGAACAATCTTACTCTGGGGTCAACAGTAAATTACGCGGCAGATTTCGAGGTTGTGGGAATTGTCGAGGTTAGCGCAACAAACATCATGAAGTCCCACATATACGTGAATCTGCCAGTTGTCCAAGAGATCTTGCCGGAAAAACCAATTGGTCTAGTGAATATGGCTCTCATCCGCACAAGCAGCCCAGGCAAGGTGAAACAAACTGCTGCAGAGTTGGAAGAGAGGTGGCCTGATGCACGCACTTTAACTGGGTCAGATTTGGCTGAGACAGCGGTTGGGGTTATCCAGATGAGTGAGGAGACTGCGTGGAGCGTCTCGATTGCTTTAGCGGCTATCACCATTCTTTTCACGATCAAGTCTCAGCTTGGTAATGTGGCGGAGCGCACTAGGGAGATAGGAATACTGAAGGCTATAGGCTGGAGCAACAGTAATGTTGTCAACCAGATTGTCACAGAGTCGTTAATACAGGGGGTCATAGGCGGATTGTTAGGCTGTGCTTTAGGTTACGTTTTCGCCTCTTACGTTCTTTCCACTATAGGCGGAGAAATTGGTGGGGCACTAAAATTTGTTTCAGTAGACCCTGTGCTCCTCAGCGTAGGGTTCGGAATAGCATTAGCAAGTGGGATTGCTGCAGGATTGTTCGCTTCTTTGAGGGCAGCCAGATTGGTGCCAGTCAAAGCCATCAGAGCAGTGTAAACGGAGAAATGGATAAATGGTTACAAAAAACATGATCGAGCTGTCAAACCTGACAAAAGTATATCAGAAAGGAGGCGCCGGCGAAGTGAAAGCTGTAGATGATGTCTTCTTGGAAGTTGCAGAGGGCGAATTTCTTACTATTCTGGGTCCATCTGGAAGCGGCAAAACCACGCTCCTTAACCTGATGGGAGGACTGGATAACCCAACTGGGGGCACAGTGATGCTGGATGGACAAGAGCTTTCGAAGCTGAGTGAAGGCGAGTTGGTTAGGGTTAGACGAGAGAAGATTGGGTTTGTGTTTCAGGCATTCAATTTGATTCCCACTTTTTCTGCCCTCGAGAATGTGGAAGCTGCGTTGGCTCCAACAGGTATGCCAAAGAATGAACGGCTTGAACGATCAAATGAACTTCTTAAGTTGGTGAAACTGGAACAGCGGGTCAATCATTTACCTGCAGAACTGAGCACAGGGGAACAGCAGAGAGTAGCCATTGCTCGGGCATTTGCCAACAAGCCTAGGGTTCTTCTTTTTGATGAGCCTACAGGAAACTTGGACACTAAAAGTGGAAAAGAGATTTTGAATATCTGTCACCGGGCAAGCAAAGAGCAGGGTCAAACCGTTGTGGCTGTGACCCACGCAGCGTATATCAGAAGATACACTGACCGTTTGCTTTTTATGAGGGATGGAAAGCTTCTTTCTCAGATACCTCAAGAGGAGTTTGAGGAGCCAGTATAGATAAGCATCCGAGAGAAACTTGCAGGTCTTTGAAGATGACTGTGTTAGAGCAGATTTCGAACCCTTATCTTGCTTCTCTTACTTTGGGGATATTGTATGGACTCACAGTCTGCACATCAGCCTGCCTTCCCTATGTGGCAAGTTACATTGCAGGAATCAAAGCAGGATTTCGTAGAGGAGTCGTTGTCACTGTAATCTATAATTCAGGTCGCATAGTTGCCTATGCGGTGATAGGAAGCATAGCAGGTTTACTGAGCACTTTTGTAAATGCCGCATTCTTCGAGACTTACCAGACAATTTTTTCAATAATCTTCGGTTTTGTCGTCATCTTCATCGGCATAAGCACTTTCTTCAAAAAGGCTTCCTGCAACACTTGCATGCCAAAAAACGTTGAATCTCAAGGAGGCTTAGGGAATTTTAGGCAAAACTTTGATGTCCGAGCCTTTTTTATGGGTTTAAGTAGGGGTTTTGTGTTGTGTCCTCCTCTTGTTGCCTTTCTCTTGTATGCCATTACGAATTATCAAGCTAATTATACTGTTTTAGCTGTTCTTTTTGGTTTAGGAACGGCGCTGTCTCCGATGTTGATTCTTGCAGGAGTAGTTGGATGGCTTCTTGAAAAAGCTCCGCTCTTCAGAAAGTGGACATCAATTCTGGGTGGAGCAGTGCTTGTTTTGCTTGGGATTTCAGTTTTGGCTTTTACGCTGATCGAGTTTCTTCAGCCATGACAGATGCGTTACTTGTTGTTTTTGGATTTTTTGCGCTTGAAAACCACATAAGCTGTTGTTGATATTGTGATAACTGCTCCTGCGGTGATGGCTAGACCCAGTTCTGGTGGTATGTTTGTGCCTAGGAAGCCATCTTTTCTGTTTGAAGGAAATGCAGGGGGAGCCATGAGGGGATGTGTGTCGTTGTCATCGTTACTGACTTGGTATGGAGTATCGCCTAATCCATCTTCGTCAGCGTCGGTTCCGTTATAGTCGCTCCAGTAATTGCCGCTTGTGCCGTTGTCCCAGATGTTAAGGTGCTGGATGGTGTGTGGGTCAGTGCATTCGCAGTCATAGACCTGTCTTGTGTTGTTAACGAAACTGTTGTGATAGAATATGTTGTAGACAGTTTTGTGAGTGTCTGGTAACGGACCCAAGAATACGCCTTCGATGTTATCCGCTATGTAGTTGCCGACAACTGTGTTCGGGGACTCGGCGAGAAAGATGCCCACGTTGCCGCCCAATATTGTGTTACATTCCACAGTGTTGTTTGTTGTCCAAATGTAGACTCCAATGTTGAAGCCCAGAATCTTCAAGTTTTTGATTGTTACATGACCACTTGTGCTGTTCGCTAACTCTATCCCAAAGTCCCATGAACCAACTGGCAGAATTCTGGGGGTTGACTGCAGCGTGTGACCTTTACCATCAATTATGATGTCGCTTTTTTCCACAATTATTCCATATGACTCGTCGATGTCGCCTGCGAAACTGTAAATGTTTCCACTACGGTGAATCATGTTTGTTCCTTCAATGCTTCCATCAGCTCTAATAAAAATGAGCCCAGAACCGTGAACTAACAAAACAGGCACCAAAAAATAGCTGACTAGCGGTAATATTGTTAAAAAAATCGCTTTTGCTTGCTTCACAGAACTTTCAACCCATTTCAGTTTTTATTCTAGCCAGTTTCTCGACCTCAAAACGGTTTTTCCTGCAGCTTTCAATTGTAGAGCATCCTCATAAGGGCACATTTCGACACAGCGCATGCACATTATGCAGTTGGATGACATGATGTCTCCGCCCTTCTGATCATACACTTCAGTGACCTGCGTTGGACAAACTCTCTTGCAGATTCCGCATTTTGTACATTTCTCTTCCATCTTTTTTAAGCGGAGAACTGACACCCATTTGAATGGAGGAAAGCGACTAAATAGAGCGATCAGGGCGCCTAGCGGGCAGATTCTGCACCATGCACGTCTATAGAAGAATGACACGACGGTGACTATGCCCAGCACGATTAGATTTATTGAAGTCACGTAATAACCTAATTCATAGAAGTCACCTGTTGTTACTTGGGAAATCCACTCTGGACGTATCAATCCAACTGAGGATTCTAGCAGCACACAAAATGGTTTCATCGGGCAGACTTGACAGAAAGGCGCAGAGAAGTACTGGTAAACAAAACCCCCTTCTTCTGTTCCAGGAACCAACTGAGCATTCACTATGGCTTCTGAGCCGAAAATGACGCTTATCACTATTAGGAGAGCCAGAATCACGTACCCGAACTGATAAAATTTTTTGTTGAAGCTTTCTGAAAAATCTCGGTGCGGTATCTTCAAAGCTTTCCTCAGGTATGAAAGCAAATCCATGTACAAGCCGAAGGGACAGACCCATCCACAGAAGGATTTGCCCAGAAGAACAGACAACAGTATGATTGCTGCGAAAACGATTGCCAACCTGGCTGGTCCAGTGGAGTTGTATTCTACACCCCAGCCGCGGGTGTTTTCCCAGAACGGAAAGATGTAGGTTTGAATTTCCCAGAGGGCACAAGTTACGGTTCTGCCGCAGGGATAGTAGCAGCCAAAGAATGGAACTGGAAGACCATCAGCCATTTTTACTCCAAAAATCTCGGGTTCAACTATAAGTTCGTGTACGGGAATTTTGCTGGCTGGTCGCGGCAGTATTTCGTGATCAACGAATATGCCGAAGAAAATCAAGAATACCAGCAAGATTTGGATGAACAGCCTCCAAGAACTGATTTTTCGGGTCTTTTTCCGTAGTCCAGTCACTGCCCATACTACACCGATGCTTACTGTTGTTATGGCTGCAGTCAGCACTAGAAGGTTCGGGTTAAATGGCGACTCAACAGTTGGCAGTGGACTGGACGGGTCAGTTGAAGGATCAATCACAGTTACGCCTAGTCTGTCATTTATGTGACCGTATATTGGGAATATGTTCCAGTATCCTGCCATGTCAAGTTGCTGGGTCGCCGAGAATTCTCCAGTCACGTTGTCAACTTCAACAACCTGATCTATCCAATTGTAGTCTGGCTTAACGAAGGTCACCCTTACCGTCAGGTTCAGCCCTTCATCATCTTCGAGTCCAAGACAAACTGTTCCGTTCACAGTGACGCTCTCGTGTATGTAAATTTCAGTCGCCGATATGCTAGCAGTAATATGGGGACCGTAGCAGCTAGAAACTGGTTGACAAACAAAAACTGCGGCACAAACCAAGGCAACCGCAATTGTGAAAATGACGCACAGGAAAGCCCTAGATTTCATGCCCTTCTTTTTCAGCACTTGTGGGCACCATGAAGTCCTTTAACGGGTGAATAGAAAAGCTTTTTTATCAAGAATTCTTGACTAGGGACAATTTTTGTGGTTGGGACCAAAATTTTAACTCGCAAAAAGGGAGAGTTTGTGTAAGATGTGGAGACATCTCCAGCCTCTAGTGAACAGCAAATTCCGTGACTCTTTGCACTGCTCACTCAATTGTTCTGGGCTGCACAACTAAATCTAAGCGTGTGTTGAGTCAGTTCATAGGCGGGTTGATGCAATCGGCTTCTTACAAGTTTTACAAATCAGGCGTTTTCCTTTCAAGGAGCCGAGCCTATAGGGCGTCACACGTCCACAATTTGGGCATTTGGCGAACCTGAGTTGTTTTGCTTCTCTCTCCTTTATGGAATGACTCAAAGTGACGAAGGGTCTATCAGGATTAGCTGACGGCAATCATGTTTCCCTCATTCAAGAAAGTCAAAACACAGGTCTAATAAAATCTTTCAGAACACACGATCAAGATTGTAAATACAATAAGATTTGGAATTGAGGGGCAGCCGACAAAGAACAGCACTTCCTTCAATGTTTACACTGCTTCCTTAACCTTTCTTGGTCCATAAAAAAGAAAAGGGGGATTATGTGGGTTTATTTCTGTTTTCTGAGTGCCACATAGGCCAGTAAGCCTATGACCAAGACGACGGCAGCGATTATCAGTATGATCAGGTCTATTGGCAGGTATGCGGGAATTTCTGGATATGCTGGCATCTGGGTTAGTGTTGTCTGAGCAATCTCTTCTGCGCTAGGAGCCTCTTCTGCTGCTGGACCCACTGTCAGGTAGGTTGAGTCTGACGAGCTTCCGTACGATGCTGTGCCCTCGAAAGTGGCGATTACCCGGTAATCCCCTTCCACTTCTGGAGTCCAGCTTTTTCCGAAGTTGCCGTACATGTCGCTTGTAGCCGTGCCTATCTCCTGTGTTTCACCGTTGGGGAAAACAGCGGTTAACTTCACTGTAACGCCTGTTGCGTCTTCAGGGATTGGATGCTGCAGTAACTTGTACTCCATCCATGCACTCATGCACTCATCTGAGATGGCTGGTGTGTCCTTGAGCGCTGGACTCTGGTCAGTGACTGTGCCTCTAATTATGACGCTCTCTCCTAGTTCTATTTCCGTTTGGGGTGCAGTTACTGTCGTGGCGCTTTGTCCTTTTCCTATACAATACATCTGATTGGTGTAGGCGTTGTGTGTCAGCAAGTAACCGTCAACAAGAGCAGCATTTACATACCAGCCTGTCAGGTTCCATACACCCTCTCCTGTTTCCATGTCGATTGCGTGCAGCTTTGCCCCACGGTACAAGGGCTGTGAGGCAGAATGTTCACCGGTGGGCGCAAAAACCACCCCGTCAGCAGCCATGAAAGAATAGAAGAAGGGCCAGGTACCCGTAGCAGTTTCGATGTTAGCGTCTCCGCTAGAGTACTTCCACAACTCCTTCCCTGTGTCAATGTCAAAGGCGTGCATGTATCCATCGTAGGAACCAGCGAGGAGTTTCTCGTCTGCAATCAGCATTGAAAGCCCAATGTATGTACCCCAAGGATACACAAGTTCATCACTTTCCCATAGTGGCTCCCCTGTAGCTACATCGTAACCGTGAAATCTTGTACTCACCGTGTTGTGTAGGGCGAAGACGCCGTCTCCAACAGCAGTTCTGATAAGTGGCATATCCGGTGGGTCGCGCGCATAAAACCACAATAATGAACCGTTCGTTGCACTATATCCAGCATGTAATGTTGTTTGGCTTGATCCGAGTCCTGCAGAAGCTAATATAACATCGCCTGAAACTGAGAACGCATTTGGATAGTAGGTTCTGCCCCCTACTGTCATACTCGCAATATCCGTTGTTACCTCCCATTCGATTCCGCGCTGCCAATCATACGTCCCTGTACGGAATCTGAACATCCCTACGCCGCCGAAACCGCTTATCAAACCATTCTCTTCAAAGGCTTTGGTTGAGTTCCACATAGACACCTGACCGCTTCGTGCGTTAAGCATGTACACTAGCATTGTCCCGTCATCATCGAATACAATACGACCTGTCGAGGCGCCCGTGAAATTGCATATGAATCTTCCTGTGAAAGCATCATACATATTATAGGTAGAGCCGGTCTCCCACAGAAACGGGATGACTCCATATTGGTTGGGTGATCGGTAATCCCACAGCTGTCCGACATCCACATTTGCACCCTCCACACGCCATAGCTCTTCTCCGGTACGCAAATCGACACAAACGAAAGCACTGAAAGGCGACGAATCAAAGTACAGATTGTAATAAATCAGGCCGTTCATGACTATAGGTGGCTTAAGATAGTTTTCGTATACTAGTCCTCCATAGTATGATGCACTACCAAATTCTCCTCCGGCGAGACCACCTAACCCCAACTCCTCAGTCCACACTACATGTGAAGACCGCGGTGCTGTGCTGTATGGATTATAAGCCGAAGGGCTTCGACCCATTTGGTAGGTAGTGTTATAGCCGCTCTGTAACCAGTTTCCGGAAATATGAGCCCATTCTCTGAGGTCAGCGCTTACGGGACGATCCCAGAAATCGCCAGTAGGTGGAGTTTCAGGCCAACTTGGTATTGGATCTTCTTGCACAACAAGCTCAGTCACAGGAGATTCACTGGCACTTCGAATTCGGTTTTGTGCAAAGGTTTCGCCGGGATAGCTCATCTGCAAGTAGTATATGCCAGCCATATCAGGTATGTATTGGATGTAGTAGCCTCCGGTTGACCAACTGTCCTTCACAGTTGTTTCAATTGTTCCGTCAGGTTTTGTGATATCCAATTTCACGTCATGGTAGACGTCACTCATTGATGGAGGAACAGGTTGAACCATCACACTAACGGTGACAATTTGTCCACGTCCAACAGGGTTGGGTTGTACAGACAAAAAGCAACGGGTTGCAGTTTCTTGAGCTACAACGTATGAAATGCTCGCTGTCAGTGCAGCAAAAGTTAACGCTAGAACTAATGCAATAGTGAGAAGTTTTGTTTTACAATACAGTTTTTTCATTTTTTTCATCTCTTCATTTTTTGTTGAGTTTTGGTTGCCTTTGACAACTGATCGGTCAGCACGTGCATGCATAAGCTAGCTGCCATAGACCCCCACAAACTCATAGCAAAGAGCTATACCCCCATTTTGTTTTTAAAATTTTGCTACTCGTTAACAGAAATGATGTTTTCTGTTTCCTTAACCTTTCTTGCTTCATAAAAAAGAAAAAGGGGGAGAATATGTGGGTTTATTTCTGTTTTCTGAGTGCCATGTAGGCCAGTAAGCCGATGACCAAGACTACGACAGCGATTATCAGGACGATCAAGTCGATTGTCAGGTATGCTGGCAGTTTGTTCACTGTTTCTTGTGCTATGTCTGAAGCTGCTGGATACGCTGGAAGTCTGCTTGCAGTGGTATCAGCAATCTCTGCTGCGCTAGGAACATCTACTGCTGCTGCTTCGTCTACGCCAAAGCTGGTTGTTGCTTGTGATGCGAAGTATGATTCGGAGCCTTCGAACATCGCAGTGACCTGGTACTCGCCGACAATGGCAGGAGCCCACATGTGGCTGAACACGCCATTTTCATCGGCTGTAACAGTGGCTGAGTACCAGTCGCCATTAGGATCTTGTATTTTCAGGAATACTTCAACGCCTTCAGCGTCTTCTGGGCGCTCATACTGCATGTAGGCGTACTGCATCCAGTCGGTCATTGACTCGTCAGCTACTGCTGGGAGACCATTCGGGAATCGTAATTGTAGAGCTGCCTGTTTTGTGCCTGGAGAAACATCCATAACTGTGCCCTTTATCATAACACTGCTTCCGAGTGAAATAACGTCGTTTTGGATTGAAACTGAGGTTGAGCTTGGACCTTTACCCATGGCGTATAAGCGGTTATCGTATGCGTTTAATCCTACCATCGTGCTGTCTCCGATCATCACATGTCCGCCCCACCAGTTGTTTGCCCAACTGAGTTCCCAGATTACTGTTCCATTTTCGACATCAAGAACGACTAACGGTCCACCTCTAGGCAGAGGATTAATTGGCGAATGCTCTCCATAGGATAAACAGATTTTTCCATCAGCCAGGAAATGGTATTCAATTTGGTGATTGGGGCCCCAAGTGTTTTCATGGTACTTGTCTAGCACATCATAATGCCACAGTTCATCTCCAGTTTCAAGGTCGTAGCAAGTTACCACTCCGCTAACTCTGCCAGTGAAGAATTTCCCATAACCGTAAGCAGGACCATACCATTTGTCATAGAAAGCTAAGTAGCCTTCTGGTTCAGTTTCCCATTTCAGGTCACCAGTGGTCAGGGAGAAACCATAGTATTTTATGTTCTCTTTTGCTGATAATATCAGAACATCATTCTCTGGAACAGCTTCACAGTAAACCAAAGTCAAACCGCTTACTGGCAATGTTTCAGTTTTACGGAAAACAATGTTTCCTTCATTTCCTGGAGAAACGTCGATTGCCCAATTGGTGACGTCAGGAGATGTGGCGCCGAAAAGTCCGCCAGCACTACTGCCGACTATTTTGTCAAATAGATGGTATGAGCAAACTTGTCCAGGCAGGTCTGTTGGTATGTCCTTGGTCCATTCGATTCCGCTTGAGGCGTCGTAAGTATTTCCTTG
This sequence comes from Candidatus Bathyarchaeota archaeon, assembly GCA_050123155.1. GTDB lineage: Archaea > Thermoproteota > Bathyarchaeia > Bathyarchaeales > Bathyarchaeaceae > Bathyarchaeum. Next base: position 61,872 of record JASFHP010000007.1, on the reverse strand, counting down.
TGGTCTCCAGCTACCTGCTTCTGAAACTACACTACTCGAGTTCCATAATGACAGTGTTCCTGCCCCAGTGTTTACGGTGTATCGATAGATTTCGCCTTTTGGTCCATACATGTTCCAGCCGGATGGAACGTTTGTCATTGTATATTCCCAGCGCCCAGTTAATGGATCGTATGCTTTCCATGTTGTACCGCTCTCAGTCCAGAGGTAACCGAAAACTCCGTGATAGTTATACGAGTCCCAGAAGAAAGTTTGTCCGAAAGCCAGTCTTTCATTATTCCAGTTTCTTACCCAAAGTTCTTCACCTGTTTTTAAGTCTACTGCAATGACATCTTGCTCTAGTTCAGGATCGCTACCTTGATTTTCGTAGCTGTTGTAGTATAGTACTCCGCTTATTATCACTGAGCCCATAAATTTGAGCTCGTATGCATCTCCCATTTCGTATTGTACGTTACCAAGGTCGTATGAGGCTAGTCCTCCTTGCGTGTATGGTTTTGTCCAAAGAATGTGCCCTGTTTCAGGTGCATCAGCGTTGCCAGAATGATACTTTGGAATTGGCGGCATTGTGTAGCTTCCTGCGGGTCTCAGCCAATCACCGGAAATCTCTTTCCATGTATAGAATTGTGCGTTTATTGGACGAGTCCAGTATTCGTCTGGAAGTGCATGTTCGGGATAGTATTCTAGTGGCTCTTCTTGTACTATGAGTTCTATTTTATCACTGTCGCTAGCTAACATATTACCTTGTTCAGGGAAGTGGCCTTGTACGATGTATGTTCCAATAACATCGGGAGTGTAAGGAACTCCAGTTCCTCCAGTCGAATCAGTCCTGATGTCACTGATTACTTCAGTGTGGCCGTCAGGTCTCTCGATTGTTATGCTTAAGCCTTCCCAGCCCATTGCTACATTGGAGGTTTGTGCTGAAATTCCAACATGGAATAACACTGGTTGGTTTACTTGTACAGGATTAGGTACAGCATCGATATATGGGTAGGTTTTTGTTCCCTGAGCATTGACCATCGGAAGAATTGTAAGAGTCAACGAAAGCGTTAGAACTGTTAGCAAAATAATCGTTGAAACTTTGTGTCTATTTCTTAGCATTTTCATTTTTTCTCCTTTTTTGTTTCATTATTGAGTTCTAGTTGCCTTTGACAACCGATCAGTCAGAAACATGTGGTTTGTGCAAAGGATTGTCAGACATTCTAATCCCCAAATCATTGCTTTGCTATGCAGCCAGTTGTCAAAGACTCCTTGAACCCATTGCAGACAGCATATATCCTATGTTGTTTTTAAAATTTTGCTACTCGTTAACAGAAATTTCGTTTGGGTTTGTGTTTAAGTTTTTAACTCTCAAAAAGAAAGTTGAGGGAGATGCGTGTGCGTGCACAAAACCACTTCTTTCTTGTGAAGATTCTTTAACCTACTCAAAATGCTTGGTTATGTCCAAGTCAAGATTTCTTGACAAAACGAACCATGTTTTGGTCAAGATTTCTTGACAAAAAGGCTTTTCTTTTGGTTTGATTTAGGAGGAACAGGGAAGCTGAATGGCTTCGACACAGGAAAATGAAACTTATTAAGTTGCTTTCCAAGTTTCATTTTTCATTCCCCAAACCGCCTGTGCAGAAGCCTCAGCGAGCCCTTTTTCAATTTATAAAATCTTTTGATTTCATCAACTTTTGGAGTTTTTCAGCTCTTCCGTTAGTGGTGGGTTCAACACCGAATAGTGAAGCAACTATCTTTTTTCTACGATGATTTTTGTTCCGCTTTTGACTTGTTCGAACAGTTCCAGATTTTCGGTCACTTGCCCGATTATGTTGACGGGGCTGTATGGCTGGGTTTCGCCGTAGAAGATGCAGAGGGCGCTTCCCATAGGCCAGTAGGCTAAGGTTCCCTTTTCCACTGTTGGCTTAGCCTTTTCGTTGCCCATTTTCACGGGAATCTCAAAGTAAACTTCTTGTTGCCAGATGGCTGCGCGACCCTCAATTGGAAGCTGCCTGATTATTGCATCTGTAGTCCGCGGAGAACTGATGCGAACAAGGTCTCCTTCCGCTTTTCCAACGTTCTCAATAATGAATCTGATGGGTACGCGAGAAACACTCATGGTTTAAACACTCACCGAGTTAATTTTGCAGGCTCCTATTATCTTTTATTGCACAACTCCCTTTGACCTGAAGCACAGCATGTAATTTGGGACCCAAATATGACGTTACTCGCTCTCTCTTCGCTGTTTTTTAACATAGAACCTTGGAAAGAAAAATGAGTTAGTAAACTTTATATTCCAGATGAAAGTTGCAGTAGCTAGAAATTCAGCTGCAAAATAGGAATGATTTGTATGGCATATTTAACCTCACAGGGTGGACAACCTGTTCTTATCCTTAAAGAAGGAACATCACGTAAACGTGGAAGAGAAGCACAGAAAAATAACATAATGGCTGCCAAAGTCATCGCCGAAGTTTTAAGGAGCACTCTTGGTCCTCGCGGCATGGACAAAATGCTCATTGACGGCCTAGGCGACATAACCATAACCAACGACGGCGCAGCGATACTGGACGAGATAGACGTTCAGCATCCCGCTGCAAAGATGATGGTGGAAGTAGCCAAAACCCAGGATGACATGGTGGGCGACGGAACCACCACTGCTGTAATCTTGTCTGGAGAGCTTCTACAGAAAGCAGAGGGGTTGCTGGAACAGAATATTCACCCAACAATCATTGTGCAGGGATACAGAAAAGCCGTTGAACAGGCTGTGAAAGCTTTAGCCAAATTGGCGATAACCGTTGACATTGATGATCGTGCAGCCCTGAAGAAAGTTTCCATGACTTCTATGGGAAGCAAAGCTGTGGGTGATGCTCGTGGTCACCTGTCTGACATCACCATTGATGCCGTTAAACTGATCGCTGAGAAACGGGGCGATAAAACGATAGCGGACATTGATAACATTCAGAGAGTTAAGAAAGAGGGAAAAAGCCTCTACGACACAGAACTTATCAGAGGCATAATCATCGACAAAGAGATTGTTCACGCAGGCATGCCCAAACGAAGTGAAAAAGCGAAAATCGCGCTTCTCGACTCTCCTCTAGAGGTGGAAAAAACCGAGTTCTCATCAGAAATTAGGATACGAGACCCCACTCAGATGCAGGCCTTTTTGGACAAAGAAACAACCATGCTCAAAGAGATGGTGCAAAAGATCAGCTCCTCGGGTGCAACAGTTATATTCTGTCAGAAGGGCATCGACGACATGGCTCAGCACTTCCTAGCAAAGAAAGGAATCATGGCTGCAAGAAGAGTAAAGCAATCAGACATGGAGAAACTGGCCAGAGCAACTGGAGGAAAAGTCATCACAAAGCTGGACGACTTGAACAGTAAAGACTTGGGAGAAGCAGGACTCGTGGAAGAACGTAAAGTCGGGGATGACAAAATGATCTTTGTGGAGAAATGCAAAGAACCCCGATCAGTTGCTATTCTCATCCGCGCTGGCCTAGAAAGAATGGTTGACGAAGCGGACAGAGCCATGAACGACGCTCTGTCAGTGGTTGCTGATGTGGTTGAAGATAACAAAATTGTGGCTGGCGGAGGAGCAACAGAAGCTGAAATCGCAAAAGTTCTTCGCGGCTACGCTACAAAGGTCGGCGGCAGGGAACAGCTTGCTATAGAAGCGTTCGCTGATTCGCTGGAAATAGTGCCGAAGACGCTGGCTGAAAACGCGGGTCTAGAGTCCATAGACATCCTTGTCGGGTTGAGAGCAGCTCATGACAAGAAGAACGGTCATCTGATGGGCGTTGACGTTTTCAAGGGCAAAATAGTTAACAGCTACGAGAAAGGAGTTGTTGAGCCCCTGAAAGTTAAGGAGCAGGCCATGAAGTCAGCCGCAGAAGTTGCCTCCATGATCCTGAGAATCGACGATGTTATTGCATCGACGAAACCAAAAGAAGGTGCTCCTCCGGGCGGAATGCCTCCAATGTAGTGATGCCATAAAGGAATCTTTTTCTTTTTTCTTCTAATTTTTGTTCATCACGTAATCGTGTGTCTATTGTTTTTTTGTTTTGTAGAAAAATTAATCTGCTTTTCTTAGTATCAATCATTAGCTCAATGTCGCAACTGAGTTAAACAGGTTTAACGCAGTTTATGTCTTGCATGCTAAGTGTAGTGTATAAATGGAAAAATGGTGATGCAGAAGATGGATTCGCTTACGTTGGGTGTTGACCTTGGAGGCACCAAACTTAATGTGGGACTAGTGGATGCTGATGGGTGCCTTTTGTCTGCTCACAAATCTGTGATTCATGACTCAAAGGAACCAGGAAAGGTTATCGCCGACATTTCAGCTGGTGTGGAAGCTTGTCTCAGCAAATCTGGTCAAGAAGCTAAAGCTCTTGGAATCGGCGTAGCCGCCCAAGTGGACCTGAGAGGAGTTGTGCGTGGTTCTCAAAATTTGGGTTGGCGGAACGTTCCCTTAAAGAAGAAACTGGAGAAACAGCATGGGTTACCTGTAGTTGTGACTAACGATGTTAATGCAGCTACTTGGGGTGAGTGGCGTTACGGTGCAGGGCGAGGCGTAGACGATTTGGCTGTTCTTTTTGTGGGCACAGGCGTAGGCGGGGGAGTCATAACTGGAGGAAAGCTTCTATCTGGTTGCACTAACAGTGGCGGCGAGTTAGGTCACATCACCATTGTTTTTGATGGACGACAGTGCCATTGCCCTAACAAGGGTTGCTTGGAGGCTTATGTTGGTGGTTGGGCAATCGCTGAGCGTGCGCAAGAGACTATCAGAGCCTTGTCGAATGAGGGGCGGCGTTTGCTGGCTTTGGCAGGCGGCATTAAGCAAGTTACGGCGGTTACGGTTAGTCAAGCTTACCGTGAAGGCGATTTGTTGTCTCGGCTGTTGGTGAAGGAGACTGGGCGATACTTGGCTGCTGGAGTGGTCAGCATCGTTAACGCCTTTAATCCTTGTGTTATGGTTCTCGGAGGCGGTGTTATCGAGGGAATCCCTAAGTTGGTCCAGATAGTGAAGGATATTGTTCCAACTATGGCGTTAGAGGCTTCTGTTGAAGAACTGAAAATTGTGAAGGCTTCGCTGGGTGCTGATGCGGGAGTAATCGGAGCAGCCGCTTTTGCTCAAGATTTGCTGGATAAAACTTCGTGAGCTGCTGTAAACTATAGTCTGACCCATGTTTCCTGCCTGCCTTTCTGTGCGGGCAAGCAAAAGGTTAAAGTTCTTCCGTGCAAAAGTTTGTTAGGCGAGGAAGTCAGATGGCTGTCTCAGCTTACGTGTTGGTTACGTTAAATCCGGGCACCGAGAAGAATATACTTGAAAAAGTTTCTCACTTCAACGAAGTAAAGAGAGTAAGCATGATGTACGGCGAATACGACGCCATCATAAAAGTGTGCACCGAAAATCTGGAAGATCTGAACCAGTTCCTAACAGATAAACTGAGGGTGCTACCCGACATCTTCCAAACAGCCACATTAATAGTGGCTAAAACGCACTCAAACAAACGTTAACTCACAGCCTATTTTCCACTCTTCCAACGTACTATATGTCCTGTGAACGAACACAAGCAAACAAACTGTAAACATTCTAACGCGGAATCATATTAGAGGACTAATAACAGAAGATTGTTGAAAACAGTTTTTTTACTGTTAACCCATTTCCTTCGGAACCTTGAAATGGGAATTTCTTCCTGCACTGATGTATTCTCCACCAAGGTCGCGTACAATAGACGCAATTTTAGCGAAATTGTCTGACCCCAAGAATCTCCGCGGCTTCACAATAATGAAGGCTCCATTCTCCTCAAAGAGTAACATACCTGCAAGCTCTGAAGAAAACGCCTGCTTAACATCGTTGACGTCACGCTTTTTTCCAGAGGATGCAGCAGAAACTGCAGGAGCAACGGCTGGTCCACTCACCGCTTTGAGGGACTTGGAAACTTCAGCTAGGTCCCCTGCGATTACATTCAGTAAATTAAGAAGTTCATCAACTTTTTGGGCTAACTCTTGAATGTCTACCTTTTCTTCACCCATCAACCTAACCTCCACACAAGAATACGTTAACATAACTTACTCATTTGTTTTATCCCACTAACCAACATTTAGAAAAACAAAACAACTTTTCTATAAACAACTTTCATTCAATTTAAATATAACTAAACCAAAATTTTGGTTAAGGTAAAGCAAATTGAGTGAAAAAAAGGCATTTTTACTGTTAACTTTGTTGACTTTTGCTACAATTATTCCGATTGCATTCGTTAAAGCAAATGGTTCAGGAGTGGAATTGTCGGCTTTCACATCGAATCCGCCAACCATAGATGGCATCATGAGTGCAGGCGAGTGGGACGACGCAGACACCATAGACTTCGTTGCTCCACACACTGGAGGCTCACCTGATCCCATTAGCCATACCCTTTACGTCATGAATGACCTAAACAATTTGTACTTAGCAATCAAAAGACACGACTACTACACAGCTGGATCTGCGGACTGGATAACCTTCATTTTTGACAACGACGACGATGGGTTACTAGAAATCGGCGACGACGTCCTACAGCTCCGACATACTAGTTCGACCCCAGCACAAGGAGAATTCCTAGACATGTTTAATATGGGAAGCTGGCCCACAGACGACGAAAATTATGGAGGCACCGTTGACGGCGAAGGGGCAATGGGCACGGACGGCACAATCAGAATCTTTGAGTTTTCGCATCCCCTAAACAGCGGAGACTACGGCTACGTAAACGCGGAAGAGACAGAAACTGGTCCTCATGACTTCAGCCTAGCTCTAGGAGACACAGTAGGTTTCAACATAGTCTCCTATGATGACAGCCACGATTTGGGCGATTGGCCCGTTGACATGACTGGATGGAGTGCGGATGCAGCAAGCGGCTTTGGCGACATCATAATTGCATCAGGTCCTCCGACCATCGAGAGTGCTATACTTATTGATTCAACTACTTGGATGACAACGGATACGTTTGGCGTAGGCGATGAGGTATGCGTTGTGGGAAGCGGCTTTTCGCCAGAAACATCTTACGAGGTGCAGGTTGTGAGTGATGTAGACTGGACTGACGGCATGACAATACCCAGTTATGTTGCTAAAACTACGGTGATGACAGATAGTGGGGGAGCGATAATGGATGCTTACCCAGTGTGGAATGGTGCAACTCCAGGAAAATACGACATTATAGTAGACGTTAACAACAATGGCATATACGATGAGGGAATCGACGCTTTAGATGACAGCGACATTGAGGTTACAGCCGGATTCTTCGTAATTCCAGAAGTTGCGATTGGATCCATAATGGCTGCCGCAACTATGTTCGCAGCTTTTGGATTATTCACCTACAAGAAAAAACACACACCAAAAAAATAGCCGTAGCTAACCTCAACTGCCCCCTAAAAATCCATTTTCTTTTTTTATTCTTTTGAAAAATGGGAGAAAACCTATGGGTCTGTGACGATTATTCCGTTCCAGAAGATGTATTTTTTGTAGTTTTCGTTGGTTTCTATTTTGTTGCCGTAGATTATGTCCAAGTTGATTCCGTATTCTTCTAAATAGCTGCCAAGATGATGGCTCATTTCAAGAGATAGGATGGTGTCTTCCCATAGTCCCCAGATTTTGTCTTCTGGTCCACGAAAACCGTAGCCGTAGCCTTCTGGAAGAACAAATGCAACTCTCTTCTCAGCTTGATTACTGTCTCTGGGATGGGTTTGGGCATATTGCCAAAAATCTTCTAAAGCTTCAAAATGTTCTTCCTTTAAAATTCCTTCAGTATAGTTTTCGTTGGTGTCAAAAACGAGGATGTATTTTGCTCCGTTGTCGTACGCAAGAACCATATCCTCGTATAGTTCAGGTCCTGACGCGATGTATGGTGGATGATTGTAGGTCCATGTAATCATTACGCCCCACTCCTTGTTTTGTACTGTCGCTGCTCCCCTGCACAGTGCTACGTTCAATTGTCGGCTGTAGTTCCAGCCAAACTCTGCAAAAACAACATCATATCCTGCTTGGTAGTCAAACCAGTAAAGTGAATAATCTGATGTGAATAGACGAAAATCTGATGCTGCATATGGCAATGTAATATTTCCGTAAGTCCTTCTGTTTAACCACCAATTCAAGCCTTCAACGAATTGGTTGGCTGCGTCAGTATAATTTTCTGCATTCTCAACCCATCTGTAGTCAGCAATGTCGAGTTGTCTTCCTCCTTGTTCATCAAGGTAATAGATTCCCATGAAATTATCTTCGTAGTTTTTTGACACATTATGTATCAATTCTAATCTAAAAGGGAGTTCAGAATAAATTATGAACTGCATATCGCGATCGGTTAGATATTGACAGGTTTCTTCGAGCTTCATTTGGTCATAGGATATTCCTGTGCTTCCAATAACAAAGAGGTTAGTGTAAGAACTCACTCTGTCAACAAGGGTTTTGATTTCCTCAATACCGTCATAAGCAACATCGATGCCCACGAACACGTCTGGAGACTCGCTTTTGGGTGAATCGAAAAGAAAAGTAGCAATGAACAGGAGTGAACTGATCAGCAGCAAACAAAAAATTGCAACAAAGTACAACTTCTTCATGACTTTCTTAGCATGAAATACTGATTTAAATGTGATGTTTTTCCAAAAATCGATTAACAACACGACTCATAAAAAAGGGGAGTTACGAGGTTTTCTACAGTTGACATCAACACTTGTCCCCTGTGCAAATCCCCGCGACTCCCTCAGTAGCTTCTTTTTGTAGATTGCTGGGGTTCTGGTTAAAATTTAACAAAAATTCTATGCTACTCTCACTTATGGTTAAATAAATGCGGAGAGGCAATATTTTGTAGACCAGAAATGTTAACGATTGACGGCAACCAGAAGAGCGGCAGCGGAACAATATTACGGTTATCTATCGCCCTTGCAGGCATCCTAGAGAAGCCCATGCACATCTATAACATCCGCCATAGGCGCAGACAACCTGGACTTCGCCCCCAGCACCTTGAATCAGTGCTGACGGCAGCGAAGCTCTGTAACGCTGAAACTGAGGGGGCAAAGCTGGGTTCTCGTGAACTGTGGTTCAAGCCAAAGAGTATCGTAAGCGGCGAGGTGAGGGCTGAGATAGGCACTGCGGGAAGCATATCCATGCTGCTTTTAACGGTTCTGCCCATCTGCGCCTACGCTAAGGGCGACGTCAAAGTTCATGTTGTTAATGGCGGCACGGACGTTCGTTACGCTCCGACGATTAATTACATGAAATATGTGCTTTTGCCTGTGCTTGAGCGGATGGGTGTGAAAGCTTCTTTAACTGTCAAAAGGTTCGGCTATTATCCTAAGGGAAGGGGTGAAGTCGTCTTGAACGTCAGCAATGGCTCTAAGATCAACGCACTTTCCATGGAAGAGTTTGGTAGAATAGAGGAGGTCAAAGGAGTTTCAGTCTGCACTTTCTTGGAGAAGCAGAGGGTTGCAGAGAGGCAAGCTGAGGCGGCTGCGAAAGTTCTTGGAAATCACGGTTACGACGCAGAGATTAATGTCGTTAATGACCAGTCTAACCCTCTTCAGAAGGGCAGTTCTATAGTGTTATGGGCGAAAACAAGCAAAGGCGCCCTAGTTGCAGGGGATGCTATAGGAGAACGGGGGAAGCCCAGCGAGGCGGTGGGCAGAGAAGCGGCTGAAAATCTGTTAAAGGAAATTGAAGCCCATGCTACCGTGGACGTTCATCTTGCGGACATGCTTGTGCCCTACGTTGCACTGGCAGACGGCGCCTCAACATATCTAACTCGAAAGGTAACAGACCACTTGGACACCAACATTTGGTTAATGGAGAAGATTCTGGGCGTAAAGTTCCAAATAGACAAAGTTGGAGACATCTACAGAATAGAGAAGAGTTGACACTAATTTCCTACAAAAAAGGCGGAAGTGGATGGATGACAAAGTCTGAGGAATTGAAGAAACAAGGTTGGGTTAAGCGGACCACCATTGGAGAGCCAAGACTAAGCGAGATAGTTGAAGAGTACAAAGCTTTAGGCTTCGATGTTCATCTGGAACCAGTGAATCTTGAGGAGATGGATGAAGAGTGCAGAAGATGCTACGAAAACGATGGAAATAAATCCAGAACAGTTTACGTTAAAAAAAGGCGTGGCTGATTTTGCTGCTAGCATCGCTTAAGGTAGATTGGTTCCTCTAATCCACATTCTTTGCCACAGGACTTCAGAAGCCTAAGATACTCAACTCTGGCTTCGTCTCTTTTTCTTCCCTTGAGTTGAAGAATTTCTTTTTCCATCAATTCTATTCGGGATTTCAGGTCCTGTTTTCTGTTCTCGTTGGACAATTTGTTTCCCCCTCAGGAAAGGAGATTGAATCTTAATACACAATATACATTTGATATCTAATAAACGTACCGACTTTTCAACCTCACAAACTGCAGAGTCAACCCAATAACGGGATTGTGCAACCAGAAAAGCGTGTTTAGCTAACTCAACCAAAGAAATCTGACCCTAACTGAAACGGTAGCCTGCGAACGGCAATTATTTAACTGAAAAAGCAGGTTCTGTAAAGTTGTCGTCAGAAAATAAAACTGCAAAATCCGTCGGATAGGTTGTTCACAAAGAGTCTCTGAGGTTGTTAAAATAACTCGTTGTTTTCGTCTATTTTCCAGATTAGCATTCTTGCCTGTTCATAATAGATGTCTTCGTTTAGCCTAAATACTGTAAGTGTGTTTGCATCTAAAGTAATCCATGTGATATAATATGGGTCTTGGCAGTACCAGTAGTATCCTTCGTAATAGTACCTTCCAATAATGTAAACGAACAAATCATCTTCTTGCTCAAGATCGTGTTTGAAATCGGTGTAGTCTCCAACCGCTAGATGAATCCAACCGCTGTCATAATCAGGATCGCCAAATCCGCCCGCAGGTCCCATAGATCCCATAGGTCCTGTATCGCCCGTATCTCCTTTAGATCCCTGTTCTCCAGTTTCTCCTTGTTGTCCTTGTTCTCCTTGCAATCCCTGAGCACCTGTGTCTCCTGTGTCGCCCTTTGGTCCTTGTGGTCCAGTTTCACCTTGTATGCCTTGAGGTCCTTGTATGCCTTGTATTCCCTGTATGCCCTGTTCACCTTGTGGACCTACAGCAAAAAACGAACAAAGCACAGTTGACACAGCAACCGATACTATCATCGTAGCAACAATTCCAGCAACAAAAATTCCTTTTGAGACTCCATTATTAGAACTCAAAACAATCTCCCCACACATATTTTTCATATTTTCCATATGTTATGGGGTATATCATAAAGGAACGAATATAACATTTGTGTAGCAATTGTTCGATATGGTTAAGAAACAAAAAAGCAAAATGGTTATAAGCCGCCTTTCTTGCTCAGCAATATTGGGGATAATTTCGTGAGTTTATGGAAACTTCGCTTCTCTCTGATAGGAACCCTAGCACTCATTATCGGATTATCCACGCTATTCTTCACAGTTATTATGGCTTTAGCCGGCGTCAGTCTCATGCTTTTGCCCTTCATAGTGGTCATCTTCAACATAGCCCAGTGGCTCATAGCCCCCTACCTAATAGACGCCATGTACCGAGTGAAGGAAGTCAAGCCCCAAGAGGACCCAGCGTTGCATAGTATGGTGGAGAAACTGAGCAAAAAGAGCAGAATCAAAACCCCGAAACTCATGAAAGCAAAAATGGCAATACCTAACGCCTTCGCATACGGTTCACCACTCACAGGAAGCAAAGTTGCAGTAACAACCGGGCTGCTGGAAACCCTTGAAACCGAAGAAGTGGAAGCCGTAATAGGACACGAATTAGGTCACCTAAAACACAGAGACGTCCAAATCATGATGTTCGTCTCCATACTGCCAGCAATCTTCTATTTCATAGGCTACTCAATGCTTCTCTCCTCCATGTATAGCAGCAGAGACAGCCGAGACAGCGGAGGAACCGCAATCATCGGCATCGCAAGCCTACTCGTCTACTGGATACTCACCATCTTCACACTATACCTGAGCCGAATACGCGAATACTTCGCTGACCGCCACAGCGCCTCCATCGTCGAGGATGGACCCCGCAAACTCTCTGAAGGACTGGCAAAGATAGTGAATTACACAAACGTAGTAAAAAGAAACCGCCGCAACCGACAGAACACAGGCGGTTCCAACTCGTTTAAGGCACTCTTCATCTCTGACCCAGATCGCGCAGAGTCAGATGCAGCCGCCTTAAGCAAGTTTGGGGGAGTTGGGGGCGACAGAAAACTTGTTGAAGAGGTTCTGCGGAAAAAAGTAACTACTTTCGACAAGATTATGGAAGTGTTTTCCACTCACCCAAACATTGTTAAAAGGCTGAAGGCTCTCCACGAACTCGATTAATTGTGGCTTTCCAACTTCGCAGTTTAGAGCAGGTTTTCTCTATTTCTTTAACCTAAAAAGGGCTGAATATTCACGAATTAAGCAAGTGAAAGGGCTTCGGCAACTAGAAGCTGTCAAGCATTTCTTTCAACGATTCCGCTTCTTCTCGAAGCACAGCCACCTCACATTCTAGTGCGGCAGCTTTTCCCTCTGCTTCTTTTCTAAGGGTCTTTACCTCTTCCAGAAGCTTAGTTTTCTCGCTTTCCAGATTTTCGATCTTCTCCCGCAGATCCTTCAAAGTTACCATTAGTCGAGCCTCTACACCAGAAATCGGCTCCGAATTCATATAATCATTATTACAGCCAAATACATAAATCAGAATCCGATATATCCACCGAAGAAAGAACCCCGAAACCTAAAACAAGCACCTCAACGTTAGACACTCTTAAATCGCCTTAACCAGCATGAACAAATAACTCAGCTAACTCTGAATCAGCAAGTTAACTTCCGAGGATGCAAAAGAAAAGCTAATCAGTTCCGGGCTAAACAGGGAACTTGCGGAACGGTTCACCAAAGAAATCTTCAGGGAACAACAATGAACGAAAAAACGGAAAAATCTAACGAACACATCACTATAGTCGGTTTCAGGAACGTCCAGATAGAGGACATCAACGCTTTTCTTGAACACTTCAGAAAAGAAAACATGGGAATCTCGGTTCAGTTTTTTGACGCCAAACACGTGGCAGGTCCCCAACACCTGTATTTTGCAGCCTTAAACGCGCTGAACGCCTTCGAAAAAAACACAAACATATCAAACAATCTGGCGGTTGAGGCTCTACTCTACGCCTCTGCCCAAAGACAGATAAAAAAGGCTGTGAAGACGCTGGGAATCAAACAGGACTCCTCAGAAGTAGCAACGCTGATAATAACAGAGAACAGGCACAAAAAATCTGACTACTTGAGCTTAGTCACCAAAACAGTTCCCGGCGAACGAGACGACAGCATACTAGAACTAACAGACAAAAAAATCGAGAACATCAAAAACTTGTTCAAAATTTCTGAACTTGAATTCGAGGCTAAGCTGGAAAAAAAAGGGTTAGAAAAAGAGGCGTTAGCCGACCTTGTGATCGAACGCATGGCACTGCTAGGCACCAAGAGCTAGAGCATCCAAAATCGCCTTGAGGCTTATGAGACCCTCCCGAAGAATTCTCGGTTTTTCTGAAGTCAAATCAGCCACTGTCGACGGCATTCCCTGAGCCGCAACTCCACCGTCGAGAACAACATCCACCATTTCCTTCAACTCCCCAGAGATTTCCTGAACCTGCCGCGGAGGCTCCTCTCCTGTTCTGTTGGCACTTGACCCAACCAGAAGACCCCCACACAAGCGAGTTAACTGAAGCGCTACATCATTGCCGGGTATTCTCAAGCCCACAGAGTCCAAGCCGAAAGTAACAACAGCTGGAAAATTCGGCTTCTTGGGGAAAACCATTGTGAGCGGTCCAGGCCAAAATTTTGCAGCAAGTTGCTTCCCATTCAGGGAAATGAAGGCTATCTTATCGGCATCAACAATGCTTGCTGCTAATACGGGCAGAGGCATGTTTCGTTCGCCCTTCACTTCCAGAATTCGCTTCACGGCTTCAACATTGAATGGGTCGCATCCTAAACCGTACACAGTTTCGGTTGGATAGACAACCAACCCGCCCCTTCTCACAATCCGAGCTGCCGCCATAATATTGGCTTTCGTTGCTTTCAGAACTGTCATGTTTTCATCGAATCGAATATGCTGAAGGTTCTATTAAGATTCTACCCAACCGTTCTAGCTCTGCCTTACAGGTCTACCAGAAAAAAGGGGAGCGGAAAGATACTGGCTGTTTGGCTTTAGTTTTTATCTTGCCCTTGAATTAACTCTGGGTCCAAGGAGTGTCCAGAGCCAATCCACGAATTCTCTTAGGTTTTTTGTTTGTATGTACACGTCGCCGGGACCTCTTATATTTGTAACCAGTCCCTCGCCGCCTAGAATAGTTGATTTTAATCCGCCAAACTTTCGGACATCGTAATCACAGCTATCGCTGAAAGCCACGAGATGGAAGTTATCAACAATCAATGATTTGCCTGCGTCTAGGGTGTGCTTGTCGATGGCTCCGAAAGTGTTTATGAAGAGTTTGCCTTCTCCTGAAACCTTGATCATGAAGAGCCCCTGCCCGAAGAGCCCCTTCGTGAATCCCTGCCATTTTATGTCCAATTCAACATTTTGTGTAGATGCAATGTATGAGGCAGACTGTATGATGTAGCCTTGGTTTGGCTTCACCTCCAATATTTCGATGTCGCCAACCGGAGCAGAAACGAAGGCAACTTCGCCGGGCGTGCTTTTTGCTTTGTAATCGTTCACAAAGAAGGATTGCCGCCCCAGCAGGGCAAGGCCTATAGTGCCTAAGAGGCTTTTTTCTCTTTTACGTGTATTTACATCTATGTTGGGCTCCATGTAGGTCATGGCGCCGGCTTCTGCAGTTACAGTTTCGTTAGGTTCCAATTTGACAACAAGCATCGAATATGAGGGTTTATACTTTATTTCGTACTCCAATTTAATTCACCGCCCAGATTCTGGTAAACATTTTTTCACAAAGCAACTAGGCAACTAAATCTCTGTATTGTCCAGATTTAAACGTATCCTCAATAGTTTCTGGAGAGTAGTAAGAGTTTTAAGTTAATATTTCGCCGTCCCTTATCCTACATTAACGGGTGTATTGATGGAAGATGGTTCGGATAGCGGTTCTCGACGAGGAACGATGCGAATCCAAACGTTGCGGTAGACCATGCTATCGTTTCTGTCCGCCAGTTAGAAACAAAATTGAAGCCGTCATGTTCGAGGGCGACAAGCCTCAGATCGTGGAAAGCCTATGCGTAGGATGCGGCATCTGCGTTAGGAAATGCCCATTCAAAGCCATCTCCATCGTCAACTTAGCGGACGAACTGGAGAAAGATTGCAGCCACCGCTTCGGACCCAACACCTTCAAACTCTTTCGTCTCCCCACACCATCCGCAGGCGTAGTTCTGGGGCTTCTGGGACAGAATGGCATCGGAAAAACCACTGCACTCCATATCCTTTCCGGCGAAATCAAGCCAAATCTGGGAAAATATGACGAGCCTCCAGAGTGGACAGAACTGATTCAGCATTTCCGCGGCTCAACTCTCCAAGAATATTTTCAGAGACTAAGCGAAGGAAACATGAAAGTGGTGCACAAGCCCCAGTATGTAGACCGAATCTCACGGGTTGTCTCTGGCAAGGTAGGGGAGCTTCTTAAAAACGTCGACGAGCGAAACAAGTTGAGTCAGCTAACCAAGAAGCTGCAACTTGAGACGATCTGGAACAGAAAACTGGAGGTTTTGAGCGGCGGAGAGCTTCAGCGGGTGGCTGTCGCCGCATCTATCTGCCGAGAAGCAGACGTTTACCTCTTCGACGAGCCCGCCAGCTACTTGGATGTGAAGCAGCGGCTGCAGGTAGCCAGGGCTATTCGAACACTCAAAGAGGACGGCAAAACGGTTATTGTTGCAGAGCATGACTTGGCGATTCTCGATTATCTGTCCGATCAAATCTGCGTTTTTTATGGTGACCCCGGAGTTTACGGGGTAGTCTCTCATGTCCACGGAGTGAGAGTTGGAATAAACATTTACCTTGAAGGTTATATTCCTGACGAGAATGTGCGCTTCAGGAAGGATTCCATAATCTTTCACGTGAAGCCTCCATCAACCTCATTAACCGTGGGTGAGCCGCTGCTGCAGTGGAGTGAAATCAAGAAGTCCTTCGGGGAGTTTGAGTTTCAGGCAGCGCCGGGGGAGGTGAAGAGGGGAGAGGTTGTTGGAGTGTTTGGACCCAACGGGATTGGAAAAACCACCTTTGTGAAGATACTTGCGGGGATAGAGGAGGCAGATTCTGGAGAGACGTCCGCTGAGGAAGACATGAAAGTAAGTTATAAGCCCCAATACATTTCGCCGCAGTACAGCGGAACCGTTGAGGAACTGCTGAAAGAGACGGCTGAGAAAGACTTTCAAACAAGTCTGTATCATAGTCAGATTCTGCAGCCCCTCAAAATGCAGCTTCTTTTAGACCGCGAAGTAACTGAGCTCAGCGGAGGGGAACTTCAGAGAGTCGCCATCGCATCCTGTCTATCCCGAGAGGCGGAGCTGTATCTTCTCGACGAGCCGAGCGCCTACTTGGATGTGGAGGACCGCTTGTCTGTGGCGCGTACGATTCGACATGTAATAGAAAACAGACAAGTGACAGCTTTCGTGGTGGAGCATGATGTAGTGACGCAAGATTTCATAGCTGACCGCCTCATGATCTTCACTGGAGAGCCGGGGTTACAAGGTTTTGCTAATCAGCCCACCGATCTTCGTAATGGCATGAACAGCTTTCTAGAGGACATGGCAATCACCTTCAGAAGAGACCCTCAAACCAAAAGACCTAGAGTGAACAAGGAAGGCTCCAGACTAGACCGGGAACAAAAGAAGATAGGCGAATACTATTACATGCGTACGAAGTAATTTTGTCCTAGGCTGAAAAAGAACATAAAGCACGATTAGAATCGTGGGTGAGAAAAAGGCGAAAATATAATATTGTTAACGTAACGACGTAATCAGAAAGGGCGGTCTTGTTATGGATTCAGAAAGTTTCGAATGTCAACTCATGGATTGGAACTATTTCTACAACTTAGCTAGGGAGGTAGCAAACAAAATTAACAGTTCAGGCTACAAACCAGACATAATTGTTGGCTTAGCACGGGGAGGCTGGGTGCTAGCTCGCATTCTCTGTGATTTCGTGGGCGTAAAAGACCTTGTCAGCTTAAAGGTTGAGCACTGGGGCGTAACAGCAACACCAGACGGAACAGCCAAACTGAAACATCCATTAAATGTTGATTTGACTGGAAAAAAGGTGCTTGTTGTAGACGACATCACAGACACTGGCGAAAGCATGCTCGTGACAGTTGAATACCTTAAATCTTTGAATCCATCCGAAATCCGAACTGCCTCTCTGCAGCATCTAACATGCGCCAAGTTCAAGGCAGACTACGTTGGCGAAGTGCTGCCGTGGAGATGGGTTATATTTCCCTGGAACTTCACAGAAGACATGTGCACCCTGATTCCGAAAGCATGCAAGTGCCTAAAAGTAGATCTTGACGGTGATGTTGACGTTACACAGATTAAAGATGAGCTGAAACGACTGTACACCATTGATGTGACTGAAGAGACCGTGACGGATATTCTGAAAGAGATTAAGCGGCGAAGCCTCATTCAGAACAAAAAGAAATAATCCAGAATTTGGAAACTCGAGATTAACCAGATTTCAAATTTACATCAGTGCATCTTTCAGTGCTGAGCCGCATTTGCAATCTCTAGTTTTTGGTATTTGTGGAAGTGTCTTCAAAATTAGCTTCTTCAGGTCTTCATTACTTTTGCGCGCTGTTTCTATTACCTCTTTTGTAGACACTGGACTTTCAGCCCAAACATCATAATCGGTAACTATGGAAATTGAAACGTAACACAGTTCCGCTTCTCTAGCCAAAACACACTCAGGATAAAGGGTCATCCCCACCACGTCCGCTTTCCACATCTGAAAAAGTCTGGACTCTGCTCTAGTTGAAAACCTTGGTCCCTCAATACAAACGTATGTTCCACTTTTTTTAACGTCTAATCCAAGCTTCTGAGCAGTTTTGATGAACAAAGGTCGAAGCTGTTCACAGAAGGGATCCGCAGTGGATATGTGACAAACTTGTCCCCCCTCATAGAAAGTGTCTAACCGTTTTTTGGTTCGGTCAATAAACTGGTCTGGAATAACAAAAGTTCCTGGACCATAATCCTCCCGTAAACTTCCTACAGCTGCTGAAGCAATTATTCTTTTGACGCCCAGCTGCTTTAGCGCCCACACGTTAGCGCGATAATTGACTCTGTGAGGGGGAATCGTGTGGTTTCTGCCGTGTCTAGGTATAAATGCCACCTTAACGTTCTTGTAAACGCCAACCGAAACCAGATCTGAAGTTTCACCGAAAGGGGTAAACACTTTAATTTCTTTGATATCCTCGAAGCTTTCTTGGTCATAAACGCCTGTTCCACCTATGATTCCTATATCAGCGGTTTCTGTTACACCCATACCAACACTTCCCAGCTTATCTAAACTAATAACATCAAGAATTCATTTAAAAATCATTTCGCCATTCGAAACTATTGTCTATTGTAGTGCACGTAAAGGTTATCTTTCATTGGCTACATTTACATATTTGAGGGAGTGAAACTTGGCGAACATGCTTAAACTGCTTATCGTCTATTACAGCCAAACCGGTAACACTGAAAAGATGGCTATGGCGGTTGAGGAGGGTGCAAAGTCAGTTGTAGGAGTTAACGTAGAACTGAAATATTTTGTTAGACCAGAGGAGTTGGCAGAGGCAGATGCGATAATTTTGGGGATGCCCACATACTACCATGACATAGGCATAGACATGAAGAACCTTTTAGAAGCGGCATCCAAGGAGGAAATAGACCTAAAAGGCAAGGCGGGAGCAGCCTTCGGCTCATACGGCTGGAGCGGAGAAGCTCCAAACATACTGGTGGAGATCATGAAGAACCGATTTGAAATGGATGTCGTAGAACCCGCTCTACGGATAAAATATAATCCAGACGAAAAAGGTTTAGAGGAGTGCCGCAAACTGGGAAAAACTATTGCTGAGAAGATTGTGAAAACAAGTTTAAGTTAGGAAGCTTGATGACGCTCCCGTCTTTGAGGTCTATAGAGACGGGGGTAGATCTGGCACGCCAAATTGTGGCTATATAGATTCAATAGAGGCACATATACTATTTTAGAAAACTATTTACATTTAGTTGAGTATACTGAAAGTGCACATAACGAAGGGTAAGATAAGGTGGACTTTTCAGCCCCGTGACACAACACAAACGGCAAATTTTTTCTGTTTAGTTTTAAATGTATAGAGGAGGTGAAAACATGAGTATTGAATATGAACCTAAATTTCAAATCAATCCCAAAATAGGAATAGCCTTGATAATAATTCTAGTTGTGGCAGCATTCTCCACAGCAATCTTCTTGTTAACCATGTGGGTCAACGTTCCGGTAGGCAACGCAGTCCTAATGGTTGACCCCGCAGCAGGCACAATCGGTGAACCGACCTTAGGTCCAACTTGGGCAATCAAAGCTCCTTGGGTCAACCCCGTCCAAATCAAAGTTGCGGTAGACACGTTGGGAATGTGGGGTGACGGAACCGACCCCACAGCAGACTTTGAGACCGTAAGAAGCTTCTCAAAAGACCAGATGGAGATGGAGATTGACATCATGATGAGGTGGAGGCTTGACCCTGCGAGAGTTAAGCAACTGTATGAGAATCTGCCCCAAAAGAACTGGAAAAATGATGTTGTAGCATCTATTGCACGAGAGCAAGTCAGAATAGTCACGAAAGATTTTAACACAATTGAAACAATTGAAAGAAGAGATTTTGTGGCTCAAACAATACGGGATGCCATCTGGAACAAACTTAGCACAGCCGCGCCTCTAGCCGGAGCATTAATAGACTTCGAGTTTGAACTCAGGAACATAGGATACCCTGCAAGATATACTTCAGCAATTGAGGACAAACTGGTTGCGGAACAACAGAAGATTCAAGCAGAATTCGAGAAACAAAGAGTGATCATTAATGCAACTGCAACTGCTGAAAAAATAACAATTGAAGCAGCAGCGAAAGCAAATGCCACAGTTATCGAGGCGAATGCAACAAGGGAAGCTATAGAAATGGTTCTTGAGGCTGCAGGAGTAGATTCAAGCAACGAAACTAGAGTTGCAGAACTTTTCTTGGTGGTGCAAACTCTAGAGAAGATAGCTCCGGACATTGACATGCTGATAATGGCTCCTGACGGAACGCCTATACTGTTGCCATCCCCAACAGGCTAAAAACAAACCAATAACCCCCCTTTTTTATTTTTTTTCTAGGATTGCTAAGCAGTTAAGAGCAATCATTTTTTTCTGATTTTCTCATTATTTGACTCGCTAAGGACTTCAACTTCACATAAGCCTCATCTGGGTTTCTAGAGGAGATAGCCAGTTTTTCGAAGGGACACACATCACTTTTGTCGCGGTTCAGAATGTTCGAAACTTTCTTTTCAAATCTGCATAAAATATTGTTGTTTTCAAGCACCTTGATCCCTTCCTCGCTGATGGTCAAGGCAAACACAGAAGCCACTCCAGCGTAGACGCAAAGCTTGGCTGCTGCCACCCCAACAATCTTGTCAGCTGCTGAGGCTGCAACCAAAATTTTGTCCAGTTTCTCGATGGCTTGCAGAAATCCGCTTATTCCCTGCTTCTTTGCTTCAAAAATGACTTTTCCTTTCTTCACAATCACCAAACTCAGGTCTTCCTTTATCAGCTTCAACTTGGCAAACTCTAAGTCTTGGTTTTTCATATTCATCACTAAGTGAGCAATGAAAACCTCAAAAAAAACGTTTACCTTCCATTTAACATGAAGAGCTGCATTCGGATGTAACGGCAACGTGTCGAGCCATGTTACCGAAGACAAAAAAATTAGTTGCGCTTCTTTTTTGACCTGAATAATTTGTACCTTTGTAATCGTGGCCAACCAGTTTTTGCGTATTTCAGCATGTCTGGGTTTTTCTTCAGCCAATTCATCATGTGAAAAAAACTTTTTGCCCTTTTGCTGTCTCTTTCTTCAAGAGGTTCATAACCTAAATTCCTGACTTCATCAAGGTATGCAATTTCTGTGAGGTCCTGCGTTTCTCCCACCACTTTGACTCGGCGAATTCTGTCTTCTCCATATTTCTGTTTCAGTTTCTCTACAGCATCGTCAAAGATGTAGCCTCTGCAGATGTGAATTTCTTCCTCGGGCTCTGGTTTCATGCCAGCAATTAGCTTAGACACAATCTTTGAGCATTGCTTCAGGTATGCTTTCCGCGCAAAAGCTCTGGGTCTGAAATATTTCACGTCAATGATGTCGTATGTGAATTCTTGGGTTGAATCGCGGAATGCGCTGATGATAACGCCGAAAAGCAGGTCACCAGTTCCTGCATCATCCATGATAATTGTCATCCGATAATCCCTTTTTCTTTCAAAGGTTAACTGGGGCTACAATAAAAAGGGTCCGTTAATTTTATTAACAATAGCTTTTTGGAGAGCATTTACATCGAAAGGCTGAAGTGATGATGAAACCACTTGTTAGTGGAGGTGGATTTCATGGCTGTTGTAAAAGTTATCGAGTTGATAGGCAGTTCATCAAAAAGCTGGAGCGATGCAGCTCAAAACGCTGTGACTGAGGCAGCGAAGACAGTTAAGAACATCAAAGGAGTTCATGTTAAGCGATGCACTGCCAAAGTGAAAGATAACAAGATTGTGCAATACAATGCAAACGTCAAAGTCTCTTTCATTGTAGAACGATGAAACCTAACACGCGTACAATAGTTCAAAAACTTCCCAGATTTTATCCTAAAAATCCAAATTTTCAGTTCAGAAGGAGAGACACGCAAATCATAAATAGATACCGTATCTTCAAAATAACAGCCAACTGGAGATAGGAATCTTTGGGCTTCTTCAAAAGGTTCAGGAAACCAAAAACTGCAGTCAAACTTGAGCTTCCAAAAAGAATCATAGCTTTGGGGGCAAGCGTAAACGGAACAATCACGGTGTCCTCCAAGGAAGAATTTGATGCCACCGAAATAAGGGCAGAGCTCCGATGCATCGAAAAAAAGAGGCGAGAAAGGTGGGTTTACAATGAGCGTCGTCGACGTAATGTGCGGCACTTATACTGGGATACAGCCACTCTTCTCTCAGACGATTTGAAGGCAAGCGGTTCAATGCATATTGTGCCAGGATTCAAGAAGAAGTTTCCCGTGAAAGTGAGCATTCCCGCAGGTGGACGTGAAACTCTTGACGGCATAGACGCAAATGTGTCATGGTTCATCAAGGCAGTGGTGGCTGTAGACGACCGCCCTGACGCCACCGGCGACACAATTGAGCTTCAGGTAATCAGGGCTGCAGCAGTTGCAATCAAAGAAGAGGTGGAGATGGTACCCTGCGAGTACTGCAGGGCTCTGATGCCTGCTAACTCAAGTTCGTGTCCCATCTGTGGAGCACCCAGAAAAAGTTTATAGGCGAAAGCTTAGTCTGAAGCTGTGATGGGAAATGAAGCCGAAAGTTAAAAAGCCAACTGAGAAAGAACGGCAGGAAGCAGAGTCTTGGGCAATCTGGGAGAAAGAGGAATCAGAGTTTCCTTGGGAGTATTTTGAGCAGGAAACTTGTCTGATATTAGAGGGGAAAGCTGTTGTGAAAACCCCTGAAGAAACTATCGAGTTTGGGGCAGGCGACTACGTTGTGTTCCCTGAAGGTCTCAAGTGCACTTGGGAAATAAAAAAGAAGATCAGAAAACACTACAAGTTCGGATAAGCCTTAGACGGTTTCGTGGATTAGCGGGTTCGTCGCAGTCTTCTTCCACTTACCCGCAACAGCGCCTGCACTATCCTTCCATTCTTCAATAGCCTGTGAAAGAATTCGCCATTTTCGGTTTTGCGATAAAAAGTGCGCTCAGATTCCTGAATTTCTTCGATGAACCTGTCTTTCATTAAAAATTCGGTTATCCAATGTCGGAATTGAGATTCGTTACCGAGAATTTTAATTAAATCCCATTTTGAAGCTTTTCCATTATTCTGGTCTATACAGTTAAGTAACTCCAACGCAATGATGCCAGGTTTTCTTCGTGGAAAAGCCAAACTTGACTCATCCTATGATTCCTTAAGTTTTGATTGAACTTCAAACAATCTTGAATATTTGCTCCTAAGCCTAAAATAATTTAGAATTTGGACAGACCCAGCAAACAGCATAACTCCCCCAATAAACAGAGGAATATAAAGGCGTTCTTGCATCAGCTCAATATTGTATAGGATTTCTTGTACACCAAAAAGAAGGGTTACAAGCCCAAAGAAAAGATAATTTTTTACACCCCAAAAAAGGTCTTTAACAAGGTCTGAAGCGTCAGTAATCAAATCCTCGAATATCGTGTTCAGTGCCGATATTTTTTCGACGTCCTTCTTGTCTTGTTGATTCTGAGGTTCCATTTCAACCACCAGATATGAGTTCTTGATTGGAATTTAAAACGGTTATTCTAGAAGTAATCGGCTCATTACTTCCACAAATCTAACGTGTATACAAAAAACGAAGAGCAAGTGCAACAGTTCGAAAGAGACAAAGGTTTTATGATTAGTTCGCTAACGGTTAGGTGGGAGAACAATATGACCAAGATTGTTCGTGTTGGCGTCACTTTTCCGCCAGACTTACTGAGGGAACTGGATGAAACGGTTGAGGGGATGGGCTATGAGAGCCGATCGAAGGCTATTCAGGACGCAGTTACGTCTTTTATCACCGAGCAGCGAGTACTTCGCAAGCAGAAGGGGAAAAAGGCTGGTGTTTTGGTTATGGTTTATGACCATGACGTCAAAGGGTTAGAAGATGATCTTATTGACGCTCAGCATCACCATCGGGAAGTGATAAACGCAGTCCTCCATGTTCACCTAAGCGATAAAGAGTGCCTTGAGGCTGTTGCGGTTAAAGGCGACGCCGAAGACATAAGAGAACTGGCTCAAGAGCTGGCAACAAGGAAGGGAGTGAAACAGCTCAGGTCAACTATAATCACCCCCTAGATGAGTGCACACAAGTTTTTTTTAGCCAGTTTATTTTCTAAACACAACTCTCTTTAGTTATGAAGCAAAAAATAACATTACCTGCACAAGCACTCTAAAATTGAAAAGCAAGGTAGAAAACAAAATGGCTGTCAAGAACGTTCAGATAACAGTTCTGATTGAAGACTCCAAAAACCCAGCTAAGCCTAGACTCAAAAGCAAACACGGTCTCTCGTTCTTCGTAAAAGCGAAAATTGGCGACAACAAAGTGACTGTGTTGATGGACACGGGGGCATCACCAGAAGCGCTGCTGCACAATGTGGATGCGATGGGCGTAAATTTGGAAGATGTTGACGTAATTGCGCTTAGTCATGGTCACTACGACCACACAGGCGGCTTGCTGGAAGCCCTGAAACGGATGAAAAAACGTGTTCCAGTTATTGGGCATCCAACTGTTTTCGATCCGAAACTCTCGCTAATGCCACATCTAAGGTTAATCGGCGCACCATTCAAAGCCTCTGATGTTGAAGCTGTTGGTGGTGTACCTGTTTCTGCTTCTGATCCCGTGAAGATAGCTGACGGAATTACCACAACTGGAGAAGTTCCCAGAATTACAGCCTTCGAGAGTGTCAGAGGTTTCTGGACAGTCCACAACGGAAGGTTCGCCGATGACGTGATGCTGGACGATCAATCCCTCGTCATAGATGTTGAAGGAAAGGGTTTGGTTGTTGTAGCTGGATGTGCGCATGCTGGGATAATCAACACCATCAAGCATGCCCAAAAAATAACAGGAACCAGCAGGGTCTACGCGGTTCTTGGGGGCTTCCACCTCATAAGCGCCGATAATAAGAGAGTTCAGGCGACAGTGAACGAGCTAAAGAAACTTGACCTCGGATTCGTTGGACCGTGCCACTGCACAGGCAAAAAAGCTGTCAAAAAGATTGCTGAAGCATTCGGAGACCGCTACCAGCCTCTTCACACTGGAGACATTATCGAATTTTAAGCATACAAAAGTTGGAGGCTATTTGTCGCCAGTCTCTTTAGATGACTGACTTTCTTTTTCTTTGATGTACGTCTTGATTTTTTCCACTATTTCCATGAAGGCTTTTGAGGCAGGCGAATCAGGATTTTCCATAACAAATGGGTGCCCCAGATCTGAGGCTTCACAGACTCTTGGATCAAGAGGTATACTTCCCAGAAAGGGGACAGAATATTCTTGAGCCACTTTTTCGCCTCCTCCCCTCTTGAAGATGTGTGTTTCTTTGCCGCACTCGGGGCAGACGAAGCCGCTCATGTTTTCAACTATCCCGATCACCGGGACCTTCAGTTGCCTAGAGAATGTGATTGCTTTTCCCACCACGTTCTGGGAGACTTCGGAGGGGATAGTTACTATAACAACGCCATCCATTTCTGGAAGAAGCTTCAGTACACTCAAGGGTTCATCTCCGGTTCCAGGAGGCAAATCTATAAGCAGGAAGTCAAGTTCACCCCAAGCTATCTCAGACAAGAACTGTTGAATTGCCCTCATCTTCAGAGGTCCCCGCCATATCACCGGAACTTCTTTGCCTGCAAGCACAAACGCCATAGAAACAACCTTCACCCCGAGAGGACCGACAGCGGGTAAAGCGCCTATCGGTCCAACCTTAAGTTTCTCGTCTTCCATGCCAAGCATCGTCGGAACGCAGGGACCATGAAGGTCAGCGTCAAGAAGACCGACACGGTTTTCGTGTCCTTGCATGGCAAAAGCCATGGCTAAGTTGACTGCGGTGACGGTTTTGCCGACTCCTCCCTTGCCGCTAATAACTGCTATCTTATGTTTGATCTTCTTCATTCTTTTCTGAACGATGTTCTCTTCGTTAAGTACGCGGTTTTTGGTATCTGCTGATGCTTGCATAAAATCACCTTCAAGAATGTTTGTGGTTATATTCGGGGTTTGGTGTTGCGATTTAATAACGATTTCCTTTTTATGGAGCTTCTTGTTCCATCGGCTTCTTTGACATAAAAGAACTTAAGGTGCTAGGCACATTTACTCAGAGAGTTAGAAAGTGTTTACAAAATGGAGATAAAAGGATTCCTCGATGTTAGTTTCGTGGATTGGGACGGCAAAATTTCCTCTGTTATTTTCCTTCCAAACTGTAACTTTCGTTGTCCTTTCTGTCACAACTTGAATCTTGTCTTTAATCCTGAAAAGATGGACACAATCCCGTTTGAGTATGTGGAAAATCAGCTTGAGCGGCAGAGAGGCTGGACCGATGGAGTGTGCATCACAGGCGGGGAACCAACCCTTCACAATGACTTGCCTGAACTCTGCTCCCGATTAAAGAAAATGAGGTTCCTAGTTAAAGTGGATTCGAACGGAACCAACCCTTCTATGCTGAAGAAACTCATGGAGAATGGGCTTATCGATTACGTAGCCATGGATGTAAAGGCGCCACTAACCGTGGAGAAATACTCCAAGGCAATTGGTGTCAAAGCAGAAAAATTGTTGGAAAGCGTGAAGGAAAGCGTTGAAATGTTGTTGGGGTCCAGCATGGATTACGAATTCAGGACCACTGTTGTTCCTAGGCTACATGAAAAAGAGGACATAGAGCAGATATGCCGCAGCTTAGTGGGGTGCAGAAAATATGTTTTGCAGAAGTTTGATGTCAGCCTCGGCAAAGAAACCATAAACCCCGAGTTTAAGAAACTGAAGCCTTTCACAGATGAGGAAATGCAAAAGTTTCTGGCTGCAGCACAGGAGATAATTCCGAACGCAAAACTTAGGTAAAATCTGCATTTTTGCTGGTAGCAGAAATCTTATTTGTACAAGGGATGTGCCCTCACCATAGTCTGTGCCACGCCACCCAGGAAAGCTCAAATTTTGGGTATCTCATTGTTGAGATGTTACAGGTATGGGATTTACGCGTGCAGAGCAGGCATTCTTTTCGGTGAGAGCACAACATAATTCTGTTTGCCATGAACTAAAGGTTTGAATACATGAAAGGCTATATTCACACAGAAATCAGCCTCTAACTTTTACATGGTTGGTTTTTTCTTGATACAGAAATTAATTGTTTAATGAATCTCCAGATATCATGTTAAGGATAGAAATTGGTAAAATGTGTTTAAAAGCCACCCTGCACGGATTTTGGTAGGTCACATGCAGGCGACAAAAACGAAGTGGCTATATACCTGAAAAGAAAATGAGTAGACCAGTTCAGGCTCCGGTAGTATAGTCCGGTTAAGTATGACGGCCTCTCGAGCCGCCGACCCGGGTTCGAATCCCGGCCGGAGCACCAATTTTATTTTATTCTTTCTTGGTTTTCCTGAAAAAAGCTGTTTTCGGTTGACGCTATTGGAATATACTCTAATGAAAGTGTGAACCTTAGACAGGAATCTTCTGTTGTGCTGCTGATTTTCAGAAAAAAGATGTTTTTCAACAATCTACTGTTATTAGGCTCCTAATAGGGTCGGCTTACCTGCTTTTATGTTAGCAAAAATTTGTGAAAAGGCTGTTTTCAACAATGGGTCACTATTAGACTACAAATATGATTGATGAAATGAAACCTGACAGTGCTGTCTTTTTCGGTTTTCCTATAAAAAAGGGAGGTTTAACCGAGATACCTCTAGGCATCGTCGGTTTTGAACTATTGTTCTCTTTTCTTTGAGCGTTTGTGCAGATAGTGTGAACCAGCCAGCAGAGAAATCGATGACAGCAAAGCCATAACTCCGAAGGTTAAGCCCTCAGGTATTGGTTCAGTTGAATATGGTTCTTGTGAAAAGTCTGCAATTGCTCCCCAACTATCTGGATCGTCTGCGTCACTTCCTTCTGGCCATACTTCAAGTGTGTCCGTGCTTTCGTCGTAAACGGCAATTCGTAATCCGTTTGGTGGCTGACCGAGTTGCAGAGAGCCTGAGATCTTGTCAAACTGTAGTTCTAGAATCACGTGGGGTGTGCTTTCGAGGTAAGATTCGCTGATTGAAGCTGCCCACTCTATAGGATCATCTTCATTTACGACCCAAGCTGATCCGTCCCCTACATAGGCGACTACGTCTGTTTGTCCGATTACGTCGATTCTGCCACAGCCCGATTGTGGAGCAGAGCCACCAGAGTTGTCATACTGGAAGCAAATTTGGACGTAATCTCCTGCGTCGTCGGTTGTGTCAGCGAAATTTTCAATGAGGAATTGTGCATTCATTACGGACATATCGCCAGGTGTGCTCAGCATGTACGTGAAAATAGCGTCTTCAGATATTGGGATTTGTGGTCCAGCGACCCATTCCATGTCACTGGTCCATACTCCATCAAAAGTGGCTGATTCGGTAGCCCAGTACTCGGTGATTGAGTCTTGTGCCATGACTGTTCCAATAGTTGTGATCATTAGTAGACTGCATAGCATTAATACTGAAAGTTTTCTTTTCATTTTAACTAAAGCCTCTCCTATATTGCTGGCTATATATTCGTCTAGTTCGGCTTAAGAGCTTTTTTGTGCACATAAAAACAGAGGGAAAAACGCCTTTAAGAATCAACAAAAAGCCCTCCTGAAAAACTCGGGTATAACCTAGAAAACCATTCTATCTGTTTCAGTATCGATTCGACAAAAAGCTACTGTTTTAGCCTAAAATCCGACAAAAAAGGTGGGAGTTTAAGCCGAGATGCTTCAGCGCATCGTCGGTCTTAAACTGTTTCTCTTTTCTTTGAGCGTTTGTGCAGATAGTGTGAACCAGCCAGCAGAGAAATCGATGACAGCAAAGCCATGACTCCGAAGGTTAAGCCTTCGGGTATTGCGTCTCCTGAATATGTTTCGATCAATCCCCACTCGTCTGGAACATTTACGTCACTGTCTGGTGCCCACGATTCAAGTGTGGTGGTGTTTGCGTCGTAATATGCAACTCTCAATCCAGTTGGTGGTGCGCTAGGTATCATCGCGGTCGTCTTTATGAAAGTGAATTCCAGAATCCAGTGGGGAGTGCTATTGAGCGGAGAAGCACTTATCGAGTCAGCCCATGTTAATGCGACGTCGGAAGGATCTGACGAGGACTCAACCCAGCTTGATCCATCGCCCGTATAAATTGTTACATCCGTGTGTCCTACAATGTCTACCCTGTATTGGTGGGACTGAGGAGCAGAACCCCCATAATTGCCGTCATCAAAGCAAAATTGCCAGTAGTCTTCAACGTCAGTGGTATTGTCATTGAAAATTTCGACAAGGAATTCACAGGAATATATAGTAATGTCCGCATAATACCTGAAAATAGCGTTGTCAGATATTGGGACCGTTAGCGCGTCGTCCCATTCATCGTCAGTGGTCCATTCTCCATCAACAGTGGCGGGTGTTATGCCTCCTGTATACTCTATGATTGAGTAGTCATAGTTTCCTGCCATGACGGTTCCAAAGGTCATCATCAGCAATAGACTGCACAGCATCAACACTGAAAATTTTCTTCTCATTTTTTTACCCCTTCTTCTTTATTCTACCAACCTATACTTGATTGTAGAGCTTTAAAATTTTTCCATGAATTACACCAACACGCCGTTATTATTCCTCAAATATGAGTGGGCATTTTCGGCAGTCAGGATTTCGTCTGTAGAATTTTTGGATGGACTGTCTTTGAACATTGGGGGAACTTTTGAGGTTGGGATGGTGTTTTGGTTAGAGAGTGCCAAGCATTTCTTTCAGGGATTCTGCATCTTCTCGCAGTTGGGCTACTTCCTCTTCCAGAGATGCGGCTTTTGCTTCTGCCTTTTCTCTGAGTTCCTCCACTTCCGCCAGAAGTTCAGCCTTCTCGCTTTCCAGCTTCGCAAGCTTCTCCCGGATATCTCTCAAGGTCTGCATGGGTGCTCGTCATTCTCCATTTAATCGCTTCAACATCATTTACCATCATGGGTTTATTCTACTCCATAAATGAGTTGGTTTGTGGTAAAAAGTTTTAGGTGTGATACCATTCGAATATAGCCGTAAATCTGTTTGTAACACATTTCAGCGCCATTGTTTTGGTTATAGGCTCGGGAAAGCTTTAAGCCACAAACAAATACTCTATTTAGGGCGTGAAAACTGTTGAGGATGCGAACCTTTTTAGCCTATTTTCATCTGCTGAATTTTGTGATCATGATTTTTGTAACAGCCTACGTTCTGAACAATCTGTGGGGGCAACTGGAAACGCTGAACCTAATTCTCTACATTTACTACATGATACTGGGGCTCTCCGGTATTGCCATCGCTTTATGGATTGCCATAGACGGAAAACGTCTAGAACGCTACGCCGCCAATGTGAGAAAAATGGAAGAGAAACTCGTAGAGTTAGAAAAGAAAATCAGAATCATAAAACCGCGAAATCAAGAAAAAAGTGAGCACTCCTAAAGCTAGGTCACTTCGAATATCCACGGGTATTTTCTGCTCATCAACTCGCTTATGGAGTGCGAAGATATGATTCCCTCTTCACAGATGATTCCATGGATGAACTCTCTCCTCGTCACGTCGAAAGCGGGATTTCTTATAGTCAAGCCGGACGGCGGATCAGCCCAAACCTCACTGGAGTTTCTTTCCTCGATTATTTCATAATCTCCCTGAATCGTTGCAGGATCAAACTTCAGAAGCTCAGAAACCACATAGAAGGGCGTTCGTGCCTCCTTAGCGGCGAGGGCAACCATGCTTGTTCCAATCTTGTTTATGACGTTGCCTTCAGAAGTTATGGCATCGGCTCCCACCACCACCAAATCAACATCATTCACGAAATACCGCACCGCAGAATCAACAATCAATGTGGTCTCTATCCCAGCTTCCAACATTTCTTTTGCAGTGATTCTGCCCTGAAAAACAGGTCTCGACTCGGTGCACACAACCTCAAACGATTTCCCCTCATCCCTAGCCTTTCGTAACATGTTAGTGACTGTCGAAGAGTGACAGTGAGTAAGAACCTTTGAACCGTTGGACACTCTTTTGGAACCAACCGCAGCAATCTTCTCCTTCGACCTCTCAAGACTCTCCAAAAACTGGCTGGAAACCAGCGAAACCACATCCACCAGTTCCCTGACCGATTCTTCCTCAGTTGTTTCCACAGTGTGAACTATGTGGCGAATGGCGTTCCTCATTAGGGGCTCTGTTTCTCTAGAAGCAAAGAGAACTGTTTTAGCGTTTATCAGCTCCTTCAGAAACGCCCCCTTACCTCTCGCCCTAGATTGCTTTGCTCCCGCTTCGACAGCCTGTATGGCGGCTATTGCCACATTTCTGGCTCCCTGAACCTCAAGTCTCCGTATTCGTTCTGCAGCATCTAAAACTGATTCATGCAAACGTGTATCCCCCACTCAAACGTAACACCTAAACTATAGTTAACTGTCATTCATTTTAAGGATGATGATGTCTCCCACACAATCCCCATTTCTCATGCATGCAAAGTTTCTTATTCAATGACCCGAGAGTTTAGGATGTGAATTTGATGTCGCAAATTGAAAGAGACCTCAAAGGTTTATGCAAGCTAGCGAAAGAAGTCGGGGCGACAAACGCTGCATCATTCGATGCCAACGATGTGGTTGTTGATGAGAGAGTCAGATTGAAGTGCATCATACCGACTTGCGATGATTATGGCTTGAATTTGATGTGCCCTCCTTACGTGATGAGCGTTCAGGAGTTTAGAGAAGTGTTATCCAAGTATGAATGGGCAATACTCATTCAGATTGAAGCCCCGATTACAGCTGAGATGAAGAAGCAAATACGGCAGGCTGGTGACGTTGCAGCGCTGTATACAAGCTCCACTTTTCTGGAAGTCTACAAGAAAGCCTTTGATCCCATCAAATTGAAGCTACATCACATAGTTAACAAAGTAGAGGCTCAAGCAGCGATGTTAGGTTATCGTTTTGCAACAGGGTTCAACGCTGGATCATGCAAGTTGTGCCCTGAATGTACAATAAAGAATTCGCAAGAACCCTGCAGACATCCCTACCAATCCCGACCATCCATGGAGGCTGTCGGAATCGATGTGTTCAAAACAGCAGAAAATGCAGGTTTGCCCTTTGATATGCCCACAAAAAATAAGGCAGTGTGGAATGGGCTTGTACTGGTCGATTAGTGCGCACCGCGGAGTCTAAGGTAAGGCTTTCCAGTATCTGATTATGCTTTCGTTACTTGTTTTGCCGCTTCACATGGTCTTCGATAGCCTTTATTACGCCTTCACCTTTCTCTTCGATTGCGTCGTGGCTCTGACCAATACTGTGTGGCGTGGCAATCACTTGTTCACTCATAATCAAGCTGTTAGTCACTTCATCTTCGAAGGGCGTCTTAGAACCAAAAACATCCAAGGCTGCACCAACCCTTCCAGCCCTTACTGCCTCCAGCAATGCTTCTTCATTTACGATGCCGCCTCTCGCCGTGTTCACAATAAATGCGCCATCCTTCATCTTGGCGATCTCTTCTTTTCCAATAAGGTCTCTAGTTCCGTTGGTTAAGGGACAGTTGACGGTTATGAAATCGGATGTCCTCAGTAGCTGATCCAAAGAAACAACAGTAACATCTTCGTCTTGAATGCATGGATCAGACACAACAACTTCCATGCCCAGAGCGGAGCCTAGCCTAGCAACTTCCCGCCCTATTTTGCCGCATCCAACTATCCCCAAGATTCTTCCAGTAACACGGCAGCCAATCAGAGACGTCTTTTTCCAGTCTCCGCGCTTCATCGACCTGTCGCCTTCGACGAGGTTTGTGCAATGCGCAAGAATGTATGCCATAACTCCTTGGGCAACATCATAGGATTGAGCTGGAATGTTATAGAAGTCTATTTTCTTCTCAGCCAGACAGTTCAAATCGATGTGGTCAATGCCGTGCGTGGCGGTTATGACGCACTCAAGGCTTTTCATTATGTCGACTAGTTCTTTGTTAACTTTTGTTTTGCTTCGGACAACAAGTATAGTGACTTTGTCTAAAGGCAAACTGTAATCGATATCGCTGGATTGGAATACCTTCCCAAACTTGGATAGATGATCAAGAAACTCTTGACCGAAGTTGTCGCAAACCAGAATCGTATGTTCGCTCATTCTGATCACACACTAACATCTACTGTTTTTATGCAAGCGCTTTTGGGAAACCCGCTGATTGAGGCTGAAATTGTGTCGCATGCCAAACAGCTCTTTAGCTCAGGGAGAGAGGTTATAGCATTATTTAAGCATTTGTGGCATGTCTAAAGGTTAGTTAATGTTTCCATCCGAGGTCAGCCAACACTTTTCCTAGGGATTCCAGCATAGAGTCTATGTCCGCAGATTCGATGTAGCCCATGTTTCCTATTCTAAAGGTGACGTTTTGGACGCTTCCGTAGCCCTTCGCAAGCTCAAACCCTTCCCTGCGCATCCTCTCGTAAACCTCAACCCCATCAATGCCTGCTGGAGCATTCACGCAGTTCACTGTCGGACTCTCGTAGCCGCTCTTGGGAAACATTGTTAGCCCCAGTTTCTGGATGCCTTCCCTGATCCGACGGTTCCGTTCCGCATACAGGTCAAAGAACCACTCTTTTCCCCTTTTAGACTCTATCATCTTAAGAATCGTGTTCAAGCCAGCTATCTGGGGAATAACCGAGGTCATGGGGGTCCCCTTCTTCTGTTGATGTTTCTCCCACACCTTGAAGTCGAAGTACCAGCCCTTATTCTCGGCGCTCTCAGACTTTTTCAGAGCCGCTTCGCTTACGCTTCCCACGCTCAAACCGGGAGGAACACCGAAGCATTTCTGGGAACTAGAAAAGCAGACATCCAAGCCCCACCTGTCAACTTTGATTTCGGTTCCGCCCATGGAACTCACGGCGTCAACAAACAACAGTTTATCATGATTTTTTACTACTTCAGCAAGTTGTTCTAGAGGGTTTATGACGCCCATACTTGT
Organism: Candidatus Bathyarchaeota archaeon; assembly: GCA_050123155.1. Taxonomy (GTDB): domain Archaea; phylum Thermoproteota; class Bathyarchaeia; order Bathyarchaeales; family Bathyarchaeaceae; genus Bathyarchaeum. The sequence continues at coordinate 28,039 of JASFHP010000007.1, read as the reverse complement.
TTCGTTGTGGGTGACGGAAACAGCCTCAACATCCGGGGTTTCGGACAGTTTTTGGTCCAGCAAATCGGGGAGAATGGGTTCGCCTAGGGGAACCTCGAGCTTTTCAACTTTTTTGCCGTTTGCGGCTGCCACTTCCGCGTATCGTTTGCCGAAGCTTCCGCATACACAGCAGAGCATCTTCTCTTTTACACAGTTCCTCACCGACGCCTCCATGAATCCGGAGCCCGTGCCTGAGAACAGGAAAACCTCATTTTCTGTCTCCATGAATCGCTGCAGCATCTCCACTGTTTCGGCGTGAAGTTTCTTGTATTCTTCGCTGCGGTGGCTGACCATTTGCTGTCCCATAGCTTCCAGAACTTGGGGGTAGCAAGCAACAGGACCGACCGTGAACAACTTCAACTTGTGCACCTACAGGTAAAACAACAAAAAAGGAATATTAAACCTTTCAGCTTCTCTGGTGAAGGGGCAGAACAATATTTTGTCGAAATGCTGATGAGCAGTTAATTCATAGACAGGATGCGAAATTGTTTTTCAGGCTTTACTCAGTTCGTTTCTGTACAGGAACAGTGCTGGGAGTCCGCCAGTGTGGAAGAATACTACGTTGTCGTCTTCTTTGAAGTAACCTTTCTTAATCAAGTCAATGAGCGCCACCATTGCCTTACCTGTGTACACGGGATCCAAGAAGATTCCTTCGGTCTCAGCCACCAGTTTGAGGGCTTCGGTCACCTCGCTGTTCAGCACTCCATAGCCCTCCTTAATGTAGTCGTCAAAGACAGCCACCTCTTCAGGAACAATGGATAGGTCAACGTCAAAAAGCTCTGCTGCACCGTTAACCAGTTGAGCGATAGTTCGAGATGCGTCAGCCTTGCTAGCAAAAACGCTTGCGCTCAGAATCTTTGTTTTGATGCCAAGCAGTTTGGCTCCAAAAATCAGTCCAGCTTGGGTTCCGCCAGTTCCGCAAGCGCAGATAGCATAGTCTAAGTTTTCTCCGATTTGGTTGAATTGGTTGACCAGTTCTTCCATGGCAAGGGCGTATCCGGGGACAGTGGATGGAATTGAGGCGCCAGCAGGGATGATGTAAGGGTTGTGTCCTTTCTCCCTAAGTTTGTCAGCTAAACGGTTCATAAAGGCTTCAACGTGTGGACCATACTTTTCTATGAAGTGGATTTCAGCGGACAGCAGCTTATCCAGAAGCAGATTCCCATCAGGCACATCAGGCTCTTTCCCCACCAGAACCAGCACAGGCTTCATGCCTAGTCGCCGGGCAGCAGAGGCAACCATGCAGGTACAGTTCGACTGAACCGCACCCACAGAGATTACCACGTCAGCGCCTCTGTTTTTGGCGTCAGCGAAAAGAAATTCCAGTTTTCTGGCTTTGTTGCCTCCAAACGCTAGGTCAGTCATGTCATCTCGTTTAACGAAGAGTCTCGGACCCCCCAGAACATTAGACAAGTGAGACATTCTCTGCAAAGGAGTTGGAAAACCTGCGAAACACACTTTCTGTGTACGCATTTTCTCTAAAACAGACAAGTTGCTGGACTTAACCAAACTTTTCACTCGGCTCTTTAGCTGCTGTACCAACTATCTAGGGTCTACTAGAATCTCTAAGTTTCGGTGAATTATATACCAAAAATAAGTAAATATAAAACAGACCCAAAAACAGAAAGTTTTAATAGACATACAAATTGTCACCGTTCAGGGAATGGCTTCACAATGGCAGTAAAGTCTGTCCTAGATTTCGTGGGAAACACGCCGCTCATACAACTGAACAGCCCAGAAGGCGTATTCAGCACCTTCGAATCAAACCTCTTCGCAAAAGTGGAATACGTTAACCCGAGCGGAAGCATCAAAGACCGAATAGCAAAATACATGATTGAAGAAGCCGAAAAACGCGGTGAATTAAAAAAGGGATACACAATTGTCGAGGGCACAAGCGGCAACACGGGAATAGCCTTCTCCATGGCAGGCGCAGCTAAGGGATACAAAGTAGTCATCGTCATGTGCGAAAGCATGACCGAGGAAAGACTCAATTTTATGCGTGCCTATGGCGCAGAAGTTATATCAACGCCAGAATGTGAAGGACTGAAAGGGGCAGTCAAGAAAACAAAGGAACTGGCTAAACAGCCATGTTGGTGGATGCCAGCCCAGTTTGACAACTACGACAATGTAGAAGCTCACAGGATAATAATGGGCAAGGAAATCATTGAACAGGTTCCAGACGGATGGGTTGACGCCTTCGTGGCGGGGGTAGGCACAGGAGGCACCCTCATGGGCGTGGCTAAAGCATTGAAGGAAATAAACCCTGATGTCAAGATAGTGGCGGCTCAGCCAGCAGGCTCACAGGAACTTACGGGCGGAAAAGCAGGCAACCACAGAATAGACGGCATAGGAGACGGCTTCATCCCAAGCATCGTGGACCAGTCCCTCATCGATGAGGTGATAAACGTTAACGACGAAGACGCAGTGAGTTGGAGCCGACTGCTGGCAAGAGAGAAGGGACTCTTCGCAGGCATATCCTCAGGTGCTAATGTAGATGCAGCTGTTCAATTTGCGAGAAGGATGAAGAAGGGACAAAACGTTGTCACAGTTTTGCCTGACAGCCAAGACAGATACGCAAGCCTCGGAATCTTCACAGACAAGGACGCAAAAGAAATTCATGTCCCAAAAACGTTTGCGCCCTAAACCAACTTGCCTACTTCCAGATTTCTAAAGCTACCCTCAATTCTTTGTGAGACCCAGCATATTCCTTCAGGGATACATCTTGCAGCGTCGCGTCCACAGCTTGCCTCACAGCCATAGCACCAGAGACCGTTCCTCCAGTATGTCCGTGAATTCCTCCTCCCGCCTGAATCACGAAATCCTTCCCGAAGAACTTCATTAGAGCGGGGACTAGACCGGGATATAGACCACCAGACGCAACGGGCAAAACCTTCTTTAAGCCATACAAGTCGGTTTTTAGCGCCTCGCAGTTCTCCGAAACCTCTTCTCGAGTCTCAGACATTTTCCCCACAACGGTGCCAACATGAAGCTGATCCGCACCAATAATTCGGGCAACTTTCGCGATAACCTTCATCGAGATTCCATGTAGGGGGTTCTTGGTGAAGGCTGCATGTCCAGCCCTGTGAGCGTGAATCACCAAACCAAAATCCTGTTCACGCACTGTCTGCAACGCAGAGAATCCACAGGTGAGAATGTCGATCATCAAGTATCTTCCGCCATGGTCTTGGACAAATTGCGCCCGCTTCAGCATCTCTTCTGTTTCTGAAGTGATGTTAGCCATGTACACCTTCTTTTCTCCAGTTTCCTCTTCAGCGCGGTCACGCATCTCCAGAGTCGCCACAACACGGTCTTGGAAGGGGTTGAAGCGTTGACTGCTAAGATTCTCGTCGTCTTTCACGATGTCACATCCGCCAGCCCAAGCATCATAGGCTACCTTCGCATGATCCACAGTTTTCAAACCTAGCTTCGGCTTGATTATCGTCCCCACTAAGGGTCTATCTTTAACGCCTAACAGTTCACGGACTCCAGCGATACCATACTTGGGTCCCCTGAAGCTTCGGGCAAGTTCCATGGGCAAATGGATGTCGTTGAGTCTCAGGTTCTTGAGCGCCCGCAAACCAAAGACGTTTCCAGCCACGCTGCTCAAAATGTTTGGCATGTTGCCGTGTTCAAACAGTTCAATTGGGTAAACTATGCGGATGTTGTTGCCGTCTATGCTGAAGACTCGGGCGGCAAGCTTTTCCACGTAAGGTTTGATGGTGGTTAGTTCCGTCCATGTTCCCACAGAACTCTCGGCGGCAACTCCTCCAGCTGCCTCTGTCAAACTGATGCCTTCTGGTTCAACATAAAAGTCGCAGATCAGGTCAGTTGTTTTTGGTTTGTAGGATTGGTCAACAAAATCGACATATTTCAAGGTCTGCAACTCCTTACTGTTAAGACTATATTGGTGATAGGTTATAGCTCTTCTGCGGTCAAACGGTAACCTTCCGGATAGTTCAGGGACCACACCCAGTTTTACTGTTGAAGCTAAATCACACCTTACGGGAGAGGTATTTCGCAATCGAGCTTGCCTGTATCCACACTTGAATCCTGCTGACCCGAGAGAGAATCATGATTGATGAAAGGCTGGAGACGCTCAACAAAATCTGACTTGTCGTATTCCAGAAACCAAAAATCCTGTAATGCACCATCCACACCCATTCATACGATGGAAAACTGCCTTCCCAGAGACCAAAATAAACTAAATCTTGTGTAGAGGTCAGGACGAAAACCTGAAAGAGCGTGAACAGTTTCAAGTTTTTTGTGTATACTAGAAGAATGAAGATTATTAGTTGATAGGCTAGAAGGTAGAGGATGCTGTATTCGTGGTACCATGCTTCAGCGAAGTTTAGGCCAAAATTGTAGAGAATGTTGTTTATGAAAAAGTCTAACCTAGTCAGCAATAGAACAGAAAAGGAGAATGCCCCCATTGCTACTAGGCTCCGGTTGAACGAAAACAACTTTTTTACTGTATCAGTATGGTATATTGACTGTATTTATAAAGATTCTGACAAGCCACAAAGACAGGTTAGTGCCTACAATCTGTCACCCAGCCACCTGAACAGTGTGTACTAAATACTTATTTTCGGTCAAACAGTAGAAAGGTTATGGGTTAACGGATGGATGGCTATGGAATTAAGGGTTAAGCTTCTGGGAATAAGGGCGGGTGGAAAACAGATAATTGTGATAGATGACGAGTATGCAAGCCGCCTAGGGATTCACTCCTCTGACAGAGTTGAGATTAACTATAAGCAACAAACCGTCATCGCCATCGCCAACGTAGCCACAGACTTTCCTAAAAAAACGTTGGGACTCTACGAAGAGGTTCAAGAGAAACTGAAAGCCCAAGAAGGGGAAATGGTGGAAGTTCGACCTGCTGAAAGACCAGAATCCCTCGGATACATCCGCGACAAGCTTGTTGGAAGGAAACTTCTGGCTCCAGAAATCAAGATGATAATCATGGACGTGGTTGAAAGGCACCTGAGCGACATAGAATTAGCCTCATTTGTCACCAGCCTTTACATTCGCGGAACCAGCATGGACGAAGTGGAGGCACTGACAAAGGCTATGGTGGAAACAGGGCAAACCCTAAACTTCAACAAAAAGCCTATCTTAGATAAACATAGCATAGGCGGAGTGCCAGGAGACAAAACCACCCTACTGGTGACTCCCATAGTTTCAGCCGCAGGCTTCACAATCCCCAAAACATCTTCTCGGGCGATAACTTCTCCGGCGGGCACAGCAGACCGAATGGAAGTCTTGTGTCCTGTTGACCTGAAATGTGAAGAGATAAGGACAGTGGTTGAAAGAACTAATGCCTGTCTCATTTGGGGTGGAGCACTTGAGCTTGCTCCGGCGGACGACCTTTTCATCCAAGTGGAGTATCCTCTCTCCATTGACCCGCTTCTTTTGCCGTCGATTATGAGTAAGAAGAAAGCGATAGGTGCAGACTATGTTGTGATAGACATACCTACGGGTAGAGGCGCAAAGATCAAGACTATCGGGGAAGCCCACGCTCTGGCGCAAGAGTTCATAGAATTGGGCAAAAGATTGGATATGAATATTCAGTGTGCGGTGACTTTTGGTGAACAGCCCATTGGATATGCCATAGGACCAGCTCTTGAGGCACGGGAGGCGCTTTCGACGCTGATGGGTAAAGGTCCCATAGACTTGGTGAATAAGGCGGCTAGTTTGGCGGCGTTACTGTTTGAAATGATGGGAGTCAAAGATGGCGCCCAAAAAGCAAAAAACATGCTAGAATCAGGTGAAGCCGAGAAAAAGTTCAGAGAAATAATTGCTGCTCAAGGCGGTGACCCAGATGTGAAACCTGAGGACATAGAGGTTGGAAACGAAACAGTGGAGATTCGTGCAGAGGAGAAGGGAACAATTCAATGGATCAACAACAGGGCTATGGCTCAGATAGCCAGAACGGCGGGGGCACCTAAAACCAAGTCTGCAGGCGTATTGCTGAACAAGAAACTTGGAGACAAAGTCACAGAAGGCGACGTACTATACACGATTTATAGCAAAAGCGCACAAAAACTTGAGTCAGCATTTCAGTTAGCTGAGAAACTTAACCCCATAGGGATAACTGAGAAGTTTGGAGAGAAAATGTTGATTGACCGCATCCCAACCAAAAAGATTTCCTACGAGAAACCTTTCATTCTGGAAAGGTAAACAACGCGAATTCATGATTGGAGTTGGAGATGATTAAAGCCGTCATCTTTGACTGGGACGGAACCCTCGCGGACACCAAAGAGGCGGTGGTGCAGTCCTTCCAGAAAGTCTTGGGAGAGGCTGGCTGCAGGGTTAGTGACACGTTTATAGAGAGGCGGATGGGCATCGGAACAAAGAAGACAATCATAGAAGCCTTCAGAGAACGCCACATGAGACTGGATGTTTCGACGCTGGAAAAGCTTGCTAACGAAAAAATCAGGATTCAGGCAGAACTCACACAGATTGTAAGGCTCTTTGATGGGGTCGCTGAACTTTTGGAGGCACTGCAGGGAAAAACAAAGATTGCTTTAGCGACGATGAGCAACAGAAAAGTTGTTGACAAGTTACTTCCAGCGAAGAAGATTGAAAGATATTTTGATGTTGTGGTCACGGCGGATGAGATTGACAAGCCGAAACCTAACCCTGAGGTCTTTCTTGTTTCTGCAGCGAAGTTGGAAGTCAAACCGGAAGATTGTGTGGTTGTGGAGGATTCCGTTTTTGGTGTGAGGGCTGCTAAAGCGGCAGGGATGAAGTGTATAGCAGTGTCTTCGGGAGCCTACAGTAGGGAAGAACTTGAGGAAGAGAATCCAGATTTGATGATTGATTCTCTTGTTGAAAAAGAGAGGGTATCGAGTTTCGTTTTTGGTAGTATATGATATAGTTGTTGGGTTTAGTGAATTATGAACTGAGTTTTGTTATGGTGAAGTTAATATGACATACGTCATTCTTATATACAGTCCATACTCACATCTTAAAGGGTGTAGAAAATCTTGAATCTTCCCTGCGAAGTTGCAGTTAAATCGGTGATTCCAGCCATTCGGTCAGCAATAGCAAGGGAGCTGACGGAATCTTATGGACTCAAACAAACAGAGGTGGCTGAACTTCTAGGCGTCACCCAAACAGCCGTAAGCAAATACACAAGCCACTGCAGAGGCGCAATTTTCGAGGTTACAGATGTTGATGGCGTTCAGCCAATCTTCAAGGAAACAGTTTTTTCGTTGGCTAACGGCGAGATGGACAAGTATGGGCTTTCAGAAAAGCTGTGTATCATCTGCGGAGTAATCAGGCAGAGCGGACTGATGTGTATACTATGCAAGGTCTCCGACCCGGACATAGACAGCAGCAAGTGTGTTGTATGTTGTCCAAACGGCAACAGTAAAAGAGTCTTCACACCAAAAAAAGAAGTGAAGTAATTTAAGTAGGCAACCTGAAGAGAGGTTAGCTGGACTATTTTGTGGCTTTCTTTTTTGCCTTCTTTGTCGTTTTCTTTGGGGTTTTCTTCTCGGCTTTCTTCTCAGCAGCCTTTTTAGCTGGTTTCTTGGCGGTTTTCTTCACAGCCTTCTTTTTTGGTTTCTTTTTGGTTGCCTTTTCAGGTTCTTTAGCAACTTCAGGTTTCTTGAAGACTTCAACAAACTGGACCCCAGTTAGTTCTGGAAGAAAACGTTGAACATCCATGGTGATGCCGCGCTTTGCCAACTGCAGACCTTCAATGTAGAAGGCTTCCTCAGGCACGTTAATGGCAAGGTTTGCTTTTTCTGTTGTGAAGGTGAATTTTTCGACGTCAACTGCGGGGATTCGTCGGTGAATGAGTGCAGAGAGTTTTTCTTCAGCAGTTTTAAGTTGCTTTTGGACAGTAACCTCGTAAACCAGTGTTTTTCCTGCTAAGGGCGGGTTGAAGTCAAGTGTCACTCGCCCAGACCCCATGGTTCGTACGGTGGCGAGCCGTTTGTCGTATTCGATCTGTGCTCCCAGTTTAGGCGTTATTCCGCGGGCTGCTAGCCGCCTGAGGGGAACAAGCTTCACTTTTTCTGGGTCCCGTTGTCCGAATGCGTTCTCTGGCGGAATTTCAACAGTTTCGTTTTTTCCGATTTTAAAGGTGAGGAGGGCTTCGTCTAGGGCTTTCAGAACCCATCCTTCTCCGACTACAACAAGTCTTGGCTCGTAGATTTCTCCCTCTTTGTAGAGTTTTTTCTCTTTTGCGGTTTCTTCGGAGGTAGTATCGAAAACCTCTCCTGTCTCCTTAACTTTGCCGGTGTAATTAATAACAATGAAGTCACTCTTTTTAATAGGCACACATATCCTTCCTTGATTACTAGATTTCTCTGCTGATTTCTAGCCTCTAACACTATTCATAAAGGTTACGTATCCCTTAAATCAACCACACAACAGCAGAAATGAAAAGATTGACTGAAATTTGCCAATTAAGCTTGACATTTTGGTGAAGTGAAAACCTGAAATTGTTGTATCACTGGTTGAGTTATCATATACAAGAAAAAAGGATAAAGAAAGGGTTAGGATTTGGAAAAAGAATGGATAATTGTTTACATTCCAGTAGTTTCATGTGTTTCTTCGATAGTTAACTCTTCGTCGTCTGCAACCTCTTCTTCCATCGGAACTTCTTCTTCAGTTATAGCTTCCTCACTACCTGCTTCATCCGCACTCTCTGCAACCGATTGCTCTTCCGCGGCTTCCTCAGAAGGCGCCTCTTCTGCAGCCGACAGCTCTTCCATCTGCGCTTCAGATACGGTTTCAACTTCGGTTACTTCTTCGGTGGAAAGCACTTCAGTCTCTTCTGCAGTGACCTCAACAGCTTCTTCTGATACTTCAGCCTCCGCTGTTTCTTGAGGTTCTTCGATTGTTGGCTCTTCAAACATGGGTTCAACTTCGATTGTCTCTTCAACAGGCGCTTCAACAGCAGTTTCAGGAACCTCAACAAAAGGAACAGTTGTCTCCTCAATAGCCTCCTCTGCATATTCCTCAACAGGAGCCTCAGGAGCTTCTAATATCTCCTCAACTGCTTCCTCAACTGGAGTTTCAGGAACTTCAACGGGAGCTTCGACATACTCGTCAATTGGCGACTCAACAACGGCTTCAACAGTAGCCTCAACGGTTTCTTCAACTGGTTCTTCAACCGAAATTTCAGTCTCTTCAACAATCTCCTCGACAGCTTCTTCAACTGGAGCCTCAATAGGAGCCTCGATGGTCTCTTCAATAGTCTCCTCGGCAGTTTCTTCAACTGGAACCTCAGGAATCTCGACTGCTTCCTCCACAGCAACTTCAGGAGCTACAACAGGCACATCAACAGCAGCTTCAACAGTAGCCTCAGCCTGATCCTCAACTGGTGTCTCAATTGGAACTTCAGCCATTGATTCAATTTGAGCCTCGGGAACTTCAGGAGCCTCTAGCGTCTCCTCTTCAGGGGAAATTTCAACAGAAGGAGCAAATGACTGTTCAACTGCTTCCTCAACTGTAGTTTCAGGAACTTCAACGGGAGCTTCGACATACTCGTCAATTGGCGACTCGATAGTAGCTTCAGGAACCTCGACAGGAACTTGAACAGGTTCTTCAACCAGCACTTCGGCAGTATCTTCAACTGATTCTTCAATAGGAGCCTCAATAGGCACATCAACAGGAGCCTCAACAGCAGCATCCAAAGATATTCCAGCAGTCTCCTCAAAGATGCCTTCAGTGAGTTGCATCGTCTCAGCTTCTACGGGTACAGGTGGGGGGGTTGGCGCCGTAACTTCTGGCATAAGGCTACTTACTGCCTCCTTGAGGGAACCCAACTGTTTTTTCAAGGCGTTTAGACCATTTGAAAAAGCGTTACTTTCGTTAGTGTGTAATTCTTCGTCAATCTCTCCTGCAACATACTGGATTTCAGAGTTGGCGAGAAACATTTCTAAGGTACCGATCTGCTTTTCAAGATCGTCTACTTTGGAGGCCAGATTGTCGGCTAACATTTTCTGGCGCGTCTCGATATCAGAGATGATGGTGGTAAGTTCGTTGTCGAGAGATTCATATGTAGACGCTGAAATTCTGCCTGAATTGTAAAGATCGTCAAGAGCTTGCTTCTTTTTCCTAGCTAATTCCAAATCCTTGTTTATTTTCTCGAAAGAGTACTTCCATGAGATCAAATTCTAACACCCAGCCCAAAGCTACTATAAAAGAACGAAATAACTGTTGTTAACATGTAGATATATCGTTAGCTGTCAAAAACGGCTTCTTTTCACCGATTATCCACGAGACAGGTTTAAACAAGCATAGATACCAATACGCACGTAACATCAATCATTAACACACTTGACTAAACTTGAAACAGCCTTGACTTAGCCAGTTTTTGACCCATAAAAAAGGGAACGGTCACACAGCCATTGAGACATGTCGAGTTCGGGGCCAGAATGTTTAGATATTTATGAATTTGTTCATACATAAATATAGATGTTAGAAAGTTATATATAGTTAAAACGTCATTAAATATATTCATATCCAAGACGGGGAATAATACTTGGAGCCAAAAAATCCAAACAGAACACACAAAAAAATTGGCGAGAACTTCACGAACACACCCACAAGCAGCTACAACACCATCGCCGTCGTTCACAACAAATTCAGCAACTTAGTCAGCTCCAAAACAGTTTACTCCCTTCGATACCAACCCAAAGCAAGGTACAATAACAAATAGCAAGCGAGCGAAAAAACGGCTCATTACGATTCTTGGAGGCAAGTAGAGCAGAGACAAACTTTTGGAAGATTTCATTAATCAAGCAGAAAACAAAAACGCAGTTTCAAAAGGTTGTCCACTGTCTAACACCAGTTTGCAGAATCGAGTTTGTATGCGCAATCTAGGAGATTACGCCGGTGGCCTTGGCGAGTTTCTCGGCGGAAGCGTAATCAAGCTTTTTTTCATTCAAAATTGTGTAACGTTCGGGGCGGATGTCAGAGGCGTTCACTAGAGCCTTTATGACGGATTCAGGTTTTATGCCCAGTTCTTCAACTGTTGTAGGAGCGCCGGCTTTTTGAAGCGTATCTTTGACGCCCTTCCAATCTACGTTATACAGATAAGCCATCATTATCGCCCCCACACCGCACTGCTCTCCATGCAAGGCTCCATTCGGTTCGATCACATCAAGAGAATGACTGAACAAGTGTTCTGAGCCGCTACAGGGTTTGCTGCTTCCTGCGATGCTCATGGCAACCCCGCAGCTTATCAGCCCCTCTAAAACAAGGCGAAGACCCTCTTCTGCTCCGGGTTTGATTGCATCAGCGTTTTTGGCAATTAATCTGGCGCTCATCAAAGCTAAACTTGCTGCGTATTCTCCATAGTATTCATTTTTTACTTTGTAGGCTAGTTCCCAGTCTCGAACAGACGTGAACTTGGACACTAGGTCTCCGCAGCCGCTGGCAGTGAAACGGTAATCTGAGTTAATGATCACGTCTGTGTCTGCCACTATAGCCATGGGAGACTGCGCCATCACTGAGTAGGGCTTCTTCAATCCCTTGACAGCAGCTACAGGGCTTGCAATACCATCATGGGAGGCGGTTGTCGGCACGCTTATGAAGGTGATTCCTTGACGCGTAGAACTCAGCTTTGCGACATCAATTTTGGTTCCTCCGCCTACGCCGAGAACGACCTGAGGTTTCAATTCTTGAATCTTTTCTTCAACAGCCCGGACTTCCCACATTGTAGAAGAGTTAACGACAAGATAGTCAACAGTCATTTTCTTGTCGGTGAGCAGATCGATAACCCTGCGACCTGCAATATTCTTGGTGTCCGGACCAGTCACCACAAGCGCGGATTCGTCAAAGCCTAACCTCTTGCAAATCTCGCTTAACCGAGGTAAAGTTTCGTTTCCAACTACAACTTCTCGGGGAAGCTGCATTCGATGTAACTGCATTTTCAATGCAATCACGGATATGATTAGAGGCCCCCTATTAAGTTTCAGGTTTCCCACATTTAAGATGTTTGATGCCGACAACATGTACTACAGTTTCGAAATCTTTTTAAATACGTCGGGGATGTATATACCCTCTGACTTCTCCCGAGTCATTCTGCTATCTATCAATTTTCGGGGGACACAAAAATGCATGAATCTACAGAGAAATTAGCATTAAAAGGAACAACAACCGTGGGCGTCGTTTGCACCGACGGCGTTATCCTATCCTCAGATACCCGTGTGACAATGGGATACTTCGTAGCCCATAAAAAAGGCAAAAAAATCTACCAGATAGATGACCACATAGCAATGACCATCTCAGGCAGCGTCGCAGACGCACAGCGCGTAGTTGAAATACTCAAGGTTAACGCCAAACTCTACAAACTAAACAACAACAGGCCCATCCCCATACAAGCCGCATCCCGTCTAGTCGCAAATCTACTCTTTTCCGCCCGTTTAGCGCCTTTAATCGCGCAGATTCTTGTTGGCGGGGTTGATTCTACAGGACCTCACGTTTTCTCTTTAGATCCTTTCGGCAGCCTCGTAGAAGAGAAATGTGTGGCTACAGGTTCGGGTTCCCCCATAGCTTACGGAGTTCTGGAAGACAAATACAAGGAAGGAGCCAAGATAAAGGATACATTGCCTGTGGTTGTGCGTGCTGTTGACTCAGCTATGAAGAGAGACATAGCAAGCGGAAACAGTTTTGACATAGCGGTCATAACGAAGGAAGGTTACCGTGCACTCAGCACTGAAGAAAAGAAAGCAATTCTAGGTGGCTCCTGAGGAGCGATAATTAAGCGTTGAAATCATCTGAGAAAGACCAAGTGGACATAAGTCAGCATATACTGAAGAACATTCCTCCGCAGGCTGAAGTCACCAGAATAGAGTATGAGGGACCAGCTCTCGCTGTTTACACCAAAAAACCAGAGGTTCTAGTTGAGCAAAGCTACATAATCGCAGATATAGTTAAAATGATCAGAAAGAGGATAGTTGTGCGTTCCGACCCGTCAATAAGAGCTAAAGAACGGGAAACGGAAAGAGTCATAAAAAAGATTGTCTCCGAAGAGGCAGAGATAACGAACATAAACTTTGACCCAAGCCTCGGAGAAGTTATCATAGAAGCGAAAAAACCAGGAGTGGTTATCGGAAAAAACGGGGGGGTCCTGCAGGAGATCATCAAACAGACACATTGGCGACCTAGAATCCTAAGAAGCCCACCCATACCCTCCAAAATCATCGCTCACATGCGACACTTCCTTTACTCAGAAAGCAAGGAACGAGAACGTATACTGCGTTCCATCGGTGAACGAATTTTTAGGCCCTCAGTCTACGAGACTGGCGATGTCCGCCTCACCGCCTTGGGCGGCTTCCAGCAAGTTGGAAGATCAGCGATTCTTGTTCAAACAAGAGAAAGCAACGTGCTTCTGGATTGCGGAATCAACCCGGGGTCTACAAACCCCACAGTGGCGTTTCCAAGATTGGATATGCCCCAGTTTGATCTGGATGCTTTGGATGCTGTGGTTATAAGCCACGCTCATCTGGATCATTGCGGATTTCTGCCCTTTCTTTTCAAGTATGGTTATGACGGACCGGTCTACTGCTCGGCTCCTACTTCGAGCCTCATGACTCTGCTTCAGTTGGATTACTTGGATGTTGCGAACAAACAGGGATTTATGCCGCCGTATAGTCAGAAGGAAGTAAGAGACACAGTTATGCACACGATTCCTCTGCGATATGGCTCTGTAACTGATATTGCTCCGGACGTTCGTTTGACTCTGCACAATTCTGGACACATCCTCGGCGCATCACTAATTCATCTCCATATTGGCGAGGGACTCCACAATCTGGTTTACACAGGAGATTACAAGTATGGCAAGTCAATGCTTCTTGAACCTGCCGTTTCCATGTTTCCTAGAGCGGAGACAATAATAACAGAAAGCACGTACGGCGCTCCTGAAGACATTATGCCCACAAGAGCAGAAGCAGAACAGAACATTACAACGATAATCAATGATACCTTGGATAGGGAAGGCAAAGTTTTGATTCCAGTTCCTGCGGTGGGAAGAGCCCAAGAAATCATGCTGGTTATTGATGATTACATGCGGAGGGGACTGTTGAAGGAGGCACCTGTCTTCGTGGAGGGAATGATCTCTGAGGCAACCGCGATACACACTGCTTATCCGGAGTATCTGGCTAAAGGAGTGAGAAACAGCATCCTTTATGAGGGAATTAATCCGTTCCAGTCGGACTACTTCACCATTGTGGAGCATCCTAGCGCAAGAGAGGAAATTGTGGACGGAGACCAATGCATAATCTTGGCGACGTCGGGCATGCTGGAGGGAGGACCAGTAATCGATTATTTCAAGCGTTTAGCAGGGGACAAGCAGAACACGATAATTTTTGTCAGCTACCAGATTGATGGAACCATGGGATCGAGAGTGCAGAAGGGAATAGCGGATGTGCCCATTATAAACAGCAAAGGAAAGATGGAAGTCATGAAAGTTGAGATGCAAGTTGAATCTGTGAGGGGATTTTCTGGACACTCGGACAGAAGGCAGCTTGTTAATTATATTCGCCGGTTGAGACCTAAACCTGAGAGAATAATTGTGCTTCACGGCGAAAAAACAAAGAGCATAAGCATGGCTAACATTTTCAAGAGAAAATATAAGGTGGAAGCGCTTGTGCCAGAAGTCATGGAGACAATCAAGCTGCGGTAGGCGCATTTTTGGAGGCAACAGTTTCTGGGCGCCAGATTCTAACGGATTTCGGCACGATAACCACCCGCTCTTTTCCTAAGCTGGCGATGTCGCCTCCGATTGATTGAGTGAAGCCAGAAAGTTCGTCCACAGCCTTCTTGACATCTTCAACGTTTTTTCTGGCAAGAGGAGTGATTTTAAGGATGATGATGTTTCCCAATTTGAGTTCATGTTTCATAACTTCTACATCGGCGAGGTTGCGCAGGGGCATGGCTTTCAGGTACGCTTTCTTTCGAGTTTTTTTGCTCTTCCGTTTTGAGGCTGACAAACGACATCACTTCCGTAACTAGTTACTGAAGTTTTATTTTAAACATTTCCGCTTAGCTTAGCCCATAAGCTGCAAAAATCCAGATTTCAGATTAGCATTCTATGATTCTTATGAAGCAAGCGCAAGTGTTTTGCAATGCTTTTTCGTGAATCGCCATGAACCTAACAAAAAAATTTCAGTTAAGAAGTTCTCAGATAGTTCCACAGTTTGTCGCCTACGTAGTGAAGGTTTTTCACGATTTTTCCGCTATTGAGAGCTTTCATGTCTTCAGAACTGAATAGGGCTACGCCTAGGGCTAAGGACTTGCCGTGGCGCTCATCAACTATGAGAAGGAGATCGTTCTCTTTGAATTCGCCTTTGATGGTGCGAACTCCGGGAGCCATCACGTCCGCCCCTTTGCAAACATAAGGAACGGCACCCATATCAACAACTATCTTGGGAATAATGTCGAAAAGCTCTTCGAAGTATAGAGTGGGAAAAAGCACTCCATTGGACCTTGCCAACAAGGGTCTGCCGTCAAACAGAAAGACCTCAGCGGTTTCGGTTTCATTCACCTCGACACCAGTTTTCGAATCCAGCAATTGTTTAATGTCTGTTCCTAAAGTTTTAGAAATCTCTAGAAGGAACTTCTTAGCTTCTTTCTCTTTTAGGAAATGTCTGCGACGCTTCTTTGGCAACTCAGGCACCACGCTTCATCAATGCTTTTCGGATGTTGGTGAACAAACATTGCAGATTTCTGGAAAGGTTAAGTGACTCTTGCGCCAATCAGGCATCACGTCTCCGGCTCTTAGGGCTTCGCATAACTTGCAGAACTGCAGCATTGCATCGAAGGGAGAAAACTTCTCGTTGACGATGCCTTCGGCGATTTCGGCTACTATGGCTCTAATGGCTGAGGAGGCTTCAAGCTGCTTCACCATTTTTTCGCCCCGTTTTGAGCAAAGGTAATTGCTTATGGAGGCTTGGGTTGTTCCCAGTTTTTTTGCCGCAGCCACTTGAGAAAAGTTGAAGTTCTCTATCAGACTTCTTGCTACCAGAGAACGAAATGCGGGCAGAACTGAGCGGACAATAATTTCACATGGAGGTCGCAATTGCTTTCACAAGGTTATAACAGCGTTATTGCTTATAAAGGAAACTTGAGAGGGAGACAAAGAAATCGTAAATTTAGCCATATTGCTGTTTTGACTTGAAGAAAAGGCTACCTTTTGTAGACGTAGAGTGTGTGAGAGGGGTAACCTAGTTTAGGGTTTTCGCAGAAGTTGTCAACTTTTGAGGGTTTCCATCCCAGAATTTCGTAGTCATGGGAGACAACCCTGGTTCCAGGTTTGAGTTCTGCCTCCAGTTTTGGTTTAATTTTTTCGTTTGCACTAGTTGTTAGATACAGAAACACAACGTTAGCAGAAGACAGGTTGACATTAAATATGTCTTTCTGGATGATCTGGGGCTTCTCATTTAAATCGAGTTTCTCGATGCTGCTTAGGGCTCTCTTTGCCAGATCATCCCTCAATTCGATTCCCACAGATTTTGCTCCGAAGTCTTTGGCAGCCATTATGACCGCTCGGCCATCTCCGGAACCTAAATCATACAGGACCTCTCCCGGCTTGAGTTCCGCCAAAATAAGCATCTGACGCACTACTGGCGTGGGTGTAGCAACAAAAGGTGCAAGGAACAATGCATTCTCCTCTCGATTTTCTTTTATAGGTAAGCGCTTGCTTTTATGGTTTTCGCGAAACTATCAACATATAAACTCTCTTTTTCTGCATAAAACCGAGAAGATTCCATAACCGACTGGGTTAAATTTGATGTCTACATAATTTAATTAATAACCATCGGGGGTGCAGTTGGTCAAGATGGCAGACGGAGGCCATAAGGTTGTTTTAACAGCGGACAGAACCTTAATGAGCGAATACAGAGGAGGAATTTTTCTTGGCTTCAGCGCCTGCGCACCAAAAGGGCTGATTCCTGACTGGCTTTACTTTTCAATTTTTTGTCCATCTGTTCCAGTGAACGAGGATGGCTCAGTCAAATATGCGCCCTGCGGAACAAGAAAAATTGAATCCGCCCTGCTGGATTATGGACTCGAAAGGAAAGACGTGATTGTTGCTCACCCGGAACATCTCCATAAAGTTGTAGGTTCCAGAACGAAAGTCATTGGAATCACCGAAAACGACCCCTTGGGTATGGGTCCAGCCACATCCACATTCACGCAACTGTTTGATGGCGAAGCGTACATGAACATAAAATTTAGAGAGTTGCTAAGCCACCCATCAATCAAAAAACATAGACCGAAAATTATTGTTGGAGGACCTGGAGCGTGGCAACTGGAAAACGAAGAAGTTCGAAGCAGAATGGGAATAGATTGTGTAGTTGTTGGTGAAGGAGAGAAAGTGGTGGGTCCGCTTTTTGAGAGAGCAGCAAATGGAGAATCGCTTCCAGGAGTTGTGCATGGAAATGTGGCTGAAACAGAAGAAATCTCCTTGATTAAGGGAGCAACAATAGATGGGGTAGTTGAGGTTGCCCGGGGATGTGGACGAGGCTGTGACTTCTGTGTCCCCACGCTTCAACGTTACCGTTGCCTTCCCATAAGAGACATCCTCAAGGAGGTTGAGGTTAACCTTAGGGCGGGTAAAAGACCATTATTGCATGCAGAAGATGTGCTCAGGTACAAGGCTAAAGGCTTAGAAGTGAACGGGGAGGCGGTAGTAGAACTTTTTAAAACGGTTAGGAGCTATCCGGGAGTTAACGCTGTAGGGATGAGCCATTTTGCCCTCTCATCTATTGCAAGTGCACCGGATGTTGTTGAAGAGATTTCGAACATTCTGGGTGCAGGTGAA
This sequence comes from Candidatus Bathyarchaeota archaeon, assembly GCA_050123155.1. Taxonomy (GTDB): domain Archaea; phylum Thermoproteota; class Bathyarchaeia; order Bathyarchaeales; family Bathyarchaeaceae; genus Bathyarchaeum. Next base: position 10,215 of record JASFHP010000007.1, on the reverse strand, counting down.
GACGGTGGGTGGCTTAGCGGACAAACAGGCTTGGAAACAGGTAGCCCGCGGCTCATCGAAAAGAACATGAAAGGAAAATGCAAGCCTTTCGAGCCGGAAGACTGGCCTCAAGTGGTTATAGACGCTTTTGAGGTTATGTCGAGGAACTGGTGGGTTCCATGTGCCACGCTGATTATTGGTTTTCCCGATGAAACTGACAGAGACGTTGATTTGACCATTGATCTTGTTGAAGAGTTGAAGAGTTTCAAGAGTTTGATTGTTCCGCTGTTTCTCGTTTCGATGGGAGGGCTGAAAGACAAAGCCAAATCGTTCACTGTCGAGAAGATGACGCCTAAACAGTCTGAACTTTTCTTGAAGTGTTGGGAGCACAACATAGATTGGGGGCAGAATCTTCTGCATGAATATTTTCTCACAAAAAGTGGACTCAAAGGATATGGGCTAAGATTCCTGATTTCCTATAGTATCAACCAAGCCAAGAAACTGATCCAGCAATGCAAAGAAGATTATGATTACGACTTGGCAGCCATGATCCAAGACGAAAGAAGCGGAAAAGCAAGTTTGGGTCCCGCGCCAATACGCTTCATCTACCACTACCTGCACCAAAGCAGATAAGTTCACCACCAAAAACTGTGGACATACTTCTACCAGAATCTGCGTTTCAAAGATTTCTTCTCAGCTTCTGTAACCAACTCGAAGAAGTGGTCTGAAAGAGTATTCTCCTTTTCCAGGATTTCTTCTGTGTCAGAGACTTGCATGTTTCGTCCAGAAAGAGCTACAGCGGAGGCTTTGCCGTACTTGGAAAGGAGCTTAGCCGTTTTTGCTGCATGTCGTTTAATTCTAGTCTCGCTTTTCGTTAGCTTTTCTCCTCTCTTATCCACCAGAGATTGAACTCCAGCTTCGCTTCTTCCAAGCATGCCCAAGGCGGGAGAGCCACATTTGGGGCAGACAGGCTTTTCCGGCAGATCGTTCATGCGAATCATTTCCTGATAGTCCCAGCATTTGGTGCATACGAAGGTTCGAACCTCGTTAAGGAGACGCGCCCTAGCTGACTCGATCAGAATAAGTTTCATGCGTTCAGGGGGAATCAAATCAGTTTTCATGCTGACCTTTTCTATTCCAACCCGCGCAACCGGAGAGGCGTCTCTAACAGTTTCCAACTTACGGATTTCAATAGTGCCGTCCCGAACAGCCGCCAGAACGCTTATTGCCTGTTCTAGATCCAAGTCTTTCCTGAAAATCTCTTTCAGAGCCTCATCGTAGATGGCTGTGTCTTCGAAACTCTCCAACAGCTTGCGGAGACTCACCCTGCTCAAGTCAACCCACTTCTGTATGGCGCCGAATCTTCTTGCCACATGGAACATGCGTCTCTTGAAAAGGCCAGTTTTGACAGTAGAACGGACCATGATGTCCCGGATTTCCAGTTCGCCCATCATCTTCAGGGAATCTAAAACATCCAGTAGGCGGTCGGCGTTGACGGCGCCCATGGTGTTAACGAAAATGCGGTACGGGTCATGCTGAACCACGACGCTGTATCCGGTTTGATCAGACAAAATGTGACCCAGCAGTTGAGCCAAAGCCCTGTTCGCCAAGGAGCCGAAGTTGGCGTGTATTATCACGAAGTCTTCCCAATCCTCAACCAGAACCCGCTTATCCGTGGGAACAGGGTAACTTTTTTTCACATGTTCAACGGTTTCACGAATTGCCCGCAACACAGTTTCTGGGTCAGCAGGATACTTCTTAGCCAACTCCTCGGCGATTCTAGCTGCTGTTTTTCCGTTGTTGTTCTGCTCTTCCACGAAGCCTCTGATTTGACCAACCTCTTGTGCTATGTCAAAGGGAACAGGAATCTCCTCTCCGATCCAGCTTGGAATGGCTCCAGTTGGGTCCTCAGTCTGCTTCACGAAGATTTGGTCACCGGAAACGCTCACAATCTGCCAAGGTCTACCTTGAATGATGAATTTCACGCTGGGTTTGCCGTACTCGGCGACGAAGGCTTCATCCAGCACACCCACGGCAGAGTCCTGACTGTCGTTGATAACCAGAAACTTCTTTTCTGCAGGAATCATAGATAGATTGTCAAAGTAGTATTCGTACAGTGGCTTTGTTTTGCGGGGCTTGATGACCAGTTTGTCTTCTTCGGAAACCCATGCGAACCGTGGAAAACGGCGATGCATGTAATCTAGAACGTTTTCGATGTCTTCTACGGTAAGGTTAGCGTAGGGGAAAGCCTTCCTGAATAGGTCATGGATTTCGCTGAATCTCCACTGTTTCTGCTTCATTAGGACACCAGCAATCTGATGAGCAAGAACGTCATAGGGCTTCGGCGGAACCTGCAGAGGCTCCAATTCTTCGTTTATTGTTCTGCGGGCGATAGCCATAGCCTCCAATGTGTCGTCTGAATCCATGGTGATTATGACACCTTTTGGGATGCGTCCGATCCTGTGCCCGCTTCTGCCTATTCGCTGAATGAGGCGCGTAACCTGCCGGGGACTCATATACTGGATCACCATGTCGATGCGCCCCACATCTATGCCCAGTTCCAGAGAAGAGGTTGCAACCAGACCCTTCAACTCGCCGTTCTTCAGTCCCCGTTCCGCAGCTATTCTAGAGGGCTTAGCCAGTGAGCCGTGATGAATTGAAACGGGGAAGTTCACATCCCAAACCTTGAATCGGCTGGCTAATACCTCTGAGATGGAGCGGGTGTTGGTGAAAAGAAGAACTGACCTGTGCTCTTCGATGTATCTGCGGATAACCCGGAGCCGAGCGGCAACCTCAGGATGCGTAAACAGTGCCTCGGCTAATTCGTAGTCTTCCTTGGAGGGTTGCGGAAAAAGTATCTTCAGATTCGTTAGCCGCGCCAACGTAACCCTCACAATTTCGACTTCACGGTCGGACCCGACCAGAAACTGAGCAACCTTTTGTGGACTGCCAATCGTGGCTGACAAGCCGATGCGCTGAAAGTCCCTGCCCGTTACCCACCGCAGCCTCTCCAACGCCAGAGACAACTGGCTTCCCCTCTTGCTGTCCGCCATCTCATGAACTTCATCCACTATCACCCATCTGACCGCGCTAAGATGTTGCCGCATCAGTCTCCCCGGGAGGATGGCTTGCATGGTTTCAGGGGTGGTTATCAGCATGTCTGGAGGGCTTCTAGCCTGTCTAGTTCTCTCCTTGTTGTCGGTGTCACCATGCCTAACAGCCAATTTAATGTCAAGGTTGTTGCACCACCACTCCAGACGCTCAAGCATGTCCCGATTCAAGGCTTTGAGGGGGGTCACGTACAGGATTTTGATTCCCCGTCTTCTTTCAGGAGTCCTGAGAAGCATGTCGAGAACAGGAAGAACAGCTGATTCAGTCTTTCCAGTGGCGGTGGGGGAGATGAGGAGAACATTTTTTCCCTCCAGAATTTTTGGGATAGCTCTTTCTTGGGTTTCAGTAGGTGTTTTGAAGCCTTTCTTCTCAACCAGTCTGCGGATAGGCTTAACGAAACCGTCGAAAACGTTTTTGGGTCTCTCTGGCAAAGTGATTATGCACCAAAGCTGAAAAAGTAAAGCAAAGCCGTTGTAAAAAGCATTTTGGAACCATGAATCAGCGTTTCAGATTAAAAAAGTGGCTCTTTGGGGGGTTATCGTGTTCTTCAGAGGCAAGAATGGAAGGCAAATCTTTTATTCATCATCAACATAAATGGTTGGTGATATTTAATGGAGGAAGATGAATGGCTAAATGTAAGAACTGTGGAGCCGAAGTTGCCAACCCCAGAAAAAGCTGGAAGATGGCTGGTCGCCCAGATAAAGCAGGAAAAAGAACCCAATTAACAATTGGACTTTTCGACTGCCCCAGCTGCAACAAATCGTTTAAGGTTGTCTTAAACAAGCAGAAGATCTGATGCTCCGACCTCCCCGAGATCTGGGCATCCTGAATGCAAGGAAACTTCGGTTTGAAAGCTGGTAACCGCCTAAAGGTAGAGGATTCCAGCCACAGGTGAACTCCAAAGTCTATAGCATCCTCCTTTTTTTATTTTTTTTTAGGCGCTATGTTTTTATGTTTTGAAATGAGAAGAAAGTTAAAAAACTCTAAGCTTTACTGGAGTCAAGTGACATGAAGCTACCTGAGGTACTCAAGCGAGATTACGTGCAGACCATTATAATGATAGCTGCCGTGATACTTGCTGTCTTAATTTTCTGGTACGGTTTAAAATTCACCTTCAGAACAGAGTACCCCATCTTAGCTGTCGCCTCGGGAAGCATGGAGCCCGTGCTGTATGCAGGAGACCTAATATTTGTTGAAGGAATACAGAACTTCAGCGATATCCACACTGCACCTGAAGACGCTGAGAATCCAGGTGACATACTCGTATATCAGGGAACACCTAATCTGATTGTGCACAGGGCAATTGACAAAGAAGAAAATACAGATGGAAGCATCGTGTTCATAATACACGGCGATGCCAACCCGGTTGGAGCTAATGAGCACGTTGCTGAAGAGAGGATTATTGGCAGATACGTAGGGTTTAAGGTGCCGTGGCTGGGTAACATTGCCCTGTTTTTTGAGCCTCTTGAAATGAAAATAGCTTTCATCGCGTTATGGGTAGTACTTCTGATAATCATAGAGTTGGTTCCGCTGGGAAAGAGAGCCAAACGTGACGACACTGAAGCAAGCCTTTATAAATAACTGCACCAAATTCATGATGTTTTATAAAGGAGGGGCTTGATATACCCGAGGTTGTAGCTTCTATCCGAATAGAGAACGTTGTGGCGTCTGCAACGCTAAATCAGAGAATTGACCTGAACGCTGTTGTTAAAGGATATCCGGGAGTTGAGTATCGTCCAGAACAATTTCCAGGCTTGGTTTTCAGGCTAAAGAGACCTAAAACGGCTACTTTAATCTTCAATTCCGGGAAGATGGTTTGCACAGGAGCAAAATCAGAGAAAGAGTCGAAGAGAGCAGTCATGAAGGTCATCAGGGAACTGAAGAAGAGCGGAATAATAATCATCGGAAAACCCGAGTTGAAGATACAGAACATTGTTGCCTCAGCGAATTTGGCTGGGTTGATAGACCTTGAACGGTCTGCGTACTCGCTGGGCAGAACCATGTATGAGCCTGAACAGTTTCCGGGTCTAATCTACAGAATGGATGTACCGAAAGTTGTGATTCTTCTCTTCGCCAGCGGAAAACTTGTTTGCACAGGAGCCAAAAAGGAAGAAGACGTTTACGAGGCGGTCACCAAACTTCACAAAACACTCGAAGAAGAAGACCTGATATACTACGAATAAAACCTCAATCTTTTCCCTTTTTTGTAACCTTTTTCTACTAGACACGCCTCATTTCGTAGTGAGTAAAGGGTTTAATCACTGAACTTGGGGAATCTAACCTTTCCCACGTAATGGAGAATCCAGTTAACGAGCCTATCATAAGTTTCGTTGCCCAGTTTTGTTAGCAAAACTTCGTCATTTGAATTGAATTTAATGAAGCCCTTATCCGACATCCAGTCCAGATATTTCACCAAACGGTCATACGACATGCCCGTGGAGGTGGCCAGGGTGGTTCTTTTCAGGCTTTTTTGTTCCTTAAGAACCTTAATTACCCTTGCCAACACGTAAAGGTCAGGCTTCGAAATTGGCTCCCCTGAATTCACTTTCAAACCACCGAAGCTCCCACATAAGCCAATCAAGCCGCCCAATTTGTTCGTAACGTTTCCGAAGATCGTTTCTGTTGAAAAAAAGATCGGTAACCAAAGCCAGAGGAATTATAATAATCAAGTCCATGCTCATATGAAGAAGATACTCCAACAGCCAGTTAAACGCAAACAGAGCCACGATTGCTGCGCCCCAACAGACCAGTACCTTAGCGATTCCGTAGATAAAGAATCCGACCTTCGCGTAGCGTATACTGCCAAAGATGTTTTCCCATTCAATTTCCTGAATTAGCTTCAGTGCTCCGGCTGCCCCCTCGTTTAACGTGGTTTTCCATTCACCTGTTTTCACGGATTTCACTTTCCGTCTAACCCACCACACTGCCACAAGGGTTCCTGCTGGAAAGATTGCGAAAAACAGGAAATATGCAAGAATGTTTTGACCATGATCCGCCACGATGAAAAGATTGGATAGACGCATAATGCTATTGAATGTTAGCCCAGCAACAATGGTTCCCAAAATGATTATGGTGAAGTCGGTCATTGATGCCACGATTTGTCGGTACTTCTTCACTTGGTCTAGTGCGACCATGAATTCTGACATTTTTGAGGAAAGGTTGTCTTCAGTCAAAATGGTGCACCATACCCTGAGATGCTTACTGTTGCGTCTCCGTCAACTATTAGCCAGTAAATGTCAGTCTCGTCAGCTATATCCAAATCGGGGTGAACTGGTTCGTAGTACCATGAAAGGAAATCGTCAGAAACGTCCGGGACAACATCCACATCAAATGGCTTGCTATGAGAAAGTGTCATCTGCACAAACTCTTCTTCGTCTATTTGTGGCATATTTAGAATTGTGTTGAAACGGAAGTCGCCATTTATGCTTCCGCTTTTTGGTAAAAACACCTGCATCGAGTATCGGTCTGTTATTTCCAGTTGTGAACCATTTGAAAATGTAACCAAAACGGGGTCCGCATCAGGATCGGGTCTTGGATAGATTTGGATTGATGCTCTCAGGCTGACATAGTTTAGTTTTGACACCAGAGCAGCACGTTTGCCCGCCTTGTGAGACACTGTGATTGCTGATTGGAAAGAGGACATGAACGCCCACTGAGCCGCTATTATCACTATTAACGAAAAGATAATCCATGCTTTTTTCATAAAAACCACTATAGGGTAAATGAAGATATAAGAGAAACTCATCGGGGATGAGTGCCATAGTTCAATTATGAGAAGGAATTGCAAGTTATGGGACATGCTTGATGATTTTTCCGCATTTTGGGCAGTGGATGTGGCGGAGCGATTGCTGGGAGTCCCATCCTGAGATCACAGCCTCTTCTTTCGGTAGCTCGTATCCGCAGTGTGAGCAACGATAAACCTTTGAACGTGTGAAAAACCGCTTCAGCCCCTTCAGCATTCCCACCACTGTACCCTTGCTGTGAAGGGTCAATAGCAGCCTCTATTTATGAAGAATGAAAACTTGATAAAGATTCTGGATTAATATAATTAATTACACCACAGAAACTGAAGGTTATAGTGTATACCTATTCTCTTTTCACTTGCTTTAGTATAGTATCCAACTGTTCCTCGGTTATAGCGTCCATGTCAAACAGTTTGCGGACAAGTTCACTCGTTGTAAGTAGGTAATGAAGCTTAATGCCGTTCTCAGCCAAATTGGCTTCCCCATTCTCTTCTCGATCCAACAGAACAACAGCGTCGGTTACCACGCCACCTTCAGCTCTGACAGCTTCAGCAGATTTCAGGATAGACCCGCCTTTGGTTATGAGATCATCCATCAACAAGACGCGGTCGCCCGGCAAAAGAATCCCCTCCACCCACCTTCCCCTCCCATGCTGCCGTTCGGTTGAGCGAACATAAAGAAAGGGCTTTTCGAGGTGATACGCGGTGATGGATGCAAAGGATATGCCCGCGGTGGGGATGCCTGCGATTCGGTCAAAGCCGTCGGCTCCGACATCGCTTTTTATCAGTGCGAGGTAGAGGTCGCAGATTCTTTTGAAGGCGTCGGGGAAGCTTGGAGCAATTCTTAAGTCTATGTAGTAGGGGCTCACCTCGCCGCTGGTGAGCTTGAAGGCTCCAACTTTCAAAGCGCCAATCCTGTTCAGAATTCTGCCCAGCTCAGCCTTCATCTCTTCCTTCTCCAAGTCCTCGCCTCCTTCCTTATGGAAGTTATACGGTGCGGGTTTTAAAGAGGTTGCGTAGATTTCTCCGTTACTTTTAAATGAAGCACAAAGAAAACCTTCTAACAAACTAGAAGTGTCTTCTATGGTAGATGTGTGGCTTCCCTACGGGAAAACTGAGGTCTGTGCAAGGATACCCACCCGAAATTTTCTGGGCACTATAGAGCCTAAAGAGAAGTCGGGAGTTACAGATTCAAGAGCTGAAATTGAGAGAGCATTAAGCCAGCCAATCGGAACAGAACGGCTGAAGGAAATAGCAAAGGCGGGCGACAAGGTAGCCATAGTTATTGATGACGCAACGCGGGCAACTCCAAGTTACCTGATGATTCCTCCCCTACTTGATGAACTTAACCAAGCGGGAGTAAAAGACGAAGACGTTACTGTAATCTTTGGCTGCGGCACTCATCGCCCCGTAACCCAGGAAGAGAGAGAAAAGCTCATAGGAAAAGAGGTGCTGGAAAGAGTTAAAGCCATAAGCCATGACCACGAGGCAGAAGATCAGGTTTCTATAGGCAAAACCTCTCAGGGAACCGAAGTCACCGTGAACAAGGTCTTCGCCGAAGCCGATGTGAAAATTTTGGCGGGAGACATAAACTTGCATTACTACGCGGGGTACGGAGGCGGAAGAAAAGGAGTACTTCCCGCAGTTTCAAGCGCAGAAGCGATTCAGCAGAATCACGCAATGCTCCTGCATCCTAAAGCCTCAACTGGCGTTCTGGATGGAAATCCTGTGCATGAGGACATGATGGAAGCAGCTAAACTTGCTAATGTTGACTTCATCTTGAACATTGTCACAAACAGCAAGAACGAGGTGGTTAAAGCCTTTGCTGGAGACTTGGAGCAAGCATTTCTGGAAGGAACAAAGCTCGTAGATGAGATGTACAAGGTTCCCATTGAGCAGAGGGCAAACATTGTGGTTGTTAGCGCCGGCGGATATCCCCATGACATTAACCTGTATCAAGCCTCCAAAGGAATCCACAACGCCATAGACGCAGTGAAAAGAAGAGGAGTCATCGTTCTGGTGGCAGAGTGCCCTGAAGGACACGGAAACGAAGTGTTCTCAGAGTGGATGGAAAAGTTTGCTGACTTGAAGAGGATAGAGAGGGAGATAAGGAAACGTTTCGTGCTAGGGGGACACAAAGCCTACTACTTAACAAAGTTTCTGCAGAAAGTCTCTATTATCCTAGTTTCGGTTATGCCTGACTGCTACGCAGTGAACACCTTCAAACTGAGAACAGCCGCAGCCCTGAACGATGCCCTGCGGGACGCCTTCGAACTAGCAGGCAAAAACGCCAAAGTTTACGTCATGCCACACGGAAGCGACACATTACCCGTATACCAACCCGCTGAACAGACCGGTTAATGAGGCACGTTTATAGGTCCACAAATTTTGCAGTTACTTTCGCTATTTCCTCAAACTTGGTTAGAACCTTGTCGACGTTTTCGCCCATCCGGTAGGTGTCCTTGTCAAGCCTTCCCTCAGGGTTCAGTTCCTTCAGCACGTTAGCCTGGTTAAGGTTTGGGTTTTTGTGGGCGTAAGGCCACAGACGGAAGGAGCCGCCTGTAATCTCATCTATCAGGTAAACATCCCCCTCGATGATGCCATACTCTAGCTTCATGTCAACCAACTGGATGTCAAACTCTGCAAAGGCAGCTTCAAGATGAATGAAGACTTCCGCATTAATCCTAAGCATCTCCGAGTATTCGCTGCCTCCCTTCGCTTTGACGATGTAGTCGACGTACTTGCCGTCCAACATAGGGTCATGCAACGGATCGTCCTTGTAGTGAAACTGGGTGATCACAGGGTCAAATCTGGTTCCCTCGGGTATGTTTCCCCACTTCAGTATGGAGCCCGCGGCGATTCTTCGGGATACAACTTCAAGGTTTATCTTTCGGTCAAGTTTCTTCACGAGAACAACTTTTTCCTGAGGGCAAGAAAGGTGGTGGGTCCGAACGCCTTTACGGTTTAACAATTCGAAAATGTCTCTGTTGGTTCTCCAGTCCACCAACGCTTTTCCCTTGATGACGTCGTGTTTCATCCCGTCTCCCGCAGTTATGTCGTCCTTAAAGACCATGTACGCGGTCTTGGGGTCCTCTGGGTTTTCATAGATTATCTTGGTTTTTCCTTCTGCAACTTTTTTCAAGGAGCCAAAATTGATTGACATGAACTTCACCTCAAGTTTCAGGTATGTGAAACAGATTATTTTAAGTTGTCTAACCTCTGGATAACATTAGCTGTAGAATCTTTTCAGCGCTTCTAGTGCGTTTAGCGTAATCCATTTGCTTGGTTTGCCTTTCTGTTCGATGTTTGTTTGGAAGCGCCCGTTGAAAGTTCTTTCCAAGCTCCATTTCCCATCATTGTCTTGCTTGGAAATCACCAAATCT
>JASFHP010000006.1:0-105349 GCA_050123155.1 Candidatus Bathyarchaeota archaeon | reverse complement strand
TTACTTATTCCCCTCAAGAACCTTCTCAAAATCATACACATCAGCATTTTTCTCAATTACCTTTGAGATGATTTCGCTACTTTTTTTCGGAGACTCCCATATTTTCTCTAGAATTTCACGGATCTCTTTTTCATCTCTAGAAGCTCTGCATATCCTTTGGACTGTAATTTTTTTGTGGCAACCTCTTTCGCGGAGTTTTTCGTTGAAATCGCTTGCCTTCAATAGCTGGATGTTCATTCTGGCTGCGTATTTTGCTAGGCTGATAACCGTTTCATCTTTTAATCTTACTGACTCTTTCGGGTTAAAGGCTGAGCCCGCAAAAACGCCGATAACTCCCTGCTTGAACTGTCTTCCTTCGGGCGTGTCAACGCCAAAATCCTTGCTCCATCTCAGGACCTCTAGAAAGTCGTCCACATCCCTCTTTCTGACCAGCCCCCATTTGCACTCAAGTACGTAGGTTATTGGTTGGGCAAACAGCCCAGGTGTGACCTCCCATACCCTGTCAACCTCAGCGTTTTGTTTTCTGCTCCCCACGCTTTTTATCAGGTGAAGCGTTATCCGCCTAGGATCCATGCTCTTTGTCCTGTGTTTTTGCGTCCAGAACCTTGCGCCAGTGGTGAACTTGTCAATGAACCACTCTGGCACTGCTTCCCAATTGTGTCCTATGCGGTTATCCCTTCCCTTGATAATGCGGATGTAATTCTCTTTCATTTGGACAGCTGCTTGCAAGTCTTCTTCAGACATCGAAGAGTGATAGAAGTAGCGGAATATGTTGAAGAGCTTGACCTCTCTAATGTCTGGATAAAGCTGCAATACCCTCGTTGCTGCTTTCCTAATCTCGTTCTCTGTGCACTTTAACTCATGTTTCATGTACTGTAAGTTGACCAAGTCTTTGAGTTTCGTGGACTCTATGATCATGTCTCTTATATGATGGATCCTCGCGATGAATGGGCTGGTTGAATACCTATTTTCCAAAATCTTGTCTGTTCTCCAAATTGCTTCCTCAATAGCCTGTTCTCTAGGCTTTTCCTGGTCAATCCATGTGAGGATGAAGCCTTCTTTGAAGGGGGTCTGTGTCTGGTTTGTCCTGTAGCCCCTGACATAGACGAAACTCTCGTACCTTCTGACCGTGCCCATGACGTCCCGAACAAAGACTCCATCCTTCTCCAATTCCTTTGCTATCTCTGTTGAGAAGAACGCCCTGTCTGAATTCTCTTTGAGGAAATTTATGATTTGCTGTGCCTTGCTTGTGCCCCTTGCACCCCGAACATCAAGATACATCTTCTTGAACGGTACGAATTTCTGGCCTTGGACAAAAACGGACTCTCTGCCTTCAGGTTTCAGCATGTAAAGATAGTAAGAGCGCGTATTTCTTGCCATCCCTCGCCTTCCCTTGAATGTTTCAGTGTTTTCAAAAAAGAGTTTCTCAGTGCGAAGAAGAACCCCTCTCTTCCACCAATAGTAAAGCCCGTCCCAGACCTTCTTCGCTTCCAAACCAGTAGATTTTGCTATTTCCCTAGCGGATAACGGCTTGTTATCCTTCAAAGCAGAAAGCAGAATCTCTGCACGCCGAACCCTACTGCCCATGACTTACTCCCCTGACATGTAACAGCAAACAAAAAAATAAAGTTTTCGAGTTCAAACGGGCAACAGAAACCTTTTGGAAGTGCATAATTAAAGCTCAATTTATAGCGCTTTAATGCCTAAAATGAGCCTAAAAAATGCCTATTTCTGGGAATTTGTATGGAGCCTCGGGCGGGCTTTGAACCCGCGACCTCTGCCTTACCAAGGCAATGCCCAACCAGACTAGGCCACCGAGGCTAGAGTTTGTTTCGGCTATGTTGTTGAATAACTCTTAAATTAAGGTTTTCTAGTTCACTGCTGTTTTTGGAAAAAAGAGCGTTGAATAAAGAGGAAACCTTGGTCTTAATTGTTGTTTGCGGGTTGTTTTTTGGTCAGCCTTCGTTCGATGCCGAATATGGTGACTACGAGTATAATGGATATGACTAGCATAGATGTCCCTGCTGGAAACTCTGGGATTATCCAAACACTTGAGTCTACAATTGTTGACACAACTGACCAAGTTGTTAGGTGCTCTTCTGTTTGGTTAGATACTGCGAAGGAGTCTTCAACGAGGATTCCGGTTTCCTTGTCCCAGTAGAAATTTATGTAATAATAGTAATGGCATTCCGTTTCATTTACTGTCCACGAGCCTCCATAAGTCATGTTTACGTGATTTGTGTTTCTTACTCCGTCTGGATATGCTCTGGTTATTGTCTCGTTTATCGCCCATGAAGAATAATTGCCGGAAGTGTAAAGGTTATCGTTTACGTCCAGATTAGCCGAGATAAGCACAAAAGTCGCGTTCGCTTCATCTCCTGTATCTACGTCGATGTAGCCACCACCAAGTTCCTCAGTTCCATTCTTGAAATGGGACAAACCCTGAAATGATACGTTTGTACCAGAAACGTCCGTAATTGTTATCTTCGTCCATTCGGTCCCATTCATTATTTCCCAATCACCGTAAGCCGAGGGAGGAAAAGGTGCATTTGGATCAGTGGAGTTCCAGCTGGCATTGACATCATAGGTAAACCAGTCGCCTTCGGTAACACCAACTGTTCTCTCTTGAGCTGCTGCGGTTACAACCCTTGCAGATAACAAAAACACTAAACCAAAACTCAATGAAACGGGTTTTTGTTTCATCTCTAACCATGTCACATATCTTTTATGTTCATATTTAAGTTTTATTTTTTGTTTCACTGAAGTTACAACTAAAAATTATAAGCCTTGACAAAACAGTCCAGAACCAAACCCCCATGGATTACATCAATATGTGAACCACTAAAAGCCACTAACTATAAAGAAATGTTTAATTTAGATCTGCTTCTACAGTGGTGTAAGGCGGGGGTCGCCGAGCCAGGTCAAAGGCGCAGGGCTTAGGACCCTGTCCCGTAGGGGTTCGTGGGTTCGAATCCCACCCCCCGCACCTTTATAAGTAAAATTGAGGGGGGTTTATCCCGGGAGATGCTTTCTGTTTCTGTGTTACATTTTGGGTTTTCGGAAGATTTTTGCGCCTTCAAAGTCAGTGACGTACTCGAATCCTGCTTCTATGAGCGTGCAGATTTGTTTTTGGGTTTTGGCTACTTTTGAGATGTAGTCTTGTTCTCCTTGGAATAGTGCTTCTTCGAGTTGGATGTAAAGTAGGGTGTTTTTGATGTTTTTGTGTCCGAGTGCTTGCATTACGTGGTAGATGTCTTTGGTTTTGTGGTAAAGCATTGTTCCCTTGAAGTGTCGGAAGGTGTGGAAGTGTATTCTTAGAAGTCTAGGGTTTTTGGTTTTGTGGGCTATACGTTTTCTTTGGCGACAAAAGTTGCTTGCATGGTGGTCAACTGGCATGTGAGGATGACTGAAGACTCTGTCTCCGTAGTTTCTGGGCAGGTGACTAAGCATGTCTGTTAGTTTTTGGCTCATATGGACGATTCGTGGATTGCTGTTTTTCTCAGGTGCGATGCTTATTGTGTGTGACTCGAAGTCGATGTCTTTCCATTTTAACCACCAGATTTCTCCGCATCTTGCGCCGGTTTCTTTAAGTGTTTGGAGGAATGTTGCCATAATGGAATATGCTTCAACTGTAGTTTAGAAAAAGTGAAGAACAAAAAGAAAGTTTATCGTTGGGAAGACTGAGTAAAAATATTGCAGTAGGCATGCATCAGAGGAGAAATTCTTTAGTATCGTTAATAATAAATAATAAAATATGATACTTCAAGACATCTTAGACTTAAACTTAAAACACAAAGAAAAAGTAACTAAAATTACAGAAGAAATCAACAAAGATAATGAAAAATTCAAAGAATTAATGGAATTATTCAGGTCAGGTAATGATGTAACGAAAGGTACATGTGCAGAGGTAATGAAATTTGTATCTCAACAGACACCAGAAGTGTTCCCACAATATTTAGAGGAACTCATTGAGTATATTAATTATAAAGCTCCAAGAGTCAAGTGGGGAATCCCAGAAGCAATAGGGTATTTAGCAAGAACATATCCCGATAAAGTAGCTAAAGCAGTTCCTAAACTTCTTGAGAATACAAAAAATAAGAGTACGGTAGTCAGATGGTGTGCAGCTTTTGGTCTATCTAATATTGCTGAATACAATGTAAAACTCCAAGATAGTTTATTGGAGAAATTCAAACAAATAATTGAAATTGAACAAAACAATGGAGTTAAGAACGTCTACTTAAAAATATTAAACCAATTAAAAAAATAGTAAATAATTCACATGCTTTTTTTATTCCAAGTATCCTTGAGACAAATTCATAATTTACTGGTAAATTAGGGTTCGAATCCCACCCCCCCGCACCATTGATTTTGAAAAAGAGGCTTGATTTTTGTTTAGGATAAAAAAAGTAGTTGTGGGTGAAATCTCCACCCGACTGAGGGGTTCAGCGTGTGCGGAGTAGCCTTTTTTTGTTGATTATTATGAATGCAGTTGCCGTCAGCACCAATACAGGAATCAGCAATGAGGAATATTCTGGAATCACACCTAACTCATCAGTCTTCACCAGCCAGATATCGTCGCCGCCAGCGCCAAACGAGTCTGTGTTCATCGTCAAAAGGTAGCCGCCATCGCTGGTTTCAAGCAAAGCATATGAAATCTCGGCACCTGTTCCGCCGTAGGTCATGTTCCACTCCTCATTGCCGCTTGCATCAGTTTTAATGAGCCATGCATCGTTGGAGCCAGCTCCAAAAGAGGCTGTGAAGCCCACTATTGCATATCCTCCATCCACAGTTTGAATAAAGTGAGTTGGACCATCACTTCCTGTTCCGCCGTAGGTCATGTTCCACTGCATATTGCCGCTTGGATCGAGTTTAACAAACCAGAAGTCCATACTGCCAGCACCGAACGAGCTTGTGATGCAGGCTATTGCGTATCCGCCGTCGCTAGTCGGCTCCAGACATTGCCCGAATTCCACGCCTGTTCCGCCGTAGGTCATGTTCCACTCCTCATTGCCGCTTGCATCAGTTTTAATGAGCCATGCATCGTTGGAGCCAGCTCCAAAAGAGCTTGTGTGACCTAATAGTGCGTATCCTCCATCGTCAGTCTGGATCACGTGAATTCCTACGTCATTGGCTGTTCCTCCATAGGTTTGGTTCCACTGCATATTGCCGCTTGCATCAGTTTTAACCAACCAGAAATCATTACTGCCAGCACCAAACGAGCCTGTTTGACCAAATAACGCATATCCTCCATCGACCGCTTGTTCCACGTGATATGCGTATTCATTGCCTGTTCCGCCGTAGGTCTTATTCCACAGCATATTACCTGATGCATCAGTCTTAACAAGCCAGAAATCTTGACCACCAGCACCAAACGATGTCGTATAACCTGACATTGCATATCCATCGTCGCTTGTCAGGCACATATCGCCGCTAGTCTCAGTGCCTGTTCCTCCATATGTCTTGTTCCACTGCATGTTGCCATCTGCATCTGTTTTGATTAACCAGAAATCTGAGCCACCAGCACCAAACGAGCTTGTGTCTCCTAAGACTGCGTATCCTCCATCGCTAGCCTGAACAGTCTCCCCCGCTGCAGTGTCATCTTCTGCTCCTCCGTAGGTCATGCTCCACATGCTGGCAGCGCGTGCGCTAGGACAAACCGCAGATAAAAAAGTACATGAAACAAGAATGACAATAATTAATCCCGCAATGATTTTCCCAGTTTCTACTCCAATTTGTTCTTTCATTTCTTCACCTTCCTTACAAAGTTATCCAAAGCGACATTTGGCTCTAAATCATGAGCATATATCATTTTTGGTAAAACTAAATTGATTAACTCTTTTTTGTGGGCTGCTGGCAACAAAAGAAAAAATTTTCGGTTTCAAATTTACTAACACAAACAGTAACGCGTGCAATCTACTGAAAATACAAGAATACGAATGTATCGGAAACGGGGGTCTGTTATTTGCAATCAAGACAAAACTCCTCGAAATCGTCAAACTTCACGAAAATTTTTATACTCTATTTAACTTAAACATAGCCATGCTTGGCTATAAACATCCTTGTAAATACTGTAACCAGCTCATTCCGCCAAATTCTAATGTTTGTCCCCTTTGCGGAAAAGTTAATCCATTAGGACCATACAGGTGCCCAAAGTGCCGTGCACCCATTGAGAAGAACTGGAAAGCGTGCAGCAAATGTGGACTGGCGCTGGAGATTACTTGCCCATCATGCAAGAAGAAAACTTTCTTTGGTGATTACTGTCAACATTGTGACGCGCCGTTATGGACAGAATGCAAAAATTGCCATAAAGTACAGCCAATAACAAGTGAGAAGTGTGCTAGCTGCGGCAAAAAGTTACAGTAGCCTCGTTTCTTAGCTGACGTTCCTTTCTCGCTTTTCTCCTATTTTCCCCTTTTCCACTTCACAGAATCATCTTGTGCTGTGACATTAAATTTCAACAAATCAAGCACATCGTTCTTCCACTGTTCTGGCGAGGTATGAATGACTCTGCCTATAAAATGACTGCGAAGGACTCTGAGGGAGGATAGCTTCTGCACCGCAAATCTATATCGCATATGCCTTGGCTCCTCCAATCGTTCGTCAGGTAAATAAATTGGTTCTCGCCTAAAGTTTATATCAAGCATGCATCGACTCATCCTTTTAACAAACTTATCTACCTCAATGTGCAAATCTTCTATGTCCTTAAAATTAGGATAATCTCCTCGGCTCACTATTCTGAAGAAATAAGTCGCTTTTCCGCCACTTCCCTCAGAGGCAGCCTCCATCGCTATTGCATTCCCAGGCTCTTTTGGATTTGTGCTGTAAATAGGAATAAAAAACCACATGTATTCGCCTGTCAAATCCCCAAGAAGCCCACGCTTCAGACCGATGCAAGCTTTTTTCTGCTGAGACAACGATTTAAGGAAATCATATTGTTCCTTAATTCCAGCTGATTCCAATCTTTTTTCAAGCTGAAGCCAGAGGTCCGGGCTCACAGACTCGATGTTACTTCGCCATGCGGCTTTGCCCTCCTTCATGAATTGCGCAATTTTTCTCAGCTGCAGTGGGTTTTCGTCTGGAAAGAGTTCCTGCAGCAAGGCGAGAACCTTTGATTGGAGTTCATTGTTTATGGTTGTTAACATTTTCTTGAACGGGTCGAGTTGCCAACCCATTTTTGACAGAATTAATCTTTCCCCAAAATCGGTTGTGATAATAAGGGCATAATCTTCTTCTTTGACTTCAAGAATGTCGCTGTAAGGTATTCTGAACATTTCACTCCTTAAAGGAATTACAACTAACCCAGTTTCATACAACCGAACCTTGCAATCCCCCATATTCTTCTCTTTACCATCCTCATCGAAATATGAAAACTCAGCTTCCACATCTTTTTTCTTCAATGTCTCATGCATAAGCAGGTCTTTCAAGAGAACCTCGTTTCTTAACTTCATGAGCATATGCAGGAAATCATCGTAATGGTAGCCAAGATAGAACAGAACTAGCTTTTCCTTTGAACTGAGGGCGAGATTAATCCTATAATCCTTCTCTTCTATATCCAAAATATCTCGGTAAGTCACAGCCAATGCCTGTCCAGACTTGGGCAGAACAGTAAACTTTTCTTTTTCCAGTCTTCCAACAGATTCGCCAGCCTCAATCTCAGCTCCTTTATCGTCCACTAACGAATAATTCATTTGTACTTCCAGTAACGAGACGGGGCTCTTATCTTCCAGCCATTATCACCTTACTAAGTTTCACATTAACTTCGTACCGCAGTTGCCACAGAACCTCGTTCCCGCCTGAGCCTCAGCGCCACATTTTGGGCACTTGACCAAGCTCAGTGGTGCACCACAATTATTGCAGAATTTGCCAGTTCCCGCTGGTTTTCCACACGCAGGACAAGTTGTCTGTTTTGAAGTTATTTCGCCCGTAAACACTTCGGCTTCAGACGCCTTTTCCCATATCTGCTCCTTCGCCCTTTTTGCCTTGGCTGCCGCCACCTCGACAGCAACGCGTGGCGCGTCTTCTGTACAGAGACCTTCTTGCTCGTTCCAGTCGCTTTCGCATACCCATTTGTGACAGCGTGGACAGCGCTTGAAGTGGCCCATGGCTTCGTTTTGCGCCTGCTCAAATGCTTTTTCGTGTTCTTTATGCCATTCTGGGGTCATGCCTCGGAATCTTTCTGAGATTACATCGCCAGCACGTTCACCAACTCCTAATCGTGTACCAGTAGCGTCTCCGAGTAACCCAGCTGCTTTGCCCAGTCCGGAGAAGAATCGGCTTTTTTTATGGGTTTTTGATTGAATAAATTTTGTTTTGTAGCCGTCGCCGCAAACGTCGCAGAAGAAAGTGAATTGGAAGCCAGCCTCAGTGCTGTTGTCGGCAAAATTTTTAGTAAAAGGTATCAATGACATGTTTATCTTTGCGGTTTTTGTTGATTCACACTAATATGTTTTGCGTCCTTTGGTTATACTGTGAATTGTAAAGTCTCGTTGGAGAGCCACAATGTGTTTTTGATGTAGTTTACGAAGCCGCAGTCCTTTTTCTGAAAAAATAAGCAACAAAAACACTGTAACCCATTTGTTGGATAGAACCGCCGCTGGACTGTGATTAAAGCTTTATATTTGTGGTTGTTTATTTGAGGTTTAATCTGGTGTCGTGGATGAGCGGTGACCGCGAAATTCAAGGCTGATTCTAGACCTTTGTTGACTCAAAAGTATAGCCCGCTCGAGCTTGAAAGTGAAGTTCGTAGTTTTTGGGAAAAAAATAAGATACTCAAGAAACTGGAAGAAACCCGAGAAAAAAGCAACGCTGGCATGCTAGGCTACGTTGAGGGACCCCCAACATTAAATGGCATTCAGCATGTTGGTCATGCCCGAGGCAGAGTCATAAAGGACTTCCGCTTCCGACTGAAGACAATGCAGAACTTCTATGTTGCCTTCTGGGCTGGCTGGGACACCCAGGGCTTACCCGTAGAACTAGAAGTAGAAAAAACATTAGGCGCAAAAAACAAGAAAGAACTGATAGCACGGGTAGGCGAAGAACGCTTCGTAGAAGAATGCAAAAAAAGCATCATGAAGTATCACAGTCTCTGGGTTGAAGCCGACACCATGCTCGGCATGTTCATAGACCAAGACAAAGCCTACTACACCCATCAGGACAGGTATATCGAGCGGGAGTGGCAGTATCTTAAACGGGCTTGGGAACAGAACCTCCTAGGCGAAGGCTACTACGTTGTCGCATACTGCCCCCACTGCCAAACATCCCTCAGCAACGCGGAAGTGGGTCTAGGATACAAAGAGGTTGAAGACCCATCCATCCACTTCAAGTTCCGGCTGAGCGGAACCGAAAACGAATATTTCATCATATGGACCACCATGCCCTTCACCCTAGTCACAGACATGATAATAGGAGTCAACCCCGAAGAGGAGTATGCAAGAGTCAAGGTTGGCGATGAAGTGTGGATTCTGGCTAGGGCACGCGTCGAACCTATAATGGAAGAGCTTGAAGTAGAAGACTACAGAATCCTCAAAGTTATGAAAGGAAAGGATCTGGTGGGCACAAAATACGAGTACCCATTCAAGGACCTGATTCCCAAACAACAAGAACTGGATGAGCACCCCCAAATACACACCGTAGTAGACGAGGACTTCGTGGACGTTTCCACAGCCACAGGAATAGTGCATCTCTCCCCAGCAAACGGCGAAGACGACTTTTCAGCCTCCCAAAAACGCAACCTACCCATGTTCGCTCCCTTCAACGAACAAGCATCATTCACGGAGGATGCAGGCAAATTCGCCGGCTTCTTCGTCAGAAAAACAGACAGCATGGTTGTGGAGGAGCTCCGCAACAGGGGACTATTACTTAAATTGAAAACCGTCAAGCACGAGTATCCTACCTGCTGGAGGTCACACCACAAACTAGTGTGGATGGCACGCAGAGAATATTTCATGTGGACAGACAAAATAAACGACAAAGTCATGGAA
Source organism: Candidatus Bathyarchaeota archaeon (assembly GCA_050123155.1). GTDB lineage: Archaea > Thermoproteota > Bathyarchaeia > Bathyarchaeales > Bathyarchaeaceae > Bathyarchaeum. The sequence goes on along the minus strand of JASFHP010000006.1, from coordinate 95,369 downwards.
GCCGCACAGAAGGTAAACTACTTCTTCGACAGCCCAAGGAACAGGTTCCACGCCTTCCTGAAAGAAGGAAAACGATGGTGCATCTCCCGAGACAGAGTGTGGGGTTCACCCCTACCCATCTGGGTCTGCGAAAAATGCGGAGAAAAAACCCTTGTGGCAAGCAAGCAAGAGCTGATTGAGAAAGCCGTGGAGCTGCCCGGCAAAGACTTCGAGCTTCACAAACCGTGGATAGACCGTGTGATACTGAAGTGCGAGAAATGCGGCGGCAGAATGCTGCGGGAACATTTTGTTTTGGATGTGTGGCACAACAGCGGAGCCTCACCCTACGCAAGATTCACAGACAAAGAATTCATCAAATATGTTCCAGTAAACTTCTTAACTGAGGCAGTGGATCAGACTCGAGGCTGGGCAAACTCGCTTCTCCTAGAGCATGTGATATTAACGGGCAAACCGGAAGCGCCCTACGAAGAGTTTCTGTTTCAGGGCTTTGTTTTGGACGCCAAAGGAAGAAAGATGAGCAAGAGCCTCGGAAACGTGCTGGAAATCAACAAGCTACTCAAAGAAAAGTCAGCGGACATCAGCCGCTTCTACTTCCTTTGGAAATGCTCCCCCATAGACTCCATGAACTTTGACCTCCAAGAACTGAAGGGACGCCCCTACCAAGTGTTGAGCACCCTCTACCATCTACACAACTTCTTCCTGCAAAACGCCGAATACGACAACTTCAACCCCAAAAAACATACACTCCAATGGGCAACCAAACAGAATGCCCTGAACACTCCAGACCAGTGGCTCCTGTCCAAACTGCAAAATCTCATAAAAGACTTCACCGAAAAAGCCGAAGCATGCGAATTCAATTTCGCCTTATCCAAGCTGGAGGACTTTGTTGTCAACATTCTGAGCCGCGAGTATGTCCCCATGATCAGAAAAGACCTGTGGAGCGACGACCCCGAAACCCTGAACCGCAGGCTAGCCGTCTACGCAACCCTCTGGTATGTACTGAAGAAATTGGTTCTCCTATTTAACCCCACTACGCCATTTCTGAGCGAAGCCCTATACCAGAAAGTCTACAAGAAACTGGATGACCGTCTCTCTGAGACAGTGAATCTGGAAAGCTGGCCCACACCAGACAAAGACTTGGAAGATACAGCCTTAGAAGAAGAATTCGAGGTGTTACTAACGACTCTTCCCATTGTGTATTCTGCTCGGCAAGATGCTCAACTGAAGAGACGATGGCCATTAGCAAAGGCAATTGTGGTTGCACCCAAAAAGGCTCAGGAAGCCCTGAAGAAACTGGAAACCCTGTTTCTTGAACTTGCAAACGTAAAAACCGTTGAATATGCAGACGAGTTGCCCGAGTTTGACTCTGAGAGATGGGCAGTGGCTCCCGAGGGTGAACTGCAGGTTTTACTTGACAAGATTCGTGGAGATGCACTTGAAGGAGAAGGTCTTATGCGGGACCTAGCCCGCCGAGTACAAGCCCTCAGAAAGGAGCTGGGATTCTCGCCAACTGACATAGTTGAGGCAGTTCATGTTGCGGAACTGGACCCGAGGGATATAGAATTACTGAAGCCTTACGTTGCTGAGATGGAGGGGCTTGTGAGAGCCAAAACTGTTAATGTTCACGGGGAGCGGGAAGTCGACGCTGACTGGCATGAAAGCAAGCTGGACAAGAAGAAAGTGTACGTTGCCGTGCTGTAGAGACTGTTGTATGTATCACTAGATTCCGCTACCAAATGCCTAAAAATATTAAGTTTTGGCACCAACCTATTTCTAAGAGCGGCAAGAAAGATTAGTCAACCCAAGGAGAATTGGTAACAGTGGATGAAATCAAGTTCAGCGTGTTTCTTCCTTTTTACGCTTTCAGAAAACAAGAAACATCATTGTTTAATCGGCTCCAAGATGTTGTCCTAGAATGTGAGCGACTAGGATACCACTCGGTTTGGCTGGATGACCATCTGATGCTGAACAAAATGCCGATTCTTGAGTGCTGGACAGCCCTCTCAGCTCTCTCCTCTGCAACCGAAAACATAAGACTGGGCACCATGGTAACATGCAACACATTCAGGAACCCCGCATTACTCGCCAAAATGGCTGCAACCGTCGACAACATATCAAATGGAAGACTGGAGCTGGGCATTGGAGCAGGAGTCCAGAAGAACGAACACAACGCGTACGGCTTCTCTTTTCCCTCCTCGAAAGCTAGGATAGAGCGCCTGAATGAGGCTGTGGAAATCATAAAGAAGATGTGGACAGAAGAGAAGACCAGCTACAACGGCAAACACTACACCATACAGGATGCAGTTTGCGAGCCAAAGCCAGTGCAGAAACCTCATCCCCCTATAACCATAGGCGGCGGGGGAGAAAAACTGACACTGAAAGTAACCGCCAGACACGCAGACAGATACGACTGGGGCTACATTCCCTCAGTAGAAGAGTACAAGCGTAAACTGAAGGTTCTGGAAAAACACTGTGACGCGGTGGGCAGAAGCTTCAACGAGATCGAGAAGTCGTGCTGGCCTGCGGGGCAGATATTCATTGGAGAGGACAGAAAAGAACTGAAGAAGAAAATTCTGCAGTTGACACCTAAAGGTGTTAGCTTGAAAGATTTTATGCAAACAAGCTTCGTGGGTACCCCTGAAGAATTCATCAAACAACTACGACAATACTTGAATCTGGGTGTGACGCATTTTATGCTGTTTTTCGGTGATCTTCCCGACCTGAACGGATTAAGGCGCTTCGCCGAAAACGTTGCTCAAAAGATCGATTAAATCAAAAAAGGACATCAGCTTGTCTGGAAACAATTCTGTTCGTTGCCTGTCATAGTTTGATGCCTAAAATGTTATCCACTGGGGACAACTGAAAGAATAAAGACGGCTAAGAGTAAGATTGCGCCAACTTTTCGGCTAGTTGTGAGCTTAGACACATCATCTAAAGGACCAGGATATCTAGTTGATGAAGAGAAAAGAGCCAAAATAGCCATTGGCCACCATCCAAGTAGTGCCAATGCTACAACACCCAAATATGATATAATTTTGTGTGCTTTGCTTCCTAGTACACTTCGAGCCACGTGACCACCATCAAACATGCCTGAGGGAACCAGATTAAGCATGGTTATGAGCATGCCAATCCAGCCAGCGAAAGCAATCGGATGCATAAGTATTGTATCTCCTATGCCACCGGGCGGAAACAACATTGCGATGAACTGGAACAAAAGAGGCGCATATAGAGACAATGCGTTGGAATCTGAGGGAGCATATGTGGACAGCTGGATTCCTATGACTGTTACTATTGCTGCGATTATGAAGCCGGTTATGGGTCCTGTGAAGCCGATGTCAAAGAGGGCATCCCTGTTTGGGGGAAGAGCTTTCTGCTGAATAAGGGCTCCGAAGGTGCCAATAGGTGGAATGCCTGGAATGAAATAAGGGTACGTGGCTTCAACATCGTGCTTGTCTGCAAGTAGCTTGTGCCCCATCTCATGGGAACCCAGTATAGCCATGATCGCGCCAGTAAACAGCAGGGCACCTAAAATGTCCGCAGACAGGAAATATCCGGAGGCGAACACTGTTCCGAGCGTCGCAAAAAGTAGTACAATGTTGATTATGTTTCGGTTTGGTTTTGTGGGCGGTTTCGGCAAGACTCTGAGAACCACTTTTTCGTCGTGCTGTCTGAGAAGCGGAATAAGGTTCAGAGGTTCCAGTTGTTGCATAAGCCTCAGGAAGGCTTCCTTCGAGTCCTCTTGATATCTCACATAGAAGGTTGGGGCATCATGGTCAACAAAGCCTTCCTCCACATCAAATTCTGCCTCAACCATGACCTGAATGCGCTCAAAAGGAAGCGTCTCCACAGGGTCAGTGAAGTAATCGTCTGAAGATGCACAACACATATTGACCTCGTAATGAAGCCGTCTGGAAGTATTAGAATGTTATGTAAAACAGTTTTCAGCCGCTCTCTTTTAGAGATTTGTAGGGTTGTGAAAACAGAAAATCTTTATAACAGTGTTATAGACTCTGTTAGACAAGACTAACTGGTGAACCAAATGATTGTAGATAACATTCTCAACTTTATCGGAAACACACCGATGGTGCGAATAAACCACCTGAATCCCAACCCAAACCTCGAACTGCTGCTAAAACTCGAAAAATTCAATCCAGGCGGTTCAGTCAAAGATCGAGTAACCAAATACATGATCGAAAGCGCAGAAAAGAATGGAGAACTGAAGAAGGGAATGACGGTTATAGAGCCTACCAGCGGGAACACAGGCATCGGACTTGCCTTGGTCTGCCGCGTCAAAGGATACGATCTCGACCTCGTAATGCCCGACACCATGACAAGAGAGAGACGCCAGATACTATTAGCCTTAGGCACTAAAGTCATCCTCAGCGACGGGGCAAAGGGAATGGACGGAGCCGAAGACCTGGCCCACGAGATTGCAGACCAAAACCCAAACAAATACTTTATACCAAACCAGTTCGCAAATCCAGCCAACGTTCTCGCCCACTACGAAACCACAGCCGAAGAGATATGGAGAGACACGAAAGGCGAAATCACACATTTCGTGGCGGGCTTAGGCACAGGCGGCACACTGATGGGAGTGTCAAAGAGGCTGAAAAAACTTAACCCTGATATTCAGGTGATTGCTGTCCAGCCAGAGGCAGGCAAACCGATTCAAGGGCTGAAGAATCTGCAGACCCAGTATGTTCCAGCCATATGGAAACCTGAGCGGGTAGACGAAATCTACACGGCGTCTCCAAACGACGCTGAGGAGTCAGCTAGACTTTTGGCTCTTCAGGAGGGTCTGTTCGTGGGACCGAGCTCAGGGGCTATTTTTCACATCGCCAGAAAAAAGGCGAAGGAGACCGATGGAGGAGTGATGGTGGCGATGGCTCCTGACGGAGGAGAAAAATACCTCAGCACATCCCTATGCGATCCAGCTCTATGCATAGAAGCAGTCAGAAAATTTGGAATCCAGTGCTCCTACAAAGACGGAAAAGCAGTAACAAAAGCTACTGCTGCCGCACCCAAAGAGGTTTCACCCTAAAACAACACTGATGATTAAGCGTTGCTACGCTGTAACCTCTTGTTTGTTTCCCTTTTTCAACTTAAACCAAAACAAAGGAAAATATGCGGACTTCATGCTCTCTCTAAAAGCCCAATCATTCAAACATTGCGGGTCACAACGTTTTACATAGCCACGCTCAACACCTATTCTCTTCCACAAAGCAGAGGGCTTCTCTTCTCGCATATTACCACAAATCATGTCATAATTGCGTAGGCACGGGCTAACATCCCCGTTACTGCGAAGAACAAAAAAGCTATGCAACGCAAAACAACTAAAAGTTCTTGTTTCTCCATTTAACTGTCTAATCCAATGGTTCCTCAAAAGAGTGTTTGGTAAACCATCAACAATTTTTCTTTCAGAATCCAAAACATTCATCGCTCTCTTTTCTGTGTTATAGAAGCCACTGCAATCAAACTTCTGCACCAACAAAGGAAACTCTTCGCCAATCGCCTTTTTTAGCTCAAGATAATTCTCTGCAGTTAACTCTGATAGAGTGAAGCCGACAGTAGGATTTAATTCCAGTTCTTTTAGTTTTCTCAAAAGGTATCTTGCTTTTTCGTAGGCGCCTTTTATGCCTCTGATGTGATCGTGTTTTTCTCCGACCCCATCAAGACTTACGCCAACACCAACAGAAATTTTTTGTTCTAAGCATTTCTTCACTACAGACAATATCCTTACTGGAAGTAGACCGTTTGTGCTAATCCAAACAGCCACTTTAGGAACACGCTTATTGATTGCCTCAATAATCTCAAATAAATCCGCACGCAAAGAGGGCTCTCCACCAGTTAAAATAACATTCTCCAAATCACTAAATAACCCATCAGAAAGAATTGTATCAATTTCCCTGACCGAAAGCTCATCAACAGGGGCCTTAACTTTCCAAGTGTCACATATTTTGCATCTGCTATTGCATCGTCTAGTAGCCTCAAGCACAAGAAGCTTGGGTCTTATCTTGTGGCCTGCAAAACCGTACCAAAAACGATTTTTTAGAGCAGAAACAACTCTTTTACTTACTTCGTAAACTTTCAACTGTAACCTCTCTGAAAAGCTGTAACATATTCTTTGGGTGATTAAATAGCATCCAGTTCCAGACAGCTAATCTGAAATGCTTTAACCACTTAAATATCGGATATTTTTTAGTTTGTTTTAATAGGTGAGTTCTGGCGATAACCCAAGTTCTACGTTGAGCATCTGTAACTAAACGCCTAAAATACTCTGGGTTAACCGTGTCACAGACAGTATAGGTGTCCTCTGCTTTGCTGGTAGGAATAAGCTTACGGTAATCAACCTTTTCAGGAAGCAAGCCCATCTTTTGACATATACTAAACACTTCTGTTCCCGGATAAGGAACCAGAACATTGATTCCAACAAAAACAAACTGTGGATGTTCCAAAATAAACTTGATAGTGTCTTCCATTTCCTTTTTAGTCTCAGTTGGACTTCCATAAATGAATGACCCTCCTATTTTCATTTCGGCACGTTCAGCCTCAATCAATGCTTTATTATTCTGCGCTACAGTTGCTGAACCTTTCTTCAGAAACTTCAACATTCTCTCGTTGCCATGTTCAAATCCCACACTAACAAAGCGACAACCGATATTTTTCATATATTTCATTCTTTCATATGTTAATGTTGGAGTTCTAGCTTGACAGCCCCAAGGTATGCTGATTCCATGCTCCTTGAACAGTTCGCCGATTCTTTTCAATCGCTTGAAGTTAATTGCGAACTCATCATCCAAAAAAAACATGCTGTTAACATTGTAACGTTCAAGAAACAGTTTAACTTCATCCACAACACGTTCTGCACTATGATACCTTACTGGTTCTCTTCGGTTACTGTTACGACAAAACACGCATCGAAAATGACATCCTCGACTTGTTATGACTGTTCCAGTTCTCACATAATCTAAACCATACGGATAATAGAAACCAGGGTTATCTCTAGCCCGTAAATATGATTCAACATCAAGCAGGTCAAAGGCTGGACTGGGAATCTCGTCAAGATTCATTATTGGTGAGCCTTCAATTCTCTTCTTTGGCTTGTTAGGGTAACTGTTAACTATGTCAAGTAATGCCCTTTCTCCCTCCCCTACTATAACCGAATCAGCATACTGCATAGCTTCATGTGGCACAGCTGAGGGATGAACGCCTCCAAGAACTGTAATCGTGTCCTCTAATCTTCCCCGCAGCCTATCAGATAGGCTATAAGCATCATAAGCCAATGGTGTGGTTGCCGAAATTCCAACAACCTCAGGTTGAAACTTGATAATTTCTGAGTACACGTTCTTTTGAACAACGCCGTCAAAGATTTTCACTTCCACGTCTCTGCCATATGCGCGTAGATAACTTGCTAGATATCCCAGATTCAAGGGTGGTGCATTAATTACAACGTTGGCGGAAGGTTCAGGAACAGCTAGAGCAACTTTCATTTTATTCACTTCCTTAACATTTCCTCTATTTTGTCAAGTCTTTCCATGATCTCAAAGTATATGGGGTTCTTTTCTGCTTGCATAGTTAAATCAGTGTTAAGCTGATGTTTTCTATGCCAATATCCAATATACATAGCCGAAGGGCAATAGACAAAAGCGCTGACCAAACAGAAAACCCACAGGTCAGGAAAAAGTGTTCTTAGATAGGTCACTTGACTAATTAGAAAGTTATAGACTATCAGCAAGAAATTGGTTAAACTCAGTAAGAAGCCTAAATATGTGCTATGTCCTATGCGAAAATCGTACCATCTTCTACGAATCCAACCTTTCATTTAGCTATCTCCTTTTCAAATCTGTCGACGAAAGCATCAAAACTATGTTGTTTTGCAGTTTCAAAACCGTTAGAAACTAACCTTTCTCTAAGAGATTCCTGAGACAAACGCTGAATCGCACATATCACATCTTTAATGTACACTGGGTAACTGAACCCTTTCACAACTGTGCTGTTCACATCGTTGACGCAGAACTCTGTACAATCCGTTGCGATTACTGGACAACCACACGCCATTGCTTCAAGCGGAGGCAAACCAAAACCCTCCTTCATGTCCGACAAAAACAGGAAACATTTACTCTGATTGTATGCCCTAACAACTTCCTGTTCACTGAAGTTTTTGGCAATCAGCATCTTATACTTCATATTCTCTAATGCATCAACTACTGCGTTGGTGTTGCCCTTCCAACTGACATCACGGTCAAAAACCATAACGTCGTAGATTCTTTCAAGCTGCAAATCTCTGAATTTATCTAGGTCTACGCCATTACCGATAAGAGCACCGCCAATTCTCTCTTGGAGCCAACTAGAAACAACAATTTTCTGTAAAGGCAGCTTGTATGTTAAATCTGCAATATTCTTTTCTATCGGATCATTAAAGAACAATCGTTCGTCATGCTGAATAAGGTAGTATGGTTTCCCTTTTCCACTCCATAAAACAGGGTAAGCCATCAAACAGTAAGTGGCAACATTAACTTCACACTCAGGAATAGCCTCAGCTAACCGCCTAGCCCAATCAACATCCCATCTTGGGACAAACAGAAACTTTCTAGCAGCCTTCTGAAAAACATTTAATCCTACATAATTGAAGTGCGCATTCACTTCCCCGAACCATTCATGCGTTCCACCAATCGCCAAAGAGGTGATTGACACGTCATGACCATGCTCTGTAAGTTTATTAGCCAGTTGATAGATTGTGCGATTTCCACCACTAATCCCGGCACTCCAAAGATTGAAATTGATTTTCATGGGTTTACCGCCTCAAGCTGTCGAGGTATCCCATGAACCAGTAGAATTTGATTAAGGGATGAACAACTGTTATCATTGGGTTTCTCATCTTATAGGCAACAAAAGCTCCAGCTAATGGGGATAGTAAAAGTCTTTCAGCGGCATGTTTGAATGTGACAAAGCCGCCCATCCTGTCTTCCGTGTCTAAGTTTTGAGAAAGAATTTTCTGTCGGGTCTCTACCGAAGCAATAGCATACCAACGTTGGTGATTAAGTTCCTGTTTCAGTCCCTTTCTGATGTGTTGACTGACACAAGATGGATCCACTTGCCAACGAAAACCGTGAGCCTGTAATGTGTAAGTTAGTAATGTGTCAATGCCACTACTGGTGCTGAGATATGGAAAACCACCAATTTTTCTTATGACCTCAGTTCGATATAACGTGTTGTCCAAAGTCTTACCCAACGTGAAAACACTTGCTTCACGGTTTGAAAGATACGGAGCCAGTTTCTCTTCCATCAAATACTTTCTATAAACATATCTTTCTAGGTCACGGATAGTTCCCGGTTTGGTTGAAAAGCGAACACCCGAAGCAACCGCAACGTTATCCTCATCCAGCATTTTAGGTATTCTAGGCCACCACTCCTCAGATAGGAACAAATCCTGTTCAAAACTCATAAAAAATGGGCAATCAACCTTGCTTAATGCGTAATTAGCTCCAGAACTGATACCAGAATTGGGGTTACGGTAGACGTCCCACCCAAAATCTTTTAGAATCTTCACTGAATCGTCCCTGCTGCCGTCATCGACGGCGATTTTGCGGTGGACGAATTCGCTTGGAAGAACATTTTCGAGATTTAGCAAAGTTGCAGGTAAAACCCAAGCCCCATCCTTAACCCATGAAATTACATCAAATTTGTCGACAATCAAGCTTTAATTTCTCCAAAAATCTTACAGAAGCAAACCCACTTCGGCTTCATCTGATGCGGACACATTTCATCTAGGCTTAGATTCCCAGCAAAAGTTCTCTTCAAGCCCATCCACCCATTTCACTCCCTCCCATCAGACGGGAAATATAAAAATCACTTATGAAACGGAAATATGTACTCAGAATTCATAAACACATCAATACAAAGCATTCGGAGACATAAATTATGTAGTGCCTTCAACTGCAAACAGGAAATAACCTCCAGCCAATCTGGTCTAAGAAGCAATTCCTTCACTACAAAAAAATGGAACCATAATTTATCTACAAACTTGAGAAACAAAAAAGGAAAAACAGCTTTGTAATTTAGTACGTCGTACCAGAGACGTACACTTTTTTCTGACTTCGACTTCTTGAAATTGGATTTTGTTTGGCAGTAACATAAAAATTGGTTGGATCACAGCTGTCAGAACAATTTAAATATCACTTTATTTGATTGGGACTGAAGGATTAGATTTCGTATAGAATGCTAGTTCTGTGTGATAGTTGGAGGTGCAAGTTGCATGTCTGATAGAGAACCTCGCGAAATGCATAGTGCAGTCTGTTCTGAGTGCGGTAAAGAATGTCAAGTTCCATTCAAGCCTGACCCAGACAGACCAGTCTATTGTCGAGATTGTTGGTCAAAAAGAAGACGAGCAAGTAGTTTCCGCTACTAAGCGTTTACGTGAACACATATTTTCCAAACTTTTCTATTTTTTCTTCATTTTAAGCAGCAAAAACTGTAACACTCAGCGCTTTTCGGTTTGGTGCCCCAGAAATTCTGGTTTCAGTTAGCCCAGTTGCTTTATGGATAAAGGTTATTAGAGGACGAGCGATAACCTTTTTTCGTGCTCCTTGATTCACATTCAAAGAGTATAACTTCAGGGTGTTAGACGTGTTAACGTGGCTGCAGAGCATGACCAATCGATTACCGAGAGAAGGTGAAGAAGGTTAAACGGAAAATTTCTGGAGTAAAATACATCGAGTTAATCAGCGATAATCTTCTAAAAATGGTAGAGAAGAACTTACTTCCGTTATACGAAGACCTGAAAGCCGCAGACTGCATTGTATGCGGCGGCTCAGGAAGATCACTCCACTCATTAAACATCGCTATGAGCCAAATAGCAATGATGAAGGAGCCCAAAGTAGTAATCACCAGAGAAGATGTGGGTTTCCCTGGAAGAGGAATGTATGATGCTGCTTCGCAACTGGAAAAGCGGCACAAAAAAATTGTTCTCTTAATGAATTCTGGAAGCGGAGAATCTGACGACCCTCAGCATCTCGCTGAAAATCTGGAAAGATACTTGGAAGAGACAGGCAGCACCAAGTTCACGATGGGGTTGATAACGTCCAACCCTAACTCTTCAATCGCAAAGATTGCTCAGAGGCACGGTCATGTGGTTACAGTTGAGGGTCGGAAACAACAGCAACTGCCCTCATCTGATGCTTACAGCGAAACAGGAATAATGGGTGACCTATTTGAGCTTGGCAGCTTGTTTCTGCTGCAAATGATTACTGAAGCAATATCCGACAACAGTTCGGTGGATAGGGTTCTTGAGCTTATCTCTGAGGAAGCACCGTTTTTGAGGAAGATCACTGAGAAGGCGATTCATTCTGATGCGATCACGGCAGCCCTAGATATTCTTGAACGACGCAGTGACGTGTTTCTGGGGGGAAGAGGAACTGCCGAGGAGGTGGCAAAGATGACTGCTGTGCGGCTGTTTCACATCAAAAAGTCTCTGGGCGACGACATTTACATTGCCCGGGGAGTCAACACACCTCATCCGAGGGCTGGAGACCTAGAAATTCTTATATCTTACTCTGGAAGAACCAAGCCTGTTGTTGGCTGGTGTAACAGGTTTAGGGGTTTGGGTGGAACTGTTCTCTCGATTGTTGGACGAGAAAGGACAGCCCTTGACAGGAATTCTGACCTGAAGATTCTTCTTAAGGAGAAAGTTGAACCTGGAAAACCACGGAGATTCTATATGAGGGCAGCCTATGTGCTGAGTTGCCTGCCCATCCTGTTAACAGAGAGACTGAGCAAGAAAGGTCTTATCATGCCAGAATATATACTCAAGTGGTACCACTCCGTAATCGAATGAAACAACGCTATTCACGACAGGAAAGAATATGCTGATTGGCGATTAGACTTTCTTCAGTACGCTTCCCTTATGGGCACCTTGGACAAGCTTGGAATAGCGCACCAAATAGCCCGTTTTAACGTTCGGCTCTTTTGCGCTCCAAGACTTTGATCGTTTAGCCAGTTCTTCAGCGCTCAGTTTCACGTTCAGTTTTCTCTGTGGAACATCAATCTCTATTATGTCCCCGTTTCTCAGCAGGGCTATGGGTCCGCCGACAGCAGCCTCAGGGCATATGTGTCCTATGCATGGTCCTCTGGTGGCTCCTGAAAACCTTCCGTCAGTAATCAGTGCAACGGACTCGCTCAGCCCCATCCCTGCTATGGTGGCTGTTGGAGAAAGCATCTCCCTCATTCCCGGCCCTCCTTTCGGTCCTTCATAGCGGATAACCACCACGTCGCCTTTACTGATTTTTTTGTTTATTATAGCCTTCATGGCGTCCTCTTCAGAGTCGAAGGTTTTGGCTGGACCTTGGTGAACCATCATGTTTGCTGATATGCCCGCAGCCTTCACCACGGCTCCGTCAGGCGCCAAGTTTCCAGTCAAAACTGCTATTCCCCCTTGCTTATGAACTGGGTTATCTAAGGGTCGAATCACTTCAGGGTTGAGAACAACTGCGGATGCAATGTTTTCTTTGACATTTTTTCCTGTTACGGTGATAGCGTTCAGATGAAGTGAGTCCTTAAGTTCCTTCATCACTGCCGGGATTCCTCCTGCCTCATCCAAGTCTTTCATGTCGTAGGGTCCACTTGGAATCATGCTGCAGAGATGGGGAACCCGCCTACTCAACTTGTCAAACGTGGATAAGTGCAGGTCAACTTCTGCTTCGTTTGCTATAGCCGCAACATGCAGCACCGTGTTAGTTGAGCCGCCGAGAGCCATATCCACCATAATGGCATTCTCAAAAGAATCAGGGGACAGAATGTCCCGTGGTTTCAAATCCTCTTTCACCAACCCAAGGATTCTTTCTCCTGTTGCCTTGGCGATCCTTAACCTTTCAGCGCTGACAGCAGGGGGAGTGGCGCATCCGGGCAGCGACATTCCCAGTGCCTCGGTTACGCACGCCATAGTATTGGCGGTGAACATTCCGTTGCAAGACCCGCAGCCGGGACAAGCAACATCCTCAAGGCACTTCAACTCTTCTTCGCTCATTTTGCCTGCCGCAACTTTGCCTATCGCCTCGAACATCGAGTCTGTTCCCACCTTCTTTCCCTTGTAGAAGCCCGAAAGCATGGGACCCCCAGTAACCATTATGGCGGGGATGTTGAGTCTAGCCGCTGCCATCAGCATGCCCGGAGTTATCTTATCGCAGGTGGTTATCAGAACCATTCCGTCGAATCTGTGAGCCTGAACCATAACCTCAACCGAGTCGGCGATCAGCTCCCGAGAGGGCAAAGAATACCTCATGCCGCTGTGCCCCATCGCTATTCCGTCGCAGATGCCTATGGTGTTGAATTCGAATGGAACGCCGCCTGCGCCGACTACGCCTGCTTTCACGGCTTCAGCAACCTGTTTTAGATGAGCGTGTCCAGGAACTACGTTTGTGTAGCTGTTTACCACTCCGATGAATGGTTTAGACATGTCACTGTCCGATATTCCTAGAGCCTTTAGTAGGGCGCGGTGAGGAGCCCTCTCAACGCCAACTTTTACTGCATCGCTTCTCAAATTTTTGCACCTTATCAAGTAATTAGACAAGTAAAGAATATGGTTGATTCTGTTAAAGCTTTTGACCAATAGAATTGGAATCAGTGAAAGCTTTTTCATCCAGAGTCAATTCGAAGTTGGGAAAAAACAGAAATATCGATCAGTGCATATATACTTTGTTGGGGAAATCCTTTGCCCAGCGTTACAGTTTCTGATGACCTGTATGAGAAAATAAAACAGGCAGTGAAAGAGGGCGCTTGCTGCAGCGTTAATCACTACGTTAAGAGAACCCTAACAGCTTCTCTTAAAAAGAAATAGATTACAGTGTTTGCTTACAGTTTCACTTTCACAATTAACCAGCGGTCGCCATTTTTTTAAAGGCTCACAAATTCGCGCATATAGACGTTGGAACCTATATTCGAAATCATGATGTGGAGTTCTCCGAATCACTCTATTTGCATGATGTAGAAGGCGTAGCCGTAGTAATCTGAGTATTTTCGGAACATCTTGATCTCTGTCTCTTCATAGGCTATGACCTGTAAGGCTTCTTCGTCGTCTTTGTATTTAGCCTTCAGGGAGGGAAGTTTGGTTTCTATTGGCGTGTAGTAGTTGTCCCACCAACTCTTTGAGGGAAGAACAAAAGAGCCGACTAACCGATATCCGCTGTTTCTGATAATCTCGATGTTTCCTTCTATTGTTTTGATGACGGGATACATCTGTGTCATATAGTCTTTAGCTTCTTTAGGAGCATCATGTTTCAGCCAAGACAGTTCCGAAACAACAACATATCCGCTTGGAGTTAGCAGCCGCCTCCACTCCCGCAAGCCCTTCTCAAAGCCAATTATGAAGATTGCGCCCTCAGACCAGACAACGTCAAAGCCGCCATCATCAAATTTCATGTTGCGCATGTCGCCCTTCACCGCCTTAACTCGGTCTTCTACTCCCGCTTTTTTGATAGCCTCTTTGAGTTGTTCTAGGAATGGCTCATGGAAATCCAAAGCAACTATTTGCCCAGCGGACAGCTTCGCCAACTCAACGGTTTGCATGCCTGGACCGCAGCCAACATCGAGTATGCGCGGATTTTTTGGCAAATCTTTGAGCATTCTGTAGGCTCTTCGTGTTGACTTGCTGTCTCCGGGTCCCTCTCTGGGGAGACCACTATGTATTGTCCAAAAGAATTCAGGCAATTTTTCGCTCATTATTGAAACACCTTACTTGTACTGATTTTGAGGCTAACATAGTAAAACTTTTATATTAAGTCTTAAGTTGTTGTGATGAAATGAGGAGTGAATCATGAGGGATCATTGGGTATCCGAGGGACAGAAAATGGGGGATCGCTTTATCCGCTAGCTTCCCCAAAAAGATAAAAATTTTTGACACCACCCTCAGAGACGGCGAACAGACTCCCGGAGTTTCTCTAACCCCCGAAAAAAAGCTTAGAATTGCCAAAAGCCTAGACAAGCTTGGAGTCAACGCCATAGAGGCTGGTTTTGCCGCGGCTTCGGAGGGTGAACTAGAGGCAATAAGGCTCATTGCAGATGCAGGGCTAGAAGCAGACGTCTACAGTATGGCTAGGGGAGTAATAGGCGATATAGATGCTGTGCTGAAGACCGGCGCCGTGGGAGTGCATCTTGTTATTCCTTCCTCAGATCTGCATCTAGAATACAAATTGAAGAAGACCAGAGAAGAGATTCTGGAAATCACAGCGGACACAACCCAATACGCCAAGGATCATGGACTCAAAGTTGAGCTTTCAGCCGAGGACGCCACCAGAAGCGACCTCGATTTTCTCGCCAGAATGCTCAAGGCAGGAGTTGCTGCGGGCGCGGATAGACTATGCCCCTGCGACACTGTTGGAGTTCTGATACCTGAAAGAACCAGCGAGCTTTATTCCGAACTGAAGAAAAGACTTGGGAAAGTGCCTCTGAGCGTCCACTGCCACGACGACTTCGGTTTAGCCGTTGCAAACTCTATAATCGCCCTGAAATCCGGAGCTGATCAAGCACACGTAACCATAAACGGGTTAGGCGAGAGAGCTGGAAATGCCTCCCTAGAAGAGATAGCCGTCGCCCTCAAGGCAAACTATAACGTGAAGCTTACAATAAAAACGGAACTGCTGTACGAGACATCCCGTCTGGTTTCGCGAATAACCGAGTTTCCTCTCCAACCCAATAAGGCAATCGTAGGCGAGAACGCCTTTGTCCACGAGTCAGGAATGCATACCCATGGTATACTTTCTAATCCAGCTACATATGAGCCTTTCAAGCCTGAGATGATTGGGCGCACAAGGCGAATAGCGTCAGGTAAACACTCCGGTTCAACTGGAATAAGAGCATCATTAAAGGAGATGGGCTTCGATCCCAGCGACAAGCAGGTTAAAGAGATCTTTCTGCGAGTGAAGACTCTGGGAGACAAAGGCAAACGTGTTGCTGATGCTGACCTGCAGGCAATCGCCGAAGCAGTTATGGGTTTGCCTGTGGTTCGTCCAATAAAACTTGAGGAAATAACGGTTGTCACCGGCAGCAGAGTTACCTCAACGGCTTCTGTGAGGCTGAATCTCAACGGCAAAATGCTTACGGAGGCTGCTACGGGGGTAGGTCCAGTGGATGCTGCTATTAATGCCATAAAGAAGGCGGTGGGAATCGTTGAGCCGATACAGCTAGAGAACTATTCTGTTAAGGCTATCACCGGAGGCACCAATGCCGTGACCGAGGTGGCTGTGAGCCTCAGCAAAGGGGAGCGAAAAGCCACGGCTGTTGGAGTCAACGAGGACATAGTTATAGCTAGCGTTCAAGCAATGCTTAGCGGCATGAACGTGCTGATGACAAACTATAACAACAAAAAAGGTAAGGAGAAATCTTGAAAATGGCAAAAATGACTGGAGCACAAGCGCTCATAGAATCTTTGAAACGAGAAAAAGTGGAAACTATATTCGGCATATCTGGAGGAGCCCTTCTGCCCATCCACGATGTACTATGCGACTCGGAAATACGGCACATCCTTGCTCGGCATGAACAAGGCGCAGCCCACGCAGCAGACGGTTACGCTCGGGCAAGCGGTCGAGCCGGAGTATGCATGGCTACTTCGGGTCCCGGAGCAACAAACATTGTCACGGGATTAGCCAATGCATACCTCGATTCTTCGCCGGTTATTGCTCTCACGGGTCAGGTTAACACATACTCGGCTAACACATCTTACATGATTGGGCGGGACGCGTTTCAGGAAGCCGACATAATCGGGATAACCACGCCAATCACCAAGTATAATTGTCAGGTGAAGAGCGCAGCAGAGATCCCTACGGCAGTGAAAACAACGTTCCATATTGCCACAACAGGCAGACCCGGACCAGCATTGATTGACCTTCCGAAGGACACCCAAACAAAAAAAGCGGAGATGGAGTTTCCGGACAATGTGCAGATTCGAGGCTACAAACCCAACACTGAGCCACATCCAATGCAGGTTAAACGGGCAGTCAAGCTGCTCCTCAAAGCAGAGCATCCCATGATCCTAGCGGGAGGAGGAGTAATACTCTCGAATGCCTCCCCTGAGTTGTTGCAACTCGCTGAACTGTTGATGGCGCCAGTGGCAACAACGTTCATGGGAAAAAGCTGCTTCCCCGAAAACCATCCTCTGTCCATGGGAAACATTGGCATGCACGGCACCATGTTGGCAAACAAGATGATTCTGGAAGCTGACGTTTTGTTGGCTGTTGGAACAAGATTTCAAGACAGAAGCACAGGAACGTTGGATAATTTCTGTCCCGACGCAAAAATTATACACGTTGACATAGACGCTGCGGAGATAGGAAAGAACGTTGATGTTGAAGTGCCAATTGTTGCTGACGCAAAACCAACCTTGCGGCTGATTCACCAGCAACTGGTTCACAAAATAAAGAAGCGAGAGAACACTCCATGGGTCAAAAAAGTCAAAGGAGCAAAGGAAAAGTTTCTGAGCGAGTTGGACCTCGGGAAAGGAGACTTGACTTCTCCGAAGCTGCTGATAGAGCTTCGAAAGATGCTTCCCAAGAAAGCCATCATTGCCACAGAGGTTGGACAGAATCAGATGTGGGCAGCCCTACACTTTCAAACAATTAAACCTAGGACTTTCATCAGTTCAGGAGGTTTAGGAACCATGGGCTTCGGTTTCCCAGCGGCCATCGGAGCCAAAGTAGCATGCCCCTCCTGTCCAGTAGTTGACATAGCTGGAGACGGAAGCTTCAGAATGACTGAACAGGAACTCGGCACCTCAGTCACTGAGGACATACCTGTCATAGTGGTTGTTCTGAACAATTCGATGCTGGGAATGGTGGCTCAGTGGCAACGGCTATTCTACAACAGAAAGTATGCTGCCGTGAAACTGGGAAGCGTACCTGACTTTGCTAAATTGGCACAAGCGTACGGCGCCGAAGGCACGCGGGTTGGGTCACTGAAAGAGTTCTGTGCTGCGATGAAAAAAGCTTTAAAGACTGAGGTGACCACGGTCATTGATGTTCCAATTTCGCCTGAGGATGATGTGTTTCCGATGGTTCCGCCAGGTAAGGGTCTGAAAGACACGATTGCGGGGATGTAAGCCATGACACAAGAACATAATCACATAATTTCCACGATAGTTGAAAATAAGCCAGGTGTCCTTTACACAGTTTCAAATCTTTTCAGACGCAGAGGATTCAACATAGACAACATCTCAGTTGGACCTGCAGAAGATATCGGGTTAGCAAGAATGACGATAATGGTAAGGGGAGACGACAGAACAATAGAGCAGGTTATCAAGCAGTTGAACAAACTGATCGACGTCATCAAAGTTACCCGACTGGACCCAGAGCACATTGTAATAAGAGAACTAGCCCTAATCAAAGTGAATGCCACAAACAGTAAGGCTCGGTCAGACATCATCAACTACGCTGACATTTTCAGGGCTCGGGTGGTCGACGTTTCCTCCGAGTCGTTGATGATGGAGATTACAGGAACTTCGGAGAAAATTGATGCGTTTATTGGTTTGATGAAGCCTTTCGGAGTAAAGGAAGTGGCTAGAACTGGAATAACCGCCCTCTCCAGAGGAGCCAAATCAATCAGAATTGATGAATAGAACTTTAGGTGAAAAAGGATTTATTATCAACGCCAATCTACATATCAGAACTGTGTGAGGTGTCATTATGGTTGAATTAGAATTTGGAGGAGTAAAAGAGACTGTAATAACAAGAAATGAATTTCCTGTAGATAAAGCAAAGGAGATTCTGAAGAACGAAACCGTTGCCACCCTAGGATACGGTATTCAAGGGTCGGCTCAATCATTGAACATGAGAGACAACGGAATCAACGTTATTGTAGGACAAAGCGATAAATTTCCAGTAAACTACCAACAGGCACTAGACGATGGATGGATTCCCGGAGAAACACTGTTCTCGCTGGAGGAAGCTGCAGAAAGAGGAACAATCAAACAGTATCTATTAACAGATGCAGCACAGAAAGCGCTGTGGCCAGTAGTCAAGGCTACTCTTAAAGATGGTGACGCATTATATTTTTCGCATGGATTTTCGATAGTTTACAGGAAACTTACAGGGGTTGTTCCTCCAAAAAACATTGATGTTATTTTGGTTGCGCCAAAAGGGTCTGGAACTTCGGTGAGAAGGAATTTTCTGGAGGGCAGTGGAATAAACAGCAGTTTTGCGGTTCATCAAGACTTCACAGGCAAAGCAGAAGACAGAGTTAAAGCCATTGGAATTGCTATTGGTTCGGGTTACCTGTTTCCAACCACGTTTGAAAAGGAAGTGTACAGTGATCTGACGGGAGAAAGGGGAGTTCTGATGGGGGCACTTGAGGGGATAATGGAGGCGCAGTATAATTGTTTACGGGAAAACGGTCACAGTCCCAGTGAAGCCTTCAATGAGACTGTAGAGGAATTGACTCAAAGTTTGATCAGGCTAGTTGATCAGAATGGCATGGACTGGATGTACAACAATTGCAGCGAGACCGCAAGAATAGGGGCACTTAGATGGAAAGAACGATTCAGGGATGCTGTGAAACCTCTATTCAATTCTCTTTATGAATTGGTGGCTTCGGGAGAAGAGACTAGAATTGTTCTTGAGAAAAGTGCAGAATCCGATTATGCAAAGAAATTGAAAGAAGAATTAGAAGCTATGGGAAATTCTGAGATGTGGAGAGCCGGCAAAACAGTGCGGTCACTAAGACCTGACAGGCAATCTTAACAGAACTAAAGGAATGTGTCCATCAGGAAGACTGGCAATCGAGAAATAACCTTTCTCTTTTTCCGGATTTCACAGTTATTCTAGTCTGACATTTTCTGCGCTATATTTTATTTATAATATGTCGAGTATCATAATATGCCAGTCTGTAGAGGATGGTATTTATAGAAAAATGCTGTTTGGTTTCTAGTAATAGAATGTGATTTAGATGAGAAGTTCCTTTGAGATAATCGCTGAAATCCTGAAGACATCAAAGAACGGTGCAAAAAAGACGCGCATTATGTACAGGTGTGGGCTCAGCTACAAGTTCATTCAAAAATATTTGAACCTATTGCTGGAAACTAATCTTCTCAGAATAGGAAATTCCTATCACACCACCGAGAAGGGCATAGAATTTCTCCGTAAATATCAAACCATGGAATTGCTTCTGAACACAAGTAACTGACAGCAGCTTTTTGCTTCAGGAAAAAAAGTTTTATTTGTTCTCTGAGTCTGAGATGATAATCAGAATATTTACGGATAAAGAGCGTCGAATCTTAAGTTCGGTTTCATGTGCATCTTCTTTCTGTAGATTATAGCCGCCAACTATGCCGCAATCGCCTTGCTGGAACCACAAAAGATAAAATAGGCGAGGCGGCTCTATACGAACCTGCGAGGCAAAGGAAGATGCCGGTAGAAATCTTTGATGTTGACGAGTTCATAGAGATTGCGGAGCGGGCAGAATACTGCAACATCAAGCGGCTTGAAAGAGAAGTTAAACTGAAACTTCGAACCCCAAAAACGCTGTTTACCCTAAAAGTCAACCCCACAAAAGCCGAGGAAATAGTCAAAAAGCTACGCTGCGAAATCCGCGAAATCTGAGTGTCCTAGAAGAAATACGCAGTCATTTTTCCCTTAGGCTGGTTTAGGAGCCAACACTGGTGGATAGGTGTCGGAGGGGAATTCTACATGCAGCAAATACAGGAGACCCAAGATTGTGGTGTGCCAACGCTTATCTGATCCCCACCCGCCGTCGAGATCTTGGCTTGCTAACACACGTTCAAGAAAGGAATCGTCAACTAACTCACTCTGCCCCGCCAAACAGAGAAAAGCTGCGGCTTCCATCTCTAAGTCAGTTACAAAAGGGTCGGTGTCGATCAGTGCAGCATTCGCATCGTACATGTCTTCTATGAAACCGTCTGGAAGTCCCAGTTCACAGCCGTTTTCCTGAATCCAGATCCAAGCGAGGAGCACATGCGTCAACTTATACCCTCCGCTGCGTACCCCATCTTCAAGAACCATCAGGTAATTGAAAGGAAAATCCAATCGATCGCAATAGAGTGCAGGAAGAGTAATAATGTCTAGACTGGATTTCACGCTCAAAAAATCCTCTACAGACATCGGGTTGTTGTAATCGGCGATGCGACGAAATAGATGTGTCACCGACGGCTGATCTGAACGCTGATATAGTTTGTCGAATCGCTGCAGGGCATCTGCGAACTCCGCTATTCCGAAGCGCCGATGCATCACATCAAGGAACAGCATAGCCTCTGGCGCTTGTACCCACTCAAAGAACCTGATCGCCTTTGCTACCGAGGTTGAATAGTTTGTTTGGGTGGGAGCTGTTACTTGTGCTGGTTCAGCCTCAGCTTGTGTCGGCTCAGATTTTAGTTCTGGCACTTGTACCCACTCAAAGAACCTGATCGCCTTTGCTACCGAGGTTGAATATTTTGTTTGGGTGGGAGCTGTTACTTGTGCTGGTTCAGGCTCAGGTGTTAATTCTGGTTCAGTTGGTTCAGGCTCAGCTTGTATCGGCTCAGATGTTAGTTCTGGCTCAATTGACTCAGGTTCGGTTTGCTCAGTCTCAGATTGTGCTGGTTCAGCCTCAGCTTGTGTCGGCTCTAAACTGTACACTGTTTCTTCATTGCGATCCTGAGTGTCTCCATCAAAATTTGAGAATCCACACAAAATCACCGAAAACGCTAGAATTAAAACGAGAAATCCCAGCACAAAATTCTTTCGCATTATGCCCTCAATTTTATAATGCCCTAAAAATGCTTTAAAAAGTTGTGGTGTGCGTTATTGCCTTTTTTGCGCCATGAAACGGTCCAAGCTGTCGAATGTCTTCTCAAGGGTTTCTATGGGCGGCAAGAACACTCCCCTGAAGTGTCCAGAACCGTAGGCTGACCCGAATCCTGAGCCGTGAACAAAGACAAGCCCCGTGTGCTCCAGCAAATCGCTAACAAAAGCCAAGTCGTCTACCCACGTTGAGCCGATTCCGTCAACTTTAGGGAAGAAATAGAATGTACCCTTAGATTTAGCGCAGCTTATACCATCTATCTCGTTGAGCCGCTTATGGGAGTAATCTCTTCTTTCCCGCAGCTTCTCCACCATGCGAGGTATGTGATCTTGTGGTCCCCTCAAGGCTGCTGCACCTGCTTTCTGAACAGGAGTGTTAGCGCAGAGCCGTATCCTCGCCTCTTTTGTAACGTGCTCCCGCAGTTCATCCAACAGTTTTTCGTCCTGTCCAGTAAAGTACATGTAACCCAGCCTCCACCCGGTCATAAAATAGACCTTTGAGAACCCATTAAGCCCGATAACAGACACATCCTTGGCTACATTAGCTGTGCTCACACGCTCGTCATATGCAATCTGGTCATAAATCTCATCAGATATCAACAGGATATCATGTTCGCCCGCTAGGTCAACCATTGCCTTAACAGTCTTCCTGTCGTAAAGTGCTCCGCAGGGATTGTTAGGGTTTATAATCACCATTGCCTTTGTTGAATCATTAACTTTAGATCGTATATCATCCAGATCGGGCTGCCAATCATTCTCTTCAGAAGTCCTATACTGGACAGCTTTACCCCCGAAGAACCCTGTGTATGCAATGTAAGGAGGATAAGTGGGACCCGGCACCAAAATCTCTGACCCATTATCCACGAGGGCACCCAGCACCATCTGAATCCCCTCAGAAACGCCGTTAGAGACTATCACATTCTCAGGCGATATGTCGATGCCGCCAACTCTTTTTTCCTTCTGGCAGATAGCTTCTCTCAGCTCCAGAATTCCCTCAGAAGGCGAATATCCGGTGAAGCTTTCATTCACTGCTTGAATCATAGCTTCTTTGATGTGCTTAGGTGTCTCGAAGTCAAACAGCAGCGGGTCTCCAATGTTGAGGTATATCACGTCTTTTCCTTGCTTTTCCAGCTGCTTAGCGTGCGCTACTACATCGCGAATGGCGTATTCAAGATTCTGCACTCTTTCTGTGAGACTCAAAGCTATGACCACAACAGGATAAACATTCTACAATAAAACCCTTTCACTTTTATTTTACTTCAAAAACAGTACAACCGTGATAATATCCACAATTTTTCCTCATCTTTCTCTATACTGTAAAGGCCTCTCCTGTCTTTGGCACTACAGCCTCAAGTCCAACTTCGGTTTTTATCCACTCAGCAAACATTTCACAGTTTTCTTCTTCTCCATGCACCACATAAACAGTCGGGTTTCCCTTCAGATCCTTAACTGCATCCTTAAGCTCGGTAGCTCCGCTGTGAGACGAGAAATCGAAACGCTTCACCTGAGCCTTCACGTTCTGCACTTTCCCATCAATAACACATTTTCCCTCGTCAAGCAACTCCCGTCCTGGAGTTCCAGGAATCTGGTAACCGACAAGGAAAACGCCGTTCTTGCTCTTTTTTCCAACCCTCTGAATGTAAAATGCGGCGGGTCCTCCCTTCAGCATCCCTGCCGGAGAAATTATTGCCCCTGGATTCTTGGCTATTTTTCTGCGGTCCTTCCATCCATCCACCCAATTTGCGGAGTGAAGGGCTTTCATGAACAGGTCAGGATCGCGCATGTATGATGAGTGCTCCATCATTATGCGGTTAGCCTCACGTGCCATACCATCCATTGTTACGGGATACTCGAAATGGTTGTCGGCTAAGACACAGGCGATTTCTTGTGAGCGTCCTACGCTGAATGCTGGGATCAGGGCGGTTCCTCCGTTTTCCACGATTCCGTTGACGTTCTCCATGAATTCTTTTTCCAGCTCCTTTCTGTCGGGGTGAACCTCACTGGCATAGGTGCTCTCTATGATTATAGCGTCAAGTTCTCCGTAGTCTCTGTCCGCGCCATGGAGAAGCTGGGTGTCCGCGGAGTTATAGTCTCCCGTGTAAACTATTCTTTTTCCATCCGCCTCCACCAAAACCTGAGCCCCTCCGGGCAGATGCCCAGAATTCAGAAGCTGAAACTTCATGTCCCCGACGGTTTGTTCTTTCCTGAAGTCAAGGTGGACGCTGCTTCTCATCATGGTTTGCAGCTCTAGGTACTCGAAAGTGAGATAATAGCCTGATAGGCGTATGAAGTCGGAGATCAGCGGCTTGGCTAAATCAAATGTTAGCTGTGTTCCGTACACGGGTT
The DNA here is from genome assembly GCA_050123155.1 of Candidatus Bathyarchaeota archaeon. GTDB lineage: Archaea > Thermoproteota > Bathyarchaeia > Bathyarchaeales > Bathyarchaeaceae > Bathyarchaeum. The sequence continues at coordinate 71,250 of JASFHP010000006.1, read as the reverse complement.
TCTTTTCTTGGATATGAAAGATGGGGATACCGCCAGAATGATCTAGATGGCTGTGAGTTAGAACGATGGCGTCTACCTCTTTAGGTGGAATGTGCATGGGAAAACCGGGTTCAGCGTCTAGCATAACGCCGTAGTCAAGGAGCAGCTGATTCTGTTCAGACTTGACCGTAATTGCTGCTCGCCCAACTTCTCTTGCACTTCCGAGAAATCTAATTTTCATCGGATTATCTTCATCCTCCGTTATGTGCTGTTAAATGAAATATTAACTAGTTTAGTGATGGGGTATCATTTAAACAGTAACCTTTTCATGGACCCTTATTGCCATCGTACCTTTCTGGAAGAACGTTAAAGTATACTTAAGATCGACGTTGCCGCCTCTTCTATTACAGCTGCGAGATGTTCTATCGTGTTTTTTGCCCACGGGTCTCTTTCCCGCAACGTTGTGAAGGAAATTTTCTTTTTTTTGCAAGCCCGCCTACAGGCTGCTACGATCTTTCTCCTCCAGACGTTTGGGTCTTGAAGAAGGATAACATGGTCATAGTTTGTGTTTTCGATGTAGTTCGCCGCCTGTTTCGCTACGTACATTGCTGTTTCAGCGTCGAAGGGAGAGGCAATTTCGTTCTGTGACAGAGGATAAATGTCATCGAGTTCAATGGGTACTACGCCAAAGGGAGCAGCATAAGTGCAGACATGAACCAAATCAGCTGTGTCGCCTAAAATCTGCTGCATCTCCTTCTTGATCGTTTCATGCTCTTTTGAATTGTGGAAAGGTTTGGTTCCAGTTTGCGGCAGCAGAAGAAGAATCTTGGCTTTGGGGGGCGGAGAATATCTGTCAGCAAGCCTTTTTCTGTAGCGAACCACCTCGGGACGGGCTAGCCCCAATGAACTGAAGAAAAAGATGCCGTTCCTCTTCGTCACGGGACTCTGTTTCTCCAAATATTCACTGTATTTTCCCAATTTTTTTGCCGCTTGAAGAAGCGACGGGTGAGCGTGCGCCCTCATCTCCAGATGTTCCCAGAGGCGCCCCTCAGTTATAGCCTGCTTTATTCGCCTCAACTCACAGAAACTGACATGAAGGTTATGCTCTGCAATCAGCCTTTGCCTATCCTCTTTTGGCAGGGCTTTCACCGTTTTTGGGTCTGTTCTGTTGCAGGCTGGGCATGAGCATGGAAAATACTCTAGTTCGTCCAGTCTTGTGGTGCCCGACTCTGTCATGTAACGGTCTTGCCTAGCGAATAGGGCGTATGCAGCGGAATCGAACAGGTCGCATCCGAGGGCTACTGCCAAAGCGAACATGAAGGGGTGACCAGCGCCGAAGAGGTGAAGGGGACGGTTTGCAGGCAGATTCATTTTTGCTGTGGCTATCATATCAACGAGGATGTCAAACTTGTACTGCTCCATCACCGGAGTTGGGCTGCCTAAAGCATGAATCTGAAAGGGCAGTTTCGCCATTTCCTTTGCTGATTTGGCGACGAGATCGAGATATTGCCCGCCCTGAACTGGACCAACCCACGCTATGTCGTTGCGGGTTTTCATCTTCTCCAGCGCTTTTGCCCGTTTGACGGTTTCGTTTACAGTGTGTCGTGCATATTCTTTGGAGACTCCCCATCCTGTGGGAATATCCAGTATGGTGGCGATGTCAGTATCGATTCTTTCTTGGAATTGCACGATTTCTTCTGGGCTGGTTTCTATGTCTTTGTAGATGAGAAGCTGGTAGGCTCCGGAGTCGGTCATGATTGACCCCTCGAAGTTCAAGAAGGCATGTAACCCCTTTTCGGTTGCGGTTTCCTTGAAGTTCTTCTGTATTATGTAGGCGTTGGTTATGAGCGCGCTGCAGCCAAACTTTTCCTCTAAAGTTTTGGGAAGAACAGTTTGAAAGTTAGGATTTATCACCGGCAGCAACATAGGCGTTTCTACGACCCCGCTTTTGGTTTCAAGTCTGCCTATCCGCGCCAACAAATCTCTGTCTGCTATCTCAAAGGACATTAAGGAACCGCCAGGACACAGTTATATTGAAACTTGTCTGTTTGGCGACTTATTTATATGATTTCATGGTGAAAGCAGAACGAGTTCACTGAATAGACATGGCATTTCATGTTGCGGTTAAGGCTTGGGTTCCCTGTATGTTGGCAATGTGATGAGGTGTATGCTTACTGCTATTGCTATGGCGAACAGAATCGACTGAACTATCCACCAGTGGTTCACTATAAAAAACGCTGAGTAACCTATTGTTATCCACAACGCAGCTAATACAGCAATCTTTGTTTTGAGTGGGATGCCCTTTCCCTCCCTGTATCTTTTGATGTAGCTTCCGAAGTACTTGTTAGTTAGAACCCATCTGGTCATCCGCTCAGAGCTTCTGCAGTAGCAAGCTAAAGCAAGTAACAAGAGTGGCGTGGTTGGTAAAAGAGGTACTACTATAAAGATGGTTCCAAATGCAAGAGAAACGGTGCCGGCGACAAAAAAGAGTGCGCGAACAAACTTTTGGTGACTGCCCGTTTCTTTGGTTTCTTCGGATTTCTGCCTCATAACGTAACCCTTTTCTGGAACACTACTAGTAACGCAGCCACATATCAAGCTGTCTTTCAACCAACTGTATTTATATCGAAAGGGCGTCTCTTATTGTGCTTGTTTCGCTGAAGGTTAACGTGTATGGTGTGCCAAGTTCAAGTTTACGAAAAACCGGTCTTGAATGACCCTGTGCTGATTGAGGGACTGCCAGGCATCGGATTTGTCGCCAACATAGCTACTTTACATCTTATCAGAGAGCTTGAAGCAAAACTGTTCGCGGAAATTCAATCCTCCGCCTTTCAAGACCTTGCCATATCAACAGGCAATGGAGGAACATTCTTTCCAACAAACCAGCTCTATTACCACAAAGGAAAAGATGGTGAAAGAGACCTTCTTATTCTCTACGGCAACACACAGGCCCTGACAACGGTTGGACAGTATGAGCTTTGCGGCAAAGTCTTGGACATGAGTGAAGAGCTTGGATGCAATTACATTTTGACTGTGGGGGGACTAAGAAAGGAAGAAAAGGTTGAAAAGCCTGGGCTCTACTGCACAGCCTCAGACACGGAGACTTTGCAGGAAGCTTTAGGTCTCGGCGTCAAGGTTATGAAAGGGCACATCTTTGGGGTGGCGGGGCTTCTTGTCGGATTGTGTAAATTGAGAAATATGAGGGGTCTATGTCTCTTAGCTGAAACCTCTGGGTTGTATCCTGACGCGGTGGCTACGCGAGAGGTTCTGAAGGCTCTTCGTAAGATGCTGAATCTGAAAGTAAGCTTGAAGAATCTGGGCTCTGCGGCGGAAGAAACGGGTAAAATACTCAAGTCTTTCGGCATTGTTTCTCCTTCTTCGATAGAAAAAAAGGATCGGGAAGGAGATTTCCGCTGGTTTATTTAGATGCTGCTTCTTTAGTGAACAAACTGTGGACCCGCTGCACTCGCTCGGCTATCGGACCTGAACCCTCAGTAACGCCTTTTTCGGTTACCTTGACCTTTTCCATGACCCAGATGAACCCTTTATCTTCGTAGAGTTTAACCATTGTTGGAAAGACCTTTTCAAGGCGCTCGGATAGCCCCTTCAAATCGAAGGGTTTTGCGACGGTGAAGATTTGGGCGACAACACTGCCGCTCAGAAATACTCTGTGTAGTTGTGTGCCTTCTTCGTCCTTGGCATCTGACAGTGAGAGGCTTAGGCTCTCTGGGTCTATGCCGGACAGGGTTCCGCTAAATTTTTTGCCGTTAACTGTTGTGACCATGACTGCTTTGTCAACTAGTGCTCCTATTTCTCCTATGAACTTTCTTTTAGCTACTGACATCGTAACACCTAGCCACTAAATAGAAAGAGCCTAACTTATTTATTTCTACAGAAAGCAGCAGATTCTCCGTGGTTATTGTTCACTTTCCTTTAGTTTCTTCATGAGTTGCTTTTTGCTTTCGGATGAGACGACTATCTTGTTTTCCTTCGTTACGTAGCTGTTCTTGTCCACAAAAATGATTTTCCCCGGCTCCAGATCGTCTTGAAGATCCACGTTAGGTCCAACCATGCTCTGGGGACCAACCCTTACGCCCGGCTCCAAACATGAGTTAATTCCTGTTTTGCAGTTGTCTCCTATTATGGCGCCCAGCTTGTTTGTGCCCGAATCTACCCGTTTGTCTCCAATCCTAACCTGTACGTTCTTCTCGTCGAAGCGGAAGTTAGCGGTTATTGTTCCTGCGCCGAAGAGGCAGTTGTCTGAGATTATGGAGTCGCCGATGTAGTTTGTGTGGAACCAGCAGTCGTCGCCGATAAGAGAATGTTTGATTTCTGTTGAGAAGCCCACAACGCAGCCTCTGCCCAAGGAAGAGTAGTCGCGGACCAAACTGTTGCTCCCAACAACGCTGTTCTCGCCTATGTAGCATGGTCCCCTTATGCAGGCGCCCTCAAACACTTTTGTTCCCCGCCCTAACCAGACTCTGCCCTCAACTGTGGCTCGCCCAGAAATCTCCACATCCTCCTCAATTGTTTGCTTGGTTAGTTTGCTGTCCATGAGGTGCCTGTTTATGGCGAAGAGGTCCCACGGATACTTGTAGCCCGCAAAAAAACCGCCATAGCTTACGGCTTTGACAACGTTCCTGTTCTTGATAAACTGCAGTATCGCGTCCTCGTACTGGTGGTCTGAAATGGGGATGCTCTTGTAGTAATCAAAAATCTGTTTGGTTAAGATGTAAACGCCGACTACAGCCAAGTTGCTTGGTTCCTTGCCCCTCGGAGGCTTTTCCACAAAATCTGTTACTTTCTCGTTCTCAACGCGGATTATTCCGAACTTCCATGTTTCTTGGACGGGTTTGCAGGAGAGAACTATCTCCGCGTTTCCTTCCCTAAATTGTTTGATCATCTTTTTTATCAGGGAAGCTTCGAAAATGTCGTCAGCGTTGACAACGAAGAAGTGGTCTTCCGCTAAATTCTTCACGGTTTCTAGGGCATCCGCCATCCCCAAAGGTTCTTTTTGGACAGTGTAGTCGATGTTTACTCCGAGTTTGCTGCCGTCTTTCAGGTAATCTTTTATCTGTTCTCCTCGGTGACCCACCACAACAACATAGTCATTTAAGCCCGCTTCCTTCAGCGTGTCGATGACATGGTGAATCAGGGGTTTGCCTAGAAGCTTGAACATGGGTTTAGGTCTGTTCACGGCAAGGGGAAAAACCCGTTTTCCTTCTCCTCCCGCAAGGATGATTGTCTGCAATTAATCACCTTTCATGGCTTTGTTCAGTTCTGTTACTGCAAAATAGTAAAGTTTCTTCAGTTTCTCTTTTGTTCTTGCCTCCGCAGAGATTCTTATAACCGGCTCAGTGTTGGAGGCTCTCAGGATCACCCAGCCGTCCTCCTCTATCAACTTCACTCCGTCAATGTCCAAGGTTTTTAGTCCATATCTCTTGAATTGGCGCCGAACGTTTTCTATGACCCTGAATTTCCGTTTGTCTGGGCACTCAAAATTCTTCTCGTACACTGACGGATACTGGGGCAGAGAAGCAACCATCTCTGAGAGTTTCCTGTCGCTTTTGGACAGTATCTCAGCCATCTTCATGCTTGCATATACGCCGTCATCCATGCCGTAGACATCAGCGAAATAGAAGTGGCTGCTCTTCTCTCCTCCCAGCAACGCCTTCTCGCCAATCATCTTATCCATTATGTACGTGTGTCCAACCCGCTCAACAAGCGGGATTCCACCCAGTTCTTTCACGTACTCTTCAACAGCCATAGAACAGCTCAACTCGTAAATCACCTTTCCGCCACGGTTCTTTCGGAGAATGTCTTCTGCGAAAATCAGCAATGTCAGGTCTCCGGGGATCAGGTTGCCCTTCTCGTCAATGAACACTGCTCTGTCACCGTCCCCGTCGTATCCTACTCCAAAATCTGCCTTGCGCCTAACAACCTCCTTCATCAATTCTCCCAAAGTCTCCTCTTTTGGCACTGGCAGATGCGCAGGAAAAGTGCCGTCCGGCGCCTTGTTCAAAGTTAAGACATCACATCCTAACCGTTCGAACAGGGCTGGAGCCACTAGCCCACAGGTGCCATTTGCGGTGTCAGCTACAACCGACAGCTTTCTTTCAAGCTGTATCTTGCTGTGAACAAAATCATGATATTCCCTGATTATGCCTTCATGACTAGCTGCCTTTCCCCGTTTTTCACTCAACTTTCTCGGGTCAACAGCCTTAGCATACTCTCTAATCGTTTCCATGTCCTTGCCGTAGATGCTTCCCCCATCTCCCCTGAACGCCTTGAATCCGTTCCATTGGGGCGGGTTGTGGGATGCAGTGACCATGATTCCAGCGTCCTTCCCGAGACGATTCAAGGCAAAATAGAGTAGAGGAGTCGGAACCACGCCTACGTCAGTCACGTTGCAGCGGGAGAGAAGCCCAGAAACTAGTGCGTCTCGAAGTTGTTCTCCGCTGATTCTAACGTCTCTGCCGACTGCAACCTCTTTGCCTTCCACGAATTTGGCGAATGCTGCACCTATTCTGGCTGCAACTTCTTCTGTCAGGTCTTTGCCGAAGATTCCTCTTATGTCGTAGGCTCTGAAGATGTGATCAAAATCGGGTTTTCCAGCAGCGGTCAAAACTTTTTCCTCTCAGACTTAATTGTCAGCCAAACTTAAATCATAATCGATACGTGAGTGAAGAAACGAACGCAAGTTTTGCTAGTTTTCAGATTTCTCTTCCTCTTCGTAGGTTTTGTGGATAACATCTTTCACTTTTTTGGTGATTTTTGGTCCTAAACCATGAACATCTTTTGACCACTGATCCACATTTATGAGGGCGTTTAATGGGCACTGGTAAGAGTTCAGAAGTGCCACTGCCTTTTCTCTGCCGATGTTCGGGAGGCTAGCCATAAGAAATATTTGTGCATCAGCCAAAGTATCATGCTTTTTCACTGGATGCACAACTGGAGACCTCTTCTCGACAATCTGTTCCTGTTTTGCAGCCGTGTAAAGAAAATCGACAGTTTCTTTGTAGCTGTTCGTGTGTATCAGATTAATTCCCTGTTTAGCCAAAGCGAACATGGCACCCCAAACTGAGGCGGGCTGAATCTTGCTGTACTTGTAGACGATAGGCAAGTAGCCCTCAATCAGAATGAAGGGTTTCTCGTAGCACTCCTTCAGACTGTATAGCTGATCGAAGAGGTACCTTCGGGTAAGCGTGTAAACGAAGTCGCGGACAGTTTTTCTTTCAAACGCGCACAGGCTTGAGATAATGTAGTCTCCCTTCTCTAGGTGCCTTATGCTGATGTCTGCGCCCAGTTCTTTCAGTCCCTTGACTATTTTGGGCGCTGTTGTCGCTTCGCGGCTGTCTATTATGATGGTGGGTTGGTCTCCTTTTCCTTTGTCTCTGAGAAAAGGGATAAGAGTTTCAGCTCCTGACATACAGTTTCTCCATCCATCATTTAATTAAGAGAACGGTAATAAATAGTGGGGGTTCGTTGGCGCATTGAATGAACGGAACTATGCTCTGCTTGGCTTTGTAGCGCCTTTGGTTGCGATTTTTTTCATATCTGCGTCCATATTTTTGTCGCCGTGGTTCAGCTGGGGAAGCAACGCTTTGAGTGACCTTGGTCATTCCGTTGACAGTGAGGTGGCGCCGCTGTTCAACTTCGGCTTGCTTTTATGTGGATTCCTGATGATTCTTTATTCGTTTACATGCTTCAGGAAACACGCCAAATACACAAGCTACTTTCTGTTGATCGCAGGGTTGGCTCTTCAGTTGGTTGCCACATTTGATGAGGTTTACGGGACGCTCCATTTTCTGGTTTCGGTGCTGTTCTTTGCGGCTCTGGGCTTCGCCTCCATCAGCTACGCTGTAGAGAAAAGGTCTGTTCTGGCGTTTGCGGCTTTGGCTATTAGCGCTGTTTCATGGATATTGTATGGGCTGGGCGTTTACAGTGCGGGGATTGCGGTGCCCGAGACTGTATCGTCGATGGTGGCTGTCATCTGGGTTATGTTGTCTGCTCTCAGAATTTATTTCCGTAAAACTGGGTGAAAACGGTCGTTGGGGGATATATATCAGAATTGGGAATATGCTAAAAAACGGAACAAAAATGGTTATGGGAGAGGCTGTGTGATGGCGGCTGTTTTGTTGTGTCCCATTTTTTGTGGCTGCTAGATTAACTGTTGCGGCTGTTTCAGATCGCGGCTGGTGCCGTTGAGGGGTATACGGTTTAGCCCTATGCTGCTGAGTCTGCGGCAGATGTGGTTGAGGGACTCTTCGGTGCCATTCAGCAGGTTGCTTCCCTCAGGAGTTAAGGAGTAGACTTTTCTGGGTCGGTCGCTGTTCAGGTTCCATTCACTCTTGATGTAGCCCTTCTCTTCTAAGATGCCAAGCAGGGGATATATTGTGCTTGGGCCAAAATATACTCCGAAGTTCTTTCGGATGCTGGTTATGATTTTGTATCCGTGCATGGGGTTCACGTTTAAGAATTGAAGTATGACGAGGTCTAGTAAGCCTCTCATGAGTTTTATTTGGACTTCTCTTAATTTTTGTCTCATTTTACTTTCCTTCTTGTATTCTTGTTTTACAGTTCTTCCGTTTTACGCTTATACAATATGTCCTTTTCCCGACATATTACATATTTTACAGTATACTCAATGGGATATAAAGGTTCGTGCGACCACACAACATAAAGAAGCATACCCGAGCATACCAAAAACATGCAAAAACTTGGATAACTTAAATAAACAAAGACATTTAACTATCAAATAGGCAGACAGGAAACGGAAAAAGGTTGACCGAAGACCCGAAGAAACGAATTGTTCAACGCATAACCAGAAACTTCCTCGATATCCTAGTTTTGAGGCTCATTCAGGCAGAGCCTATGTGGGGCTATAAGATAATAAAGAAAACCCGGAGGCTCTTCGGAATAAAACTTAGACACGGCGCCCTCTACCCCCTCCTCAACAGTCTAGAAGCAGAAGGATACGCTAGAAGCAAAAAAACAACCAAAGAAGGACGCGTACGAAAAGTTTACCACATCACCCCAAAAGGTAAACGACTCATTAAAGCATACCACCAATTCCTAAAAGAACAACTCGAAGGACTGGACATAAAAGAGGCTTAGCAATGAATGGAACTCCTAACCAAGAAAAGATTACCGAACAATTTCAGAAACTTCTGGAAGAAAGAGGAAGAAAAGCTCTAGAACTGGCTAGGAAAACGGTTTTGGAAGAAGAAATAGAATCCAAAGAGGTCCGTGAAGCCCTAAAATACTTCATGACCGAATACTGGCACGACACCGCCAGACCAGCTCTACTTTCTCTAACCTGCGAAGCCATAGGTGGCGATCCAGATATAACCACTCCCATAGCCATCCCGATGTCGCTGATAAGCGGAGCCATAGATATACACGACGACATCATTGACGAATCAGCCGGTAAAGATTCTCGTTCCACAGTTTTCGGCAAATTCGGCAAAGACATAGCATTGCTTGTTGGAGACGCCCTCCTGTTCCAAGGGTTCACAATACTATACAAAGCAGTTGAGAAAGGAATTCCATCTGAAAAAGTTGCACTTATCAGCGATATAATAAAAAAAACGTTTTTTGAACTCGGAGACGCAGAAGCATTAGAACTACAATTTCGAGGACGAACTGATGTTACACCTGAAGAATATCTTCGGGTGGTTAGAAAGAAAGCAGCAGATGTGGAAGCACATACACGTATCAGTGCAATTCTTGGGGATGGCACTCAAGAAGAGGTTGAAGCTATTAGTGAATATGGTAGGCTCTTGGGGATGATAATAATTTTGAGGGATGACATAATTGATATGATTGATGTGGAAGAAACTATACACAGAATCAAAAAAGAGCACTTATCGTTGCCTCTGATCTACGCTATACAAAAACCAAAAATCAAGCAAGAAATCAGTTTTCTTTTATCAAAAACGGAATTAACTGAAAAGGATGCTGAAACAATCTTAGCCCTAGTAGCAAAAGAAGAAGGAATTGATTATACTGAAGAAATCATGCAAAAGCTGGCTCAAGAATCTCTTTATCGATTAGAAAAGCTTAAAGGCGCAACCAAACCTCTCGTAATACTGATTAGAAGAATGCTCTTGCCTGAATGGAAAGAGTTTATCTAGCGCCACCATGCTCGAATGGGCAATTTTTTCTGCATATGTGTCACCTGTATATGTGTTGTACATATATTCACATATAAGATTTGTTGTTCACATCTACAGAATTCCAAATTGTTGATCCAAAATATTGTTTTTCGATTCCTAATTCTTAATTGGCACGCTGTTTACTCTGAAATTGCGAGCAGTGCATTAAATGCTTAGAAAGGCTTTAGTGGAACATGGCATGTCTCGGAAAGACTTTTTCATAGTTTTTATCCTGATATTCAATGCACTGACATGGTGGTATATTCTCCCCCTAAACCTTGAAGAGATTCTGAACACTCTCACTGTAACATCTACACAAACTCTCATTGTCTGGGCAACTTATTTTACTACAATTGTAATATCTGGAATAGTTGGCTCGATTTTAGCAAAAAAAATCAGAAGGCTAACTTTTCTGTATTTGTGGATGAGCTTAGGAGCTATTGTAACGTTAGTACCAGTTTTTTTTAACAATTTTTCGTTGATGCATGTCTTGATCTTAAGTATCCTGTTTGGTGGCTCTTTTGGATTAGGAATGCCCTCCTGTTTGTCATATTTTGCCGATTGGACTTCGATTGAAAATCGGGGACGAATAGGCGGCATATTACTGTTCTTTGTTAACTTGTGTGCCCCACTTCTTGCAATTTCATTTGAAATCTCATTTGAGATGTTTAGTTTGGCAATAAATTCAATAATTCTAGCCGTTTGGAGAGCATTCGGATTAATTGTATTCTTTTTGAAACCGAGAGAAAAACTTGCTGCTGAAGATAAAAAGAAGATTCCATCGTTTTCATCGATCATTAAAGATAGAGTCTTTGTTCTCTATTTTGTTGCTTGGTTAATGTTCTGCTTCATTGATCGTTTTGAAGCGCCGATTCAAAAACATTTCCTTGGCGATTCTTATGACACACTATTGTTGTTTGCACCTTTGCTTGGCAGCCTCTCTGCTCTTGTTGGAGGAATATTAGCCGACAGATTTGGACGAAAACGGATATTACTTTATGGTTTTGTTACTTTGGGGCTTGCATATGCAATAATTGGCATTACTTCTATGCCCGAGGTTTCTTGGTACCTTTCCCTTGGCGTTCTTTTCATCTCAGCAGGAATGGTGTGGGTAATCTTCATTGCAGTATTATGGGGAGATCTGGCAAAGTTTGTTACTAGTGAAAAACTTTATGCACTTGGAACAATCCCCTTCTTTCTCACTAACATAGTTCAACTATTTTCAGCTGAGTATGTTACGGAAATTCCGTTAACCAGCGCTTTTTCTTTGGCTGCCTTTTTCCTGTTCTTAGCTGTTCTTCCTCTATGGTATGCTCCTGAGACTTTGCCTGAAAAGAAGATTGAGCTTAGGCGGCTTAGAAGCTTTGCTGAGGATGCGAAGAAGGCTAAAGAAAAGTACGAAGGAAAAATGGAAAAATAAAAAGATTAGAATTTTTCGACTTCAGTGGCTAGTTTGTCCAGCGTCTCCGTGAACGGGTGATCTGGTCTCTCTTCGGTGAATATGAAGTCTCCTGCTGCCCGAAGAACCTCACAGTAGCATGGAATAGTGGCTAATATTGGAAGACGATGTATGTTTTTGATGTACTTATCGAACTTCTTCTGTTCTTTCTCGGATGATAGGTAGTCTGCGATAACTTTGTTAACCAAGATTCCCGTTTTCTTCTCGAAGAGGTCATAGAGTTCGCTGGTCATCCGCTTGCTACCATTAATGTCAGAGGCATCCAGGCTGGTCACAACCAAGACAACATCGGCGGTGACAATGGCGTTTATTGAAGAATACTGAAGCCCAGGGCTGGTATCGAAAATAATGTAGTCAAGACCCAGATCGTTAAGAAGAGAAGACCTGAGAGACAGCAGCCTGCCTAAAGCCTTCATCTCCCACTTCCTGTCCTTCGCCGTCATATCCCTAATCGCCTCAGTGGTTGGATTCGCCAGCGCAACCAGCAACTTGCCGCCGTTACCTTGATTTCTGGTCGCGTCGATCAAAACTTTGTCGATTTCACAGATGCCGTTAAGATAATCGTTCAGCCAGTAATCTGCCTTCTGGCCTTTAAACAGGGCGTGAAGGCTTGGCGCACGAAAATCCAAGTCCATCAGACAGACCTTTTTGCCTCTCCTAGCATAAGAGGCTGCCAAGTTAACTGAAAGCGATGTTTTTCCGGTTCCACCCTTATACGAGTGAACTGCAATAATTTTTCCCACCATTTTATCATCAACCCTCCTTGTCAACAAAGAAGTAAGCCTTGCGACCTCTCCTCTCCTTCTTCATGTAACCCATCACAACTAACTGGTTCAGATAACCGCTCTCCACCGCTCTCGCCCGCTTTGTATGTTCAGAAACCTCATCGGCTGTAGCTTCCTCCAGCTTGCATAGGGTAACAGCTGTCTTTCTAAGATGGTCCGGAAGAGACAGCAGCGTCATCACGTCCAATGTTTCAGGCAGTTCTTCTGGAAGCTCCCTTTGGCCATGTCGCTGAATTTCGATCATCACGTCTATCTTCTCGTTTAGCTGTTCAAGATTTTGTCTGATTTTTTCTAGCAGTTGTGTTGATTTCCCTTCGAATTTTCGGTATACTGACATGGTTATGGTCCCTGATGTGTTTTCCACATCTACAGTGTCTATAACTCAACAAGTTTATTAAATCTTACGATATATTAGTTCATATTCTCGATTTAAACAACAACGCCAGACGCTAAAACAAAAAATTGACCAAATAAAAGAACAATAAAACAAAGATGGAAGATGGGGGGAGCCTTAGCTAGTAAAGGGAAGCAGGTATTCTAGCCTGCCCCTCTTCAATAACCGGCAACATAACCTTCAATTCTCGGAAGTACTTCAGAACCTTCAATCCTTTCTCTGTAACGGCATAAACTATCCTTTTCTTGCCTACAGTCTTCTCTTCAACCAGTTCCTGGTCGATAAGAAAGTCCAAGTACTCCTTGAGGACACTGCAGTTCACGTTAGCCTTGTACATGATATGAGTTAGCTTAAGCGGACCCTTCTGAGCCAGCACCCTGAGAATGTCGATATACATCTCGAGTTTTGATCTTCTCATGTTAATGCCTCTTGAACTATTTTTCATCCCATTTTTTTATATATATCATTTATGGATTCAGAGTAAGCTTTTTTGAGCTTTATTTCTGATACGGACCTGTTTTTGCTTGAATTCTCTGGAAGACCATAAGGCGATTCTGAAGAGCTGTAACCATGTCATCCGCCAATAGGTATTTAAGTTCAGGGGTTAGAGTGCTGATTTCGCTAGTGAAGGCTTCCATCATCATCTTCTGGAGTTTTTTGCGGTTTTCGGGAGAGAACGATTTTCTCATCATGTTTTTCTCCTAATGATATTGGCTTAATGGTTACTGTTGGTATTTAACTGTCTTATGAACCACAAATATGAACTCAGAATACACTTTTTGGCGAATTATACCTAGAAGATGACATTAATTTTCTTATGAATTGCATAAATAACTCTCCATTCAATAACAATAGCAAACAAAGTAGCCACCGAAAACAGTGACAAAATACTTCATGATCACAAATTGGATATACTTGACTAATGCTTTTCCAGTTCTTTCCGATGTTTCCTGAAGAATAAACGAACGGACTCTGTTAGGTCATACTTTTCCACTTCTTCAAATGTAACCCATCTGGCGTCTGTCACGTCGCTGGTAGGCTTCAAAACGCCTTCTTTCGGTCGGGCAAGAAACTGCAGCAGAACATAATGGTACCGCAGACGCCCCCCGTCACCTACCTTCAGAATGTCATAGACATCCATTGGCGCACCGTCAACAAGCTCAACATCTAATCCGCACTCCTCCCTCGCTTCCCGCACCGCAGCATCTCTAACAGCCTCCCCCAACTCCACCGCCCCACCCGGAAAACTCCACTTCCCCAACGCAGGCTCAGCACCCCTCCTCACAAGAACAAGCCTGCCACAGTCCACAATAACCACCCCAACACCCACAACAGGCTGAGATGGATACTCACGCCTCAACCAATAACCTCCAAATACTGTCCACTGTCTCTTCAAATAATAGTCTACCGCAAAACCCACAAAACAAGCAAAGGCGGTAGCAAAAGCAGGTGGAGATCAGATAACATCGAAGTTAATGCGTGCAAAATATATGAGGGGACAACCATCTCATAGTTAGCCCCTTCAAGGAGAGAAAAAGCACTGCAAAACCAGGCTAACGCAGATCTAATAGAAGACACGGTTGTTAATCTGCTGCGATTGGCTGTCACAAAATTGCCGCAAGACGTAAAGGAGGCACTTCAAAAGGCATATCGGGAAGAAGTGAACGAAACAGCTAGAGTTCAGTTAGAAACGATGCTGAAGAACATCGAGTTGGCTGAGAAATTCAACGTACCAATTTGTCAAGACACGGGGGTAATCACATTTTACGTCAAAGCTGGTGCGCAAGCTAGGGGCTTAGACAAAATTGAATCTGCGCTCAGAAACGCCACAGAAAAGGCCACAAAAGAGATACCCTTGCGTCCAAACGCCGTAGATCCGTTCACTCAAGAAAACACTGGCGACAACACTGGGCGCTTCATACCATACATAAACTGGGAAATCGTAACTGGCGACACAATTGAAATAACTGCGTTTCCAAAGGGCGGAGGCTCCGAAAACGTTTGCCAAGTTGGAATGATAACACCCGGCGAGGGTGTCAAAGGCTTAAAAAAGTTCGTCATAGACGCAGTGATCAAAGCCGGTGCTAAGCCTTGCCCTCCAACCATCGTTGGCGTGGCCGTCGGAGGAGGAGCAGACATATCTATGAAACTTGCGAAGAAGGCGCTTCTTAGACCACTTGACCAGCCTAACCCGAATTCAGACTTGGCAAAAATCGAGAGCGAACTCTACGAAGCTGCGAATTCAACTGGTATCGGTCCCATGGGGCTAGGCGGAAAATGCACTGTTCTGGACGTGAACATAGAATACGCTCACAGACACCCAGCGTCTTTTCCAGTGGCTGTTGCATTCCAATGTTGGGCAGCGCGCAGAGCAACGGCGCGCATATATGCTGATGGAAGAGTTGAGTATTTAACGCACGTTGTGAAGTGAGGTGGAGAAATTGGCGGTTTTTAAGTTAACAACTCCCCTTTCAGAAGAAGATGTACGGAAATTGAAGGTGAACGATGTTCTCTACCTATCTGGCACCACAATCACTGCGCGAGATGCAGCCCACAAGAAAATATTAGAGCTCTCTCAGCAGGGAAAACCTATACCCGTTGATTTAGAAGGACTGGCGGTTTTTCACTGCGGTCCGATAATGAAAAAAGAAAACGGCAAATGGGTTGTGGTGGCTGCTGGGCCAACTACAAGCAGCCGGATGGAGCAGTTTGAAGACACGTTAATCAGAGACTTTGGAGTGCACGTGGTCATTGGAAAGGGCGGAATGGGCAAAAGAACAGCCGATGCCATGCAGAAATATGGAGCAGTTTATGGAGCCTTCACGGGCGGGGCAGGCGCATTAGCTGCGAAGGGTGTAAAGAGCGTCAAAGCAGTGGAGTGGCTCCAAGACTTGGGCATGCCTGAGGCCATATGGGTCTTTGAAGTTGAAGAGTTCGGTCCATTGACGATAGCAATAGATTCGCATGGAAACAACCTTTTCGAAGAAGTCGGCAGAAAGGCAGAAGAGAGCCGAGCAAAAATCTATGCATCCCTTGGGCATAGCTGAGTCTTCGATGCCGTTCTTGCCTCTACGTTTCTAAGATTAATTTCCTTTAGAACTTAGGTTTTCTTTTGCACCTGAAGGCTTGAATGCCCTCAGCCACGTTGTCTGTGAGCGACAGGTCGCCTAAAGCTTTGGACTCTATGGAGCAGCCATCTTCTAGAGAAGACATGATTCCCAGAGCTACGGCCTTCTTGAAGTATTGGACGGCAATCGGAGGCAGTTCTGCTACTTTTTTGGCGAATTCAAGAGCCTTCTTTTTGAACTCTCCACGAGGATACACTTCGGAGACTATGCCAAGTTCAAGCGCTTTCTGGGAATCAATGTTCTTTCTTAGCATTACGATTTCTTTGAGCTTTCCTACGCCAACTAGGTATGCCAGCCTTTGTGTTCCACCCCATGCTGGTGTTATTCCAAGATTGAGTTCTGGAAGTCCAAGGAAGGCTTCGTCACTCATCACTCTCAGGTCACAAGCCATTGTCAGCTCAAAACCTCCTCCAAGTGCTGGACCGTTTATTGCGGCGATTACGGGTTTCGGATGGAGTTCAATTCTTCTGAAAACTTTGTGGCCAGCTTGGCTGGATTCAACAGCTTGTTCGGGTTTTCCTGAGGCAAATATCGAGATGTCTGCTCCAGCACAGAAGTTCTTACCCGTTCCCGTAATCATCACTGCTCTTACTTCCTTGTCTTCTTTCAGCACAGTAAGGGCGTCGTTGATTTCTGCAAGGAAAGTTAGATTAAGTGCGTTTGCCCTCTTTGGTCTGTTGAGATTTATGATGCCGACGTTTTCTACCTTTTCAACTAGAACAAATTCGTAGCTTCCTTTTCCGTATTTGTAGAATCCTTCGTCAGTCTTTCTTCCAACTTTGTTTTCTTTGACCATTTTCTTAAGTACAGGATTAGGCTTGTACCTTTCCTCTTTGTATTTTTCGTGAAGCTCTCTCAGTTTTGCTACTATCACGTCAATTCCTATCTCGTCAGCCATCCTAAGCAAACCCCTCGGATAGTTCAGACCGTTCAAAACTGAAAGGTCTATTTTTTCCGCCGTTGTAACACATTTTTCAATCAGCCACGCAGCTTCATTGACTGCAGGGGCAACGAGTCTAAACAGATCAAACTTTGCTCCCGCCCTCAGCGGCACCTCGTTCGTCTTCCCTTCGCTCCAGTCGTAGAAGCCCTTGCCAGTCTTCTTTCCCCAGTGGCCTGCTTTGTGAAGTTTTTCAAAGATGGGTGCTGGCCTATACGTTTCTCCGAGCGCTTTTCTGAATTGCTCCAAAACGTGGTAGCTGACATCCACGCTTCCACCGTCGAGAACATCATGGAGTTCGAAGAGCCCCATCGGGAGCCCCATTCTGTACTTAACTGCTGAATCAATTTCCTCCACTGTTCCTTCGCCCTCTTCTAAAGCCCATGCAGCCTCGTTTGACATTGTGACGAAGATTCTGTTTACTATGGATGCCGGCGCATCTTTAGCATGAACTGTACTAATGTCCAATATCTCTTACCCCTGTTAGTTCCATTAATAAAAAGTTGGAGAACTAATAAATCTGTTAGCATTGGTGCGGTCGCCGGGATTTGAACCCGAGTACCCGGCTTGGGAAGCCGGGGTCCTGACCAGGCTAGACTACGACCGCCTTCAATCTCTTTAACTTGCCTTTTCAATCATTTTAGGCTTAGCTTTTGGCGGCTCTCTTCAAGGCATCAATCACGTTTTCTTTTCCCATGGCCAAGATATAGGGACCCATTCTGGGTCCTTGGGGCACCCCCAAAAGAATCAGGTAAATGGTTTTGAAGAATTTTCCGGGTTTAATGCTGTTGTTTCTTGCGATGTTGAAGACGGCGCCCTGAATCTCGTTCTCATCCGCTTCTGTTTGTAAGGCTTGTATGAGCTCCTTCACTGCATTCTTTTCGGTTTCGTTTAGTTCTACGGCTTTCTCTTTGATTTCTGTGAAATCGTTTGTCCAGTTAAGGACGTAACCGATTCGGCGTTTCAGGTCGTCAGTTAAGCCCTGTTTTCCGTAACCGTAGCCTCTGAGCTTCTCCATGATGAAATCGGTTTCAGAGCCTTCCGGAGCCATTTTAGCTAGGAACGTGAGAAGATTGTAGGGCACATGCTCACTTGGCTTGGATGGCGTATTGAAGAGCATGCAGTACTTGTAGAGTCCAGACAGTTTAGCCTGCTCCTTTTTGTCTGAGCCCCTTTTCTTTCCGAAGTAAATGTCCTCCAGCTCGTCAAGCTCATTCATGTACTGTGGTATGTCCGTGACTGAGAGGCTTCTGGCGCCCACAAACCGCTTCAGGGTCAGCAGAAGAAGGGACTGGGGCGAGCCGTACCTGAACCAAACCTGCGGAGTGAAGACGTTTCCGGCAGATTTGCTGATTTTTTTTCCGCTCTTGTCAAGGTACATCTCGTATCTGGCGTGGGTTGGGGGTGACCACTCGAATATTTCTTGGCATATCCTGTCGTTCACCCTCACCGAATCTGCGATGTCCTTTCCGTAGGGTTCGAAGCGGATGTCTAGGGCTTTCCATCTGGCTGCGAACTCAACCTTCCATCCAAGTTTTCCATCTCCTTTTCGGATGTCTGCTTCGCCTTTGTGTCCGCAGCCTTCCAGCCACTTCCGTTTTACTTCCATTCCTTCGCAGCTGTACAGAACCTTGTTTTCGTCCGGCAGAAACGTGTGAGCCTTGGTGGTGTAGATTCTGCCGCAGTTAGCGCAGATGGGAAAGTAGGGAAGAACTTCCACAAATTTTTCCTGCCCAACCTCCTCTTGGACAATCTCTCCCACCCTCTGCGCGTTCATGAGTATCGCCCTAATCTCATCGTTGAAGAGACCCTTTTCGTAGGACTGCTTGGCGGACATGAAAGTGTATTTGATGCCGCTCTGGTCTAAAGACTCCAAGAGAAGACTGGTCATATGCTCCCCGAAGCTCTCGTGACAGCCGTAAATGTCTGGAATAGAGGTCACTGGATAACCCAGATATTTGCTCAGCTCCTTTGGAAGCCCAGCTGGAACTTTTCTTAAACCGTCCAAGTCATCAGCGAAGGCTATGTACTCTGACTTGAATCCCTGCTCCTGAAGTGCCAATGTTACGGCGTAAGACCGGGCGCAATCAGCGAAACTGCCGATGTGAGGAAAACCGGAGGCTCCGAGACCGCTCTCCGTTCTGATCAGGTCTAGGCTTCGACCTAGTTTACGTTCCCTTTCTATGATTTCAACGGCGGTTTTGTCGTACCATGTTCCGTGTCCAATGATCTTTTCAGGCATAACTCACGTTTCCTTCCATACCATCTACAGTAATTGGGTAGTTAAATAAAAACCTAAAGCGATTTGGTCTTCATTTTTCTTGGAACAAGCGTTTCACTTTTTGGAATGCATATACCGTAGTGTCCCTTAATTTAAGGTTTAACACTATTTCTGGATGGTGAATAAACCATGAAAGCAAGCAAAATTGCAATCGTTATAATCTTGGCAACAGTTATTGCGCTGGCAGCCCCAGTCTCAGCAGCAATGTTCCATGGACAAAGCGAGAGCACCAAAGCGGAAAAGATTGTTGAATTAGCAGACAAGGCAGGACAAAAGGTTGAAAATCTTATCACTCTCGTGTATGCGAATGAGACTGTCTTAGAAATGATCGAAAATGCCGCCCTACTTGACGAGTTGGAAGGCAATGTGACGCTATACGATGAAGGAGTATCAAACGTAACGACTGCTTATGATGCTCTTGAAGCCGAAGATTACGAAAACGCAGTTGGTAACGCAACAGAAGCATTAAGCATATTCAGGGAAGTGCTGAGTTCAATACACTTCATTATGCAAGAGTCTGGAGTTGCAAGAGGCGATATACTGGAAGGTCAAGGACTCTTAACGGCGATGGATCGCGCCCTAGAAAGAATAGAAAAATTAAGAGAAATCTTGGACAACATTGACCCCGAGGATGTTTCAGAGGAAGACATTCAAGAAGCACTTGATTTACTAAACGAGGCAGAAGCTTATCTAAATAAGGACGCGGCGATACAGTGGCTTTTGGACGGAAACGTAACAGAGACTGCATACAACCTTACGCAAGCAAATCATTTGATTTCCGATGCTCACCAGATTCTCAAAGACTTGGCAAAAGAATCTAATCCGCGCAGAATCAACAACTTCTTAGAAAAGATGACAAGAACAAGAGAACGACTTAAAGAGAGGCTTCAGTACGCGGGCGGAGAAGGAGTCGACGTTAACGGTGTGCTTAACCAGATGGGCTACGAAAACATGACTGAATTTGAGAATGCTCTTCAGGAAATGGCTTCAAACGCTAAAGACGCAGACGACATCAAGGACGCTCTAAAAGAGATGAAGGAGTTGGGTCAAATTATACGTGAAATGGACAAAGAATTAACTCAGCAGATGCACCAGCATGGACAACAAAGTGGGCAAGGCGGTAATGATCAAGGCGGTGCACAAGGTAACGGCAGCGGTAATGGTCAAAACAGTGGCAACGGTCAAGGAAACGGCGGAAACGGTAACAACCACTAAATCTTTTTTCTTTTTATTTTTTTAGTTCCACTTGGTTTTCTAGCCCAATCTTTTTTACTTTGATTATCTCCAGCTTTTCCAGCCGTTTAACTAGTCTCCAGAGGCTCGTTCGCGGTATGTCAGGAAACCGTTCTCTTACCTGAGATTCGAAAGCCTTTCCTTCATTCTCCACTAAGAAATTTATTACATCTTTTTCTTCCTTGTTCAATCGAGGATGCATCTTGAAGATTTTTTCAACGTTGGGTCCTCGTTTTCTAACAAAGAGGAATACAGCAGCAAATATTGCAGCCACAGCAATCAACGCAACGGCAAGATATTCGATGGGAAACACGTTTGAAGAAGTGCCTCCGTTTGAGGATGCCTCCCTAACTGTGAATTCGTCAACTAGACCATCTATTTCTACATTGTATGTTCCCGGTGTTTGCTTGACGATTTTGAATTCGGCTGTAGTTGAGGCACCTTCATCAAGTGTCACTGTTTTGGTTTCTTCTTCTGTTTGATTGATTAGCAGTCGAAGTGTATATGAGCCAGTTTGCCCGCCCACATTAGAGATTCTAACCGAGACGACAACCTCTTCGCCTGCCTCGACCTCGGGTGGTGTGACATCTAAGCCGCTGATTTGGAAGTCTGCGGGTGGAGTTAACGGAAATATGTAACTTATCTCCCATTGGCTAGGAAACAAAGATAGGGTTATTTTGTTGCCTTCTGTATCTATTGCTGTTGGCGGTTCGCTTAGGTAAACTACTGTTGATTCTTCAGGCAACTGGACAGTGATGTTGTATGGGGTGTCAACAAGGAAAGTCCACACGTCAAAATCTTTTCTGGTCAAAGAAGTGGTGTCATACTGAAGCGAAACGTCTGTGGTCCCCAAAGTGAAGACAGTTAGATCAATTCCGTCTACCTCGTAGTCAAGAACAGTCTGGTTCTCGTCAAGTACAATAAAATTGTCAACTGAAGAATTCAAGAGCGGAAAAGTCACCGCCGGAACTGTTTCATTCACAATCAACGTTTGTGTGATGCGAACCAACCCATCCCTGTATATTTGAAGATTCGTGGATTCAACTTGGTACTCGCCCTCATCAGCAGTAGCTACAGTGGCATTCGTGAGTAGGAATAAAATTGTGAAGCCAACGAGAACAGTTCGCCTAGCATCTAGTTTCATGGTCCTATTCACTCTTGAATGTCAATGGTAGATAATTTAATAAGAATTCTGAATTTTAAGTACAGCGGGAATTTTATTAATATTCCCCACTGATTATAGATGGTAGGTTGGCTGGGAAGATGGAGGATGAGCAAATTTGGCATTATATTCTTCCGTTTCCCTTAGAAACTGAAAAGCGTAGGCTAATCTGGAGCATCCTACAGTCTAAGGTGGGCAAAAGTCTTTTAATGAACATGGATGTGGAGGGGCGAACATACCAAAAAGACATAATCAATGGGACCTCTTACTCCAACAAATCTATAATCGAGTACTTGAAGCGGATGGTTTCAGCGGGCATTCTTGAAGAGGGTATGGAGCAGGTGGTAACAGGGAAAAGGAAAGTGAGGGTCAAGTGGTATGTTCCCACGAACCTTGGAAGATGGTTCATTCTTTTCCTTAAACCTACAGAAGAGATTCCATCTGAAATTGTGCAAAAAACAATCGAACAAATCTTTCGCGTCTATGCTTTCAGCATCGTTGAGGTTTGCGAAAACTTCGGAATCGACATCGACGTCTTCCGCAACATTCTAAACAGCGAATACGGCAAGAAACCAGCAACAGAAACATAAAAAGAAAAAAGGACGAGTTTCACTAACAAGTAGCTTAATATGTGACCCTTCATTACCTTAACACATAGGATTCTCATATTGAATATTGCAAAAGCTTGAGTTTTTGCCGTTTTCTTTGACTATTCTACAGAAAAATGCAGAGTGGAAAGTATGAAATTTAAAAATATACAGTTAACCAGAGCAACACAATCTTGGATTAAAAGAAGGGATAGAAAGCCCCAGATGAAAGCATGCTTTTGTTCTGAACCGAGAGATTGGGTGCAACGCGCCATAATGGAAGCAGAAAAGAACACAGACTTCAAGAATAATGATCAGTTCCTAAGCCTTCTAGAAGGTCTGAATCATACAGAGGAACAGGAAGGTTTGTGATTTGACTCTTTCAGAGGTTTTAGTTGATGACGTAACAATGCCTGTTTTTGATGCGTCCATACGGGTCCAAAATGTTGTGGCATCTGCTACGTTGAATCAGAAGTTTAACCTTAATGCAATTGTTAAAGGGAACACCTTAGTTGAGTATCGTCCAGAGAAGTTTCCGGGATTAGTTTACAGATTAAGAAAACCCAAGACTGCCACACTCATTTTCCGTACTGGGAAGATGGTTTGCACCGGAGCGAAGTCTGTGAAAGAAGCAAAGAGAGCAGTGAATAAGGTTATAATCGAACTGAAAAAAAGCGGGATAATTATACCGGGCAAACCCGAAATCAAAGTAGTAAACATTGTTGCTTCAGCGAATCTTTTGGGAAGAATAGAGCTGGAAGATTGTGCTTACTCTCTCGGAAAAACCATGTATGAGCCTGAACAGTTTCCGGGTCTAATCTACAGAATGGACAACCCAAAAGTTGTGATTCTTCTCTTCGCCAGCGGAAAACTAGTTTGCACAGGAGCCACCAAAGAAGAAGACGTTTACCTAGCGGTCGATAAACTTCATAAGAGACTCGAGGAAAAAGAGCTGATATGCTACGAGTAAATATGGTTGACCATGCGCACGTAAAAATCTGCACAACATTCTTCCAATTGTTAGACAAAATCTCTAAACCATAAATTGAGGCGCGCAGTATTTATCGAGATAAAAGCGAATTAGTGCACAAAAGGTTTTACTCTGGCGCGTTCCATAACTTATTTTATGAGAGCTATAGACGCAAAGATTCTTGAAGAGCTAGGGATGCTTTATGGGGATAAAAACTGTTTCGCTTCACTTCGCGATTGGTTTGGATCCGCAGAAGTATATTGGACTAATCTGGAACGTCTCTTTATGGTTGCAGATTATGCAAAAAACCAAAATCCCTCCGTGGCGGAGAAAATAGCTACGTGCAGTAAACGAATTGTTGAATTATTTCACCAAACTAAGAACTATGCTAGTGTATGGGGTTTCAAACACAAAGAAAAGCATGAGCTTTCCACAGAGGATTATACAGAGGCTACAGACGAGGGTTGGGATGCATTAGATAACTGGACAGATTCTCAAGAAAAACTACGACATACGATCTTGGAATTTATGAAATTTCTCTACGCGGTTGTCTCCAAACCATAATGCCGTGCGTTTTTGTTTCTTCATTCGACTAATTCAACGGTTGTTCCTAAAGCCTGACCTGGCACGCCTTTCTGGAACTTGACCTTAACTACGCCTTTCCTACCGTGGGGTCCCGCAATTTTCCCTATAAGCTTGATGTTTCCCTGCTTCCAAACTACTTTTCTATTGACAAGTTGGCCTGCTAGAGAGACGGAATTTACATGTGAAAATTGGATTAGGCACTCCTTCGGATTTTGCGTGCCGATGCCTATCCTATAGTTCACTATTGTTCCATAAATTGGTTGAGACAAAAGTTTTCACCGTTGTAATCTGCTTTTATAGGAGCATACTGGCTTTTAAAGCTATGTAGCTTCGCGTTATCCTGTGGTTCAAACACGAAGGTGGTTCCACTCAACATATGCGCTTGAGTTCTATGTGACAATTTCTGCTTCTGCGTTCAGGGGGTCTGTCTTCGTTATCATTACATTTATGTGGTCTCCAAGCTTTGTGTTGCCAATTAAAATTAGGAAACCTTTGATTCTGGCTATGCCTGTCCCGTTGGGGGTTGTTTCTGTTATATCCACTTCATATTCATTTCCTATCTCAACGGGGCATTTCTTAACGTATCTCCTACGTCTATTCTTGGCATTTCTCTGGCTTCTTTTCATGAAATTAAACCATCTTCCTGCGCGCGTGTCATCAGCATAATTCTAGCAGTAATACCGATTGTCTCTAGTCTTTCTTATGCTGCCGAGAAGTCTTCCAACCAAATAAGGCAACCAATACTGTTCTTGTAAATCTAAGTTAGCATCCATCAACGTTACAGCAGTCTTCTTTGAATTAGCGCCTACTTTCTCAAGTTTTCGATTAATTCGTTGACGCATTTTAAATTCAATCCTCGACATAACCAATACTAAATCACTCCTATTTTCTTCCCATTGCTTCTAAGAAGAATACCCAAAATAAACGACCAAACACTATGAGCCTTTTTGGCGCCATTCACTAAGAGAATTCTACACGTTATTATAATGCATAGTTACATATATAGTGTGTGGGTATTCGAAAAAATTTTTTACACATGTTTGACTTCGTCACATTGCCATGTAAAACATCAGTCACTGCAGTTTGTTGCCGCAGTTGCTGCAGAACTTGTCAGTGGACAGATTCTCCGTCTTGCATTTTGGGCACTTTACCTTTTCTGGCTTCATAGGTGAACCGCAGTTTCCGCAGAACTTCATGGTCTCAGCCATTGCTTCTCCACACTTTGGACACTTAACTTTAGCTACTGGAGCTAGGCTCTTTCCGCAGTTTCCACAGAATTTGGTTCCTGCAACATTCTGGGCTCCACAACTTGAACACAACACAACCTGCTGAGGGGCACCTCCGCCCTGACCCGGCTGCATAGCTTTTCCCAAAGCGGTTCCCATGGCTATTCCAACGCCTGCGCCTACACCCGCTGCAGCGGCTCCACCGCCTCCCTCTGGAATCTCAGCGGTTGTTTCCTTCATGTACTGCATTGTCATGGCTTGCTGCCCCATAGTGGTGGCGAAGCGCCTAGCCTCCTCAGGTATTTTGACGCCCTCGAAGACAGTGTCTATGATTTTAAGTCCTATCCGGGCTGCCTCATCTCTTATTATCAGCGCAACCTTGTCTGTGGTTTCGTCCACGTTCTTGACTACATTAAAGATGTCGTGGTTAGCAAACTCGTCTATAACCCGCTCGTTGATGAATCCGCGGATGTAGCTTTCCACGTCGCTGGATGTGCTGGCTCCGCGGTTGCCGAAAAACTCGACGACAAATAGCTTCGGGTCCTCCACCTTGTAGAGAAGATAACCATAGTAGCCGAGCTCCGCCTGATACTGTATGGTTCCGCTGGGGGCAGAGTATGCTTGTCCTCCAAATTTTCCTTTGAACTGGCTGTTGCTGACAAAAACGACTTCGCACTCGAAGATGTCGCCGATTATCCTCAGAGCCTTTAGGGCTCCGGTTAGGAGGGGAATGTTGTTGCTGGTTATGGTGTGTCTGCCTGGACCGAAAACGTCGTAGGCTTTTCCGTCGCGGAAGAAGACAGCCCACTGATTCTCCTTAACGATTACTTGGCTTCCATACTTCAAGGATAGATTGGGAAATCGGTAAGCTATATCTTCGGTGCCCGCGAAATCCCATGCAACTTTCTCTATTATTGGCACTTCATTTCATCTCCTAGATTTCTAATGGTCTAAACTGTTTTTCTCGTTCAGTCCATTTATCTTCAAAAGCAAGTAATAACTTCTTAACGTTCTTCACTTCAGCGGATACCACCTCCCAATTCTCCGCCTCCGTTTCGTTGCGCGTTTTTTCAACAGCCACCTTCAAGCAGTCAACTTCCTTGCCCACTGCTTTATCATAATTGAAGATGCGAGCCAACTCATCTTCTCGTATGTGACCTTTTCTGTCCATCAGACCTGCATAACCGTAGTCTGCATGCCTCACCTTTTCTGTGACTCTGTCCAGCACTTGGATAACCTTCTTGTAGTCTCTGCTCTCTGCAACACCTGCATCTATAGCCGCCAGATACAGGTCTTCCCAGACATGCCGCATGTCCCTGAGGTCAACATAATAGAGGTCTCTCAGCTTACGGTCCAATTCTCTCAAATCTTCTTTTGTTCCATAACCTAAAGTGAAGAAGTTCTGAATCTTGGAAAGAATTCCCTGTTTGTCTTTTACTTTCTCGATTGTTTCCCGTTCAGACAAGCAACAGCCTCCAAAATCTAACTACCACTTAATCTAATATATCTTATCACCATTTATGGGTTCAAAATAAAATCTTCTTGGCTCATTTTCTAAAAGCACAGCTGAACAGGTAATTTATTTCTTAATGGCAATCTTGTCTAGTTACTTGTGAGTGAAACAAAACAGGGCAAAAATTTATTTCTTTAATCATTCAAAATATACGCTACCACCTGAGTGTGGGAGCATAAGCTGATGCAAAAACAGCGACAACGTACTATCATCAAGTTGCTTGGATTATTACTTGTTGCCATAGGTGTAAGCGTTTGGGTCATCGCAATTGTAGAACTCACAAGCAACGAAGTGATGCTCAATCAAGACCTAAGTATAGAAGATGTGTGGCGCTACGAAGGAGCCCTCCAATGGTGGGAGAATGCCTACCTGACAACCATAATCCCAGCGATAGGGTTGCTAGTAGTGTCTGGTATAATACTCATGCTGGGTCCACGACTACTAAATTATTAAAATGATGTTGGGTTTGGGGCTAAAATTTGATTCTCAACCCTGAACCATGTGTGCTTAAAGTTTGTCTCTTATCCACCTTATCATAAGGTAGGGGTATTTAATCAAGGATACGACGTACATGCAGTTCACTGAGCAATCCTTGCAGAAGTCCCATTCGCCACATTGTTCAATGATGTTTCTTGCTTTTTCTGATTTCAGACCATCTCTCAGATTCTCACCCTTTTTAATCGTCATTAGGGTGAAAAAGGGGCAAGGCAAAGCAACAGAAGCGTCAGGTTTCAGAGAAATTGTGGTTGATGCGGACGAGCACCTAATAGTGTTGCCAAATCCGCCTAAAGCCTGAAATTTGAAGTAGTCACTTTCAAAATGTATCTTCTTGTATTTCCGTTTCTCTTCCCTCAATTTTCTTAAAACCTTGCCACTTTCATCAACCTTCATTCCTTGAGCTTCTGCCACATCCGTAAATTCTCTCTGCACGTTATCAACAGGTGAGAAATGGATCGGCAATTCAAGCGATTTCGCAAACTCGATCGTGTCGTCTATGAACTCGAATGTTTCTTTGGTTATCACAGAAAGCAGTTCCATTTCTACGCCCATCCTTCTGGCGTATTCTATGTTTTTCTTGACCTTTTCAAAAGCGTCAACACCTCTAGTCCTGTTGAATGTTTGCTTATGGTTCACGTCAAAGGACACAGCCAGAGAATCGACGTATTTTGAGAGTACATCAATGTTCTTGTCCAACAGGATTCCATTTGTGACCAACCCTGTGAACAAGCCAAGTTCTCTACTGGAAAACTCCAGCATTTTCCCGAGGTCTTTCCTTAATAGTGGTTCTCCACCCGTAAAACTTACAAGTGAACAGCCCAAATCCCAGCATTCAAGTAATCTTTGTTCAAGCTCGGGGGTGGTTGCTTCGTTCTTGAAGAGGTTTTTTCTCCAAATATTGCAGAATGCGCATTTCATGTTACATCTGTAGGTACACTCGAAGTGGACGAAGAGTGGATGCACTGGGTTTTCATCAAAAAGGCTTCTAACACGCGAACGCAAAAAAGTCCCTACAAGATTAATTTTGTTTGTCACAGCAACATTTCTGAGGTTTTCCCCTTTTTAGATTTACCATCATGTTAAAGTAGTAATTTATGTGTTGAGAAAGGTTTACGTGCTTCAATGCCTCGTCAAATAATAAATACCACAGCTTTGAGGTGCCTTGGTTGTTCTTCCACCTGCTGCTGACCACCAACTGCGACTTGAAGTGCAGATACTGCTACGGAAAATCGCTTGATGACATGGGCGCTGACTTTGGAGACTTTGAAGTGGATTATTCTGTTCCCGACAGAATCACCTATGACATCAAACTTCTGGAGAAGTTTATGGCAAAAGACCCTGAGCCAGTGCTGATTTTTTATGGCGGCGAACCAATGCTCTGCAAAGACAAGATAAAGCAGATCATGGACACTGTGGAGGCTAAGCAGTTTAACATCCAGACTAACGGCTTACACTTAGACAAGCTTGAGCCAGAATACGTGAATCGGTTGTCAGCAATCTTTGTCTCCGTAGACGGCACCGAAAAACTGACAGACTACTACAGAGGAAAAGGAGTCTACAGAAAAGCAGTAGAGAACGTTAAGGCAATCAGAAAAAACGGGTTCAAGGGCGAAATAATAGCCAGAATGACCCTCATGGAACAAACAGACATCTACGAAAACGTTAGGTGGCTCCTAAACAACCCTGAATACTCCTTTTCATCGATTCATTGGCAACTCGACGCTGGATTCTGGAAAAACGACTTCAACAAAAGACCCTTCGCAAAATGGATTGAAGAAAACTATAACCCCCAGATAAGAAGACTGGCAGATTTTTGGGTCAACACAATGGAAACCGAAGGCAAGGTGCTTCGGCTCTATCCCTTTCTGGGGGTGATGCAGTCGCTTCTCACGGGAGAGGACAGCTTGCTGAGGTGCGGTTCCGGATGGGCTAACTACAGCATACAAACAGATGGACACATAATACCGTGCCCCGCCATGAGCGGAATGAAAGACTACTATCTGGGGCACATCCAAGATTCACATCCCCTACAGCTGAAAAGAGTTTACGTGGGGCAGCCCTGCACAAGCTGCGAAATCTTGCGGGAATGCGGGGGAAGATGCCTGTACGCCAACATAACTAAACGGTGGAGCAACGAAGCATACAGTTTGGTGTGCAAAACAGTCAAACACCTCGTTGAATCATTGAAGTTATCTTTGCCGCGGGTTAAGAGACTAATCGACGAAGAAAGAATCAGCCTCTCGGACTTCAACCACCTCAAATACAACAGCTGCGAAATAATCCCCTGAACCTCAGCGGCTTCAGATGACGCAAAACTTTAACCGTTAAAGCCCTTTTAATCTAAGGCAGAGAGGCGAACAGAAAATGAGCAAAAAACCTACAGAATATTCGCGTTCTCCAGCTCCTTTCATGTTCTTCATAATAATCGCTCTAGTGTTTATAGTCCTAGCAATTCTAAATTACCCGAACCCCATCGCCATATTTTTTGGTCTCCTAGCCGTGGTCTCCCTGTTTCCTCTACCCGCAACAGTGGCAATCAACAAAGAATGGGAAGAAGCGATAATACTACGGTTTGGCAAGTTCCAGCGGCTTGTTGGTCCAGGATTTTTCTTCAAGTGGCCATACGTCGAAACCTTTCTGAAGCAAGACAAACGAATCATTAATCTGGACATCCAACGGCAGGAGGTTATGACCAGAGACAACATCAGCGTAACAGTTGACGCCGTGGTCTTCGTCAAAGTCGTTAACACAAAATTCAGTCTCGTGAACATCCGAAACGTCTGGGACAGCGTAATGAAGTACGCCCAAACAACAATGCGGGACGTCGTAGGAGACGTAGAACTGGACGAACTGCTGGCGCGCAGAGACGAAGTAGCAGACAAAATCGCCAAAATGGTAGAACGAGAAACCCTAGAATGGGGCGTAGACATCACGTCGGTGAAACTTCAAACAGTAGAACTGCCAGAGGACATGAAACGAGTAATCGCAAGGCAGGCAGAAGCTGAACGGGAGAAACGGGCGGTAATAATCAAGAGTGAGGGAGAGTTTACAGCAGCCGAGAACTTGGAGAAGGCAGTGAAGAAGATGAGCAACCGTGCAATGTATCTGCGTACATTATCGAGCCTGGAAGACATCAGCTTTGACCAAAGCAACACAATCGTTTTCGCGGTGCCCATGGACATCGTTAAAGGAGAAGTCATAGGGCTATCAGCATTTTCTGAAGCAACCAAAACAAAAAAGGAAGTACAAAAAGGCAAAAACAAAACGAGCTAAAAAAGGGGGATTTGGGGGTTCTTAGACTTTCCTAGATTAGTGCTAGACCTATACCGATTCCAATGAGACCAAGTATGAAGCCGACCACAATAATGATTATTACTGCCAGCACAGAGATAACGAAAGCCTTTATCCAATCGGTATCAAAGAAGTGCTTCACTAGACCAAGCCAGATTATAAGCTGAATAATCAAAGCGATAATGCCGTAGATCTCAAAGTAGCTGAAGATTCCTCCAACCAGCGAGCCGAGAATAACTATCCACACGGAATCAAGAAACTTTGCGTTTTCCTTTCCTGCAAGCGCTCTTCCTGCAAGCCAAAAAGCAGGCGCCAGAATAATGATTTTTATAACGAGGTCTATCAACAGCACATCAAGATTAATTGCCACATTTTTCCCTCCTTACATTAGACCATAAACAACTGATTTAACCCAATTTCTTTTTATCTTTTGCCATACAGAATATCCACCAATACAAAAAACGCCAAAAAGCATCTTTTTACAACAATAACCGAACACAAGCCAAACAGCCACAATACGCTATCCGAAATTGCTCAGACACCAGAAAACTTTTTCAGCCCGGCACCTTGAGCGGTTGGAAGCCGCAGGCTGAACACCTCGGCCAAAGCCTTGGTGCGTACACCCCGACTCCATCAAACCCATCTTCTATGGGAGCCCTCGTCCATGACTGAGGCCCTGTTACCAAGGTCTCGTGCCAGGGAATGGTCGCCTCGTTTCAGGAGCGGCTTCGAGCTTAGATGCTTTCAGCTCTTATCCGCGACAGCGTGGCTGCCCGGCAGTGCCCTGTCAGACAACCGGTAGACTAGAGGCTACAACGTCCCGTTCCTCTCGTACTGGGAACCCTTTCCCTTCAGGCGACCAGCACTCCCAGCAGATAAAGTCCGACCTGTCTCACGACGGTCTAAACCCAGCTCACGTTCCCTTTTAATAGGCGAGCAGCCTCACCCTTGGCCCCTTATGCAGGACCAGGATAGGAAGAGCCGACATCGAGGTACCAAGCCGCGGGGTCGATGTGAACTCTCGCCCGCGACAAGCCTGTTATCCCCGGGGTAATTTTTCTGTCATATCCAACCCCCACCAACGAGGATTTGGATGTTCGCTAAGCCAGGCTTTCGCCTCTGGATCCCTTGCTGTGGAGGATCCAGTCAGGCCAGCTTTTACCTTTGCACTCTGCGGAGGGTTTCTGTCCCTCCTGAGCTGACCTTAGGGCCCCCTCGATATTTTTTCAAGGGGGTGCCGCCCCAGCCGAACTGCCCACCAATCGTTGTCCCAACGCAATTGCGCCGGTAAGAGACACGGATACGAAAGGGCGGTGTTCCATGTTTGCCTCCCCCAGTCCCCGGAGAGACTGGGATATAACGGCTCCCGCCTACGCTCTGCATCCGCAGCCATATCTCAGCGACAGGCTGCAGTAAAACTCCACGGGGTCTTCTTTTCCCGCTGGGAGTCAGTGGACTGTTCGTCCACTTTATGTGGGTTCACCGGGTACTAAGCGGGGACAGTGGGGTTCTCGTTGTTCCATTCATGCGCGTCGGAACTTACCCGACAAGGCATTTGGCTACCTTAAGAGAGTCAGAGTTACTCCCGTCGTTTGCAGGCCCTTAAACCGGTTGAAACCGGGCTTCAGGTACCTGTACTGGACAGGATTCAGAAACCGTTCACACCCTTTCGGGCTTGCGGTTTCCTATGTTTTTATTAAACAGTCGAAACCCCTTTGCCACTGCGACCTGCCGTTCCAGCCGAAGCCAAAACCGCAGGCACCCCTTATCCCAAAGTTACGGGGCTAATTTGCCGAGTTCCCTCGCTTAGTGTGTACCCGACACGCCTTAGGTTTCTCGCCTAGGGGCACCTGTGTCGGTTCTTGGTACGGACATAGAGGATCCTTCCTAACTTCCTTTTCATGGGCTCCAGGAATCAGCTGAACCTTCCTAAAAACGGATGGCTATTCCCGCTTTTGTCTGGTTCTCGCCATTACGGCACTCCCCAGACTTATACGGTTAAACAAGGCGACAGCCTCGCTCAACCTATCCAGAAGCGTTAGAAGTTAAGCTTGCGTTACCGCGTGTACCTCTACGGTGCAGGAATTTTAACCTGCTTCCCTTTCGACATTCTCAGTTAAGATCTGCCTTAGGACCGACTTACCCCCAGCTGACGACGCGTTGCTGGGGAACCCTTGCCCATTCGGCGGAGGGGATTCTCACCCCTCTCTGCTGTTACTACCACCGGGATACTCAATCCTGATCCGGTCCACTGGACCTCACGGCCCAGCTTCCGCCCAGTCAGGACGCCCTCCTACCAGATTACAGCGATAAGCTGTACTCTAGGGTATCGGCAGCTGGCTTAGCCCCGTCCATTTTCAAGGCCATCAGCCTCGGCGGGTGAGCTGTTACGCTTTCTTTGAAGGGTGGCTGCTTCTAAGCCTACCTCCCCGCTGTCTGGGGCTGATGACACTTTTCTATTTAACACTTAGCCAGCATTTGGGGGCCTTAACCCCAGTCTGGGTTGTCCCCCTCTCGGAACAGGGGCTTACCCCCTGTAACCCGTCTCCCAAGGTCTACGGCGCAGATGGATTCGGAGTTTAGAAGGAAAGCGAGACCTTTCGGCCCCTTACTTCCCAATTAGTGCTCTACCCCATCGGCTACCTCGCTTGAGGGTTGGCTGCGACCAACTTCGGAGGGAACTAGCTATTACCGGACTAGATTGGTCTTTCGCCCCTAGCCCCAGGTCAGAGGAACGAATTGCACGTCAGAACCCCTTCGGGCCTCCACCAGGCTTTCGCCTGACTTCGCCCTGCCCAGGGCTAGATCGTCCGGTTTCGAGTGTCAACGCCGTGACTCCGGGCCCTTTCAGACCCCGCACCTCGCCAGCCGAAGCTGGTTGTGTGCTTGTTGGTTTCCCTGCGCTTACAGGCTTGTTGGCCTTTAAGCTTGCCACAGCAATGAACTCCCCGGCCCGTGTTTCTAGACGGAACTTGCAACCCTGGTCCCCCTCCTTCGTACTGCTGCGTCGCCGCAGGTTCCTTAGGGAGGGTTCTTTCCTTCTGGGCTGCAAACGTCTGTAACCGTCTGGTTTCAGGCTCTTTTAACCCCCCTTCCGGGGTGCTTTTCAGCTTTCTGTCACCGTACTAGTGCGCTATCGGTCTTGAGACGTATTTAGTCTTGGAGGTTGATGACCTCCGGCTTTCCACACCGAATCCAGGGTATGGTACTCAGGGATTCCAGATAAGCTCCTTCCAGTTTGCGCCTACTGGGCTTTCACCATCTCTGGCGGGCCGTTTCAGGCCACTTCGGCTTCGCTGGTTAGGAGTAAACTGGACCCGCAACACTACATCCCCCTCAGGTTTCCCAGAGGGGTTCGGTTTGGACTGTTCCCTTTTCGCTCACGTTACTAGGGGAATCCCGTTTGGTTTCTTTTCCTTCCCTTACTAAGATATTTCCGTTCAGGGAGTTCCCGTTCCTTGTGGAACGCAACGGAGTCCCGAAGGAGTCCGTTGCAAGAAGTCTCATTAAGGCATCCTCGGATCTAAGCTTGCGTGCAGCTACCCGAGGCATTTCGCTGCTTGCCGCGCCCTTCGTCAGCGCTCAAGCCTAGTCATTCTCCAGACGGCGTTGCATGTCGGGCTTACTCGGTTTACACTCCAATGTCTGTTTAGCATCGGATACACATATTTTATAGCTATTTGGCTTATGTTCGGTTATCATTGCGAGCAGATAAAAGCTCACTCCACCCTTTGCTCCTAACTGTGAAGTCAGGAGGTGCATCTTTTTTGTGGAGATCTATTCGATCATATTTTGATCGCCAACTACCTTACACGCAAATCGGAAAATATAAGCATTGCTGTAATGGGGTGTTTTGGCTTTAAGAGTGATGAGTCGTAACCTATTTTCTTGGTCAACTTTTCTTGAACAGCCAAACTCCAGTTTGGTCAAGTTTTCTTGACAAAACTCTTTTAATCGACTGTTTCAGAGAATATTTTTGGGGGATGGTTGATGCATCTTAAGAGGCTGTTTATCGCAGGCATGTTGTTTTCTGTTCTGGCTAGTTTTACATCAATTGGTTTAGTTTGTGCCTCTTCTGAGATGTGGAGTAAAACATACGAAGGTGGAGTGGGATATTCTTTGGTTGAGACATCTGATGGGGGGTTTGCTGTCGCTGCTGTTGGCGGCAACTCTTTGTGGTTGGTTAAAACGGATGCAAATGGGAATATGGAGTGGAATCGTACATACGAAGCAGTTTCAGTCCATTCTTTGGTTGAGGCGTCTAACGGAGGGTATGTCATAGCAGGTGGTAAAGAGTTGGTTAAAACTGACAGTTATGGAAACATTGAGTGGAACAAATTTTACGGAGGATCAGTTTACAATCAATTTAACTTTTTGATTGAAACCTCTGATGGGGGATATGCAATGGGAGGCTCCTTTAATCAGAATGATGAAGACCCATTTGATGACTGTGATTTTTGGTTAGTTAAAACGGATGCAGAAGGAAATTTGGAATGGGACAAAACGTATGGCGGTTCAGACTATGATTATGCTAACTCGTTGGTTGAAGCGTCTGATGGGGGTTACTTGTTAGCGGGCAGCACTGGTCTTTGGCTTGTTCAATCTGAAGCATGGATAGTTAAAACCGATGAACAGGGGAACATGGAGTGGAACCAAACATACGGAGGAAAGGAGCGCTCAGAAGTTAATTCAGTGGTTAAAACATCTGATGGGGGCTACGCATTAGCGGGTTACCTTTCAGGAGATGTGTGGTTAATAAAAATTGACGAATCCGGAGATGTAACATGGGATCAAACATACTCTAAAGGACAGGCTTACTCGCTGGTTGCGACTTCTGATGGAGGATACGCATTAGCGGGGACAACTTCCGGCAGAAATGGAGACCAAACATATACCGAGTCATGGATGATTAAAACTGACGCGAGTGGAAACGAAGTTTGGAGTCAAACATATGAGGGAACAGCAGATCAATACATTTCTTCATTAGTTGAAACTTCTGATGGCACATTCGCCATGGCAGGTTACATAAGTCACGCCTACCCTGACTCTCCGGAGTTATTGTTGATGAAGACTGACGAATATGGCTATATCCCAGAGTTTCCCTCATGGACGATTATTCCCTCGGTTCTGATTGCATCAGCTGCTTTGTTATTCTTCAAAAAAAGGCTAAGCAAACATACATCAGGCAGTTACCTGTAGGGCATGCTCCGAACATTTATCTCCTTGACCCTGAAATATTGTTTGTGGGTTGGTGAGCTGGCGGACGGCTTCGGGCTCTGTGCCTGAGGAAACTCCGCCCACCATGCTGAACTGCAGCATCCGTAAGGGTGCATTGCGAGAGCTTTGGTTCCTGAGCAGAAACGGTACGTCCAACTGCGGGGTGACGGTGATGCGGCATGATGCTGTTGAGGATGCGGTTGGGTGCGGTGAAACGGCTGTCCTGCAGGGTGAAAGGGCGAATAGGCGTCTGTGATTTCTGCAGGAGACGCGGGTAGCCCGTATAGCTGAATGCCGTCAAAAACAAAAGGCGGGTTACAACCAGCACACCAACCCTACAACTAAATTGATAGAAGACGGCTAATAATACGTAACAGAAATGGACGGACAAAAACTATTCAGAAAACGCAAATAACCCCTATTATCATAATAAAAAGAAAAGGAGAGGAATTCAAACGAAAAAAGAACCAGAACCATTAATCGAACTACTTTACCAAGAATTCCCCAAAACAGACCCAATTGACATAGAACGGATAACCAAGAGAGTAAAACAATGGCTAGAACAAAAACACCAATACTACATGAAAGAAAGCAATAAGATTGCCAATGAACTAAGAGAAAGCGACACAGGAACTCTTGTTTCAAAAGCTTATCCCCGATGCATAGAAGCACTTCTAAATGAATTGAACCAAGTTTTCAGAGAAAGAGAATAAGTGAACAGAACTAATCGAAGGTTCTTTTAACACT
This sequence comes from Candidatus Bathyarchaeota archaeon, assembly GCA_050123155.1. GTDB lineage: Archaea > Thermoproteota > Bathyarchaeia > Bathyarchaeales > Bathyarchaeaceae > Bathyarchaeum. The sequence goes on along the minus strand of JASFHP010000006.1, from coordinate 35,098 downwards.
TAGGCACACATCGACCTGTTTTCAAGGGTTGTTAACTATCGGCAAATTCCATGAGGAGTATCATTCTATTGCTTTATGTGTAACTCTTCTATTTCATATAATCCGCTTTCAGTTTCATGGGGATAATTAATTATGAAACCTAACTTGCGAAGAGAGTTACTGGTTTCATCTAAAACCCCAAGAGTGTTTTCTTTGTAGCAGTATTTGCAATAATCGATACGAATATATGGTGAGCCCTTTTTGAGAAGATTTTTGTTCATTTCTTTTATCGTTAATCCATGTCCGTGCCCACATATTCTTGTTGCTTCAAGTTGTCTTGTTCCTTCAAATTCATTTGGATGCAAACAGCAAACTCTAAATTTCATTTCTGATAACTTTCCCAATTCTTTAACCTCCTTTATTATTCAGGCGTTATTTTCCAGCACATTGGAAGCCCAAATTTCAATTCTACCCACTTCCAAACAGCATTCTCTTTCGGAATTTCATAGGGATATTGTTCCTTCATTTCTTTTTCTATGTCTTTAACTTGGCAAGCTTCTTTACGTTCATAAATATACACGGTTCCTTTATCATGCCCCGCATCAAAAACCAAAATTGCTTTTCGGTCTTGCCTCTCTTCAGAAAAATACACTCTAGGTGTTCTACGTACCATTCCCAACCCTGCCGTTAAATAATAATACAATCAAAAGCGTTTTAGAATTTTTGGTAAGAAAAATAGTGAATTTACAATTAATAACATTTAAGTAGGATTTTTGCAGTATGTTTTGACCTCTGGGACATTAGGTTTTCATATAACAGAACTGAAGTCAGCACATATTATCGTCAAAAAATACGTCACCTTTTATGAAAAATGGGTATAATAGAAAAAGAGGGGAAAGGTTAGATTGCTACTAGTTCCTTTCTTCTGTCTAGTCTGTAAACCGTTGCATCTAGATATGTGTGGTTTATCTGACCTGTTAGAGGATGTGGAAGACCAATATCTTGCCACCATCGGTTCTTTGCCATAGCTCTGTGAATTGGTAACATTTCGGTCTTTAGTCCTCTCCATCCCATAGGTGGAGCTATTACCCAATCGGTCTTCAACACACTTTTCATTCTTCTGAAACATCGGTCATATGGCGAAACAACACCGTTCAAAATTAGCTCAGATTTTATCATTCTATATGGATTTTGCAATTGCCATAGCCCAAAGGTTCTACGAATTTTGTGGATGTGATTTCCTATAGCAGTTTGTTGATGTAGAAGCGTGTTCTTTCCTTGCAAAGCTTCTAATTCTTCAATTTCTTTGGGAATCCCCATCTTGATTCCTCTTCTTGATATAGCCACGTCTGGAATAAGTAAACTCGATAATTCAAGACCAGTGGAAGCAACTATGTCATCTAATACTTCTTGATGTGTGAATGTGGCTCCAAAAGTTGTTGGTGTTCCATAACTTACTCTTGTCATCTGCCTATTAGATGGTTGAGTGTCAATTTCTCCCCCTAAGCCTGTTTGGATAACTCGTTTAAGTGTTGCTGCACTTGGAAAAAGTTTCTTGTAAGGAACAGAAACCGTTCCTTCAAAATTGAATAGTGTTAAATCCCTGTCTAATGCTGTTTGCAAGCTCAACAAAGGAACTAAATCTAGCGTTCTAACCCAGTTTGGAGGATATAAACCTACAATCGTCTTTCACCTCCCTTTATCGCTTTTTGATAGTTCTTGTGAACCATTGCGAGAGCGTCTTCAATGCTTAGGTCGTGACATTTCCAAACAAGGTGTGCTCCGTCTTTTCCACATATTGGACAGCGTGCAGAACCCACAACTTCCATTAATGCTTGATGAGCCAACCAATTTCGGAATAATTCTCCTCGCTCTTTGACCTCTGGAGTCTCTAGTATGCTTCGTATCCTTTCTTTAGTTTCCTTCAAGCCCTCTTGAACCCGTTCTATCTCTTGTGGTGGCGGAGGTTCCAAAGCTTGTTTCAAGGTTTCAACACGGAATACTGCCTCGTCCTCTTCAAGCCTCATAGTTTCTACTTGTTTAACCGCTTCAGCCTGTTTCTCTTCAGGGAGTTCCAAAATCTTTTCGGCAACCACTGGCGTTACTCTTGATTTAGGCTTAAGAACGGCTTCAACAATTGGTTTCGATTTGGTTTTCTTTACTATTTTTGATACTTGTTTAACTTCAGCTCTTTTCAGGTCAGGAGCTACTTCAATAAGTTTCCCCCTGACACTCGGTTCCTTAATAGTGGCTATTGATGAAATTTTTTCATAACCAAGTTTTAGCTCGCTTACTCTTTTTTGTTCTTTTGGACTTAATCTTAACTGAGATAAAAGTCGATATTGGTAATCATAAGAAAGCCCAACCATATCGGCAACTTCCTTAATCCCATCTTCTTCTGCGGATAGTTCACGTCTCACCTCACCAGATACAACTCTCTCTATCATCTTTAATTGAAGTTGAACTTTCCGGGGTTCAAATCCCTGGAGGCGATAAACTTCAGCTAGCCCTCTTGCTTTCTCCAGAGATTCTAGGTCTTTCCTTTGAACGTTCTCAATTAAGGCTTCAATCATCATTTGACCATCGTTTACGTCTTTGACGATTGCGGGTATCTCCTTCAGACCTGCAAACTGTGCTGCCCGCCATCTTCGTTCTCCAGAGATTATTTGGTAGGTGTTTCCTTTCTTTCTTACAGAAATTGGTTGCAGAAGTCCGAAATTCTTTATAGTTGTTGAAAGTTCTTCGATGCTTTCTTTGGGGAATGCTTCTCTTGGTTGGTGAGGGTTTGGTCTAATCTCATCCAGTTTTAACATTCTAATTTCTAATGTTGACTGTGCCATCTTATCTTCTTCCTTTCATTAGTTCTATCGCTATTCTTGACCATGGAACAGATTTGATTTCCCATTTTTCTCCAGAAGTATTTACTTTCCAGATAGTTACCGTTTCGGGATTCAAGTTAGCTTGGCTCGATACTGTTTTTTGTAGGGAAGTGACTGCTTCGTTTTCGGTGTCGTAGATTCTTTTTTCCTTTCCTGTATCAAGGAGGTAGAATGTATCGTCTTTGACTTCAAGCTCCATTATCGTATTCCTCTGCTTTTTTTACTAGCCGATTTATGACATCGTCGTAGGTTTCACCCATTTTTCCTAGGTCTCTTAGTTTGTCTCTTGTTTCTTTTGACAATTGGATGGTTGTCACGTTTTCTTTTGACATATATCTCTCCTAAACATGCTCCATAGTGAATATGGTATTTAAGCGTTATTATAGCCACCATAAGCGCGCGCAAACAGCATCTATCTACTCTTGCTCGCGCCACAAAAAAAAATTACTTTGCCCTAGAGGCGGGTTATGTCCAGCACACCAACTCCTCAACCCGAATATCGCCCCGTTGAAACGATAATTCTGTTGTCAGGTGAAGAAAGGTTTGTTGTTTATCCAAAGACTGCGGTGTGGAGAAGCAGAAAGTCTAAAACGCCCACTGCGTATGAGAGGATCCACAGAACCGCTGTTAGTTGTGCTATTCTTCTGCTTTTAGCTGGATATGTTGGTGAGTTGGGGCGCCAGATTAAAACAAGCCATGTTCCGAAGGCTAATGCCGGAATCGAAAAGATGACATGCAAGAAGTTCATAACCAAACGAACATGGGTACTGGCGAGCACCGCCATGGAACTGAAGCTCATGGGATCCATAAGCAGCACCACAGAAAAACCAACCAACGTTTCGCACATCACTATCAACATTGTAATCTCATGCACAAAATAGCTGCCTTTCATCCTCCACCACATGCTCATCAAGACAAAAGCAGCCCAGAAAGTTTGCAGAATCAGATTAAATTCGGCGACACTCAAACCAAACTCATAAAAGGGCACAAAGACCATAGCCGCCAACTCCCCCAAAACAGCAACAACGACAACAAAGACTGCAAACTTCACCTGAGCAGAGGAGCCCAAAGCCAGCTCCTTTATCCTCTTTGTTCGCGAAGCAGCTATTGCTGAAACCCATATCAGCAGCACCAGCGCTACTGCTCCAACCACCCCATAGAACACTGTCTGGTTCAGTCCCAGAATTTGGGGACTCCACATGTTTGTAGCGATTGCCTGTGTGTTAACGGTTATGTCTTCGATGTACCAGCCGTCCTTGTTTGTGATGTTTTTGAAGCGTTCGTTAGCGTGAAGAAACACGCCAGTGGCTTTATCCCACGTCTTGTGCCTAAACGAGTCGCTTCCATACGTTACGGTACGGGTTGCGCCCATCACCGTCTTCTGCTCCTCACTTTGAATGGTCACGTTAACTGGTATTCCGGTGTGTATCGAGTAATCATAGAAAGTGTCTCCTGGACCAAGATTCGATGGAATAATCGTCCAGCCTCTAACATCGCCCTCAGTGAAGTTATACTTCCAAATGGCGCTGCCCATTGTTCCATTAGCGTACCTAACAGTGAAATTGGCTGAGAAGGCTGAACCCTGAACCTGCACAACAGTTATCCTCAGCCACCTAACATCATGCGTCGGAGGCGGACTGCCCTTCCCAGATATGTCAATGTCATACTCAATCCAATCACCTTCCTTGACGCCCACCGAAGGCTCAGCAAAAACACAAGCGAACAAGCCAACAAAAAAGAAGCCACACAACAAAACAGCAAACCCAACAGCAAATAACTGCAACGACCTGCTTGATGACACTTCAAACCCCTAGCCGATAACAAGAACCAATTTTTGATAAAAGCATTTTTGTCAACCTTTCTTGACCAAGTTTAGTCAAGATTCCTTGACAAAGAACACAAAGTCTATTCCAAAGTTTTCGCAAACCTCAAGGCAAAGCACTGAACAAAAGGCAAGTTACAGCCAGCACACCAACCCCTCAACCTGAATTGATAGAAAACGGATTTGAATACGTAACCGAAATAGACGGACTAAAACTATTCAGAAAAGGGAAATAACCAGCTCTTTTCAATTATGGTCTCCAATGGATTTGAAAGATATCGTGAATCACAGGTAGCTATTGCAAATTCATAAGAATTAACTAGACAATTCACGAAAGCATTGTGTTATGGACCCCGCCCTTTTAGTTGCTATTATGTCTCCCGCCGCAGTGATTATAGCTGCCATCAGTGTGTTGTCTTATCATCATTCAGGAATGAAGCAAGTAAATGAGTACGAAAAACTACTGAAAGAGATGAGAATTCAAGTTATTAAAGGGAATCTTGGCCACGAAAAGTTTCGCTACATGAAAGAAAATTTAGAAATCAGCAAAATCTTCACTGAAGAATCAAAACGTCTTGAAAGCATGTTCGAAGAAGGATCATTAGATGAATTAACATACACACGAATGAAAGAAGTTCTGCAACTAACATTCAACGAAAAACTAGTGAAAATACACACAAAATATTACGACTAATTGGCAGGTTTTTCACACTTCTGTTACGCATATTAGGAGACTAATAGAGGTACATTGTTGAAAACAGTCTTTTTTCTGGAAAATTCCAGCACAGCACAGGTTTGGTGCATGAAGTTCACACGCACATAGATGAAGAAAACGAATGACAAAAGGCATGCTACGCTCCACACCAACTTTCAAACTGAATTGCAGCTACATAAAGTAAATATAGTTTTGACAGATATGATGTTTTGAGGTAATCAAATGCAGTGGGACCCAAATGATGTTGTAGATTACAGAGTTGTAACTGTTTCAGAGTGGTGGATCAAATTAAAAGACTACGAAAAACTAGAAACAAAATCGGGAGTTTACCTGTTTGCAAACTCTAAATATGACATAAAATACATCGGCACAGCGAAAGCACATGGGATGATTAAAGCAGTCAAAGGCGCAATAGACAAAAAAAAGAGCAAGGGAGCAACTCAAGTAAGGGCACTCTACACAAACTCAACCGGAAAAGCTCAAAGCCTAGCAGAACGCTTGATAAAGAAATATAATCCAGCCAACAATCAGAAATAACATCAACATTTCCTAACCTGAAAAGAAACAGCGAAACAAACGTTCAATGTTCTGTGGGGACTAAAAAAGGGTATACTAGGAACATCAAGCGTTTCGTTGGTTTCTTGTAGTTTCTCATTTCTTTGCTTGCAGTTTTCGATAGGTTGCTAGAATGGAACTATGTAGACGTTATCTTCCTCTTTTTTGCCCTTAATTAACTCGAGATGCCTTAGTGTTGCTAACTCGTTATTTAGTTTGACTTCTGTTATGTTAAATTTGGCGCATAGCTGTTCGATTGTTACTTTTTGGTTACTTACTATGTGATCGTAGAGCGCCTTTTTCAGTTCATCTAAAACGTCTTTTGGATCCTTACTACTATCGCCCATTTTTTTAGCAGCCATCACGGGTAGCGGATTGCAGACTTTTACAGGATGTGTTTCTTCCATGTGACAGTCTTCACACAACGTTTTTCCATTCAATGCATACCTTTCTTCTTCGGTTAGATCGCACCCGCAGATATCACATACTGTTGTTTCATTCATTATCTTCACCTTTGACACATTCGAAAATTAATGCAGAGTAATTGAAACCTGAACCTGCACAAATCAGTGACGCTACTGAAGCTGCTTCAGTTAATTCTCTTATAGTTGCACCGTGCTTCAAAGCCTCTTTTGTTAATGACTTGACGCATATTTCACATTTTGCAACTACAGCCGCAGCCACAGCTATAATGAGCTTTTCCTTTTTAGTCAAGTGCCCATCTTTCAATATTTCGTAATGCAGCTTTCTAAATGATTTTGATACGCCTTCGTCAGTTTTGTCGAGGAAAAACCCAACCTTTGATTCGGTATCTGAACCTTTAGGAATAGCCAGGTGTCAACACCTCCATGTCAACTCTAGCCCTACAAAACGAATGAAGGTTTATTATCTTTATGGATTAGATTTCCTAACGTTTTTTTGCCCCTATTAGGAGCCTAATAAAGGTACATTGTTGAAAACAGTCTTTTTTCAGGAAATCGTTGCTTCAGATGTTTAGGATGTCTGGTCTGTCGGTTGCGATGCCGTCAACACCTTTTTTCTTGTATTCGGCAGCCTCTTCTGGGTTGTTGATGGTCCAGACAATCACCTTTAAGCCCTTTTCGTGAGCCTTTTTGATGTTGGCGGAGTGGGTGAAACGATACAACGGAAGCAGATACTCGGCTTTCAACTCCAAAGCAGACTGCAGCGGATTCTTATGTCTCACGTAAATCAGGCCAGTCGCCACTTTGGCATCTAACTCTCTAACCTTCCGGAGAGCCTCCTCGTGGAAAGAGATGATTATCACGTTCTCCATTAGCCCCGTTTTGCGAATCAAATCTAACACCTTCTCTTCGATGCCGGTTTCCTTGAGCTCCACCAGAACCTTCACCCGCTTACCCACAAACTCCAGCACCTCACCCAAGGTCGGTATATGCTCCCCCTCCGCAGTAACGAACTTCTTTATCTCCTCCAAAGTAAAATCGCTAACCGAGCCTCTGCCATCCGTAGTCTTGTTCACATTAGCATTGTGAATAACAACGATTTCATTGTCCTTTGTTCTTCTGACATCCAGTTCCACGGCGTCAACTCCAAGCTCAATGGCACGCTTAAAGCTACGCAACGTGTTCTCAGGCTCGTAAGCTCTTGCTCCCCTGTGACCTATCTTCAACAAACCTTTTGCACCAGCACCTAACTCTGCAGGCACCACAAAATTATGTGCTGGGAACGTAAATGAAATTTGCTGTGCTCTCAGATTTTCTGATAATTACAGCATCGTTTGCCAGTAATTCAATGAGGTTCTCGTTGTTGTCCGCCAAGAGCCACGCAGGTCCCCTGCTGACGGTCAACTTCACTGTGGAGTCTTCTGGAACCACAAAGCTCCCCACGTTACTGTTGTGCAGATTGTTGAATGATATTCCGATGCCCTTTGAGAATCTTTTTCCCCCCGTTGCTCTGTAGTATCCTGTGGAACCGAATGGCGTAGCAGCGATGACGCCGTCACCAATCAAGTCTTTGTACTCTTTTCCGTCAACGGAGAGGGAGAACCTCACTGCGTGGGTCGGCAGCTTAGGGTGAATCTGAATCTCGTTCAAGCCAACAAGCTTTCCGCCTTTAGCTTCTGTCTCCAACTTCATCTTCTCATGTAAACAGTAGTTGCCTTCACGGATCTTCGACAAAACATTCTTCATCTCATCCAGAGTGTAATCGCACTTTCTGCATACAGGTGAAGTCTTGATTATCAGCTTCGGAACCTCAGGATACCTTCTTTCGCTGAACAAGACTGTGCCGTCTCCACCGTAACAGACAATAAAATCTGGGTTCCCCTCCACAACCTTGAAGCCCACCGCCGCCAAAACACCCTCAATCCTCGAAGTGTCCTGCCGAGAAACCACTAGAACCTTTTCCAGCTTTTTCGGCGCCATCGACAAGTTGCCAACCATGGTTTACCAGCACACCTTAACATGTCTATATGTCGAGACTAAAAAACTGTATGCGCCCTGTAAAAATGTTTACGCACATTCTAGTCTCTAAGGATTTCTGGCAGTCTCCTACGCAAAACTAAGGCGACAGGAACACCAACCAGCGCACCTACAGTGACTTGTAGGACATTTAATGGAATTGCTGCCAACGCAACACCTAATCCCCACAAATAGACCTCAGCAAGAAAGTAGCCGACAACCATTTCAACCCCAGCAGTAACAACTGCAAAAACGTCCCGAAAAACACTGTTCTTACTGGCAATAAGGCCAGCAATTAAGCCCTCCGAACCTTTGATAATCAACGTGAATGGAGCATATATTGGATATCCTGGGAGGTCAGCCACGGCTGAGCCTAATCCTCCTGCGACACCGCCTATAAGGGGGTTGAATAGTAAGGCGGCGATAAAAATCATGGCGTCTCCAAAGTTGAAGTATCCGCCCATACCGTTAGGAATCTGGACAATCAGCGTTCCCACAGTAACCAGCGCTGACATAACCGCCATCAGGGAAAGCTGTATCACGGCTTTTTGTTTCTTGACCAATTGATTCACTTGAATAATACATGGATGAACGTGCTATTAAAAAGGTAGTTACAATTTTTTGGTTAGAAGCTTGCTACGCCTTTTCTTTCGGAGTAGTCATACCATTTCCAAAGTCGCTCGATAGCCTTCTCAGAGTATCCCCGTTGCTTCAGCATAACATTAAAAGATTTCTTTGCTTTCATCTGAAGGCTTCCAAACTATTTAGCTTATATACGCGAATATAAAAAAGAGTTGCGAATCTATAATCCAGTTTTTGTAGCTGTGTACAACGTAGATACAATTACATTGCGCATTTCATCCGAATGATTCTTCAACAAGAATCCGCTGCCAAGCAGTATGAAACTCAGGCAGGAGGTTGATCAGCCCCATTTCTCAAGAAAGCTTTCTGCTGCTGTTCGCAATTTTTTCCGTGGACTATCAAGATGCAATTTAACAAACGAGATAACCCGTTCTTTCTGGTCGATTCTGTCAAAAAACAGGTCAAAAGTTCTGATGGCGCGTTGAGCGATAACTCTTCTGCATTCTTCCGTCAGGTGAGGAGTAGTGGAAAGGCCCTGAACTTTCAGCAGTTCCTCTGTAATCTCAGGGATAAGATAGGGTTTTGCCAAAGCAATCTTACCCGAATTGCCAACAACATTCGCCACCGTAACCATGTACTCGTTACCTAAAAAGCTGTAATACTTGCCAAAAACGGCATCGAACTTCTTGTCTGCGTCAACTCGGGTTAGATTAGCGATAATAGCCAAAGCAGTCCAAGTTAGGATTCGGTATTTGCTGTCCAGCAGATTAACGAAAAAATCGAAGTTGAGATATAGTTTCTCCGGATGTTCTTCGCTCAAATCCATTAACACTTTCGAGCAGCCGTATCTAACAGCGGCTTTCGGATGGTCAACACCCTTAAGCAGCAAAGGAATCAGGCTGAAATCCTGCTTAACCCCCTTGAGCAGTTCCTCTTTTGTTACTGTTTTGTCCATAAGAGACTGGGATAACTGAGAAAAACCGTCCTTTTCACCCATTCTTTGAGTTCCCCTGTTTCATGTGGAGCCGGGGATGGGAATTGAACCCATATAGAGCAACTCTGCAGGCTGCCGCCTGAACCATTCAGCCACCCCGGCAGCCTAAAATTTGGCGTCCAATGCTATAACCTTATCGCTGTCCAAAAATGGTATACACGACCGATCGTCTCCATGTATCTGCTTGCTATGTTTTGAGGTATTTTTCGGGGTTCTCTTCGAAGGCTATCTTGCATCCGGGAGCGCAGAAGTAGTAGGTTTTTCCTTTGTAAACCGCCTTATGTTTCGCCGTTTTCTCATCCACTTTCATCTTGCAAACTGGGTCAACTGCCAATCACTTTTCACCTCCATTCCATCTTTTAGTTCTGGTTTTCCAACTTCGGTTTAAACCTCTTCAGGAGCGAGGCGTTAGTGACCACAGACACTGAACTGAAAGCCATCGCCGCAGCCGCAAAAATTGGATCCAACAAAACGCCCATGAAGGGGTACAAGACTCCAGCAGCTACTGGAATCAGGACAATGTTGTAGACGAATGCCCAGAACAGTCCCTGCCTAATCTTCGTCATGGTAGCTCTGCTGAGCTGAATGCTGATGACCACGTCTCGGAGGTCATTTTTAACCAGCACTATGTCTCCGGTCTCCATCGCCACGTCGGTTCCGCTTCCAACGGCTATGCCAATGTTTGCCTGCGCCAAGGCAGGAGCATCGTTTATTCCATCGCCGACCATGGCAACCACCTTGCCTTCATCCTGCAGTCGTTTAATCTCAGATGCCTTGTCTTCTGGAAGCACCTCCGCCAGCACCCTGTTCACGCCGACTTGTCTTGCAATAGCCTTCGCTGTGCGTTCATTGTCTCCTGTAATCATGATCACCTCGAGCCCCATTCGCTGGAGAGCCCTCACCGCCTCCACAGAATACTTCATCAAAGTGTCAGCCACTGCAATCAAACCCGCAGCCTCACCGTCCACCGCAACGAGCATAACGGTTTTTCCATTCTCCTCCAGTGTCTTCATCTTCTCCTCAAGCGGTCCAATGGCTATGCTGTTTTTTTCCATCAGCTTCCTGTTACCCAGCAAAACTGACCTGCCGTTATGCTTCACTTCCACGCCATACCCAGGTATGGCATTAAAGAACTCTGGGTCAGCAACCTCCAAGTGCCTCTCCCTTGCCCTCCTCACTATAGCTTCTCCAAGAGGATGCTCCGAGTTCTTCTCTGCAACCGCCGCAAGCCTCAACAGCTCCTCTTCGCCAACCGTTTCAACCTTTGTGGAGACAGGAGAATTACCAACCAAAGACGCGGCGGAAACTATGTCCGTGACTTCCGGCTCTCCCTTAGTCAACGTCCCAGTCTTATCGAACACTACTGCCTGAAGTTTGTGAGCGGTTTCCAGCGCTTCTCCACTCTTGATTAGCACCCCATTTTCCGCCCCCTTCCCGACACCCACCATGATGGCTGTGGGGGTGGCTAAGCCCATGGCACATGGACAGGCGATAATCATAACTGCGATAAACACGGTGAGGGCGAATATGAAGTCCGCTAGCAGAAGATACCAAACAATGAATGCGGCTGTTGCGCTTATCATGACTGCTGGAACAAAGTAGCTGCTCACCACATCCACCAGCCTTTGGATGGGCGCCTTGGACCCCAGCGCGTTCTCAACCAGTTTTATGATCTGGGCTAGCACTGTGTCGGCGCCGACCTTTGTTGCCTTGAACTTCAGCATTCCAGTTTTGTTTATGGTTGCTCCGACAACCGAGTCGCCCACATTCTTTTCCACGGGGATGCTTTCGCCCGTTATCACCTTTTCATCCACTCCCGAGTAGCCTTCGGTCACCACCCCGTCAACGGGTATCTTCTCTCCGGGACGAACAACCACAATGTCGCCGACCTGAACGTCCTCTACAGGTATCTCCATTTCTTCGCCGTCTCTCACAACACGAGCTGTTTTGGCTCGAAGCCCCATCAGTTTCCTTATAGCCGCGGAGGTTCTGCCCTTGGCTATAGCCTCCAGCAGTTTGCCCAGAATAAGGAAGGTCATGAGGGACACGGCAGTCGTGTAATACAGCTTTCCTTCACCTGAGAAGGTGACGTAAACGCTGTAGAAGTACGCGGCTGAGGTGCCGATTGTAACTAGCACATCCATGTTTGGGTTTCTGTTTCGTAGCGCCTTGTATGCGCCCACAAAGAAGCTGTGCCCAACTATGAAGTGAACTGGGGTTGATAGAACGAACAGGAGGAGAGGAATGAAGTTGTCGATTGGCAGGGTGGGGAGAGTGAATGGAAGAAAGCGCCAGTTGCTGTAGATCACTACGGGTATGGTTACTGCCGCGGAGAAAGCTAGCTTGATTTTCAGTGAACGTATTTCTCGGTCTCTTTCTTTCTGTTCTGCGTCTTCCCATCCCCCCTCGGGTTCAATAACATCGTATCCTACGTCTCGTATGACCTTCTTGATTCCCTCTAAGCTAATCTGCGCTGGATTATATTCTACAGTTGCAGTTTCTAGGGCTAAGTTAACGGCGGCTTTGTATACGCCCTCTTTTTGGTTTAGTGCCTTCTCTATTGTCTGGGCGCAGACAGCACAGTGCATTCCGCTGATCTTCAGAGTAACGCTTTGATGGATTACCCTGTAGCCTACGTCAGAGATGGCGTCCTCGATGGCTTTCTGGTCAACCAAGTTGGAGTCATAATCAATGATCGCCTTCTCTGCCGCAAGATTGATCGTAGCATAAATTACTCCCTTCAATTTGGGCAACCGCTTTTCTATGGTCTGGGCACAAGTAGCACAATGCATTCCCCCAATGTCCAGAACAATCCGTTTTTTCTCTTCTTCAACCATGACTACTCCCGCTCCTTCTCGACACTACTAGCAGAGCAAAGTCTCTTGTCTGATTTTCAAGTGATGACAAACAGTTCTGTTTGGCACGGCGTACTCTATAGTAATTGATGATTTCGAAAATATTTAATGATTCCTTTTTCAGTGTCTGAGAAGGACAACAACCACTTCTCGGTTCAGCATTGACATCCTTAAGGGTACATTCTGTATTCTTTGTGAGAGCGCAGTTCTTCTATTATGTTTTCCAAAACGCCCATTGTGGCTTCCAGGATATTTCCAAAGTTTTCCAGCGTACGTCGCAATTGATCGATTTCAGTCTGCCTTTTTTCGTCCGGCTCCAGCGTCGCCAACTTTTGGAGTAAGCCATTTATTTCATCTCTTTGCATTCCGTAGACCTTCATCATCTTTTCTAAACTGTTGGCAAATATTCCCGGAAAATCGATGTTCACGTGGAACACGTAATGTTTTTTTAGGGTATCCTTGTGTTTGTGAACCATTCCGAAGTTGACCAGCTGATTCAAGGTTCTGTTCACAGAAGCCATAGAGTATCCTGTTAGGCTCGCAACTTCTTTGTGGTCTAATTCGCGTCCTTCAAGGAGTAAAACGGCAATGATTCTGCCCATGATTGTTGGCAGTCCTTTCGCGCGCATAATGTCTTCGTAAATTCGGACGAATCCTTCTCTGATTTCCTGAACTGAGTTCATGTGTTACATTAACGGGGAAAGGTTTATATTTTTTTCCATAATTATGATAATTATCCAAAAATTTGAAAATTATCGAAATTATGAAATTTATGAGAGGAGGATTGTCGTGGAACAAGAAAAGGCAATCATCATAGAGAACCTGACAAAACTCTATGGAAAACACGTAGGCGTCAAGAACCTGAATCTCTCCGTAGACAAAGGCGAAATAATGGGTTTTCTTGGACCAAACGGAGCAGGAAAAACCACCACCATACGCAGCAGCCTAGCCCTAATCTCAAAAACAGCAGGCAAAATAACCATATTCGGGCTAGACTCACACAGAGACGCCGTCGCGATACGGAAAAAGACGGGATATCTGCCCGGAGATTTCGGACTAATCCCCTCAGTGAAAGTAAGGTCATACCTCAAATATCTGCTCTCGTTAAGCAATTACCCCTCAACTAAAAAGATGGAATCGTTGGCTGAAAGGCTTGAACTTGACCTTGACAGAAAAACAAACGAACTGTCAAAAGGCAACAAACAGAAGGTAGGCGTCGTTCAGGTGTTGATGGCTGATCAGGACCTCATTATCATGGATGAGCCGACTTCAGGGCTTGATCCCCTTATACAGCAGGAGTTCTATCGGATTCTAAAAGAAGAGCATAAACAGGGAAAAACCGTCTTCATGGCATCCCATAATCTGGCAGAAGTGGAGAAGGTCTGTGACCGGGTTGCTATCATCAGGAAAGGGCATCTGGAAGTGGTGGAAAGAATTCAGGCACTCCAAGAAAAGACTGGTAAGGTGCTGGAGGTTGAATTCAGCGACCCCGTCAGTGCCGAAGAGTTCCAAATCAAGGGCGTAAGCGAGATACGGGAGGAGGATGGCAAACTTACATTAACCATCCATGAAAACCTCGACGACGTCATCGCAGCTGTTTCTCGTCACCGTATACTGAACATGAATCTGAGAACATACAGTTTGGAGCAGCTGTTTCTGAAATACTATACAGAAGAAAACCGGAAAAGAGGCGGCGTCTGATGATCGGCAGAATCACATACATGGAACTCAGAACCGGACTGAAGGGGCTCCTCATCTTCTGCTTACTTGTTACACTCGTCGCCGCAGCCATGCCCGCGATCTTTCCGACATACAGAGATTCGCTAATTGAAGAGTTGGAAGGAGCAAACAAGGTGAATCTGGAGCTTCCCACGGATGAGGGCGGCATGATTACCTTGTCGTGGGAGCCACTGGAGAACGCAACAGGCTACATGGTGCTGGAGGATAACCGCTCAAGCATGGTAACAGCTAAAATCAAATACATGGGAGCTGAAACCAGCATCTCGTTCGAAAAGGATTTTGAGGAAAGACGCTACTATGCAGTGATGGCTGAATTAGCCGAAGCAGTTGACCCCGTTTTAATCGGTATTGCCTCAACAGAAATGGGTGACGACCCTTTCCAAGACCTGATAAACAATCCCGCCTATTCAGGTTTAACTGGGGGCAGAAGCATCAGCATACTTGAACCGAAAGGGTTCATAGCTCTTGAGTTTTTTAGCTGGTGGTGGATGCTCGCTGGCTTATTTATTGCCTACCTTTCTGTGTCTGTTATCGGAAGCGATTTTGAGAACATGCGAATGGACGTGATGTTGTCTACGCCGATATCCCGTAGGCGCTACCTGCTAGAGAAGTTCTTTGCCATGAGTCTCATCGCCCTTTTCATAATTTTGGTGGCGATTGGAGGACTTGCTGGCGGAATAGCGAACATCAACGCCCTCAATGAATTCACTGCAGAAACAGTGTTCCTGTCCTTGATAGGTTGCCTGCCCTTCCTCATGGTCATAGTCGCGGTTGGTATGCTCACTGCGGTTATCTTCCAGAAAACAAGGATTGGAATGGGCGTAACATTTGCCTTTGTCTTTGCAGAGTTCTTCCTCTACACTTTCAGCGGCTTCTCCAAGAGCCTAGAATGGATGAAAACAGTCAGCATCTTCAATTACTGGGATTACTCATCGGTCATCTTCGACAGCCTGTTCAAAGCAGGAGATTTCGTTATATTGGCTGCCGTGGCGACTGCAATAATTGTTATCAGCATATGGGTCTTTGAGAAGAAGGACATCCCAACGTAACATGAGAAATGCGTGACAAAAATATCAGAAACAATTTGTTGCAGATTCTAGATTCGCCAGAGTCTATGGAATCCGAAACCATAATCTTTTAATTATGCCCCGCAACTGAAAATCAAAAGGGAAAGCAACTTTTGGGATGTGACTGTCGGGATGGAAGATGAAGAGCTTGAAAGAATAAAGGCTGAAAAGATGGAAGAAATGATGAACCAGCAGAATCCGGGTGTAGTTAAATTGGACGCCTCATCTTTTGACAGCTTCATAAAAACCGAGTTACCCGTTGTGGTTGATTTCTGGGCTGACTGGTGCATGCCCTGCAGAATTATGGCTCCTGTGATGGAGGAACTGGCTGAGGCGTACGCAGGAAAAGCCCTGTTCGGAAAAGTTGATGTTGACGGGAATCCCCAGATTGCCAACCGCTACGGAATCATGAGTATACCCCATTTTCTAATCTTCAAAAATGGTGCCCTCGTCGAGAAGATAGTTGGCGCCGTGGGTCGTGGACCTCTAGAAAACGCCCTGAAGAAGCATCTCTGAGAACCAAAAAAGAGATACTTTCATTATCTCTAAGCAGATAGTTATAGCAATTCAAACGGTTATCAGGATAGAATAGGGAAGGGTCTCTTTGTCGCCGACAGCTCTCAACGAACACGATTCAAAGAAAACATTGGGCTTCATCGTTAACCCAATCGCAGGCATGGGAGGCGCAGTAGGGCTAAAGGGCACAGACGGCAAAGACATACTAAAAAAAGCAATCAATCTTGGAGCAGAGCCGGTGGCTCCGGCAAGGGCAGAATCCTTTCTATCCGAACTAAAGACTGTCAGAAAAGATGTCAGGCTGATTGTAGGCGCCGGGCTGATGGGAGAAACCGAAGCCCGAAAACACGGTTACTCCTGCAAAGCTTTTGGACAAAAAAGAGAGCATACCAGCAGCGAAGACACCGTGGAGACTGCAAAACGGATCGCAGAGGAGGGCGTTGACCTTCTCATCTTCTGTGGTGGAGACGGCACAGCCCGAGACGTGCTGAACGCTGTTGACAAGCAGGTTCCCGTTTTGGGCGTTCCAACTGGAGTTAAGATGCACAGCGCAGTTTTTGCTGTTGACCCCAAAGCCGCGGCGAGGATTGCCTCAAGGTTTCTGAGAAAGCAGTTGCCTCTCTGGGAGGCTGAGGTGATGGATATAGATGAGGAGGCTTTTCGGCGGGGCAGAGTTTCTGCGAGGCTGCACGGTTACATGTTGACTCCATATGAGCCAACTTTGATTCAGGTGGCTAAGATGGCGTCTCCCATGACAAAGGATGAGTTACGGAATCAGGCGGCACTAGCCGTTTACGTAACAGAAATGATGGAACCTGATGTTGTTTACATTGTTTCTGCGGGGACAACCACCCGCACCATAGGAGACCTGCTGGATGAGAAAAAGACGCTGCTGGGAGTGGACCTATTCTGCAACAAGAAAATGGTAGCCAAGGATGTGAACGAGAAGCAGATTCTGGAGAAAATTAAAGGAAAAACTGCTAGAATTATCGTCACTCCCATTGGTGGTCAAGGCTTCATTTTCGGCAGAGGAAACCAGCAGATAAGCTCGGAGGTAATCCGGCAGGTAGGCATAGACAACATAGTGGTTATTGCTACAGACAACAAGATGAAAAACCTGAAAAACCTGAAGGTTGACACCGGCGACCCAGAACTTGATGCAGAGTTTTGTGGCACAATCAAGGTTGTGACTGACTATAAAGTGGAGCAGAAGGTGCCAATTAAATAAGTATAAATTATGTGAAGCAATTTGGTTTTTATAAGAACTAAGTGGAAGGGATAGCAGGATGAAGAGATTCGTTACCATGGGTAGAGGAGGTAGCGGCAAAACAACCTTTGTTGCCCTCATGACCAAGTACTTCATCGAAAAAGGTGAAACACCCCTCCTTCTTGTAGATGTTGACCCAGACCAGAACCTGTCAGAGATGGTTGGCGCAGACCTCACAAAAGAAGGAAGAAAAACAGTTTCCGAGCTGCTCATTGACACTTTCTTGGATAGCGGAGGCACAACCGTTGGCGTGCCCCCCTCACAGCGGCTTGAAAGCAAAATCTGGGAATCGGGACTATACGAAGGAGAATACTTCGACATGATGGCTATCGGAACAAAATTCCTAGAAGGCTGCTACTGTCTTCCAGACGCTGCACTGAAGAAGGCGCTGGAGGGCTTAACAAAATCGTACACTTATGTTCTGATTGACTCTCCGGGTGGACTCGAACACCTGAACCGGCGAATAGCTTCTCAGGTGGATGACATATTCGATATCATTGACCCTTCCCAGAAATCTTTTAACCATATAGCAAGAGCCTACAAAATCGCCAAAGAAGTGAAAATAGACTTCAACAACTTCTACGTGGTCGGAGGCAACAGGTTCCCACAAGAGCTGGAAGCAGAAGTAGAAAAAAGAACAAATCTGCAATATTTGGGAAAAATCAGCTATGACAAAGAAGTGGAAAACTACGTTCTCTACGGAAAACCCTTGCTTGACCTACCTGAATCATCCCTCGCCTACAACTCCGTGAAGAAAATAATGCAGAAGGCAGGATATTAGGAGACTAATAGAGGTTCATTGTTGAAAACAGTCTTTTTTCAGGAAATCACCCGCACTCCTAAAAAAATGAATCTGAAGTTCTCCAGAAATTTATGAACTGGAAAAGGATTCGCCTGTTTGCTCAGTCAACAGGAACCTCTGCAGAGCCAGTAATGTTGGAGCATGAGTTATCTTGCCAGCCGTTAACATCTTCTGTATGTTGCTGATGGGCACAAGTTTCACGTTTATTTGCTCTGTCTTCTCCAGCCTCTGCACTCCCTCCTTGAGGTCTTTGGCAAGAAAAAGATAAGCCCGCTGAGTGCTTCTCGACAAGGGATGAAAACAGCCCATGCGCACGAGTTGTCCCGCTCTGTAGCCAGTTTCCTCCTCAAGCTCACGGAACGCCGCCTCTTCAGGAGATTCCCCGTTTTCAATGTGTCCGCTGGGAATCTCAAGGCTCAAACAGTTTCTTGGATACCTGAGAATCTCTATCATCGCAATCTTGTTTTCGGTGAGGGGCAAAACAGACACGAAATCTCTTAACTCAATTTTTGTAAACGTTATCTGCTGTCCACTGGGCAAAATCACCGCATCATCGAATACAGCCAAGAAGTTTGAGCGACAGCGAACTTTTGTATCAACCAACTTCCATTTCTTCAACCAGTTCAACTTCCCACAGATTATTCATTAGATTCCTGCTTACAATTCTAAACAGAAAGAAAAATATTAATTGATTCCCTCACAAATAAACACCTTAACAAAACTCATATCTACGAAGTGAAAAACAAAAAAATTCATGCTGGAAGTCTGTTAAATAATGACAAAAAAAATAATTTCAAGTTACCAAAAGCTGCTGGAAAAAACAAAGAACATAGCCACTATCGGTTCAGCATACGCGATTCTTCAGTGGGACATGGAGACAATGATGCCTCCCAAAGGAATCAAACTGCGGAGCCTACAGCTGGCTATGCTTAGTCGAATCGAACACCAAACGAGCACTGACCCCGAGATTGGACGTTTGCTGGAAGAAATTACGAAACATCCAGAATACGGCAAACTAGATCTCGTTCACAAAAGAAATCTGTACCTGATAAAGAAGCATTACGATGAGCAGACAAAACTTCCTGAAGAGCTGGTTGTCGAAACCTCGAAACAAGAAGCTTTGACAATCAACACATGGAAAAAGGCGAAAGCCGCCAAAGATTTCCGCAAATTCAAGCCTGAACTGAAGAAACTCGTTAACCTGAAGAAACAGGCGGCTGAAATTTTGATGGAAGTAAAAGAAACCGCTACACCCTACGACGCCATGGTAGACATTTACGAACCCAAAATGAGCTCCGAATCCATCGATAAAGTCTTCAGAGAATTGAGGGAAGGACTAGTTTCTATACTACGAAAATGTGAAGCATCCCCGAAACAGCCTGACATATCAATCCTAAAGCGCGGGGTCCCCATCGAAAAACAAAAGAAACTAAGCAAAAGTCTTGCTGAATTCATCGGCTACGACATAAAATCAGCCAAGTCTGGAGGCAGAATCGACGAGACAGAGCATCCCTTCACAACGGGATACTACGATGATGTGCGGATCACCACACACTACCACAAAAACAGGTTCGCTTCCTCTATCTTCTCCATCCTCCATGAGGGAGGTCACGCCCTCTATGAGCAGAACCTGAAAAAGGAATGGATGTTTCAGCCGGTGGGAGAAGGATGTTCCATGGGATTCCATGAGTCCCAGTCCCGATTCGTAGAAAACATCGTAGGAAGGTCCCGCGAATTCTGGACCTACTTCTTGCCCAAGCTGAAAAAACTCACCGGCAAAGTGCTTTCGGATGTAGACTTGGATGATTTCGTCCACGCAATTAACCATGTTAAGCCGTCGAAGATCAGGATTGAGGCAGATGAGGTTACTTACGGTATTCACGTTATCATAAGATTCAATCTTGAAAGAGACCTGTTTGCGGACAAAATAACCGTAGATGAGCTGCCGCAGATGTGGAACCAAAGCTACAGCAAGTATCTGGGCGTGACTGTTGAGGACGACTCTGAGGGAGTGATGCAGGACACTCATTGGGCAAGCGGATACTTCGGCTACTTCCCAACCTATGCTCTGGGAAACATCTACAGCGGACAAATACTGACCAGCATGGAAAAGGAAATTCAGGATTGGAGAGAGCAGATTTCTGAGGGCAACTTCAAAAACGTTAAACATTGGCTGATCAAAAACGTTCACAGCATTGGAAACCTCTACAGTCCAGCCGACCTCATAAAACGCATCACCGGAAGAGAACTCACCGTCAACCCCTACCTCAACTACCTAAACAAGAAATTCTCAGGGCTTTACGGTTTCTAGTTGACAAAGGTTTTTACTTACAGTTCGCCATGCAGTTGTTGTTGGGTTGCTCTTGCTGAGAGCAGGGTTTCACATCTCCATTTACGGATCCATCGATAGAGCAGTGGACAGAGCCGCTGAGTTAGGATGTAACACCTTCCAGATTTTCACAAGGAACCCCAGACAATGGCACTCAACAAAACTCGCCCCAGAGACCAGTAAAGCCTTCTCTGATAAAGTGAAAGATTACGGCATAAAACCTGTTTTTGCTCATATGCCTTACCTTCCGAATTTGGCGTCTCCCAGAGATGAAGTCTACGAGAAATCCGTGAAAACCCTCACCTCAGAGCTGGAAAGATGCAAGCAGCTGGAGATTCCCTACCTAGTAACTCATCTTGGCAGCCACCTTGGAGCAGGCATGCAAACGGGCTTCACGAGGCTAATCAACGGCATCAACCAAGCCCTCAAAGTTACTGATGGAAGCGTCACACTTCTGCTTGAGAACACAGCCGGAACAAGGAACAGCATGGGAAGCACCCTTGAAGACATCCAACATATAATCGAACGGCTATCTAATCCTGAACGTGCCGGAGTGTGCTTTGACACTAGCCACGCCTTTGCGGCGGGCTACGACCTCAGAACAGAAGAGACAGTGGAAACAACTGTCAAAAAGATTGATGATGTAATCGGATTTGAGAAGCTTAAACTTGTTCACCTGAACGACTCGAAAGGAGATTTGAACTCCCGCATAGACAGGCATGAGCACATCGGCATGGGAAAGATAGGGGAAGAAGGATTCAGAAATATACTGGCAAGCAGGCTGGGCGAGCTGCCTCTTATAATGGAAACACCCGTGGACTCTAGGCGCAACGATGTTGGCAACCTAAAGAAAGTGAAGGAACTGGCTGTTGGACTATAGAAAGAAGAGCTGTTGTGTAGCTAGCTTCGTTTTTCGATTGGAATAAATTTTCTTCCATATTCGCCGATGTACTTCGATGTTGGGCGAATAAGAACCGCATCCTCATACTGCTCTATCACATGTGCGGTCCATCCTGTTACTCTGCTTGAGGCAAAGAATGCGGTGAAGAAACTGTTTGGAACTCCCAAGGCGTGCATGACTAACGCTGCATAAAAGTCCACGTTGGGAAAAATCCCTTTCTTCTGGTGGACAGTGTCCTGAATCTTTTTACATTTGTTGTAGATGGCTAAAGTGTCTCTCTGATGGCACATCCTTTCAGCTATTCCTCTAAGGTGCTTTGTTCTCGGATCCTCAGCTTTATAGACCCTGTGACCAAAACCCATAATTTTCTTGTCGCCATCCAGCATGCTTTGTATGTAAGCTTCCACTTCATCAAGGCTGTTTATATCAGAGAGCATTTTCATCACGCTTTCGCTGGCTCCTCCATGGAATGCACCTCTAAGAGTGCCAACCGCAGAAGTTATGGCAGAGTACATGTCTGAGCCGGTTCCAGCTGTCACCCGAGATGCAAATGTAGAAGCGTTAAGCCCATGATCAGCATGGAGTATCATGAACCGCTTCATGGCATCTTTTTCTTCTTGATCCGCAGCCCTTTCTCGGAACATATACAGAAAGTTTTCAGCAAGACCAAACTCTCTGACCGGATCAACAGGTTTCCTTTTTGTGCGGATTCTATGAAGAAAAGAGATTATTGTAGGAACCTTGGCTATTAGCCGGATGGCTCTTCTTTGGTTTGCAGAAGCAGAATTGTCGTTGCGTTCAGGATCATATTCTCCAAGATGAGAAACTTCGGTGCGTAGCACTTCCATGGGATGAGAGTCAGGTGAAGCAGATTTGAGGCGTTCAATAACTGGGTCAGGTAACACCATCTCAGAGAAAAGCTCTGATTTGATGGTGCCTAGTTCTCTCTTGGTAGGTAACTTGTTGTGTAACAACAGGTAAACTACTTCTTCATATGATGATCTGTCAACAAGATCATCGATATTATAACCTGAATAATAGAGGTACCCAAGCGGGTCTACATAACTGGTTTTGGTTGTAGCAGCAGCCACGCCCTTAAGACCGCGTATCACGACTTTGCTGTAATTGTCATCCGTCATCTCTCATCAGCCTGTTTCAGGTAATCACGTTGACCCAATCTATCATTCATCCAGATTAAGTCTTTTTCTCATTACTTTACGTGACCTATTTAACCCCTATTTGGCAATATTTAAAGCATATAGGAGCCTTAGAAACGCTCTGGATACCTCCAAGTGGGGAAACGTTATAGCATAACCAGAAGAATCTTATACGTATCCAATGTGAACGGAGACTGCATAATTGCATGTTAGAACAGTTGCAGCCATTCTTGCTTGGTTTGTAGTTGCATTACTCCTGCTGAACAGCTTCTTCAGATCAGAATGGGTATTGCCTATATCGATTGTTTTAACGGTCATTGCAGTCCTCGTTTATTTCAGTCCACGTATGAGAAAAAAATCCGATAGACAAGAAACAAAATCTTGAAGTTTGAATTAGCTTGAAAGGCTTGAGCGTGTACAAAATCACTTTAAGCAGATTCAATGCTAGGAGAAGGTGATGTGCCAAAATTTATAGGCATTTGCCCTGTAAAAGATTAAAATTGAGATTTCATATTGCGGTGGTAAAATTATGCACAAATATATCGTGTTATTCTCGGTAATGCTTATCGTAGGGCTACTGGCATCATCCCCCATTGCCAGTGTTACAGCACAAGTTGACTCAGACAATGATGGGGTTCCAGACTCGAAGGAGCAACAGCTGGCTTTGAACTATGAACCGTATCTCCATTTTGCAGCTGGAGAAAAATTCTTTCCCACAGACGCCAACTACCACATAACAAACTCTGAGCTTTATGAGAAAAAATCGGACGATTCAAACACGCTGATTGAACGTTTTCCGGACGTAGCAAGCATCGCTCAATATACAGCAGAAAATTACTTCTTGAACAACACTTTGGGCGGCTACAAAGAGATAGCGGAGGACTATAAACAGAACCGCGAAAGCTTTGGAGACAAAATCTACGCTCACATAACAAGCGAAGCAGGATACATTGTGGTTCAGTACTGGTTCTTCTACGCCTTCAACCCCGGCACCCTAAACCAGCATCAGGGAGACTGGGAGATGATACAGATAGTTTTGGATTCAACAGAAACACCCCAGTATGCAGTCTATTCACAGCACCATGCAGCTGAAAGGGCTGACTGGGAGAATGTTGAGAAGGTAGATGGAACTCACCCAAGAGTCTACGTGGCTCTAGGTTCACATGCCAGCTACTTCAGACCATACCAAGGCAAACTTGGCACAGAAAACGACGTAGTAGGAAACGCCTACTCACTGAAGCCAGAAGATTTGGAGATTGTCTATCTGGGAGAAAAGGGCACAGGAAACCATCCGTCCTCTCAAGACTGGCTAGATTTTGGAGGAAGATGGGGAAATTGGGACAGAAGGATAGACGCGTATGTTGGCTCTGCAGGTCCAAGCGGTCCAGGACATAACGAAAACGCTGAAAAATGGTTAAACCCAGTGTCTTGGGGAGGCGACCAGTTTCTGGTAAACCAAACATGGTTCACTGGAAGTTTGCTTGCCTTCTATTTTGTCTATATTTTTGCTGTGATCATAGGAGCTGTTGCAGCTTATAAGGTCTGGAAGATTGTGAAGCGGAAGAGAGACGGAAAACTGAACATCATGAAAATTTTGCGTTCAAAGGCTGCAGTTGGCGTAATTTTGGGGATTGTAGGAATCTTTGTCTATCTTGCAGCTCTTTTCTTGCCATGGTATGTGGTTACAGGCAACATCAAAACCACAATGCTTGAGACTGCTGGAACAACAGAGATTGTTCTCATCGACGGCGTTAACGGACTTAGAATCAACACCCTACAAACTGATCAGGGCTTAACTACACTGTTTGGATTAGGAATCCCCTTCAGCATCATCTTTCTGTCCAGCGTTGTATTGAATGCCCTAGACATAATTGGAGCCGAAAAAACCAAAAGCCTCTCACGAACCTACATAATAAGCGGCATCACTTCGCTGATTCCCATAATAATCATAATAGTGTTCATAGTTGCGTTGGCTGGAGTAATCACATCGTTCGCAAGCAACCTAACAGGAGGACAACCAATACCACAACAGGTAACGGATATGGTATCGGCAATGTCATCGTCTCCATTCGGCAGTGAATTCACAGACACAGTCAACTCAAGCGGAACAATAAACATAACGTGGGGTTTAGCTGCTGGCGCATATCTGTTCATTGCTGCAGCTGCAATAAAGATCGTTGCAGGAATAATACTTAGAACATCCAAAGTGCCCGAAACCAACAAAAACACAGAAAAATAGGAAAAAAGAAGGCAGCCATTTTGTTTCACGTTCACTGCATTCTTTAATTCTAAAGGTGCATGTTACGCGTTATAGACACGTTAAAGCATCAGTGTTTGCAGTTATTGTGTATATTTTGGACTCTGTGAAGTATAAAATTTACACCATTTAGATCGCATATAAAAACAGTTGAAAAAGCCTCAAAGCCTATAAAGGAGAACGAAAAATGAAAAAATCGATTAAAGGAGTACTATTAACGCTATTATTTGCAGCTCTAATGAACGTAGTAGTGTTTACACCGGCCATGTCAGCAGTGGAAGCGGAAAAGCTTCCCACGGTATGGGTTAAAATTTACAGAATCCAAGCAGTTGACGCTGTCGAAAACGATGTTGAAGGCGAGGCAGATTGGCGTTACACCATCACCGTAAGCGACGGCGAAATCTTAACAACACGAGACTACAAACACGAAGAAAATCACGATGATGTCATACTTGACCGAGCTGACTCCTTCATTGACATTAAGAATCAAAAAGTGTCTGTGAAAATCGCACTATACGAAGATGATCTGTCAAGTTCTGAAACCGTGGACATCAGCAGCTCAGGAACGTCTTTTGACTGCACATACAATCTTGCAACAAACGAATTGAGTGGCGATCAAACAATCAAGGAAGAAGAATGCTACAAAACGTCAGGCGATGATGACGGAAGCACACAAAAAGACGAAAACGACGCAAATCTCTGGTTCACCATTTCCGACAACTATGACGCTCCTGCCGCCAACGCTGGCGAAGACCGATACATTTACACTGGAGAAGAAGTGAATTTTGACGGTTCCTCTTCAACAGCTTCCGAAGGTTCATCCATAGTCAAATTCGAGTGGGATTTCGAAAACGACGGAATTATAGACGCGGAAGGAAAAACCACATCATACACCTACAACCAGAAAGGGCCGCAAACCTGTAGATTGGTTGTGACTGACAGCATAGGTGTGATGACTGAGGACACATGCTATGTGAACGTCTTCAATAGACGGCCAATAGCTGATTTTACGTTTTCTCCCAGTTACCCAAGCATTCAAGACGTGGTGAATCTTACGGACAACTCTTCCGACTCAGATGGGACAGTAACTTCTTGGTTCTGGGATTTCGGCGATGGAACAAATTCGACATCTAAGAATCCCTCTTACACATTCAGCCAAAAAGGAGAATGGCAAGTAACCCTAACAGTCACTGACAACGATGGAGCAGAAACGTCAATCACCCATACAGTAGCTGTGGTTAACTTACCCCCAGCAGCAGCTTTCAATTGCACCACAAACCCTCAAACAGGCATGGAAATCCAATTTACAGACAGCTCCTTAGACCCAGAAAACAGGTCGCTCTCTTGGTTCTGGGACTTTGGCGACGGCAACACTTCTGAACTGCAAGCTCCAACACACAAATTCGCAGCTGAAGGAGACTACAATGTAACATTAATTGTGACCGATGATGAAAACGCAACCGACACATACACTATGACAGTCCCAGTTACTGAACCGCTCCAAACTTCGGGTTCAACTCCATTATGGATGATAGCGGTAGTGGTAATTGTGATTGCAGCTATCGGATTTGTGGGATTGCTTTGGTGGAATCGCCGCCGACGAAGCTTCCCGGAGATGTTCGCAGGATCAGATGGCACTGTCGAATTTGTGCGCTTGGTCACCTAAAAATCCAGCGTTTCCTTCTTAGTATAGAAACGCTGGGATAGTCTTTTCTTTAGTTATTTGCAGAGCCCTGTTAACCTCGTTGAAGTATCTGATTACTGTTCTCCCTTTTTGTGTGATGGCGTAGCGAACCTTTGTTTTGTTTCTTTTCTTGAGTGTAACCTGTTCTTCAATGAGGTTCTGGTTGATTAGGAAATCCAAGTTTTGTTTTAGAACGCTACAGTTTACATTGGCCTTGTACATGATGTGGGTTAACTTCAATGGTCCATTTTTTGCCAGAACCTTGAGGATGTCGACATACATTTCCATCTTTGATCTTCGCATTTTTTTTAACCTCTAACATAACCTACTAGAACGTAAAGGAGCGCGTGTTTCAGCTTTTTTGATGTTCAAAAATCTTGTTCCTCCCTTACGCGAGTAGACAGCTACTTATGACATTTCAACCTAAAAAGCTTGTTAAGTCTCTCAGATACACTAACATATTATGTTCGTTGAGGTTCCGACGCTTTTTTCGGAACAGGAGGAGCATCAATTCAAGAAATTTGTTTAACAAAAAAAGCAAATATTGCCGAAAACATGTTAAAGCATGCACAAACGTTTTGTTTGAGCTGTTGATTCTGTCTGTTTAAGCGGAATCCTGTTGGCGATTCTGGCAAACATAGCAGAAGAGTGATTGGCTTGAGATTTCGGTTTGTTCAAGTTCTCAGGTTCTTCAGTGTTTTCTGCAG
Source organism: Candidatus Bathyarchaeota archaeon (assembly GCA_050123155.1). Lineage (GTDB taxonomy): Archaea > Thermoproteota > Bathyarchaeia > Bathyarchaeales > Bathyarchaeaceae > Bathyarchaeum. Next base: position 7,852 of record JASFHP010000006.1, on the reverse strand, counting down.
ATCTTCAAGGAAACGTTTGATGTGTGGCAATTTAGTGTGGGGCATAACAACAATTCGGAGGTAATCTGAGAATATGGAAACAGCCCAGCCGCGTTTCCTCAATTCCTTAAAGACCAACCCAACATCCGCTTTGCCCGATTTTACTCCAACAACATTCATTGTGGGCTCAGTTACAACATCTAATCCATCAATACGCTGAATCCCATCAACAAGCTTCCAAGTCAATCCGAGGCAGCGTTCAACCACAGCCGCATACCCTGCTCTTCCAAGATGCTTCAACAAAGCCCAAACAGCCACTGCAGAAGCGCCTGAGCGCGTTCCCAATAAAGTGGACTGTTTAATCTCCCCTCCAGCCAGGTAGGGAACCTTCATGCTGACGGCTTCACACATCGCTGCATCCCTGAACAGTATTCCTCCGGCGGGAATGGGAGCCAACCCCATCTTATGCGGGTCAATGGTGACTGAACAGACTCCAGGTAAGCTGAAATCGAAGTCTAAGGGCTTGTAGCCTAACTCTTTGAGGAATGGAAGCACAAAGCCGCCGAATGCAGCATCCACATGCAAGTAGATATTGTGCGTTGAGGCGATTTCTGAAAGTTCACGTATGGGATCAACCACACCTAAGCCTGTGCTGCCTGCTAACCCAACAATCGCCACGGTTTTTGATGTGATTGCCTTTTCAGCGGCTTTCACGTCCATCTGGAAACGGCTGTTAAGCTTAACCTTAATCAACTTCAAATTCAGCAGATCAGCTGCCTTGTCAAAAGAATAATGAGCAGAAATCGGAACAACCACTTCGCCATGCTCCCTCTCGGCAAGATTTCGGGCAGCCCACAGGGCGACGATGTTAGCTTCTGTTCCGCCAGAAACGATGCTTCCACAGGCTTTGGGGTTAGAAAGCAATAAGCCCAGCATACTTATTGTTTCTTGCTCCAGTTCTGCGGACGCTGAAAAGAGACTTGGATCGCCCAGGTTTTTTTCAAGGTACGTGCAGTAAATTTGTTTGGCGAAGCTGGACGGGTTTGTGCACATGGAGCATAGGATTTTGCCTGAAGAATAGGTGATGTCACGCCGGAGTTTTGCTTCCAACTCATTGACAATTGTGTTTTTGGGTAAGCCCTTCTCAGGCATCCTGTTTGTTTTTTGTGCATTCTCTGAAGACATCTTTCTCACGTTCCAATCTTACCGTTACAAGAGATTAGCAGCTTTCAGTTCATCAATTTTGAGTTTTCCGTTATGTAAAATGGTGGCTACTAGTGCTCCATAAACTCCGAGGTTTCTCAGTTCTTCCAGCTCTTGGAGGCTCATTATTCCTCCGCCAACCAACACCTCAACCCCAGTCTTCTCAAGAACACTCCTCAGAAGCGCCCGGTTGATTCCCTGTTCGGTTCCCACCCGAGTTAAATCCAAGAGAATAATCTGATTGACGCCTATCTTCCTGAGTTCTTGCGCAAAGGAAATAGCATCCATCGAGGCAACAGCCTCTGAGGCACTCAAAACTTTTCCTTCTTTCAGGTCTACGCTCACCACAACTCTGTCTTCACCAAAAGCTTTCACAGCTTGACCCAAAAAATCTAAACTCTCCAGAGTTTCGGAGCCTACCACAATCTTTGACACCCCTGTAGCCAGCACCTCTTCTGCTCTGCCGAGATCAGCTATTCCCGCATCAACCATCAAACCAAGACCAGTTTCGGTCATGATCTGTCTGTAAACGTTGAAGTTGGCTGATTTTCCTAATATTGCATCCAAATCCGCCAAATACAAACCATTGAATCCTAGGGACTCAAAATCCAAGGCAATATCTAACGGGTCCGCTGACCTGCACAAAACGCTTTTCAGCGGCTGATATCGTTCTCTTTCGCCTCTTATGCCATGGACGGCAACACCATTTAAAACGTCGATCACGGGAATAACTTTCATTATGGTTACCACAATACAAAGGAGATACTGCGAGGGTGAAGTTTGAATCTTTTGATATTTGAGTATGTTTCCGGAGGCGGATACGCCGACCAGAAACTTTCAGCCAGCATACTCAGCGAAGGCTACGGCATGCTACGGAGTCTAATCTCCGACTGCAAAGCTGCTGGACATAAAGTCACAACCTTGCTGGATTCAAGACTAAAAGCATTTAATCCGCCCAATGAAGCAGATCAAACAGTTTCTGTATCCTCTCCCAGCGAATTGTATGCAAAACTGAAAGAACTTTCAGCTATGGTTGACGCCGTTTACGTTATTGCTCCAGAGTCCGGTCAAGTGCTGGAGAAACTTGTGGAAAACATAGAAGTTTCTGGAAGCACATCGCTTAACTGCGAAGCCGACGCCATACGACAGGTTTCGAACAAGATGACAGCCTACGAAACATTAAAGAGAATGGGGCTGAAGGTTCCGGAAACGGTTCTGGTTGACATCCACGAAAAAGCCGACAACATTAAGCGTTTAACCAAAGAGTTGGGGTATCCTCTGGTCTTTAAGCCCCTAGACGGAGTTAGCTGTGGTGGTTTAAGTCTTGTCAAAGATGACGATAACATAGCTGGGGCAGTCAAAAAGGTGGCTCGTGAGTCGACGAGTAGACAGTTTATTGCTCAAAAGGTGATTAGGGGAAAAGCAGCCAGCGCATGCGTGATTTCAACCGGAGATAAGGCCGTGGCTGTTACATTGAACCGGCAGCTTGTTACTTTGGCGTCGCCAGATGAGGAGTCAAGATATTATGGGGGAGCGGTTCCCTTCGATCACAGCTTAGAGAAGGAGGCATTGAGGGCTGCTGAAAGAGCTGTTGAATCGGTAAGCGGATTGAAAGGTTATGTTGGCGTAGACATGATACTAACAAAAGAGGAAACTATTGTGCTAGAGGTGAACCCGCGGCTTACAACATCTTATGTAGGGTTAAGAAGAGTTGTAAATTTCAATCCAGCTGAAGCAATATTTGATGCTGTAATTGGACGAGAACTGCCAAAAAACGTGCAGAGCAGATGCTATTCCTTCTTCTCCAAAGTAGAGGTTCCTCCACGCCCCCAGATTATCACCGAGACCTACAGGATGGAAGATGTTGTATCGCCTCCATTTCCGACCGAAGGAAACAAATCAGCTTACACTCTCATTGCCACGGTCTCAACCAGCCCTAAAGGGGCAGAATCAGCATTCTACCGCACAAAAAAGCGTCTTCTAAATCTCTATCATGGTGATTGAAGTGGTGAACGTTCTTGGCTTAGACATAGGAGGCGCCAACACCAAAGCAGCTTTCATGAAAACCCAAGACGCCACAATGCAAGAACTCAGAACAGCCATTGAATATTTTCCCATATGGAAAAAGGGAAAAGATCAACTTCCAAAGGTTTTGGAGAAGCTGAAAAAGGGTGTGGTCAAATCTGCGCTGGATGGAGTCGGAGTTACGATAACTGCTGAGCTGTCAGATGCATACCAGACCAAAAAAGAGGGAATTCGTCACGTTCTAGATTGCGTAACAGAGGTTTTCGGTGATGTGCCAACCTTTGTTCTTGATGTGGAAGCTAACCTGCTGTCCGTTAAAGATGCACGGAAGAGGCCGTTAAAGGTAGCTTCTGCAAACTGGGCGGCAACAGGATGGATGATTTCGCAACTGGTCAAGGATTGCATTGTTGTCGATGTGGGAAGCACCACCACCAGCATTATTCCGGTGATTAACGGGAAGATTGCCGCTGAGGGCAGAACCGACCTGGAGAAACTTCAGAACGGGGAACTTGTGTACTCGGGGTCTTTGCGAACAAACGTTGCAGCAATCGTTGACTGCATCCCAGTTCGAGGAAAGATGGCGCTGGTTTCCTCGGAGCTGTTTGCCCAGTCCGGCGACGTGCATCTGATTCTAGGCAACATAGGAAAAGAAGAGTGTACCGCTGAAACCTGTGATGGCCGCGGAAAAACCAGAAGGGAAGCCATAGCTAGATTAGCTCGGGTCGTTTGTGCTGACGCTGACATGCTGACTGAACAGGAAATTGTGGATATGGCAAAATTTGTTTACCACAAACAGGTTGAGCAGATTACTGGAGGCTTGAAGCAGGTTTACGAAAGAATCAAACAGTCTTTTCAGGAAAAAACGGTGGTGGTTACTGGGCTTGGTAGAAACTTTTTGGCAAGACAAGCCGCGGAGAACGCGGGATTTAAGGACATCATCGACATGAAGGAATTTTTGGGTGCTGACGCAGCTATTGTATTTCCTTCGGTTGGTGTGGCGCTTATGCTGGCAACTAAGTTGGAGGGAAAAACTGTAAAATGGAAGCAGTCTTGAAGGTGGGCGGAAGCCTATCCGAGGATCCCACCAGCCTAACAAGGTTGTGCCAAGAGTTAAGTGCTCTAACTAAAGTTCACAGAATAGCCATTGTGCCGGGGGGAGGCGAATTCGCAGATACTGTAAGAAAGCTTGACAAAACGTATAGGCTCTCAAATACGGTTGCCCATAAAATGGCTATATTAGCTATGGACCAATACGGGTTTTTGCTGTCGGATATCATCCCAAAATCCTATGTTTCTCGCTCTCTAGAGGAAATCATCAACTCTGCGAAGGGGACGCTGCCGATTCTTTTACCATCAAAACTTATGTTCCGTGAAGACCCACTGGAGCATTCGTGGGATGTAACTTCGGACACGATAGCCGTCTACATTGCCCAATTATTACATGCAGAGAAACTGCTTCTAGTCACCGACGTGGATGGAATTTTCTCTGAAGACCCTAAGAAAACTTTGGACGCCAAATTGATTGAAGAGCTGTCTGCCGAAGAATTACTCAGTTGGGACAAGAGAACAAGCGTTGACAAGACCTTATCCAAAATTCTTCTACAGACAAACTTGGATTGCTACATTGTTAATGGCGGATACCCTGAGAGAATAAAGCTGATTCTGGAAAACAAGAAAACAGTCTGCACACATGTTACTATTTAGCGGCTCTCACAATTTCCTTATTTCTTCAGCAAAAGCGCTTACTTTTTCTCTTTCAAGTTTACCCGCTACTCGGTCTTTTTTGGTGCAAACTGCTCCTCTAACCCCAATAATATCCGCACCTAAACTGTACACTCTCTGAATGTCCTGCATATCTAAGGACCCAGCAAGGGCAGCCAGCAGATTATAATCGTGAGCTTTGTCAACAAGTTCTTTCAAGTTTTCATCAGTTAGAAAACTGAACAGATTATGCTTTCCATTCTTTACTTTTACATCCACCAGCACGCCATCAGCTCCCGCCTTATGGGCGACCAAGGGGAGCTCCAGAGGATTCACGCAGCCAACAGTTCTGAAGTCAGCGTAGCCAGAAGCAATCGTCTTCAAGCCACTGTCAAACTCTTTTACAGCCTTAACCACTTCGGTCATCAGCGTCGTTGCTTCTTCACAGGTTTTCACGCCGAAAAGTCCAGCTTTGACATAGTCCACTCCGGAAGCGGCGGCGCCCAAGGCGGCAAGAGAGGCTGTTCCAGGCAGATTGGGTAAATCGCCGATGGTTGCGCTCAGTTCAAGATTTGCTGGCGTAACCTCTTTAACCTGCTTGATTACTCTGGGAAAGTTGGCGCCTAGGGAGCCTTCCTTCGGGTTCTTAACGTCGAGTATGTCTGCTCCTCCTTTGATGCTGTCTAATGCCTCTGTTTTGTCTACGACGCTAACCAGAAGTTTCAAGAGTTTACTCATCCGAGTTTTTTCTCACATCATTAAGTCTTATATGTGTTAAGCTTCCGAATACTGACAACGATGTTCAAGAACTATCAAAGCTGAAGATGCAATCATGAAAAACGAAAAAATGAGACCTGATTATCACAGCAAGGTGGAGATAGCCACGCTTGGCGGCGGGTGCTTCTGGTGCATAGAAGCCGCCTTCAATGAAATAAGGGGAGTTGTAAACGTTGAATCAGGTTACGCTGGCGGAGAAATAGCTTCGCCAACCTATGAGCAGGTTTGCACAGGAAACACCGGACATGCAGAAGTTGTCCAAATCACATTCGATCCCCACATCATATCGTTCATGGAGATTCTGCAGATTTTTTTCACTGCCCACGACCCAACAACACTGAACAGGCAAGGAGCCGACGTGGGCACCCAGTATCGATCAGTTATCTTCTACCATAATGAGAAGCAGAAAGAAGCCGCTGAACAGGTTATTGCTGAATTTAACGATACAAAAGTCTGGGGCAATCCTATAGTAACACAAGTGGAGCCATTCAAAAACTTCTACAAAGCAGAAGAGTACCACAGAAAATACTTTGACCGCCATCCTGAAGCGGCATACTGCAGGATAATTATTGCTCCAAAAATCGCTAAGCTACGAAAAAAACATCGCGAAAAACTGAAGAAACCTTAACTTCTGTATTTTTTTGGCTTCCTATCTCCCGTCCAATGCCTAACTTCTTTGAAAGATGTTGATCAGCCTTTCTATGAGAGATAGCGGTAAGATGAGAATTGGAGCGAGCGGTCCAAGTCCCATCGCCATATGTTTGAAGTTTTGCACATCGGCTTGGGTTATGGCACCCGCCAGCGGAGTTGTAATTAGATATGTTGCTAGAAAGATTGCTACTCCGATGATTAGAGTTATCCAACTAGCTAAGTTTAGCTGAAATGTTGCCAGGTAGGTGACGGCTGCTGCGAGTAGAGATGCTAACAGAATCTTGGTTGACGAAGCCCAATTGATTGTTGCAGCATAATTTTTCTTTATCCACCAAAGCGCTATGAACAAACTGGGTATTCCAGACACAATGTTTGCAGCAAGCAAACCAAGTATCCCAAATTTCGGAATCAATATCAAGTTCATGCCGAGCGCAATAGCAGATGTAATCAAAGTTAGTTTCATGTTGATATCCGTTCTTCCTTGGCTCTTTAGGATGTTGTCAACGCTCAGATACCCGAAGGCAGTGTAAAGAAAGGTAACAACATACAACATCAGATAGAGTGGCGCAGAAGAGTATTTTTCGCCGAAAATTGTGGCTACAGCTGGCTGAGATAACACCATAACCATTGAGGATAGGGGTACAATCAGAAGGGCAGCATACTTCACTGAAAACTGAAAGACATTTCCCAGTGTTTCCCGCTCTTTTTGTGAATCAAGCTTGGAGAAAGCAGGTAGAAGCACGGTAAGTATGGGCATAACGAAAAAGGTGACTAAAGACGCAAAATTCAATGCAACCTGATAGTTGCCTATGGGCGCGTCTGTACAGTAGTTATATAAAAGAACGTTGTAGATTTGGGTTAGAAAACCAGTGACGACAGCGGAAACAGACAACGGCAACCCGTATCGGAACAAGGTTTTGATGGTTGCAAAAATTTCCAGTTTATCAACTTCTTTCTTTTGCAGAGGCTTGTAGATGGTCACGTACATGAGGATTACACTGACTACTCCAGCAATCAAATATCCTACTGTTGTTCCGACAATTGCCCCATAGGTTCCGAACCCTAGGATTGCGAGGGAAATCATGAGCACTGCCTTGAGAGTGGATAAAACGATTGAAGTTACACTATGGTATTCCATTTTTTCATAGCCAGTGAAACAAGCTTGAGTGGCTTTCATAAGAGCCTCCGCAAGAATGGCAAATGATGCTATTTGGATTAGCGGCACAATGTTGGGTCGACCTAGTGCATTTGCCATGAAACCTGAAATGAAAAAAGAAAAGATAGACAAAGAAAAGCCCAGCAGAATCTCGAAAATCACCACGGAAGCCAAAACATTTTTCACTTTTGCCTCTTTGTTTTCTGACCTGTATTGTGCTGTATACTTTATTGTTGCCCAGTCTACACCCCAGTCTCTGAATATTCCGATGAGATTGGGACCAGTCAAAGCGATTGCAACTAGGCCATAGTCGCCTTCAGAAAGAATCCCTGCAACGACCATTACACTTATGGCAGATAT
>JASFHP010000005.1:0-156256 GCA_050123155.1 Candidatus Bathyarchaeota archaeon | reverse complement strand
CATCTCCACCACTAGCTGTCTTCATTTCAATTGCATAGTAATCTCTACCCCTACCGACATATTCGGCACGATTAAAGGTCACAATCTCTCTGCAATGTGGACATCTCCCACTAGAATTAGCCTCAAAGGGATCTTCTTTAGACACACTTCTTCACCTGTTTACAACTCCATTCTTTTTTACTGATAACATTTTTGCTGTCGTCTGCTCACGTTTCTTATGTTCTGGACAAGTAGAAACATTAATTTCTGAGCTAAATCTTTAAGTTTCTTAGGTGTAGCATTAAGCGGCGAATAATGATGAAGCTTAAGGTGCCAGTCATTATAGTGAACTATAAGACGTATTCCGAAGCCACTGGAAAAAAGGCAGTTAAACTGTCAAGAATTGCGGAAGATGTGAGCCTAGATTCCGGAGTTAACATATGTGTGGCTCCCCAAGCGGCAGACATAGCAGCAGTTTGTGACGCTGTTTCAATTCCAGTTTTTGCGCAGCATATTGACCCCATAGTTCCGGGCAGTTCCACGGGACACATTCTTCTTGAATCTGTGAAAGAGGCTGGAGCAGTTGGAACCTTAATCAACCACGCGGAGAAGCAACTAAAACTGTCCGACATTGAAGCCATAGTTGCAAGAACACGTGAAGCGCGTATGGTTTCTGTGGTGTGCACTAGCAACGCTGCGGTGAGCGAGGCTGCTGCAGCACTTAAGCCCGACATAATTTCTTTGGAGCCGCCTGAACTGATAGGAACTGGAATTCCCGTTTCTAAATCTAAGCCTGACGCGGTCACTGAGATGGTTAAACTTGTTAAGCACGTGAACCCCTGTGTGGTGACTCTCTGCGGGGCTGGAATAACAAAGGGCGAGGATGTGGCTGCTGCATTGAAGCTTGGCACCATGGGAGTTTTGGTTGCCAGCGGAATAGTGAAAGCCAAAGACCCGCGTAAGGTGCTGACGGAATTTTCAGAAGCCATAACTGAAGCGTCATAGTCAATCACAGTCTCATAAAATCTGGTTGTTCCCTGTTGAAGAACAGGGTTTCACAATTTTTTGCTAACCCAAAACATGCAGACAGACCCTATTAGGCTCCTAATAGAGGTTCATTGTTGAAAACAGTCTTTTTTCTGAAAATCAGCAGCATAACACAAGATTTCCATCGAACGTTCACACAATCATTAGAACACTCAGAGGAGCCCAATCTGTTTTTGGGTTTGGAGATTAAAATTTAACCCATAAAAAAAGCGGATTTTGCGGGAGAATAGTGGGATTTTTTGCTGGTAAATTTGGGACATAATCCGTATCCACTTTATAAAAAAGGTTAGGCGTATTTTCTTTCTGGGATATCCTTAGATATTTTGGATTCGTTCTCAGAATTGCATTGGGTTGCAGAATAGATGGGTGAAATAGGTGCATGTTTTGTTTCAACATGTATTAATGTTGGCTTACTTAATTGGTTTCTAATTTTGAAGTAAAGGATGATAGAAGCCTGGATAATGCCAAAAAAATTGGCTAACATGATGGGGAAATTATTTAGTAAGATTCCGTAAATAAGCCACAGAAATATGCTGCCCGCAAGCAGTAAAAACATTTCACGAGAAATGTCCTTAGTAGACTTGGTCTTTAATACCTTTAGAACTTGAGGAAATAATGCGAATCCCCCCATCGCACCAGCCATTAATCCAATAATATCTATATAATTCATTTATTCTTCCCCCATCTGAATGACATTTAACTGCCCATTCATATTGAATATTTGAAAATTTCTAATATAACTGTAATTTCGAAAACGAGAATATTTCACAATCATTAGCACGTCTAAGAAATCGGGTGAAAAAAGAAGGAAAATTTTGACATCTCCACAGTGGTGGGGGTTCGAATCCCACTCTCCGCGCCATAATGGCTCAGTTCATTTTGGGTTTAGGAGAGTTTGGGGCTAAATTTTAACTGTCCAATCCGAGTTTATTCGATGACTTTTTTTACCCTCTCTTCCAACCTGTTCAATACAGCTTTTTGTACAAATCGACTGGGAAGATGTTGAAGTAGTAACAGTGCTATTCCTGACAGCGCTAAGACCGCTGTTGCTGGGATTATTGCAGTCGTGTAAAAGTTTCTCCACCATTGGAGGGCTCCTTCGTAGAGCCAAACTTCTTCTATACCCAAGTTTTGGGTGAGCATTATCTCATTGCTTTTGAGTTCTATAACTGAGCAAAGCCAGATGCTCCCAGCTACAACAACTAGTAACAGTCCAATCCTGGTTAGATTGAAAATTTTGGAGTAGTTGACCCAGTTCAGGTGTTGGCTACATTTCATAGCCTATCGTATATTGCAACTTAATATATCCATTATTTTTTTCTACGAATTGTATCAAAATGTGATATATGCTGTTCAATCTTGCGATAGCTCGGTCGTAGTTTTAGGATGCACAATTGACAAACTTTATATCCCCTATTCAGGCTTCATTCCCTTCTACGTAATCAAAACAGCTAACCGCGCCAAACTTCACAAATCAACATCATTGGTTCCGGGGATTATGATTGAAAGTTGAACTCAGATGCATCTCATGTATTCTTAATCGTGGCTACCTACAAATCCAAGAAGCCACAGACGACAAGAATCTCCAATTCAAAACGTTATCAGCCATTCTGGATTTCTTGGCTGAAGAATTCAAACCAACAGCCAATCCAGCCGATTTAGGAACAAAACGGGATCGACTGATACGGAAGATAACAGGAAACCCTGACCCATACAAACAAAAGAAGCAGCTCAGCAACAAAAAGGCTCTAGAAGTCGTTCCCTTAGCCGAAAGCATCATCTCGACGGAAACTTCGTCGGAGCTACGGTTCAGGAAGGCTTGTCTCTCCGCCATTGTAGGCAACATCATAGAATTTGATCTGCCCGACAACCCGTTCAAGTTCACAGACCTTGAGAAGCTGATTCAGCAGGCTGAAAAGGACTTGGCGTTGGATGAGATCCCCCAAATCTTCGACAAGGCAAAGAATGCGAAAAGTGTTCTCTACTTAACTGACAACGCCGGAGAAGTAGCGCTAGACACGCTGCTTGTACATGAACTGAAAAATCTTGGCGCCCACGTCACAGTGGGGGTTAAAGATGGTCCTATACTCAATGATGCCACATTGGAAGATGCCAGAATCGTTGGAATGGACAAAGTGGCAGACGAGGTTATGTCCACAGGCTCGGATGCTGTTGGTCTGTTTCTTGAAGAATGTTCAGAAGAGTTTCTGGAACTTTACAATTCTGTGGATTTGGTTGTGGCGAAGGGCATGGGTCACGCTGAAACCCTCACAGAACTTGAGCTTCCGGTTCCTCATGCTTTGCTTTTGCGGACAAAATGTAGCACAGTAGCCAATCACTTTGATGTGGGTACAGGAAAAAACATAGCCAAGCTCTTACATTAAATCTGACGGGATGCCAACAAAGTGGACTTACCCAAATTAACTGTTGGGCGAGACGTTCTCTCCGATGTTGACGAGGCTCTAGGCAGAGAATGGCTTGTAACCAACGGGTTAGGCGGATACGCGTCTTCGACAGTTCTGGGAATCAACACCAGAAAATATCACGGTCTACTTGTTGCAGCCCTTAACCCCCCAATAAATCGATGGGTTATACTGACAAAATTTGACGAGGAACTGAAGATCGGAACAGAAACCTACGCTCTCGGGGCAAACGAGTTCCATGATGTTATCCACCCTGAAGGGCACCGTTTTCTCTCCAGCTTTGTTCTAAGCCCTCTTCCAACCTACAACTATGCTGTGGAGGACATTAGTCTAAAGAAAACAGTTTTCATGCCTTACATGAAAAACGCAACCGCAGTAATCTACGAAGTTTCTAATCCCATGGAACAAAAGGTCTCTGTCCACGTCTCACCGCTCGTCAATTCAAGGCACATCTACAGCATGACAGATAAGGACACGTTGCCGTGGAGCTTTATTCAGAAGCGTCTCGGAGAAGCCGCGGTAATTGAGACGTCGGACTCGCTTTCATCCCTGATTCTATCCCCAAGCAATGACGGCTCGTTTGTGGAGGAGAGCTGGTGGGTCGAAAAACTGTTCTTCAGGGTTGACGCCTCCCGAAGCGAAGGCAGCACCGACGACCAGTTTAGACCCGGATTCTTCGAGTTTTCTGTTGGTCCAAAAGAAAAGAAACGGTTTCATGTCCTCGCGGTGGCTGGAAGAAAATTGGAAGAAGCGCAGAGCCTCCTTTCATCTTTTGGTAAACGAACCGAAGACATTCAACTGTTGTGCCGTGAGGAGTTGAAGCGGCGGAAAGGCTTGCTGGAACAGTTCATGGAACGTCACGCTGGCTCGAAAATGGAGGGTTGGCTGAAATGGCTAATCCAAGCCGCGGATTCGTTCATTGTTTACCGTGCTTCAACCGAAAAGAAGTCCGTGATTGCGGGTTACCACTGGTTTGATGATTGGGGAAGGGACGCGCTTATTTCGTTGCCTGGGCTGACGCTTGTAACTGGAAGATTCGAGGATGCGCAGGAGATTCTGTTGACTTTTGAGCGCTACTGCCATAAAGGCGTCATCCCGAACCGTTTCTCGGACAAGGCTGGGGACATTCCCCTGTACAACACCGTGGACGCCACCTTATGGTTCTTCAACGCGGTTCTCCAATACCTCAAGTACACAGGCGACTACACGTTTGTTCAAGAAAAACTGTGGAAAACACTGAACCAGATCGTGGAACATCATGTTCAGGGAACCATCTTTGGGATTCACATGGAAGATGACGGGTTGATTGCTCATGGTCCACAGCTTACTTGGATGGATGCCACCACAGTTGACCGTTTTGTTACGCCTAGAGACGGGAAGGCAGTGGAGATTCAAGCCCTATGGTATAACGCCCTCAAAACCATGCAGTTGCTGGCAAAACGTTTCAATCAGGGAGATAAAGCAGAAGAGTACTGCAGCATGGCTGAGAAAGCTAGAGAAAGCTTTTCACAGAAGTTCTGGAACCCAAAAAAGGGATACCTCTCCGATGTGGTGAATCATAATGGCGCTGACTCGACGTTGCGACCAAACCAAATCATCGCCTTATCATTAGACTTTCCCATACTTGACAGGAAGAGAGGAGCGAAGGTTGTTGAGGCTGTCTGGAAACGTCTGTGGGGAGAATATGGACTGAAAACGCTTCCTGAAACTGATCCGAGATACATCGGGAAATATCTTGGTGACTGGACTCACCGCGATAGCGCATACCACAACGGCACGGTTTGGGCGTGGCTTCTAGGCCCCTTCACCACAGCTTTCTTGAAGGCAAAAAGTCATGAGGAACGTTGGCGGAAATTTGCTTCCAAAAGTTTCTTACGGCCCCTTTTCCGAAAAGAAATACACCATGCAGGGTTGGGAACTATCAGCGAAATCTTTGATGGTGATGCGCCTCACCGTTCCAGCGGATGTATTTCTCAGGCTTGGAGCGTGGCTGAGCCGTTAAGAGCATACGTTGAGGACGTGGTTTTTGTTAGACCGCCACACGAAAAAGATGTTCTTTCGCTTATATCGTAAATCGAAATATACCTTATATGCTGTTTTTAGCATCTCAATATTTGTGGATGCGTGCATTTCTATTTTCTCCTTTGAAGTTCACGAACCGACTTGTGCGCATTCACTTCCCCCTTCAAACAGATTGATTTCTATGTTCACAAGTGCCCATAAGTCGCGGAATCAGAAACTAGCTGGAGGCATCTCCCACGAACTCCCCACTTTTTACGAGGGTTAAAATTTAACTCCAAAACCCAAACCTTTGTTATACGAGAGGGAGAAGCGATAGCGACGGAAGCGTAGTGTCCCCGTGAGTGCCAGAATCCTTCATAGTTGTTTTTCCAATCCACAATCTGAACATCTATAATGATAAAATCTTATTGTTCCAGCACATTTAGGACATCGCCATCTTAGTTTTTGCTCTTCTAACCACTTTTGTACTCCAATCTTCTTTATTCTCTCTAAGTTGCTTGGCACTTCATGTCTATACTGGTATCTTTTATCTCCTTTATGGGATTCACTTAGTTTTGAATATCCTTTGCAAGGAAACTCTTCACATTCATAACAAAAACTAAAATCTTTTTTTTCAAAACAACATACCCTTATTCTGCAACCCCATTTGCTTTTCCTTTTTTGATTCTTGTTTTCAGAACCACAGCCATTACAACTTTTTTCAAAAGAAGGGCAAGCCCCACAATAAACTCCGCAGGGACCTAATGAATCTGGAATTCTTTGCAATAAAATGACCCCATTCAAATCTTACATTCTGTCGAGGTCCATATATTGATTCTTCTCCTCTGAAAGCAAACCTGTTTTTGAACCTGATAAAGACAGACAAGGAGACAGGAAGGAAAAGGAGAGAGAAATGTTAAACTTTAACCCCAAAGAATCTGCTATCAAAAATATTTTATTAACAAAGGCTCTAGCCCTATCTGGGTGAAAATATGAGTAAGGGTAGAATAACCCGTCTCTGGTTAACTATGATTAGAGTATCAGATATGGATGAGGCTCTGAAATTTTACAGCGAAACCCTTGGTCTACCAATCGCTCTTGATGCCAGAATGTTCAATCATGCAGAAGTTGGTCCAGCTGAGCCCTTAGCTAAAATTGGTTTATACGCAACAGGCAAGAAATCAAAGAGAAAAAAAAGAACAGGCATAGTTTTTGATACAGATGACATCTACAAACTATACGAGACTCTCAAGAAAAAGGGAGTGAAATTCACTATGAAACCCACTAAGATGGAGTGGGGAGGCATAGTGGCTGATTTCTTAGACCCTGATAACAACATGCTAGAAGTCGTCCAAGACGAAAACCACTACAAAACAACAACCCCTCGCTAAACACTATCTACTTTGTTCAAGCATGTGGGTTTGGGGATTAGAATCTAACTTTTTCCATCAATTTGAACAACGTTTAAGCCTGTAAGGTTGTTTTACCCACCAAGGATTTCTTACAACTTTCCATTTGGTTTTCTTTCCAAATTTGATGGAATGGTAGAAAACCCGTTTTCTCATTGTGAGTTGTTCTCCCAATATATTAAATCGTAAGAGTACTTAAACCTTCTCTAATGCGCCTTTTGCTTTTGATTATGTTTGGGATATTCCATCCAAAAGCGTAACACACTAACGTAATATGTAATCTAATCTTGAAGAGAACACGCAAATAATTTAACTTTGGGTTTGGGGGTCAAAATTAAATCCAAAACCCAAACCAACCCATGGTTTAAAGGAATTCAAATTTGATTGCTGTTGATGCTATACTCCGGTTTTTCTAGAGCGGTCATCCATAATATTTCAAAATAGTCTTCTACAATATTTACGAGGCTCGAGTTATTCGACCATAAAGCAGGGGACTCCGAGAGTTCCACCGTTGGTTCAGCTATAATGAAAACCTCTTTCTCATCCATAATTGATGCTGCACACCTACGAGCCGATCGAGTGTATCTAATCTCAATGCGTTGACCATTATTGCCAACCTCCAAAAATGATGGTGATAATACCCTTTCAACGGTGCTTGTGACTATTCGAAATTTAACGCCCCTCGACAAAGCTTTGCCAACTGCTTCAGAGAAAATATTCCATTCACTTATATGACGTTTATTTGAAGTTAGAATACATACACATTTCTGAACTCTATCTAGTGCATCTCCAATTCTACTGATGAACATCTGTTTTGCAGGAACTAAAAGAAATTTAGAGGTTTCTTCCAGAGGTTCCTGTTTTGCTTTTCTGCTCTTCAAACGAAGCAATACATTTGCTTTTTTCTGTAAATCACGAGTTTCTCTGTTCCTGAGTCCAAACAAAACGTTAACTGCATCGCCCAAATTCATTGCGGCAAATCTTGTTGGCCACGCAATCTCTTTTTCAACCAAACCTAATTTTTGAAGTCTAGGTAAGATACGATAGACAGTCTCTCTAGCAACATTTGAAAATTTCGAAATTTCTTTCACAGTGGCAGAGCCTAATAGAGTGAGAGCCAAGAAGACCTTGGCTTCATTGAAAGTAAGACCAAAACTGCTTAGAATTTGTATTTCATCCTGAAGTTCCACTATACAATCTCCCCCTTAAAAGCTCACAAATAATACTATGTAGCAATGACTTATGAATTTTGACCTGTAACTGATACTTACAGTTACAATTTCTTAAATTAGAAACCAAAGAATTAGGTGTACGGTTAGGGGAGCCTTCACAGCTGGTATGCCCAGCCAAGCAATGGTGGGGAGAAGACATGTTTAACGATAATAGTGTAAACCATGATTTTCTGGCAATCCAGATGTTGAAGGCAACCCGAACTTAAAAAAACAAAAGGAAATGAAAAGAATGAAAGAACCATATTGTAAAACAAAAATTTCTACTATTGCTTTAATTCTGGTGTTAGCTATATCTGCAATTCTTGTTGTTTTGCCAGTTGTCAACGCACAAGAAACTATGGTTACTTATCCTTTCCTGGGTGTTGTACCCAACCCAGTGGGAGTCAACCAACAAGTATTGATGCACGTTGGAATTTTCCAGCAGCTATCGAGTGTGCAGATGGGCTGGGAAGATATGAGTATAACAATTGAGAGACCTGACGGCCAAACTGATACAATTACTGGTATCAGGACTGATTCGACCGGCGGAACAGGCAGAACATACACGCCTAATATAGTCGGCACATACAAATTGACGGCACACTTCCCTCAACAAGAGGTAACAGAAACTAGCCAAGCGCCAGGTATCTCCATAGGTACTGTTATGCTCGCCAGCAGCAGTGCAGTAGTTGAACTTGTAGTACAAGAGGAACCAATACCTTACTATCCTGGTCATCCGCTTCCAGCCCAATACTGGACACGACCAATAGATGCACAGCTTAGAGAATGGAGCAGAGTTTCAGGAAGCTGGCTGGAGCCGGGAGTTGGTTTTGGCACTTGGAGGGGCCCCAGATGGGTGACTGGCAACGACCAGGCGCCAGAGAGCGCACATATACTGTGGACAAAACCACTAACATGGGGAGGTCTCGCTGGAGGAAACACTGGAGAATGGGCATACAGTCACGGGGATGCGTATGAAGGCAAATGGACTAATCGCTTTATCATCAACGGAATACTTCTTTACATCCACCGCGAAAATGATCGGCCCTTAGAATATACTGCCGTAAACCTACGTACCGGTGAAGAACTATGGAAAAAAGTCCTTCTAGACAACCAAACAATAGCGTTTTGTCAAAAACTCGTGTGGGCAGGATATAACCATCATGGTGTTTACCCATTCTTTTGGGTAACTATAGGCTCTGATTGGTATGCGTTTGACCCTTACACTGGAGAATGGGAATTTACCGTGGCGAACGTGCCTTCTGGCACCAGAGTTATGGATGATCAAGGCTGGATCTACATCCTCAACCTTGACTGGGAGACGGGCGAGGGGTATCTGTGGAGCATGGTACATCTTATTGAACCCTTTGGCGAGGACAGCCCTGCAGCGGGCAGTTGGCTTCCCGGAGGCTCCTTCTATGGAGCGAGATATCAGACATATGACGCGGCAGCAGCAAATGAAACAACTGGAGAGCCGACACCAGATGTCCAGCGTTCATTCGTGGCGAACTTTACGTTCCCAACAGATTTGCCGGGCGGCTCCGGTGCGGTACGTGATACGGTTTGGAATGACAAGATATTCGGATTGAGCTATAGTACAACGGAAGTCAATACTTGGGCTATCAGCTTGGAAGATGGTCACGAAGGAGCAGTGCTGTACAATAAAAGTTGGAATGCGCCAGCGGCATGGGATACAGGTAACATGCAAATAGAGTTTAATGACGTAGACTTGGAAGAGGGTGCTGCAATTATTTGGACAAAAGACACTCTAGAATACTATGCCTTCAACACTGACAACGGGGAATACATGTGGGGTCCAGCTGAACCCGAATATTACATGAACTATTATGGCTGGACAGAATTTGGGGAGCGTCCAGTTTTGATCGCGGACGGTAAATTTTACTCCACTGGTGCTGGCGGAATAGTATACTGTTATGATCTAACTGACGGCGATGTCCTCTGGACCTACGCAGCAGATGATCCCTACCAAGAATACTTGTTTGCCAATCAATGGTGGGAATGGTTACTCTTTATTACTGACGGCAAAGTCTACCTAAATCATTTGGAACACTCTGCTATTGAACCTATGCCACGCGGTGCACCATTCTTATGCCTTAACGCAACAGACGGATCGCTAATATGGAGAGCGGATGGTTTGTTCCGTGGAATGCTGTGGGGCGGTCACGCAATCATCGGCGACAGCGTAATAGCTACCGTTGATAGTTATGACCAACGCGTCTATGCTATTGGCAAAGGTCCAAGCCAAACCACAGTTTGGATTCAAGACGATGTTGTCAATCAGGGAGACAGTATAATGATAAAGGGCAGAGTTACCGATGTCTCCCCTGGCACTATGGATACTAATCGGAAACTACGCTTCCCGGACGGTGTTCCCGCTGTATCTGATGAGAACATGAGCGCGTGGATGCTATATGTATACAAGCAATTTGGATGCCCAGGTGATGTTAAAGGTGTTGAAGTATTCTTGAAGATTCTTGATCCTAATGGCGACTGGTACTCAGCCACTGTTACAGCCGATTCAAATGGTAGGTTCAGCCACATGTGGGCTCCCGCCATTGTCGGCGAATACCAGGTCACTGCGATGTTCGAAGGCTCCAAATCATACTATCCATCACAGGAAACAACCACCTTCGGTGTAGACGAAGCGGCAGCAGTAGATGTTCCTAGCGCAGCAGAGATTGCTGATACTACTGCAAGCAGACTTCCAGCGTATCCAGCAGCAGTGGACATAGCACAAGAAACAGTGAACAAACTGCCAGCATACATGACAATCGACCTGATCATACTGATAATCGTTGCAATCGGCGTGGTCATCGGCTTACTGGTCTACATGGCACTCAGAAAACAAGAATGACCCAAAATCATTTTCCTTCCCCTTTTTTTGTGGGAAAGTAAAACATGGGAAGAATAGAGAGAGGGGCTGAAAGGGTTCCAGCATGGGTGATGAAGGGAAGGGATGACGGATAGTAGGAGGTTTTTGTTTTCATTTTTCCTCCTCAGTAAATGACCGTGTAGGGAGCCTCAGCAAACTCTTATTCTTCTGCATGTCAGAGCAGACGAAAAACAGAGGCTGTTTAGGGTGAATGGCTGAGAGGGCTCTGGAAAGTGTCCACATCCGGTGACGGCGTGGTGGGAGTTTTCTGTTCTGTTTTCTCTCCCTTCATTGCACTTTTCAGGGTCCCAGCAAACATTCGCAGTAATGTTAGACTTATTCCTCATAAGAGTTGTGGATTCACCTCGTGATTAGGAGGCTTCAATCCTTGCCTGTTTGATCCTTGTCATATTTTTGCATTTACCTTGTTTGTCTAAATCTATCATTAGAACATCTCAGGTCTTTCGTCACGGAAGCTGCAGACTCTAATGCTTCAATTATGCCCAACATGTGATATTTGAAGACACAATTCACTTCCACTTTCAGGTAGATTGATTTCTATGTTTGCGTTTTCTGAAATAGACTAGTGGACTGGTGCCAATTAGGACTGTGATGATTGCTGCAAAAATCCATGTCCAATACTCTTTGTTTGAAAGAGGGGTTGCATCAGCTTTCTTTGGCGGATTAATGCTTACATGATGAGAACTGTGGGTGTAAGTTCCGTCAGAAGCAGTATTCACCACTGTTAGGTATTGCCGAGATTTTTCTCCATTGGTGCTTAAAGAATCATCATGTTGCGTCCAGCCATCCGCGAGACCGTCATCAAAGTTGTTGCTAAATGTGTTGGTATGTGTTCTGTTTAGGTTGATGTTTTTGGCGGTGTCGCCAGTTAGGGTAAAGTTGTTTTCAGTATAGGTAGGGAAGCTTGGGCCTGTCTTCGGCTGAATGTTTAAGGTGTATGTTCCAGCTGGGGCAGTAACAAAATAGTATCCCGAAGGATCAGAGTACCATCCACAGTGGAATTGGTTTAACGATGCAAGGGCGCCTCTTATTGGCGCCCCAGAGGAATCTGTTAGATAACCTGACAGTTTGTAGCCTGAACTCAGTGTAATGTTTTTTGAAATGTCTGAAGTTTCCACGGTGAACTCTGGTTGGTCAAAAGACAGATAGTTGGAATCGAAAGGCGGCCAGACATTAACGTGATAAGTGCCCGCTGGAGCGTAAACCTTGTAATAACCGGAATCATCTGTGAAAACGCTGGGAACAACATCAGGAACGCCGAAGATTACTTGGGCGCCAGCCAATCCGTTACCTTCTGCATCTAAGACATATCCTGAAATCTTAGTGGGAGGTGGAGTTTCCACGGTGATGTTTTTTGCAAGGTCGCCGTTCACGACAACGTTGGACTCCGAGTAAGGGAGAAAATCAGATACGTCCTGAGGACCGTTTGCGGGTCTGGCCCTCAACGTGTATGTGCCAGCAGGAGCAGTAACAAAATAACGTCCTGAATATTTTGAGTACCATCCGCAAAAGAAATTATCCATTGAAACAACAGCCTTTACGATAGGTGCTCCAGACGAATCGGTTATGTAGCCGGATACCTTGTAGCCTGAATCTAAAGTGATGTTTTTGGTTATGCCCGACCGCACAGCAAGCTCTGGTTCATCATATGAAATGTAGTTGGAATCGAAGGGTGGCCAGACGTTGACGTGGTAAGTGCCTATGGGAGCGTAAATCACGTAATACCCTGA
The DNA here is from genome assembly GCA_050123155.1 of Candidatus Bathyarchaeota archaeon. Taxonomy (GTDB): domain Archaea; phylum Thermoproteota; class Bathyarchaeia; order Bathyarchaeales; family Bathyarchaeaceae; genus Bathyarchaeum. The sequence continues at coordinate 143,542 of JASFHP010000005.1, read as the reverse complement.
GGAATCTGAGAGAACAGCAGGAACAATCTGGGGCACATTAAAAATAATCATTGCACCAGCGATTCCGTTGCCATCGGAGTCCAAGATGTAACCTGAGATTTTGAATGAATAGTATTGCGCTGGATTGTATTGCGCTAAACCAGAATGCGTGATGCCAGACACCAAGAAACCGCTGAACATCATTAACATCATGAATACGGCTACTGGCGATTTCAAACTTAACACCCAATTAAAGCTGGTTGCGATACAGATAAAAGGATTTTTGTAAAAGTTTCTTGACTAAACAAGTCCGCAGATGCAATTTTTAGTCAATTTTTCTTGACTAGAATTGTGACTTTTTGGTCAAGGTTTCTTGACAAAAAAGAATACTGGTGAATAAGAAGTTATAAAAGGGAAAGAAAACCACTCTGCATTTCGGAAGCCTATTCCATTTCAGCTTTAGTGGTCAACCATGACAGACGTTTGTTTAATGTTCGAGGTTCATCAGCCATTCAGGTTGAACCGAAACTTTCACTCCGACCTACTGTCTAAGGGAAAAGTGCCAAAAAAGGAGCTTCTTGACCTCTACTTTGACAATGGGCTTAACCGCTACGTTTTCGAGAGAGCCGCAAGAAAATGCTACTTTCCAACAAACAGCATAATCTTGGAGCAGATCGACAGAAGCAAGAGCCAAGGGAAACCGTTCAAGGTAGCCTACGGCATATCCGGCGTCTTTCTTGAGCAATGTGAAATGTGGAACTCGGACCTCATCGAATCCTTCAAGCAGCTCGCCGAAACCGGATGCGTCGAATTCATGGACGAAACATACTACCACTCGTTAGCTAGCCTCTACGGAACCGACCGCTCAGAATTCATGGAACAGGTCAAAATGCACCGTCAACTCATGAAAGACCTCTTCAACTACGAACCTCAGTTTATCGAAAACACTGAGTTGCTATACAACAACGCCATAGCCAAGACCATGAAGGGAATGGGCTACAAAGGCACAGTCACAGAAGGCATAGAACGGCTTCTTGGGTGGAGAAGCCCCAATTACGTCTACAAAGCCAAAGGCTCTGACCTCCGTGTGCTTCTCCGCAACTACCGCCTCTCAGACGACATAGGATTCCGCTTCTCCTCCACATGGTGGAACGAGTATCCTCTAGACGCAACCAAATACGCCAGCTGGCTAGCCTCAGCCCAAGGGCAGGTAATAACACTCTTCGTTGACTACGAAACCTTTGGGGAACACCACTGGCCAGAAGGCGGAATCCATGAATTCCTAAGAGCACTACCCGAAGAAGTGAACCGATGGCATCACCTGAATTGGCGAACCCCCTCAGAAGTCATCGAGATGCATGACCCAGTGGGCGAAATCGACGTCCACGAATACAACACCGTCTCATGGGCGGACATTGAACGGGACCCCAGCGCATGGATCGGCAACCCCATGCAGAACATCTGCTACGACTCTCTGAAGGAACTGGAGCAGCTGGTGAAGGGAATAGGCGACAAAACCCTGATTAGGCTGTGGCGTTACCTCCAGATGAGCGACCACTTCTACTACCTCAGCATAAAGGGGGGAGGACCCGGAGACGTGCACAACTACTTCAGTTCCATGGGCAGTCCAGTGGAAGCCTTCGCCGTCTACTCAAGAATCCTCTCCGACCTAGAGGCAAGAATCCGTTCAGAACTAGAAAAGCCTGAGCTTGCAGCAAAAAGAGTGCTGAGGCGCCTTCCAGCTGGGATGGGATTCACCTTCTCTTACGAGTTTGCCCGTTCCTCTGGTTTGACAGTGCACAGCTTGTACGAGTTTGTTTCAGCACTGAAGAAAGTTGATTTGAGCTCCATTCGATTCCACATGGAAAGAGGCGATTTCGAGCGCTGGCTGCGACATGTGGTTGGCGACGACAAACTAGCCGACCAGATAGCAAAAGTTAGCCGCTCAAAAAGAAAGTTGAAAGGCGAGGCTCTACGCAAGAGGGTTCTTGCCCTAACCGAAAGAAGAATAAAACAACTGAGAAAAGTTGCTGAAGTTTCCGCTAGCTTAAAGGAGAAGGAAAACTAAGAAAGGATGCAGGTCAACAATTACATAATGTGGGTGTGAATCGAGAGGTTTTGTTTATGATTAGAGACCCTGTCTGCGGGTTGCCTTTAACTGAACCGAAAGAAGAATTCAAGGCTGAAGTGAGGGGAAGAACATACTATTTCTGCGGCGAATACTGTAAACATGCTTTCCTGAAGGGAAAAAGAATAGCCTACTTCTCCATGGAAATCGGGTTGAACAATGAAATTCACACCTACAGCGGAGGTTTAGGGGTGCTGGCTGGCGATGTTATCAAGTCCAGCGCTGACCTCAAGATTCCGTTGGTGGGGGTCACTCTTGTCAGCAGGAAGGGTTACCTGAGGCAGGAGATCAGGGACGGAAAGCAGATCGATCATCCGGACGATTGGAAGCCATCCGAATCGATGAATGAACTGCCAAACCAAGTCGAGCTGAAAATACAGAATCGGAAAGTGAAAGTGAAGGCTTGGCTTTACGATTACCAGAGTCCCACAGGAGGACTGGTTCCTGTTCTGTTTCTGGACACAGACGTTGAGAGCAACTCCCCAGAGGACCGAGAGATAACTTCTCTCCTGTATGGCGGCGACAGGAAGTACAGGCTGAAGCAGGAGATTGTGCTGGGAATCGGCGGGGTGAAGATGCTGGAAGCCGCAGGCTTTGAGGTCGCAAAGTATCACATGAACGAGGGGCACTCCTGTTTTCTCACGTTAGAGTTGCTGGCAAAGAACGGGAAAGACCTGGATAGTGTAAGAGACCTCTGCATATTCACCACTCACACTCCAGTGGAAGCAGGTCACGACAAATTCTCCTACGACCTTGTCCAAGAAATTCTGGGTGACATAATTCCTCTAGAAACCCTGAAGGAGCTCGGAGGAAAAGATCAGCTTAACATGACCCGTCTTGCCCTGAACACCAGCAAATACGTGAACGGCGTGGCGAAAAGACACAAAGAGTTTTCTCTGACCCTGTTTCCGGGCTATAACATCTCAGCCATAACTAACGGCGTCCACTCGTTTACATGGACTTGTGAAAGTTTCAGAAGTCTTTATGACCGGTATTTGCCGGGATGGGCTAACGAGCCTGAGCTGCTGGTCAGAGTCGACGGCATCCCAGATGAGGAGATTTGGCGAGCACACATGGAAGCGAAAGAGCAGCTCATACGATATGTTCGTGAACGGTCAGGTGTCCAGTTTGATCCTGATGTGCTTACGTTGGGTTTTGCGCGTAGAGCCACTGGCTACAAGAGAGCAACTCTGCTGTTCTCGAACCTGAAGAGGCTTGAGGAAATCAACAGGGTGGGCAAGATTCAGGTGGTTTATGCGGGCAAGGCTCACCCTAACGACTGGATGGGGAAACGGTTAATCGAAGAGATTCATGAAATGAAAGAAAAACTGAAGGACCTCATGACAATCATCTATCTGGAGAATTATGACCTGCAAATGGGAGCTAAGCTCACCTCAGGCGTAGACGTCTGGCTGAACACTCCGATTCCGCCTTTCGAGGCTTCCGGCACCAGCGGAATGAAGGCAGCCCATAACGGCGTGATTAACTTCAGTGTCTTGGATGGCTGGTGGGTTGAAGGCTGTATTGAGGGCGTCACTGGCTGGGCTATTGGTCCTTGCCCAAAAGAAGACGTGGATGAGGCTGAGAGAAGACGCCGGGAGATTACAGAGTTATACGACAAACTGCAGTATCTGATTATTCCCACGTTCTACAAGAATAGGGATGATTGGATACAACTGATGGAAAACTCGATTGGAAAGGTCGCATACTACTTCAACAGCCACAGGATGATGCGAAGGTACGCCACGGAAGCATACCTGTAACCGCCCAAACTCGAATAGCAGGTTTTCCATTTTTTCGCTTTAATGATGTGACCAACGGGTTTATATGAACGAATATACATATGAAAAATACTTAATATTACACAAACAGCTTCCCACATAAAGAAGTGAGGCAACAATGAAAAAAGGGTTAAGCGAAACCTGCTACAAATTCTTTTCAAATCTGTCAAATCCCACAAGATTAGCTGCAATAGAACAGTTAATGAAGAAGCCGATGAGCGTAAACGAACTCGCCGAAGCCCTTGAGCAGGAACAGAGCATGATCTCACATAACCTTAAGCCCCTGCTTGACTGCAATTTTGTTTTCCTCAAGAGACAGGGAAAGCAACGAATCTACTCTGCCAACAAAGAAACAATCGGCGCACTCTTCAAAGCGGTCGAGAATCATGAAAAAAAGTTCTGCCCAACAGGCGGGAAATGCCAATATAAATGAGGTTAGAACGAATGAGAGATAACAAAAAACAGGATAATGAAAATGTTTCTGCCCAGACACTACGGCTCGTTGATTTGATAGCTTATCAGGATGGGTCGGTTGTAAGTCGAACAATAATAGACAAGGAGACGGGAACTGTGACCCTGTTCGCCTTTGATGAAGGACAGGGATTAAGTGAGCATACGGTGCCCTTCGACGCTTTAGTTTATAATCTGGAGGGCGAAGTTACTGTGACAATATCCGGCAAAAACTTTCCTCTAACGAAGGGCGAAATGATTATAATGCCCGCCAACAAGCCCCACGCGCTGAAGGCAACCAAACAGTTCAAGATGCTTCTGACAATGGTAAAATCGTGACCTTATTCCTTTTTAGCTCTAAAATCGATTATTACTGTGAGGTGAATGGCGTGGGTGAAGTTTACAGACCCGAGGACCTTGTTGGTGGAAATAAAAAGCCATCTGATCTGTCACCGAATCTGAGGAGAGTTACCCCTACAACGTTACAGGACGTTATACGAGAGGTCAGGTTACTCAGAGCAGAAGTTAACAAAATAAAACAAGTGCTGCAAGCTAACGGCATAGCCATCAAGTGAGGCTTAGACCAACATAACCACGGTGCTGTTTAGTTCAGAGCCTCTTCAGAGCTATTCTGTATGCTATTGTTCCTAGAGCAAAAAGAATCAGACCCGAAGCGGCTAAGTAAAGCATTTCTGGAATCACACCATCAAACGGCAAGTTTCTTGTCATAACATCCTGCATGGCACTGACCATTTTTGTGAAGGGAAGAGCATTGCCGAATGCTTGAGCAGCCTCCGGCATTATGCTGAGAGGAAAGAATGCTCCGATGAAGAACTGGAGAGGAACACTGATTATAACAGAGATCGAGTTAGCAGCCTCCTCATTCTTTGCAAGGGAAGAGATTATTAATCCGATTCCAATCGCTGAGAGTGCCCCTAGGAAGATAGCCAAAACTATGACTGGAATGTCCCAGTAAAGGTTAACTTGGAAGAGAAGAACGCCACTCAACAGCATAATGAACGCAGACATGTAGACTATTGCCAAGGCTGAGATGAGCTTGCCCAGCAGAACAACCATGGGAGAAACTGGAGCGATCACCATACGCTGAAAAGTCCCTTTTGTACGTTCAGTCGCGATGGTCATGGAAGCATGATTTAATCCACTCCAAATAAGAACCAAGCCCAGCGTGCCTGGAACCATGTAGTCTATCCATTGTAACTCGTTTTCTGTGACGTCGGCTTCATTGGTTATTACTGTGAGAGGGTCGGCAAGAACTTCAATGTAGGCTGTTAGGTCCGATGGAGCCTGTTCGATGGCAACCTCTTGATAGTATTTCACGAATCCTGAGATGAAGCCGAGAACGCTTTGCTGTGTTATCAAGGCGCCAGTAGTATCAGTTGGGTCAACGTATAGCTCAAGATGAGCCTTTGTTGGCAATGGTGCACCAAAATTGTTGATGTATTGAAAGGAAAGAGTTTCTGTGAAGTTGACGGGAATAACCAAAATTGCATCGATGTCTCCTCGGCTAATGGCATAGGCGGCCGTTCCATTCGCGTCTCTGTCGCCGTATTCGGCATATTCATGAATCGTGAAGTTGACACTCTCCATTGCTTGGATAAACTGGTCTCCGATTGTGCTGTTGAATGAATCGGTGGCATTTATGGCAACCAGTTCGCCGTCAAGATTAACTACGCCGATAGAAATGCTGCTCATGGATTCTGTTCCAGATTGACCGAAAGTGAATCCGATTATGACTATGAAGAACAGCGGAAAGAGTAACGTGAAGAAGATTGCGGTTTTGTTTCTGATAACTCCGAGAAAATCGGTTTTTGCTATCGCAGCTATCTGGTTTAGTGATCTTTTGAGGCTCATATCATCTCTACTCCCTTAGGCTCCTTCCTGTAAGCATAATGAACACATCTTCAAGCGTTACCCGTGAAAGCTGAACAGACAAAACCTTTGTTCCAGTATTCACGATCGAGGACACTATATCGGGAAGTATGTCGTCTGGACAGTCCGTAATCACCTTTATGGTCTCTCTTTTTTCTTTTTCATCAGGGGCAGTGTAAGCGTTTTTGACACCGGCAATGCCTTTAACATGTTCAATGAGGCTGGGTGAGGCTTTGTCCGGAATCACAGTTATTGTGTTCTCCATCTTAACTTTCTTAACCAATTCGCTTGGACTGCCTAATGCGATAATTTTGCCATGATCCATGATCGCAACTCTACCGCAAAGTTCCTCTGCTTCATCCATCATATGCGTCGTCAAAACGATAGTCTTCCCCTGCTTCTTCAAAACCTCGATTATCTCCCAGAGCGCATGCTTGTTTTGCGGATCAAGCCCAGCGGTAGGCTCATCCAAAAGCAGAACTTGAGGCTCATGAAGAAGAGCGGCGGCGATGTTGACGCGGCGTTTCATTCCTCCAGAGTAGGTGGAGACGTGACGTTTCACTGCTTTCTCATCCAACTGTGTAAACTGCAACAGTTCATTGATTCTGTCTTTCAGTTTTTTTCCTGACAAACCGTAGAGTCTGCCGTAGAACGCGAGGTTTTCCTTGGCGTTCAGGTAGTCATACAATACGATGTCTTGGGGAACAACGCCTAGCAGCTCTTTGACTTTCATAGGGTCGTCTTGGATGCTGTATTTTCCCACTTTGATTGTGCCTGATGTGGGATGCAGCCTCCCAGAAATCATCTTTGTGAGCGTAGACTTGCCAGCGCCATTGGGACCCAGCAGACCAAACAGTTCTCCTTTCTCAACGCTGATGGAGAGGTTGTCAACAGCCACAAGGTCCTCGAAACGTTTAGTCACCGAATCTACTTCAATGCCATTCAACCGTATCATTCTCCTATCTCAAACTTGGTGCAGATTAATTGGGGTTTATGACGTCAAATTTGTCAACTGGCAGCAGAACCAAATCTGAACCATTCAGGGAGCAGTTTCGGTAAATCTGCTTTTAATACTTTTGATGACATTCATAAATACGAGAATAGGGTTTCTTCAATTGCAAAGACCAAGTAGAAGGTGGTTAGAGTTTATGGTCTTGCAACTTAGTAATAGATTTGAGAAACCTTGTGCTCTTTTTTCATTGGCAGTTTTATGGTTTACTTTGGTTTTGGGCAGTGCATTCAGCGCAGTTTTTGCGAAGGCTTTTCAACATCTTGCAAAAACGTGCGGACTGTTTTAGCTGATGTTGAAGGTTGTGGTATTCAGCACTTGTTTTTTTGTTTGTTAATAGTTGGTTGGAAATACGATCTTTGTAGATACCAATTTGTGGTAAACACTTTTTTCATTCCATTTACCTCCATTTTTATATCCTTTTTTTGTTGTATCTCCGTTTTACACATATACAATATGTCCTTTTTCAGACATATCGCATATAGATACTATACATACACACATATAAACTTTTGCATATGCCACACATAAACAAACATATTCAATATACCCGCACCAAACTTCACATACCGTTAGAAATAATAACATAGAACAGCAATTATTTTCTGGAACGTGCATAAGATGAGCGCAAGTAAGACCAGGGGCAAAATTTTGTGGGCGTTGTGGGCTACAGGAAAGCCGATGACACTACAAGAAATATCCAAGAAAGCAGAACTAACTTCTTCCTCGGCAAACAAGTACTTGCCCGGGCTCATAAAAGCAAAATACGTTTCTGTGCCCCAAAAACAACACTACACCATAACAAATCTGGGCAAACAGGCGATAGGACTACCAAAAGTAGACAAGAACTTAGCCTCGAAAATTCTAGCCCCCGTCTCAGTGGAAAAAGCCTTCCATTTCTATTACGGTCTAAACCAGCACTCGGGCGTCTACGCAGACAGCCTCAAAGATTTCGTTGACAAAATCCAAAACGTCGATTTGAGATGCATCGAATTTCATGTTCCACGAAAAGACTTTGAACTCTGGGTTCACTCGCTGGGAGACCGGGAACTCTCCAAGAAACTGGAACTGCTTCGAATGAGAAAATTGTCTGAAGAAAATCTGCGAAAAGAGCTCTACGAAACCGTTAATTCTAGATGCAAAGAACTGATGGCCATCACATCCTGAAACCGTAGCTGATTATAGACATGCTTCAGAGAAAGAAGAGAGGAAACCTGAAATGAAGATTATGTTTTCGGAGAAATGTCTGGAGTATAGTTGGCCGGGTCACATAGAGAGGCCTGAACGAGTTAGAAAAGCTCTTGATCAACTGAGGCAATATGAGTTTGTGGAGCCAAAACCAGCCTCACAGCAGGACCTGTTAGCGGTTCACAGCAGAGAATACGTTGACTGGATAAAGAATGCACAGCCTGGAAGCTATCTGGACGGGGACACACCTGCGCCAGAAAACATCTATGAGTACGCTTTGCTCTCCGCTGGCTCCGCGTTGCTGGCTGCCCAAAACCACGGCTTTTCTCTCATGAGACCTCCAGGACATCACGCTGGCAGAAACGGCAGAGCCATGGGAGCGTCAACCTTGGGTTTCTGCTACTTCAACAACATCGCTATAGCCGTCAAAAAACTGGATTTGCCAACCTTGATTCTGGACATTGATGGACATCACGGAAATGGCACCCAAGAGATTTTTCAAGGAGACCCCAAAGTCACTTTCGTCTCCTTCCATAGGCACCCAACATATCCAGGAACAGGTCTCACGTCGCAGGGCAACTGCCTGAACTTTCCTTTGCCCTACTCAGCGGGGGATTCTCTGTTTCTGGAGACTTTGGAGCAGGCGTTGAGTCAGGTGGACATGGAGAACGTTGAGGTGGTGGCTATTTCAGCGGGTTTTGATGCTCACCAAGGAGACTTGGCTTCTTTGGGTTTGACTTATGAGGGCTACAGGGAGATTGGACGAAGGGTGGGGGCTTTGGGGAAGCCAGTTTTCGGGGTGCTGGAAGGCGGTTACATAGGCGAGTACGTGGGCAGGGACCTCCATGAACTCATCAGCGGAATAGAACAAAAACATTGAACCACATTCACATTAGGAGTCTAATATTGTTTCATTGTCCTGGATGTGGAGAGATGATTACTCATTATGTCCTTGGTTTATAGAAGTGTGATGGAACATTTTCATGTTGAGTATATGATTTGCAATCCAAAATCATAGGATTTTTCTAGAAAATTAAGGAAATTTGCAGAAAAATTTAAACGTGAATACAATAGAATACCTAGAACGGTACAAGAAATGAAAGGGGAGAGGGGTAACACTTTGTTTCCTTCACACTCTTTGCGAGATGAAAGCACTAGAGGGGAGGTGAAAAAGAGATGAAAAAGAAATTCTGTACAATAATTATGGTAGCTTTTATAGTGATCTTGCTGGTAAGCGTTGGAGCCATCAGCTGTGTGAGTGCGCAAGGCGGCGAAAGAATATCCTGGTCTACTGGAGTAATCCCTACTATTGATGGGGAGTGGACCACTGACGATGAATGGACTACCAACGGTGAAGAGACTCCGATGGGCGAAGGCGCTACTTGCAGAAGTACATGGGATTTTGGTGATGTTGTTATGTCACGATGGCTTGTCGAATTTTTCACTGACACCACAGACGATGCTGAAGACTATTGGGAATTCTGCATTGACGGCCTTGCAGAAGGGGGCAGTGCTCCTGCGGCTGGTGATTTCAAGTTTGTGATTACAGGACACACGGATCTAGTATGGTACGAAGGAGACGGATCGGGCTGGGTTGAGGTAGAATTAGACGAAACCGAAATAGAATGGGCTTGCTCGTTGAGCGATTCACCGACTAATGGCACAGCGCACTGGATCTTGGAATTCCAGATTCCGAAGAATGCAGGAACCGTCCAAATGGACCCTACATGGAACTTGAGAATAGCAGTCTACGACGCAAGCAATGCCGAAGCGGGAGAACTAGCGTGGCCAGAAGGCAGTGACGCAGATGACCCATCTGGTTGGGGCATGGAAAATTATAGCTCGGATGTTATCCCAGAAGGTTTGAGCTTCGGGATTATGGTGCTGCTGTCGTCTGCAACTGTAATAGGCGCATCCGTTGTTCTACGAAAGCGATCAAAGAAATGACAAATCTAGCTATAAGAGGACTGGGGAAAAGTTCAGCATCTCGGTCGCCCTCTTTTTCTTTTTCTCTTTTTTCTTCAGAAAGCAGCAATGTTAGATAATTTTTTGATGGATGTCCAGAATGTTTTTCGAACATTTACTTGAAGATAGGGCAAATAGGTTATCCAATCGAGTTCATAAGTTCGAATCCCATTCCAGCACTTTTTTTAAGTGATGCTTAAATGCTAAATTGAAGTGTGAATATTAGGTTCAACAGGTCCATGGAGGAGGAAGCTATAGAAGCTAAACGTTCTGCAGCCAGAATTGCCGTTGTGATTCCCACCTTGAACGAATGTGAAGCTGTGGGAAGAGTGGTGGGTGGCGTGAAGCAGGTGATGGGTGGCTATGACTGTCGGGTGCTGGTTGTGGATGGGCATTCCACTGATGGTACAGATGAGATTGCCCGGGGTATGGGTGCAGATGTCATTTATCAGAGGGGCAGAGGTTACGGGGATGCCTTAAAAACTGGTTTTTTCTATGCTAGGAAAAGGCTGGATGCAGAGGTGATTGTGATGATGGACGCTGACTTGACTTATGCTCCCAAGGATATACCTAGGTTGGTGGCGCCTGTTTTGGGGGGTGAGGCTGACTTGGTGGTGGGTAACAGGTTTGCTGGGATGCAGAGGGGGGCAATGCGTTTCGTTAACAGGGTTGGGAACAGGGTGCTTAGTCTGGTTGCGAAGTTGGCTTTGGGGCTTAATGTGTATGATACTCAAAGTGGCATGAGAGCCTTCGCGTCTGAGCTTCTGGAAAGGATGAATTTGGTGGCTGTGGGTATGCCCTTAGCCATGGAAATATTGGCTGAAGCCCGTTCTGTTGGTGCTAGAATACGTGAGGTGCCCATAAGTTACAGGGCACGGGTGGGGGAGACGAAGCTTAATCCCATAAAGGATGGGGGCAGGATTCTTGGAATCACTGTGAGGTTGATGTTTGATGTTCGACCCATACTTTTCTTTGGGAGTATAGGAATGGTTTTGGGGGTAGTGGGTTTACTTCTTCACTACATCACGCTTCCCAGCGAGCTGGTGAATGTTTTGTTTCCGTTTCTGTTTATGGTCGGGGGCATGCTGCTGTTCTGTATCGGTTTTGTGATAGTGTTAATCAAGAAGCTTAGAAGACGTAAGTGACGCTGAAGAGCCATACTAGAGGATGTTCTGCTGCTGTTCACGTTTGTTGCTCTACATGAAGAGAAGGGTTGACTTTAATAATTCCTTTATTGTTTTGAGACAATTATGATTGGCGTTGTATTGGCTCTGTTCTCTGCTATGGCATTCGGCTTATCCGTGACCATGGTCAGAAAGAATTTGGACAAATCGAACTTCATCTACATATCCCTGACAATCACAGTCATGGGCAACATCATCCTCTGGCCCCTTGCCCTCGCATTCACAGACCTAAGCGCAGTGAACCCTGAAGGATTGCTGCTCTTTGTGTTGGCGGGACTGTTTGCCCCCGGAATCGCCAGACTGTTATACTATAAGGGAATGGAAACTGCGGGCATCTCAGCAAACTCAACCATCTTTGCAACCTATCCGCTGTACACCTCGATTGTGGCGATTCTGCTGTTGGGCGAAGTCTTAACCACGGGAAACTGGGTTGGTCTCGTCTGCATCATAGTTGGCGTAATATCTGTTGGAAGAATCGTGAATAGAGGTGAAGCCAGCTACAGAAATGCAACAAAAAAAGGCTTAATTGTCCCTATTGCTGGTTCGTTGACTTTTGCATTCTCCTCCATAGTGAGAAAAGAAGCCTTGAACGTCTACAGCCAACCGTTGCTGGGAGTCGCAGTGGGATACCTCACCGCTCTCATCGTTTACCTTCTGGTAATGGTATTCTCTAATCATGCCGGAACTTCAGGGTTTTCGCGTAGCGACCTCAAGATGTTCTGGAAACCCGGGGTGGGCGTGGCTGTGGGGTGGTTGCTGTCGTTTCTTGCTCTGAGCCAAGAGATGGTTTCCATAGTTGCCCCTGTGCTGCAAACCGAACTGCTGTTCGTACTGCTCTTCACATACATCTTCCTCAGAAAAATCGAAAAACTCTCCCCCAAACTCGTCGCCAGCTCACTCCTAATCATCACAGGACTCATACTCATCAGCATCAACTAAACAACCACACAAACATATCAGAAACCTAATAGAGGTACATTGTTGAAATCAGTCTTTTCACAAATTTTTGCTAACACAGAAACAAACGAGCCGACCCTATTAGGCTCCTAATAGAGGTACATTGTTAAAAACAGTATTTTTTCTGAAATTCAGCAGCACAACACAAGATTCCTGTCTAAGGTTCACACATTCATTAGTATGTTTTAACAGCGTTAACTGAAAGCAGTCTTTTTCCTGAAAAACCAAGAAGCATTCACATGATGTTTCCTACTTATGCTTCTGAATTGCCCATGAGCCATCGCAAACTGCAGAATTCAAGCTGAATCCTTCTCTGCAGCATCCAAACTTCAAGTTGTGTTCTTCAGCCAACGCTTTCGCTTTTTTCATCAAACCAAACCTTATGTTCTCAGGTAAGTATGTGGAACGCCCGATTCTCTGCCCCTCGCTGAAGTACAGGGGCTTCAACTTCTCTGCGACTTCTGGAAACGCTGCGCTGAATCTTCTCCAATTGTCAGGCTTCACCTTGTATGACGAAGAGGTGACATGCAGCACACCTAAATCTGCAACTGTTTCCACAAGCTCAGCCAAATCATCATCGTTGAGAAAAGGAATAATTGGATCGATTCTCACGGTGGTGGGGATGCCCGCCTCCACCAAGGTTCCTATTGCTTTGAGTCGCCTTGAAGAGACAGGGGCACCGGGCTCAAGCTTCCCAGATAGCCCATCATCGACGGTGAGAACAGTGACGGAAACCACACAAGAAACTTTCCTCAGGATATCGATGTCTCTGACCACCAAATCAGATTTCGTGACTATCTGAAGCCTACAACGGCTTTCCGCCAATATCTGCAAGCATTTCCGGGTTAAACCAAGTTTTTGTTCCAGCCGTGGATATGGATCCGAAGAGTTAGACACCGAAATTAGCTCACCATCTAATCGTGCAGCTTCCCTCTTGAGTCGAGAGAGCAGGTTCTTTTTTGGTCTGCAATCATGAAATCGTGGTATGTACGAGGAGGCGTAGCAGTAGAGGCAGTGGTGGTCGCATCCAGTGTAGGGATTAAAGGTCAACTTCTCTGGGCATGTGCACAACCCGGATTTCCAAGGGTCAAAAGCAGTAAGCAACATAACTTAATTTCCAGCAACAAAAAATACTAGGCAGAGCCTTATATTTCTGATTTGTCTGCCCGCACCGTCATGTGGATAAAAAGAATGGAAACAACCCAAAAGGTTAGGCTATGCCGATTGTGTTGCCAACCCCAACCACAAGCACAGTGTGTCCTTCCTTTGTTCGCTCCCTGATAACCCGCCCAAGCCTCTTAACAACCTCATCAACAGAGTTGATCACCACATCGGTCATCGGCGACAACACCTCCTTCATGGACTGCCGGACAATCATGGCATAAACTGGAATCTCATGTTTGGTGGCAACCTCCTCTATCTTGAACCTTTCAACCCCAACCCCACCAATCGCCGCCCCAACACCCTCCATAACGTAACCGGAATCTTCACCCTCCAACTTCAGCCCAGCGTCAACCATCACAACCAACGAGATTCCTTCACCATGTTCCTCAATCAGCTTAGCCACAGCATCCCCAGGCTTCCCAACAGTTCCACCCGGACCCCTAGCCCTCGTAACCACAACCCTTCTGCCCTCAACAGCCACCTCCGCAGCAACCATATCCTCTGCCACTTCACGCAAGCTAGCATCCGCCATCAGCTTAGAGGCAACCAACGGACCCACCCCGTCGCCGATCGGCTTGCCCTGCTTGAAAGCGTCCAAGAACGAGAAATAGGCTTCCGCCTCTTCCATGATCAAGGGTAACTCCATCTGAATCTGAACCACACTATAGATAGAGCCGCCCTTTTTCCCCACCAGATAATGGTGCCGAACAGTGCGATAAAGAGAATTTAAGCCCCTAGCTGTTTCCACCAGATTCTGCAGATTCTGTATCTGCTTCTCATCCGCAGAAGGAGCCAATGCCTTAATCTCTTCTTTGACCCTAGCGTCCGCGGTGTCAACCAAGTGCTCCAGCTTATGGACTACCCCCGATGGATCCATCCTGTTTGGTTGAATAGAAAAAAATTGAAGAAGGGCTTCAAGCCTAGGCTTCGGGTCACTTCCAGGTTTTCCCAACTCAACAATAGCTGACAGCGCCTCGTCTTTGGCTTTGTCACGCATACGCCGCAGCTTCTTCAAAGATTTGGATATCCGACCCAGCACAATATTGAGCTGCAGTTTCTGGGAGAAAAAAGAGAAACCGAACACAAGCACAATGTAAACGATGTTAACGATGTAAGTTAAAATGTCCGAATCCAAAATCAACAAATCTCCTTCTTGCTATTCTCCCGCTGAAACTGAATCATCATCAACTTTCTGTTTTTGCTTGCTCAAGGCAGCCAACCTTTCATCCACGGTCTTCAGCTCGTTTTGCAGCATATTAATCATATGCTGGATTCGTTTACGTTTCATTTCAAGAGCTTTCAGCCTATTCTTGGGTTCCTTTTCAAGGAAGATTGAGAAGGGATTCGGCATTCGAGGTATTGTCACTGCCTTAGGGTCCAAATTCAGCACCGCTTTTGCATACTCTTCGAATAGAGTGTTCATGCTTTCAGCGATCTGGCTGTGCTTCAGGAGCGCTCGGTCAAGAATGAGTTTTCCGGGTTCGGTGAGGTGATAGATTTTACGTTTTCTTTTCTGAGGACCCCACTTGCCCTTTATGTATCCCGCCTTTTCTAGGCTCTGAAGTATCGGATAGACGCCTCCAGCGGTTGGTCTCCAGAAGCCCTCGGTTCTGTCTTCGACTTCTTTCATCATTTCGTAGCCGTGACAAGATTTTTTGCCCAAAAGAATCAGTAATGCGATGCGCATGTAACCTTTTTGTGACTCTTTAAGCCACTTCGCAACTGTCTTTTCTTCGTGGTGGGGATGCATGGTTTTCAGCCTTCATAGATGTAAAAGTAATATTTATATTTTAGTGCGATATATTGCAGTGAAATATATTGTGGTGGAGAAGGTTTATATGAGACGATGCAAAGTAAAAGTTACGATTGCTCGTAGTTTCGGGTGTTCGCATCTTTTGGCAGGTGAAACATGTGAACAGTAACGAAAAGACCACATCCACCCAAGCTGAGGGTGAGGAACTATTGGAAAACAGTGTCATGATAGAAGTAAAAAACCTCACAAAGAAGTTCAACGGATTCACAGCCGTAGATCACATTAGCTTTGAGGTGAAAGAAAGCGAAATTTTTGGCTTGTTGGGTCCAAACGGTGCAGGTAAAACCACAACCATCCGGATGCTCTCCACATTGAGTAGACCCACGGAGGGCACAGCCACAATCGGCGGGTACGACGTAGTGAAGCAGGACAACAAGGTTAGGCAACAGATTGGCTTGGTTTCTGAAAAGATGATAATGTATGACCGGCTGACAGCAGAGGAGAACCTCAGGTTTTTCGGGAAACTCTACAACTTACCAAAAAGCACTCTCAACAAGAGAATCGATGAGCTGCTGGAGCTGGTTCAACTTGGCAAGTGGAAGAACTCCAAAGTGGGCACATTCTCAACAGGCATGAGGCAGAGAATGAATGTGATAAGGGCTTTGCTTAACATGCCCAAAGTGCTGTTCCTTGATGAACCCACATTAGGGTTAGACCCTCAATCCACAGTTGAGGTCCGAGAGTTCATTAAAAAAGTCAACCGAGAAAACAAAACAACCATCATACTCACCACACACATGATGACCGAAGCTGACCGCCTCTGCGACCGCATAGGCATAATAGACCACGGAAAAATCGCCGCGCTTGACACATCAACAAACCTGAAAAAGCTTGTTTCAGGAAATGACGCAACTGTGCTGAAGCTGAAGATTCCGAATCTCACCAGAAAGATGGTTACTAAGATGGAGTCTTTGGACTGTGTCAAGTCTGTGTCTCAGGAGAACGCTTCTCACCTTAAGATTCATGCAACCGGCGACGAAGCATTTGACAACATAATTGATGCTTTAAGAGCAGATAAGGCAAAAATAAACTCGGTTGAGAATCTACAGCCTACACTTGAAGACGTTTTCTTGCAGATCACTGGACGCAAAATGAGAGACAAGGCAGACAACAAAATCCCAATGCGTAATCACGGGCCAGGTAGGCCTATGCGGAGGGTAAGGTGATCCAGAATGGGAGCCAAAACAATGATTTCGCACAGCCTCAGGATTGCCTGGAAGGACCTGATGGAGCTGTTCAGGAACCGCATGGGATTGGTTCTGCTTATACTGATGCCCATATTCATGATGACCATGGTCGGCTTCATCTATCCCTCAGAAACCTCAATGAACAACGTGTCCATTGCACTGGTGAACGAGGACACAGGATTTGGCGGTTACAATTTCAGTTCAATAGTCATTACGACACTAAACAGCATAAACGATGAAGCTGACATGATGAAGATTAAGGACGCTTCCAGCCTCGAAGACGTACGAGAGATGATTCAAGCCGGAGATGCAGCAGGAGGCATAGTAATCTCCAATGACTTCACAGCGAACATTATTGGTGGACAGCAGGGAACAATCACAATTGTAACTGATCAGTCTAACCCGCAAATGTCGGCGATAATACAGACTGTGCTGGGCGAGGTGGTTGAGCAGATGGGCACAGCGTTGGCTCAACAGAATATTGCGGAGCAGTTAGATATTGACCCAAGCAACGCTTTGGCGGTTGTGGAGCCATTCAATATTCAGGTTAAGGGGTCAGTTGAAGGCGACTTCAGTTACTTCGATTTTATTGCTCCCGGAATTATGGCGATGACTGTTATGATGAGCGTTATGACTGGGCTTCCTGCGGCTATCTCTCATGAGAGGGAGGTGGGTACGCTGGATGGGATGATGGTGGCTCCAATCAACCGGCTGTCGGTGATACTTGGAAAAACCCTTGCCCAGATGGCCCGCGGCATACTTCAGGGCACCCTCATACTGGTGTTGGCTATAATCTTATTCGGAGTCACAGTCCACGGAAACATACTGTTGGTTTTTGCTCTGCTGCTGCTGGGCGTGTTCAGCTTTGTTGGCTTAGGCGTGGTGTTAACATCTTTTGCGAAGGAGCAGGAGACAGCGGTGATGCTGATGACTACAATAATGTTTCCGATGATGTTCCTCAGTGGGGTGTTCTTCCCGATAGAGCAGATGCCGTGGTTCATGCAAGCCATCTCAAAAGTTCTTCCATTGACCTACGTTGCCGACGCGTTGAGGAAAGTTATGGTCCTTGGCGCGGACATACCCATGCTAACAAATGAACTGGCGATACTCATCGGCTTCGGAGCCGTCATGATAGCAATAGCTGTGCCAGTGTTCAAAAGAGCAATGACCCGCTAACAGACGGATATGCAGATGAAAAAGGCATCTAACATGGTTTGCTAGGTGCCTGTTTTTGGTGTTTTGTTATCGTGTTTATTTCTCGTCGATGAACTTGTTGGCTTTAGGTATCTCCTCGGGCAGTCCCCTTCTCTTCCGTATCCCCGCTATAACTTCCATCGATAGGCTTTCAGGAACCTTTTCCCAATGATCGAACTGCGTCTGCCAGAATGCGTGACCAGAAGTCGCTGATCTCATGTCAGCGGAGAGACCGAAAGTCTCGGAAACCGGAATGAATCCTTTGACGTTGGTTATCGGGCCCTTCTGCTCTGAAGCAGTCACTCTTCCTCTTTTACGGGTTATCAGCCCAGTTACTTCGCCAACAAACTGGTGAGGAACCGAAACCCCGATCTTGTAGATGGGTTCGATGAGAACTGGTCTAGCAGTAAGGAATGATCCCCAGAATGCCCTTTTCATTGCAGGCATAATCTGTGCGGGTCCACGGTGCACAGGATCTTCGTGCAGCTTTGCGTCTAGGAGCGTTACTTTGAGTCCTCTTATTGGCTCATCGCAGAGGGGACCGTTTTTGGCTGCCCACCTGAAGCCTGAACTAACCGTCTCCTTCACTTCTCTGAGGTACTGGATACCTTTGGTCATGTCCACCAGAATGTTTCTGTGTTCCTCTAGAGACCACACGTTTTTAGCTTCTTGAGCCGACCAGCCTGCCTCTTCACGCAAAGCGGTTGTAATTCGTTTGTCTCCCATTGCCTCAAACAGGGAACCCTTTTCCATCAGGTCAATAACATTTTGGTCAAGAGGCTCCACCTGAACCCAGAATCTGCTGTGCTTGTTGGGGCTCTTCGCCATCGCCACTACACCTTGCGCAGATACAGTTTCTCTGTAGACGACCAGCGGCTGAGACGTTATGAGTTCTAAGCCTCCGCCGTATTGTTTGAGGAACTTGACGGCTATCTCAAGGTGGAGTTCACCCATTCCGCTGAGAAGATACTCGCCAGTTTCTTTGTTGATTTTGGTAACCAAGTTTGGATCGTCGATGGCTAAGCGGTCCATCAATTCGATGAGTCTCGGCAGCTCCCTGGGATGTTTAGGTTCTATGGCGATGGTGATGACTGGCTCAGAAACGTATTGTATGTTTTCGAAGGGAACCATAGCGTCTTTTTGGTTGACGCTTACAAGGGTTTCTCCTGCCCGAGCAAGGTCCAATCCCAGCACTGCAGCTATGTTTCCGGCGCCTATCTTGCCTACAACCTCTCTGTATGCGCCCATATACATGGAGACCTGCTGAACACGGTAATCCTTTTTGGCGCCCACCAGATAAATTCGATCTCCTTCATTTATTGTGCCTGAAAAGAGACGTCCGGTAGCAACTAATCCCGCATGAGGGTCCATCTGGGCGGCTGTCAAACACATAACGGCAGGTCCATCATCGTCACATTCAATCATAGCCTTTCCGATATCAGAGTCCATTTCGCCCTTCCAAACTTTTGGAACACGATACTTCTGGGCGTCCACAGGGTTGGGGAGATTCTTAACCGCCATATTCAGTATTGCAGTGTGAAGCGGAACAGTCTCTGCAAGTTCTTCGACTTTTCCATTGTGGTAAGCGTCGATGACGTCACTGAATTTCATGCCCTTCTCTTGGGCTATGTCAAGAGTGAATCCCCATTTGTGCAGGGCAGAGCCGAAGGCTACTGTTCCTTTAGATGGATCAACCTTCCATTTTTGTTTGTGTTCTTTCTCTCCGTACAATGAAATGAGATTGTTGAAGTCCCTGATTATTCGCATAAGTTTTTCTTGCATTTGACTTTCGTTCAGTTTGAGTTCTTTGATTAGACGATCAACTTTGTTGATGAAAAGAACGGGTTTCACTCGTTCGTTGAGGGCTTGGCGGGTGACAGTTTCTGTTTGCACCATCACCTCTTCCACAGCGTCTACAACCACGACGACTCCGTCAATGGCTCTGAGGGCACGTGTCACTTTCCCTGTGAAGTCTACGTGTCCAGGCGTGTCTATGAGGTTGACGACATGTGATTTGCCGTCGACCTCGTGGAGGAGGGAAATGTTTGCTGTTTTGATTGTGATTCCCCGCTTCTGTTCCTCCTCAAGATAGTCAAGTGCTCTTGCTTCTCCCGCGATTTTAGGTGACAGGAGACCAGCTTCGGCTAGCAGGGAGTCCGACATTGTTGTTTTGCCGTGGTCTATGTGGGCAATTATGCCTATGTCCCTGATGTCCTCTTTGTTGCTCATGAGCTTTACGATGTCTTTTATCTGTCTAAATTTGGGCACCTTGCAGTATTCTCCTGATTGCTAATGGACAGCAAGCTAGAAGAAAAGCTAACCTATAAGCATTGAGGTATGGTGAAGCTGTTCCTCACAAACGGCACGAGATAAACCTTAAATTTACAGGTTAATCATTAGTTAAAAATTGGAGGATTGAACTCGTGTACGCACATGAAATAAATCTTGTAATTCAATTTTTAATCCTTCTTGTGTTTTTGTCAAGTCTCGTATTCAAATGGAAAAGAAGATACTTCATTCATGGAAGCTTAATGCTTGTGACAGTGATCTCATATCTAACGTCTTTTGCTTGGTTCATAAGTTGTGTTGCTTCAGAATACACTGTCACTGAAATGATGGATACGTTCTTTGCTAACTCTTTAACCTTGTCTGTGTTTGTAATTCATACTTTATTAGGTGTCCTGTCTGTGCTTTCAGCGATATGGGTCCTTGTCTCATGGCGTTTGCGATCCACTCAATTCTGCACAAAGAACAACAAGAAAATGCGCTATACAGCAACACTGTGGATTTCATCCTACATCACGGGTGTTCTGTTTTACATATTACTTCACACTAATCTTCTCGTTAATCGTCTCATTTTTTAGGCAGAAACTTAAAACAAAACTCAATGTTGGCTGCTCGCACATTTACCTATAAGAGTTATTATAGAGTAAGATTAATCGGAGCAGACGACAAAAAATTTTTTGCGCTATTTTTTAGGAAAAAAAGCTGTTTTCAAAAATATTCTGTTATTAGTCTCCTAATATGATTGAGAAATTAGCGGTTTAGAGCTTATTTGGCAAACATGTATGTCTCGAATATGTCGAGTTTGGGAATATGTGTATTATAGTAGGATAGTATTTATCCACAGCATCGATAGTCTATTCGTTGATTTGGGAGAGGGTGTGTGTCCTGGCATATACGGTCGAAATAGAGCTTCCTAGTTCTGGTGTTTGGTTCAAGTATTTCACCAGAGTAGATTCTCTTGAAGAAGCCGAGAGCATCAAACAGGCGGCAGAGGGAAACATCAAAGCACGAATACTGAAGAACTGAAATAGAGCTCTTCTGCCTCTCGATTCAAAACTCGATTTTCGCAATCCATGAAAAAGCGGAAACGCAAGGCTAAATTTCTGTTAAAAAACGAAAAACGTTTAAAGTTGGGCGCTTCAAACAATTTCTCTGTGGCTAGCGGCTGCGGAAAGAGCGCCGATGACAATTCAACTGAACGAAAACATGAAAGAACACGTGCTGGAGCTATGCAGGGACATCGCTGACTCTCGACAAATCGCCGCCGTTTGCATCTATGGTCCATGGGTCTGTGGATACGCCGACGAAAAAACTGACGTAAACGTTTTGTTGGTTCTTGAAAAATTCACTCCCCGAGTGAACACCTATTTTGAGTCTGTGGATGGTGTTAATTTCTCGATTTTGACAGTTAACTGTTTGGACTTTGAAAGAGACGTGAGAGCAGGGTGGCTGGGAGAATTCTTCTCCGAAAAGGTGACTGGCCCCTACGAGCCCCTAAAGAATGGAGAGTATCTGCGGCTCAATGAAGTGAAAACAAAAAAGAGAACCATTGTGGAGCTTCTCGAGAACCTAATCCTAGAATTTCCGGAGTCATCTCACGAGTTTCTGATCAAAAAAGAATACTTCATGTACGAATTTATGATGAGAAGAGCGAGACTGTTTCCCTCCTTAACCTACAGTTTTCTCAACATGTCAAAGAGAAATCTTAGAAGAAAAAATATTGAAGCAATCATGGATGGATACTTGGAAGCCCTCGACGAACTGGAGAAAGAAAAAATACTTTTCCGTTCAGACAACTACATCAAAATCACGCGAAGCCATATTGCCGCTGTCAAGAGACGGAAATCGCGGCTGCCTCTCTTTCTCAAGTCCATTCAGAGAATAGCAATTCCTCATCTTCTCAGCGTCTACTCCAAAACTGTCAGTTCACTTATTCAGGACCAAAGAATCTTCATAGACAACCACAAGAAAATTGACTCTGACGGGCTGGTTTCCACACTGGAAGACCCCAAAAAATACGTTTTGCTCCCCACACCTCTGGGACCCGTTTCCCTTTCAGACAAATCCGGCATTGAAGATGTGGCTAGAAAAATCATCCCAGACGGCGAATTGTCAAAGATGCAGGTTAAAAACATTGGAGGCGTCTTGAATGACGTCTACCTTCTCACTCTAACAAAGAACGGTGAAGAACAAAAATTTGTTGTCAAAAGATTCAGAGATTGGTCAAATCTCAAATGGTTATCTCTAACCTTGTGGTCTTTCGGAACCACATCCTTTGCTGTGCTTGGGCAATCCAGACTGGAAAAAGAGTATGCCATAAACAAGCTTCTGCAGAGCAATGGTTTTGTGGTGCCCAAAATCTTCTACATCAGCCCTCAAAAACGCTTGATTTTCGAGGACTTCATTGAGGGAGAGAAACTGGCGGAAACCGTCAAGCGAATATTCTCAGCCAACAAAACTGCGGCGGATGTTGCCTTGGTTAAGGAGGTGGGGCGAAGGATAGCGGAGGCGCATAGTTTGGGTGTCAGCTTGGGCGACTGCAAACCCGAGAACTTCATTGTTTCAAAAGAAGATGAAATTGTTCTACTGGACCTTGAGCAGGCAACAAGAGATGGCAACCAAGCTTGGGATATCGCCGAATTTCTCTACTATTCGGGACATCACAGTCCCTCTATGGTCTCCACCAACGCTGCAAGCATCATAGCAAAAAACTTTCTTGAAGGATACCTGGAGGCTGGAGGAAAAAAGGAGACGGTGAAGAAGGCTGCGTCAGCGCGATACACCAAAGTCTTTAGCGTGTTCACGCCACCACATATCCTCCTCGCCATTTCTAACATCTGCCAGAAAATGGGAAAAGAACAGGCTGAAAACGAAGACTGAAATGGGAAATTACTTCTGTGAGGGTTATTTTATGTCAAGTTCGCTGATGAGTGCTTGAGCTTCGTTTTCTGATATCCAGCCCTCGGCTTGCAACTCTGTTAATCCTTTTTTGATGGCTACCTGCAGCTCTTTTGTCCGTAAGATGTTAGCTTTGGTTCCCGCCTCTGTTATCTCCTTCTCAAACACGGGATTCGATTGGGTTAAATCCACAAGTCGATCCATAAGGGTTGCGATGGATGGTGAACGGGACTGGATAAACGATTTCATTTTTCCAGCGCCGAAGACACCCTTCAATTTTGTTTTGATACCCATGCTGCCTACATATGATGGAGGAAAGACAACATATCTTGTCCCAACTTCAGTTTCGTAACAAACAAGATAGACTGGAAGGTAAACCAGCGCATTTTTTCTTCTTCTTTCTTCGGCGCCGATACTGTCAATCTGGTCTAATGCTGCCTCTTTTTCTTTAATCAGCTCATCAATATGCTTTATTATAAATGAGGTCTTCTCCTCCAAATCCGCTAACTCCTGCTGTTCGAGTATGGTTCTAGCCTCCTTTGCAGCTTCTATGTCCCGCAGAGACTTCATTGCTTCTTCAACACGATCGTCCGGTTTCGTTCTTGCCCTAGCCACCCTTACCTTCTTTGCATCCTCAATATCCTCTATCTCTTTATCAATCTCCTTGAGTTCCTTATTCAAAACTGGAAGCTTCTTTTTGATCTCATCGAGCTGCTGCGTCAACTGAAACTCGCCAGCCTCGTCTTTATGTTCCCTGCAACCTTTTATGTCCGCTTCAATACGCTCGATGTCAGTTGACAGACGTTCAAGCGTTCTTTCTGTTTTAACCTTTTTTTGGTGGCGGGCTCGGAGTTTCCTGTCATAGTTTTTGGAGATTCTGGTGACCTCTGCATCGCGGCTCTCTTGAATTTTCTTTATTTTCTTCATTACTTCGGGTTTGAGCTTTTTGATTCTTTGATCAAACTCTTTTAGGGTCTCCTTCATTTCAGCGCGAAGAGCTTTCACCTGTTCTCTTGTCTCTTTGCTGAGGAGCTTCATGGTTTTGCTTAGAGTTTTTATTTCCTCCTCTATTGTGTCTCTTAATTCAGAAAGCTTGTCAAGGGAAGCTGAGACCTCGGACTTATCTAAGAGAGGAGATAAAATCGCTTTTGTTGTTGCCCCTTTTCTGATCGACTCTGCGTCTTGGAGATAATCAAGTAAATCTTTCGTGAAATTCGGGTTTGTGACAAGACCTTCTATGATTTTTCCCTCTTTTCCGGCGAAGTTCTGGAAGTAGCTGGCGTGCTGGGATAGGGCTGCAACGTAGGCTTCACGTGACTTGGAGCTTGCTTGAATATCAGTATCGAAGGCTTTGACGTCTGGAAGCACGTCGTAAGATATTGACGGATTCGTGAATTCTAGTCCATCAAAGATTAGGGTTCTTCCCATCCATGGAATCAGCCATACGGGATAACAGGTTTCAGCTATGAAAGCCAGATCTTCCTCCGGCTTCTTCAAGACTCGCCCTTCGCCCTTCTTTCTGTCTCTTTCGGCTAGATAGAAGATGGCTGCCATCTCCATCTCCTTGGTGAAGGGTTTAAACCGTTCTTTGCCAGCAACCGCGAAGGGGAGAATAAGTTTTCTGATTCTTTTAGCCAAGTTTTCCACCATTTTTCAGTTTACATAAACTGGAAATACGCCTCTGTTAGTGTGCTGTTTGACTGTCATGATTTGAATGTCCGTCCCTTGAACGAGATGAAATCGACTTTATTCTAATTGTGAAATATTATTTAGGCTTTGTTACTCTCCGAGTTTTTATCGAGTTCGGGTTGCCTTAAAAAGCTTATTTGTCAGAAAATGATAGGTTTCACTATCAGCGTCAACACTTTTTCTACCCAGAAACATTGCCTTATAATAGATACTACCTCTCAAAGATCTACTAGCTACCAAGGCTCCCCCAACTCAGTGCACCTAACCTTTCTTTTTTGTTCTTAAAAGATTTTGCTACACCTTAACAGGTATCTTCAGGTTTCTTCAAGAACAACTGTTGAGAACCATTCTATACTAAAAAGGGCGTGTAAACTTGTTTTTTGGTGGTTGGAAACGTAACGGTTTTTTAGTCAAGTGTATTATTATTTGTTCATGTGTTAAATCTTTGCAGTTGACGAGTTGATAGGTTTGAATTATTGGAAAGACATTCCCGCGGGGGAGAAGCCGCCAAAATTGTTGAATGCTGTTATCGAGGTTGTGAGCGGCTCAAGGGACAAATACGAGTACAAGTCGGATTGGGATGCTTTTGTTTTGGATCGGATTATTCCTTCTTCTGTCGTTTTTCCAGTCGAGTACGGTTTCGTGCCTCAAACATGGTATGATGACCAAGACCCACTTGACATTATGGTCATGAGCTATGAACCTTTAGAGGTCGGATGCATAGTCAGAGTTCGGGTTATAGGCGCTTTAATAATTGAGGATGAGAAAGGACCTGACCCGAAAATTTTGTCGGTTCTTGCTGATGATGTGCGATTCGAGGGAATCAAAGATATCAGTGATATTCACGAGCATAGACTTCGGGAGATACAGGAATTCTTTGAAACATACAAGCGGTTAGAGCCGCACAAGTGGGTCAAAATAAAAGAGGAGTGGAAAAACGCGGCCGTCGCACAAGAAATCGTCCAGTACGCCATCAAACGATATGATGCAAACAAAGCATAACGAACGCCACACGGTTTTTCCCCCATAACTTTCGCTGTGAACTACCAAGTTTCCCAATTCGCTTTACGTTCTATTTGCTTCCATGATGTGAACCAAAAAGGATTTTTGTGTTTCCCAACATGTGGGTTTGTGATAAATGATGCCGTTGAAGGCTGTGCTCTTTGATCTGGGCTTAACCCTCATAAGAACCTCATCTTTTCCAGAAATCTATAGGCGAATTCTTGCCCGTTTCGGGGTCACAGCATCACTTGACGATATTGCTCGGGCTCAGAATGCAACCGAAAGCGAGGCTGACACCTCAACTTATGATGAAAGTCGGCGAAAAGAGTTCTGGATAAACTATAACGTTTCGCTGCTCAAAAAACTGGGCATAACAGAGAACACTGTTTTTTTGGCTGGAAAAATTGATGAACTTTGGTGGGAGTGCTCGCATGTGCAGGTCTACTCGGATGTGGAGCTTACGCTGTCTGGGTTGATGGATAAGGGCTTGAAGCTGGGGCTTGTGTCCAACGGCTTCAAAAAGGACCTGGACCACATTCTGGGGGAACTGGGGCTCGAAAGATGGTTTGATGTGGTTGTGTGCATTGAATCCTGCAACTGCGCCAAGCCAGATAAAGAAATCTTTCTGTATGCTCTAGACAAGCTTGGAGCAGAACCGCATGAAGCCGTTTTTGTCGGAGACTCTGTTGAACAAGATTACGAAGGCGCATTTAACGTCGGAATTAGACCTTTTCTAATAGACAGGGAAGGAAAATATCCCAACCACTTCAACAAGATCGCAAGCCTAACCGAGCTGCTGACTATAATATAAGAAAAAGTAGAGAAGTTGCCTTCTCACAAAACTGAACAAGCAACTAGTCTATCGGCGCATAGATTTCAATCAACAGATCCTCTTCAGGCACCTCATGCGGGTCATTCAGATAGATCTCCCTTATCGGACCAGTAACCGTTTCATTGTTGTTCTCCAGCCAAGCAAACAGCCTTTCATACGTAGCCGTTTCCTCCTGATACGGACCCTTATGCAGTATCTTCGCCATTTTCGCTGCCGGCAACTCATAACACGTTATCTCTTCAGTTTCTTTGCCACGCTGAGCTATCGGAACCGCCACCTCAACGTCCGCATTATTTTTTCTGTCTGCTTCTTTTGCTTCTTCTGGGCATGTCTCGTGACAGATGTACATGGGTGGTCCAATCAGTTGGATGCCATTCTGTACCGCAAATTGGCATATTTGTGGAATCATCACTGCGATGTTTCTGTATGGTCCTCTTTTTCTCATGCCTAAAACTAGTTGAGGAGCCACCTCTACGACAGAAATGTTTTCGGTCAAGTTTTTCACCGACTGTTCTGTGTTTTTTGGTTGTATTTATGGTTTAAGCATTGCAGTATAGCTGGAAAGGTGAGGGATGGGTGAAACAAAAGGTGTGCACCGTTTTGTGTGGCGTAATCATTTAGGTTAAATAGTGTGATTGTGTCAAGACGTTAGATATAACCTGCGTGATAATGATGACTGAGTTAATTGGCGAAGGCAGCGACGTTTTCCTTTACTTGGACAGAAAACGAACCTATCTGGTCAAAGTTGAGGCAGAGAAGAGCTTCCACACCCACAAGGGCTACATCCAGCTAGGCGACCTGATAGGAAAGGAGTATGGAACCCGAATAGCCAGCAGCATGGGCATAGAATTTGTTGCCCTGAAGCCCACCCTCCGTGACCACATCTTCAAGACAAGCAGACGAACCCAGATATCATACCCCAAGGACATATCCCTCATCATCATGTACAGCGGGATAGGACCTGGAAGCCGCGTAGTAGAGGCGGGAACCGGAACAGGCGCACTCACAAGCGCCATAGCACACTACATCAAACCCAGCGGACGAGTCTACACCTATGAAGTAAGGCAAGAGTTCCAAAAAAATGCCAAAAAAAACTTGGAGCGGGCTGGGCTCCTAGATTATGTTGAACTAAAAGAGGGGGATGTGACCGAGGGTATTGAAGAAAAAGATGTGGATGCGGTGGTTTTGGATTTGGCGACGCCGTGGCTGGTTGTTCCTCACGCATATACTGCGTTGAAGGGAAGTGGGGTGTTGGTGTCCTTCAGCCCCACCATTGATCAGGTTGTGAAGGTTGTGGAGGCGTTAACTGAGCAGGGGTTTGTTGGCGTCGAAACTGTTGAGACTCTTATGCGGTTTATGCAGGTGGCGAGGGGGAAGACGCGCCCCCAAACCGTTATGACGGGACACACTGGTTACGTCACGTTTGCCCGCAAAGCCATCAGACTAGAGCAGGATAGCTAGGAAAGCTCTACCGCGTTGATTTCCGTTAGCGTTTCTAGGTTGTTCATCTTCACTTTCATGCTGGATATCGTGTATAGCACATCTTCTATGTAGAGTGTCCTTTGCACCGTGTAATAGGAGCCGAAGTAGTAACCGCTTTTCAGCAGATCAGCTTTGTCGTCCATGTGGGTGATTCTGCCGCTGAGTTCAATGCCATCCAAGGATATGTCGAAGACGTAGGCTCCCTGCCAAACATATTCTCCATATGCCCAGTCAGGAACCTCTCCGCTATAGTCGCTCTCGTCTAGCTCTGCCACCAAAACGGGTATCACCAGAAGATTCTTTTCTCTGTCGAACAGCAGCGCCTTATGATCATATAGAACTGGAGACTCTGTTCCTCTGTCCCCTATTTCGTACTTGGCTATTTCCACTGGATTCGAGACGTCGCTTACGTCGAAGAGGGATATTTTCACTCCCTGATACCATGCGAAGTCCTCTTCTGCGTCGTAATCTGTTTCTTTACCTATTCCGATGATGTGATTCTCATCGTATGGGTGAAGGTAGCCTGAGTAGCCTGTTACTTTGAGTTGTCCGAGAACCTTGGGTGCGGTGGGGCTTGATAGATCTATTACGAAGAGGGGGTCGATGTTTCTGAAGGTTACAAGGTAGAGTCTGTCGCCCATGAATCTCGCCGAGTAAATCTGTTCGCCAGGAGCAAGGTCCTCCAGCTTTCCGACAATGTTGAGGTTCATGTCGAGAACGTAAACGTTGTTCCTGTCTGTCACTTCTTCAGCACTTGTTTCATCAGTAAACGTTTCCCACGTATTATAGCCGTAGACTGTTGTTGCAATTCTGAAATAGCCGTTGTGTTCATCCATAGAGAACTGGTTGAGGATGTAACCGGGAACTTCGCCTTGTGCTGCAAAGGTTATGGCTTGTTTGTCTATGCTGATTCTTTGGATTGATGATTCCATGGTCTCGTTTTCTTGCCAAGTGTAGTTGGGGAAGGTCAGGTAGATATTGTTCTGTGAAACGTATATGGTGCTGGTGGCTCCCAGCAATATTGTTTCGTGGGTTGGCGCTTGGGCGTCGTTCTGTATGTTCAGGGCAACAATGCTGGTGAAGCTGTAGGA
Source organism: Candidatus Bathyarchaeota archaeon (assembly GCA_050123155.1). GTDB lineage: Archaea > Thermoproteota > Bathyarchaeia > Bathyarchaeales > Bathyarchaeaceae > Bathyarchaeum. The sequence continues at coordinate 114,373 of JASFHP010000005.1, read as the reverse complement.
ACTATCTGAGAAGTTATAGTAGTATATCTCATCGGCAGCGATTACTTCTGTTTCATTGTCTGAATGGACTCTGGGCAGGAAAACTTCTGTCTCTATAAACACTGCATACTGGGTTGCAACAACGTAGACGTAGTCGCCGATCATCCTTGAGCTGAAGTAGTTGCCGTCAACAGAAAAGTTTCTCGTCAACACGGGATTTCCTCTGTCTGAGATGTCGTACACTTTGATGAAGGTTGTAGGCGGCTCGTATACTATGGGCTCAGGAACTTTTGGAGGTTCCTCGACTATGCTTTCGTTTCTGGATTCAGGAATACCAGGTGAAGTTCTGTTTTCATCGTCTTTTTCGCTTCCGTTTGTTTGTGAAGGAGCAGTGGATGGTTCATCAATTTCTGCGGGTTCAGGTGCTTCTTCAGAACTGATGTCTACGTCGTATACTATTTCACCTTCGTAAAGTGGATAGATTCCGTAGTCAGTTTCGAAGACAGCTAACTTGTCTCCGTTGATGAATATTCCGGCTATGCCGCCGGTTAAGCTGATTTTGGAGACAACTCTGGCTTCTTCAGGTGGATACGCCTTCACGATGGTTATGTTGCCGCCTGAAACAATGTAGATGTATTCACCGTCGGTCTTTACGATGTCTGCTTCGTCCACTCCCTCAACTTGGATGTTCGTCTCCGAGTGAACGGTGTATTTTGCTTCATTGGCAGATTCAGCGACTGTGGGAACAGCGGCTTGCGAATCAAAGTTTTCTGCCGTTAGTTCTCCAGCTCTGACCCAATAATTGTGGGGTAACGAAGAGTCATTTTCGATGAAAGTTTTCAGCTCCTCATAGGAGGAGAACTTGTTCAGTGTGATATTGTCTGAGCTTTCAGAGGTGTTCAGGTAGAAGTATAATGGTACTGATGAGATAATCAGAAGTGTTGCTAGGAAAGACACGGTAAACATTTTTGTGTTGTTCATATTCTCACCTTTATTTCATGTTTTTTGTTTAGTGGTTAGGTCTATTGGGCACTTAATGCTACGTTTTAGAACATGGTGTACCAAAAATAGAACACTAACCTATCCGTTTTCTGAGGTAAACAAAAACGCCCAAAGCCACAAGAAAACTGGGGATGGTTATCAATCCGATCGGGGACAAATCTGGAGGATTCTCTGCTGTCTTTGCGGTTATTGTATATTCGTGGGATGAATTTTCAGAGGGTGAGTCAGATTCGGTTGTTGCCTCAGGTCTTGTCCAATTTTCGGTTGAAAGGTTTTCGCCTTCTAGCGTTTGGCTATCTTCAAAGGTTCTGTTTTGGTTGTTTGATTCTCCTGCCTCGGGAGCCATAACCACTAACTCGGGAATAGCATCTGGAGTGGAGTCCTTGGGTCCAAGCAACGCTAGCGGAGCAAGCATTGTGACTGAGCCGAGCAGTATGGCAATCACGGTGTAGACTAAGGCTTTGTTCAAAGGTTTCATCTACCCTTACTTAGTTTTGGCATGCTTTTAAGTCCACACATTAGAACAGCTTTTCTGACAAACATTACAATCCATGCCACATGGAGCTATCAGTTCTTCCCTCATTTCACTAAACCCTCAACCATTAACATCAAACAAGTCCATTGAAAAACTCAGAATGGCTTTTCTCTCCACAGCCTCACCGTCTCAAGCCACAAAACAACATTGGCGACGACCCCGAAAAGGATGGCTGCTATGTTATGCACTGAGCCTGTGGGCTGATACAAGACCACATTGTATACGATCAGGTATATGGCGAACATTGTGGAGAGCCAAATAGCATAGAAGAGGTGGCGAGGAACAAGGAACCGTCCCATCCTGCTGAAGAACTTGAGGAGACCAACCTTAACTTCCTGATTCACAGAATATTCTCCCCTTACACTCTTCTCCACCAAACCAAGAGACAGAAGTTTTTCTAGGTGATGCGCGGCTACGCTGGGACTGGAAAGTTCCAGTGACCGCTGAACCTCACGGACTCCCACGCTGGAACCTGGGTCCCTCAGCAGATACCAGTATATCTGAAGTGTTTTGCCCTTCAGCTGGGACTCGATTTCAGCCAACTCAGAGGAGGAAAAGTCTGACATTAACTTCGCCGAAACAAAATATAAACATCCGATATATAATATGATTCTCCCAAAAACTTCACAATGGTTCTCCTTGTGACACCGCGTTTTTCTGAGCATGTTACTTTTTTTCTTGTCATAAATGACCAAAGATTTAATTTACTTCTTGGAATATGTTAGTGCTCAGGGAGAACAATGAAGTTTGAGGTAAACTTAAGTGATTCCATAGAGTATACTAAGATGCTTTTCGATGATCTTGGAAGGCTACTGATTCTGGTGATTCTCGATATTATCCCAATAGTAAACTTTGTAGTTTTGGGGTATCTAGGAAATGTCATAAAGGAGCCTAAAGACTCCAAACAGTTACCGCCCTTAGAGAACTACGTTGATTTGTGGGTTCAAGGACTCCAAATTTTTGTTGTTTCCATTGTTTTCATGATAATTCCGCTCATCTTAACCATCCCCTTCATTTCTCTGGTTGTGCTGTCATCATGGCTATATTTTCCATTTCTGTCAACAGTAGGTTGGCTTCTAACAATTGTGCTGCTGATAGTTGGGGTGTTGCTAGCGTTTTTCCTTGCTATTATGCTGGTCATGGCAATCGTAAACATGCTTAAGAAAGACAGCTTCGGCAAAGCCTTTGCTTTTGGAGAAATCTTTGATATCATCGGAAAAGTTGGATGGGTAACATACATTCTATGGTTACTGGTAATCTTCATCTGCGCAATCATAGTGGCTGCAATAGGCAGCATTCCTCTAATCGGCTGGATTCTTTCGCTCTTAATATCGCCCATCTTTGGAGTTTTCGTGGCGCGTTCAGCATCCCTGGTGTATTCCGAAGTAACCGCAACAGAAGAGGCTGAAACAACAGAGGAAACTGAAGAAACCGAAGAAACTGAAACAACAGAAGAAAGTGAAGCAACCAAAGAAAAATGAAGAAACTGAACAGGATTAAGATATGATCACCCATATTATTCACCTCCCTTTTTTTCTATATCCACACCCTTTCAGAAATTATCTCGAAGTGTCCCACTTTTTGAAAAGACCGCAACAAGAAACCATAATTTAGTATACCGGAGACAAAATTATTCCGTTATAAAGCGGAATATAGTTCATTTTTTATAGGAAAGCTTATATCCTCGACAACACAAGATGTGGCTGATCAAAAATGACAGAAAATTACGAAATCTATCCTATCGGACATGTGAAACGCGGAAACGAAATCGAAGTGCAACTAAAAGACGAATATAAAAACGCCCTTCTGGAGGTTGACAACTTCAGCCACCTCATAGTGGTATGGTGGGGCAGCAAGTACGCCCACTACAGAGACAAAGTAGACATGCAAATGAAGCCACCCTACGCCCCAAATGTTTTGACAGGACTCTTTGCCACAAGAAGCCCAGTTAGACCCAACCCAATAAACATCACAGTCTGCAAAATCAACAAAGTCGACCACAAAAAAGGAACAGTGACGCTTAACCAGATAGACGCCTTTGACGGAACACCAGTTCTTGACCTAAAAGTCTACTTTCCCACATGCGACAGAGTCAAAGACCCCGTTGTTCCGGAACGGTTTAATGAATGGGGAGAATGGCTGCCACCAGAAGGCGAACCGCCAGAATACTATGACGAACAGTAAAAAGATTAATCAGGACTTCAATCTTTTGTACTGAATGAGGAGCAAATGAAACCACGCATAAGCGAACCGATTTCATTGAAACTGCTGGGGTGCGTCTATTACGGTGACCCATTTCACAGCCACAAAGGGGGCAGCATAAAAAATGAAATTGGGCGCCTCTGGGAGCGATTCGGAAAGACATACTCCGCACACATTGATGAGCTGAAAAGCATCATTGTGGAAAGGAATGTTGCGTGGGAGGCACATATCCAGACTGAAGAATGTGTGACTAGTAATGAGTACACGGTTTTCGCTGGAATGCAAGTTAGTGAACCACCCATAAACCCCATTGACTTTTTTTATAAAGAACTTCCAAAGACAAAATATGCGGTCTTCAGGTTAAAGGGAAACGAATTTTCTACAGGACTAGCCCATATTTACAACACATGGCTTCCTGCCTCAGAATACAAGGAATCGCACGATTACATGCTTTGGCGATACGACGAAAAAACTAAGGGCTTGGACGACCCTGATTGTATTCTAGAGGCGTACATACCTATAGAGGAAAAAAAGGTTGACTGAAAAGCGTCTGGTGCTCGGAAAAGAAACCCTGGAGATAGCAAAAGCTTTGGCAAATGAAAGCAGATTCAAAGTGTTAACCCAACTATATTCTGAGCCAACAACATTCAAAAATCTGAAAGAAGTCACAGACCTAGAAAAGTCGGCACTAGCAAACAACTTAAACAGGCTCTTAGATGTGGGGCTGGTGGAAAAAAGTCAACACGGCATTTATGCGATAACAGAGGATGGCAAAAGGCTCTTGGAAGCACTAGACGAATTCATCAAAGGATCAAACGAACGAAAACGCAAATTCAAGATAGCAAATACACAACGCCAAATAATGAAACCGTTCCTAGAACGACATGCACACAACATCAAAGAGTGATGCACGCCCCATCAATTTGATTACCTGCGCGGTGAGTTCATGACCGAAGAGAAAAAAGACACAAAACTGAAACCTACAACGGGATACTTCGAGAATGGCATTCCATATCTTCGGATTGGAAATGCATCTCGCACTTTAGTCATCTTCGATGGATTAAACTTTGAGAATAAGCCCCCATCTGGGCTGCAGCTTCGGTGGGTCGCTGGAGACTACAAGGAGATGGCAAAGGAGTACACCGTATACTCTGTGAATAGGAAGCCTGACCTACCAAAGGGTTACTCAACCCGTGACATGGCTAACGATTATGCTGAAATGGTACGAAATGAGTTAAACTGGCCAGTCGATGTTATGGGGCTTTCCACGGGCGGAACCATTGCACAATACTTTGCTTCAGATCATCCTGATCTGGTTCGTCGCTTGGTTCTTGCCAGTACTGGGTATGTTCTTAGTGAAGGCGGAAAAAAGCTGCAACTGTATGTAGGTGAGATGGCAAATCAACGCAAATGGAGAAAAGCCTACACAGCAATGATGGATGGCGTGTATCCTGAAGGCGGATTAAAAAGAATGTTTTTCAAGTTTGTCATGTCGGTTATGACGTTTTTCAGCAAACCTAGTGATCCATCAGACGTGGTAGTGACTATCGAGGCAGAAGACCAACATAATTTCAAGGACCACCTTGCTGAGATTAAAGTGCCCACTTTGGTGATAGGCGGTGAAGACGACTTCTTCTATCCAATCCGCGAAACAGGTGAAGGCATTCCCAATGCTGAAATGATCCTATATGAAGGATTTGGGCACAACGCTTGGCTTGACAACCGCCGCCAGTTTCAAGAAGATGTTATGGAGTTTCTCAACAAAGACACGTAAACGGTAGCTGCTACCTGTTTGGTATCCTGTCTTGGCTTGTTGCGTTGGTTCACTGTGTCTGCTGATTTCACGTTATCTACCGTGTAGCCTTTTCTGTAAGAAAACCTCTGATTTGACTTTGTCTTCTCTGAAATGTCGCAGTCTATCTAACTTGAAAACCGGATTGCTATACAGTTCACATGAAATTCTCACAAACGTATCCTTTTTTCGGGGAGGGCACCCAAACGTGGTCAAAATTGTTTTAGTTGAAGATAGAGTCCAGAACAGTTAAAGCAAATCTTGCAGAAACAGTGGCTGGTCCGCCACCAAACTCGATTCCCACTTCGATTGCTTCAAGAACTTCTTGATAGGTTGCACCTGATTTAACAGCTTCGCTGATGTGCCACTGCATACAGGATTCACAGTTGATTACTACAGCAATACCTGTGGCAATCAATTCTTTGTCTTTCTTCTTCAAAGCGCCATCTGAGTATGTGGCTTGTTCTAGTTCCAGAAACTTTTCATAAACTTTTGACTTTAAGGATACAAGTTTAGCATGAGCGCGTTTTCGCTCTTTCTTGATGTCCTCGATTTTAGTCAAGATTCACATCACTTGTTACATACACCAATAACGACTCAGTTTCGTAATTTATTGTTTTTCTTTGCAGGCTTGTTTAGAACATAGATTACCCAGGGAGCAATCTTGGTCTCGTTAACCCAATCATAGGGTTCAGTTTCTTTTCCTAACGGCTTGTAGGTTGCAACTAGATTCAGTCCAGATTTGTCATAGACATCTAGGTAATCATCGTTCAACCAAATTACATCTTTAACGGGTCTTTTGTCTGCTAGTTCAGTGATTATTATTTTAACAACATCTCCAGTTTTTGCGTGCTTGTTTTCTGGAAAGTCTTTGGTTGAAAATGACGCCCACTCATGCGTGTAAATTTTGGGGGATGAAACCAGATTAACTAGGTGTCCTTCAGGATTTAGAATGCGCTTAATTTCCAGCAGGTTTCTAATTTTCTGATCTCTTGTAGGTATGTTGTCAAACGTGAACACTGACAAGACTAAGTCAAAGGTTTCATCTCCAAAAGAATCAAAGACACCGTTTTCGATGAGGCGATAATCTCCATCAGGATCAAACTTTTTGGCTTGGTTAATCATAGTATCTGCAATGTCTACGCCAACAGCATCGAATCCCAGCTTCTTTAGAAACCGTGTAGAACGGCCTGTTCCACAGCCAAAATCTAACGCTTTTGATCCGCAGACATGTTTGCCTAAAATTTCTGGCAAATCTCTGTATGCCAAGTAGTATGTTCTAGGAAACTCAAGAGTAGCATAAGCCTTTGCGCGCGAAACATCCTCATAAGAGTTTGAGAACGCCATCGTGTATTCCTCATATTACGTGTAAGGCTCTTTTTGACAGGTATTAGCATAGTGGTTTTAAAAAGAAAACCTATTATGTGTAACTGTTGTTCCCTCTGTGAAGGGTCCGTGGTCTAGTCTGGATTAGGACACTGGCCTGCGAAGCCGGAGTTCCGGGGTTCGAATCCCCGCGGACCCGCCACAAAAAAAGGAAGAAAACATGATGGTTTCCGTTAACCCCTTCAAGGACTTCCATGCCGCATGCAAGAGCGTCTTAGAGGATGCCATCAAACGGTTATATCCAACTTTTTCTTTGCCGTCTATCCTGCTTGAGATTCCGCCTAACCTCGAGTTCGGCGAGCTGGCAGCTTCTGTATGCTTTGAGCTTGCCAAACACGCAAAAAAGAAGCCCCGAACCATCGCGGAAGAGCTTGTGCAAGCCATAGACGTTAACGGTTTTCCGCTGGTTGAATCTGTTCAGGCTGCCGGTGCAGGGTACATCAATTTTCACGTGAACCTCGAAATGTTCTCCCGCTTAACTCTTGAATCCGCCAGAGCTTCAGATAAGGAGTATGGTTACGTTAAAATTTCTGAGCCGCAAAAGGTTCTGCTTGAGCACACCAGCGTCAACCCCATTCACCCCATCCACATTGGGCAGGCAAGAAATCCGATGCTAGGCGACTCCACAGCCCGCATCCTAACGGCGCATGGACACAAAGTTTCAAGGCATTATTACGTGGATGATGTTGGTCGCCAGAGCGCAGTCATAGCCTACGGATACAGCAAGCTGGGGAAGCCGAAGCCCGAAGGAAAGCCTGACCGTTTCATAGGCGCAATCTACGCGGTGACAAGCTGCATAATGGAAGTCCAGCGCCTCAAGAAAGCAGTTGAAAACGCAAAACATCTTGAGCCAACAGAGGTTTCGGAGCTACAGCGGAAACTGGATGAATGGACATCAGTTGCAGCAGAAATAGAAAAGAGGTTCCCAGAAGTTTTCGGTCGCCTCCTTGCTGCGATCAGCGGGGACAGCGACTCTGAAGAACAGGTTAGCAAACTGATACGCGGATATGAGGCTGGTGAAGAAAAGGCAAAGCAGCTGCTGAGAGCGGTCTGTGAGTTATGTCTTGAAGGTTTCAGGGAAACTCTCCGCAGCGTCGAAATCTCCATCGATTCTTGGGATTGGGAGAGCGACCTGATTTGGAGCGGCGACGTCAGCAGGGTTCTCGAAAAACTGAAGAAGACTCCTTACGTTTTTGAGGAGAATGGGGTTCTGGAGTTTGACGCCGAAAAAGTAGCAGACGACCTTGACCTCAAAAACGCTTTAGGCATCAGCGACGACCATGAGATTTCTTCTCTGACTCTGGTGAGGGCTGACGGAACCACCCTTTACACCACACGGGATATTGCGTATCATCTACGGAAGTTCCAGAGAGCCGAACGTGTCGTCAACGTGATCGGCATGGAACAGACCCTTCCCCAACTGCAGTTGAAACTTGCTTTAAGCGCTCTGGGTCACGTGAATTACATAACAAAACTGACCCACTTTGCCTACAGTCTAGTTCGGCTTCCGGGGTACCGGATGTCAAGCCGCAGAGGACGCTACATCACCCTCGACGAGGTTATGGAGGGAGCAGCGGAGAGAGCCTACGCAGAAGTTTCGAAACGTTCTCCCCACCTGTCTGACAAAGACAAAAGACAGATTTCAGAGTTTGTGGGAAAAGGAGCCGTCAAATATGCGTTAATAGTGGTGGATCCAACAAAGCCTGTGGTCTTCACTTGGGACAGGGTGCTGGACTTTGAGAAAAACAGTGCTCCCTACATTCAGTACTCCCACGCCCGAGCCTGCAGTATCCTACGGAAAGCCTCTAGAGAACCAGAAAACGCTGATTACTCGCTTCTGGCAGATTCCATGGAGCGGGACATAGTGTTGACTTTAGCCCGTTTTCCCGAGGTCTTCGTGGACGCTGCAGAGAATCTGAGACCAAACGCCATAGCAGACTATGTCAACACTTTAGCTGACAAGTTCAACAGGTTCTACACGAAACTGCCTGTCATAAAAGCGGAGTCAGCTGGTCTCAGCGACGCACGTCTAGCTCTTGTGGATGCCGCCCGAATAGTTTTCCGAAACGCCCTGAAGCTTCTTGGAATAGAGGCGCCAGAGAGAATGTAGGCTCAGAGTGCTGTTGTGAGGGGCGGAATTGTTTCTGCAAAGTTTTGATTCTGGAAGAGAGCTGCTGAAGTGGATAGCGATCATAACCATGACTGCGGATCATGTGGGTGAAATTCTGTATCCCGAGTTGGAGATTCTGCGTCTTATTGGCAGACTCTCTTTTCCACTGTTTGCTTATCTGCTCATGCTGGGAATGGAAACCACAAGAAACATCCGCAACTACCTCATCCGCCTTTTCGTTTTCGCCTTTATCTCGCAGGTACCCTTTTTCTTAGCCACAGATTCTGGCCCCTTCGATTCACTCAACATCTTCTTCACTCTCTCTGCCGGTCTTCTATTCATCTATTTTTTCAAAAAGAGTTCAATAATTGTAGTTTTTCCCCTGATTGCCTCCTTAGTTCTCCCCTTCGATTATGGCATCTACGGAATAGCAGTTATAGGCTGCATGCACATCCTGAAGACGAACACAACGTTCGGTGTTGCTTCTTTGGTGCTACTTAACTCATTGTTCTTGGTGCCGTGGAATAGCCAGTTCCTCTCCATTGCTGCAATACCGCTTATTGTTCTTCACAAAAATGGTTCATTGACCACAACAAAAGAGACAGGTGAAGATTACACGATTCCGGTGTGGAGAAAATACTTCTTCTACATCTACTACCCTCTCCACTTAACCCTGCTCTACATAATAAAGCTGTATTACTTCTAGAAAGACACCAACTAGAACATTCTTGTAAGGTTTGCTTGGGTTCCTCTATGTGATGTTGGTTTGTCCATCGCAAGAGAGGATTTCAGCGTCGTTTATGTGTATGGAAAATGGAGTCTAAGTTCTAATTGGCCATTCATAACGCTTTATTATATGCTCTCAAATACAATCTGTTTTGATGTCAAAATGGTCAGGTTCAAGAGAGAAAAAGCTGAATTAGTTGCTGAGGAAGAAGCCGGCGCAACACAAGATGACGTTGAGGAAGAACCAGTTGTAGTTCTACAGAATTTACTGAGCGAAGAAGCCAAGTTGATGGAAGAGAAGAAGAACTTGGACTCTTTGAGGGAAAAACTGCTGTCAAAAATCCAAGAAGAGATTGGCACCAAAAAGAGCAACATACGAAAACTGAGATCTGAAATCAAAGACCTGAAGTTTTCCTGTGAAGAGCTTACAAAATCATTCAAGACTGGTTCAAAAGTAGAATAATCAAATGAGGTGAAACTGGTTTGAATTTCAGGGTCCTGCCAGCAAAAGTTAGAGCTTTATGGTTTGCGGCTTTCATCATTTCTTCTGTATGGTTTTCGTATTGGATATGCTATGACGTTTTTGTCTGGAATAAGGCATTAACCCAAGTAGCACCTGCAAACTATGTTGGACTCGTAGTGTCCATTGTGTTGACAATTATTGGCACCCAACTTGGAAAACGCAATGTTCCTGAGGAACTAACGAGTTCCCCAGAACAGAACGTATACGAAGAGGAAACTGAAAGTCAAGAAGCACCAGAATGGGAGCCGATACAGCCCGCTGAGCAAGTACAACAGATTCAACCTGCCGAAGAGGAAACTGAGAGTCAACAAACACCAGAAATGGAAAGTACACAGCCCGTTGAGCAAGTGCAGCAGATTCAGTCTGCCAAAGAGGAAACTGAAAGTCAACAAGTACCAGAATGGGAGCAGATGCAGCCCGAAGAAGAGACTGAGAGTCAACAAGCACCAGAATTGAAGATGATAGAGCCCGTTGAGCAAGTGCAGCAGATTCAACCTGCCGAAGAGGAGACAACGCAGATACCTCCGGGTGCCTCGGTTCCGCCAGGATGCAAATTTTACCTCGGATACCTGAACAGTCGTTCAGAATCGGTGGAGATACCTGAAGAATGCCTAGCATGCGAACATGTAGTTAAATGTCTTTCTCCAACATCTAACACCATAGATGTGCAAGCACAAGAGGCAACCTAAGACAAAACCAGTTCAATTATGAAATCATCTGCACGGCGCCTGAAATTGTTTCAGGGCCATCATATTTCAGTTTTTGATATATTTAATATGTAAGAGTTCCTTTTATTAATGGCTTTGTATCTTATGTCTTAAGTGATGATATAAAATGGGGCTAAGATTATCCTTAAGCAAAAAACAGAAAATGCAGAATGAGCAAGCATACACTGTTGTTGAAAAGGAAGCCGTCTCAATACAGGATGACTTTCAAGAAGAACCAGTTGTAGTTCTGCAGAATTTACTGAGCGAAGAAGCTAACCTGCTGGAAGAAAAGGAAAAGCTGCACGCCCAATTGGCATCTCTGAGGGAAAAACGGCGGTTAAAGGTCCTAAGAAAGATTCGAAGAAAAAAGAGCAAAATACGAAAACTGAGATCTGAAATCAAAGACCTGAAGTTTTCCTGTGAAGAAATGTCGAAATCACTTAGGCACACGCACACAGACGACACAAAATAGTTCAGATAGGGCGGAACTGGTTTAATTTTCGCAACGGCTCTGCCAGCAAGACTGAGAGCCTCATGGTTCGCAGCTTCCACCATTTCTTCTGTTGTCTTTCCCCAACAGTTCTCACCACAGAATGCGCCTCCAACTAATTTTTAATCAATCCGCCTTCCTTCTTTGACGTGTTCTTCTTTTAGCTGATGGGGGATTGAAAAATTGGAGTCAAGAAAATTCTAATCTGATAGTTGTTCCATAGAGAACAGGGTGATTGTGTGACTGAATTGGACTGTCAACAGACCAGCAAGTATTTTCGTCGATGCTACCAGGCTGTAGATGGATTATGGTTCATGAAGGTTGAAGAGAAGATCGGATTTGACGCTGCTTTAGATGTAGACCATGAAGTCTGGAAGGTAATGCCGAAGATTCAGGCCAGAATGATCAAGTCAATGCTGAAGCTGAATAATGGAGCGGGCGGTCTTTTCAAGGGTCTAACAACAAAACTTGGATTAGAAGGCTTCAAGTTCAAGGCTGAAAAGAACAGGAACGGATTCAGGATAACAATAATGGATTGTCCCTGGCACAACTTGATGATCAAAAGTGGGAGAGAAAAACTCTCTGGAATTGTCGGCACCACCATTTGCGGCACCGAGTATCAAGTCTGGGTCTCCGAGTTTGGTGAAGCAGCACATTTCAAACTTGAATCCCAAAAATGCAAAGAATCGAAATATTGCATACTAGATTTCGAGAGAAAAACGATCTAGTGTTATTGAGGAACATCTAGGAACATTTAGAAAGAGAATCTAATTAGTATGCAGAAAATAAAAATTAGCTTCAGAAATGAACCAACAACCAGTATATATAGTCCGAAAGTATTAAATGAAGCCCAAACATTTTATTATTATATGCTTTCCAGTGCAGATAAGATCACACTGTTGCCAGCTTTTCTCCTGTTTGCGCTATCAGCGTATCTGGCTTTTCTAAATCTTCAAGTCACTGTTTACTCCACAAAAACAGCTCTTCTGAACTGTTCAACAGTTTTATTCATTGGCGGCACCCTCTTGATCGCTGCTTGGATACCCATTTGGATAATTCGCGTATGCAACGAAAAAACTTAAGATAAATGCGCTGCGTGAAGAATTGGGTCACTTCTTCTTGGCAGTTTTGTTACCACAATTCTCGTATGCCTCAAATTCGTTTTTAGCTTCCGAAAACATTTTACAAGCGATTACACTTTACTACAGGATGGTGTTTAGCTTGATAACCCTTAGGGCTTTGGCGCCCGCTTTAACCAGAATCACCATCGCCGGAGCTGTCGGCGCGGCATTACACATCGGTCAAGGAGACAAGAATCTGGTAGACGCAAAGGCGGTGGAGTTTTCGAGAGCAGTCTTGAATCAAACAGAAATTGATGGCGAAGTCATCTCCTGCGAAGGACCCAAAGACAATGCGCCAGCCTTCCTGAGCAGAGAAAAGGTTGGAACAGGTAAAGGACCAAAAGTTGAGTTCGTTTTTGACCCTGTTGACGGCACAACCGCAACCTCTAAAGGACGGAAAGACGCGATTTCTGCTCTTGCCTGCGCACCTGCTGGCTGTTTTCAGGTGTTGCCCGACGACGGATACTACTTCAAGGTGGCTACTAACGGCCAGTCTAGCGGCAAGATTTCTTTGGACATGTCCGTTGAAGAGATTGTTACCACAGTTGCCGAAGCGAATGATATGTCTCTTGAGAATTTCACGGTTATTATGCTGGAGCGGGATAGACACCTGAAGATTCTGAAGAGCCTACGGAACCTTGGAGTGAGAATAATCTTGATTCCTGACGGCGACATCGCGGCAGCCGTTGTTGCTTGCATCCCTGACAGTGGGGTTGACCTTCTTTTGGGTGCTGGTGCAGGACCTGAGGCAACAATCGCAGCAACTGCAGTGAAGTGTCTGGGGGGCACCATGCTTGTGAATGTTTGGAGAGAAAAAAAGGATGATGATGGCAGGCTGGACCGGCTGATGGAAGTGGGTGTCGATGTGGACAAAACTTACAACCAAAACGAGCTGGCGAAGGGCAACGAACTGGTTTTCGCAGCTTCCGGAGTCACCAAGGGCGAACTCTTGGATGGGGTACGCTTCACTTCCACAGGAGCTAACGTCAGTTCCCTGTGTGTAAGGTTGCCTAGCGGAACCATAGAAAAGTCGGAGACAACCCTTCGATTCAAGGAGCACCCAGTTTACAAGACAGTTGACCTGAAAGGACGTCCCCTCCACAGCCAGAATCGTTTTTGAGAGAGCACATCAGTAATAGGCTAGTTAGCATGGTGACCAGAATATGGGGTATGTTGGCATTCACAGAAAAGGGGAACTCAGCCTCTCTAAGCTACTGAAATCCATCAAAGAACGGGCAGATTTTCGCAGGGCAGGAGCCATTGCCACGTTTGTGGGGGTGGTTCGGGGCGAAACATTGGATGGCGAAAACGTGGAACGGCTGGAGCTGCAAGCCTACGAGGAGGAGGCAAACAGGGTTCTTGGAGGCATTTGTGAAGAGCTGAAGAAACGGGAGGGCATTGTTGACGTTCAGATTCACCATTTTGTCGGAGAGTTCGGTGTCGGCGAAGACCTCGTGTACGTGGTGGTGGCTGGGGCGCACAGAGAAAACGTTTTCGGGGTTCTAAGAGAGGCTGTGGAACGCTACAAAAGCGAGGCTCCAGTCTTCAAGAAGGAGCACATAATAGACGAAACAGGTGCAGAGGAAGCGTATTGGGTAAACGAACGAGAAGCACAGAAAAAACCCAGAAAAAAATGAATCACTCTTTGATTTGAACGATATGTTTAAGTTTTTGTGTTGAAGTGTTAATGTGGAGATGAAATGGTATGCCAGTCTTTGGTTATATTTTAGTTACATTGAAGTCAGGCGCTGAAAGAGACGTATGCGAGAAGGTAGCCAACTTCGAGGAGGTCATCCAAGTTGACGAGCTTTACGGCGAATACGACGCCATCGCAAAGGTGCAAGCTGAAGACCTAGCAGGATTAGACAAATTCCTGACAGACAAACTCAGGTCGCTATCGGACATCTTCCTAACTACAACAATGATTGTGGCAAAAGAATACAAAAACGAGTAAACGCCTCGGGAACAAAACAGGGAAACCCACCATTTTTTGGTTTTCCCATTGCCTCCGCATTCATATTAGGAGCCTAATAACAGAATATTGTTGAAAAATAGGTTTTTCTAAAATTAGAGAAAAGAGATAAGGAAACCTTGGTGTTTCCCCCGAAATGGGATAGTTAAATCTGTGCTTGTTTTACTCGATGACTGTAATTGCACCTTCGGGGCATTCCATCTCGCAAGCTCTGCATGTGATGCAATCCTCAGCGTTTACTGGAACAGACTTTCCGTCTTTCATTTCGTAAACGCCGACAGGGCAGGTGTCAACGCATGTTTCGCATCCGGTGCATTTTTCGGCATCGACTTTGATTTCAACCATTATCAATCACTCCGCTTTTTAGATTTTAACCAAAATGAAGCAATGAAATAAAAACGTTTTGTAAAAAAAGGAAACTATTCACGGAGTCTCAGAAGAACTCCGTCGATTGTTGCTTCAGCATCTTCGATTCTGCTCTGGTATTCTTCCACAAGCTTTCTGTAGGCACCTTTGGAAACTTCTCCGCGTCTGTATCTTTTTTTGACCCGTTGCATGTCTCTTTCTGCGCCTTCAAGGTTTGCTTCAGCCACTTCGATCTGCCTCATCATGTTTGCGTACTGGGAGCCGGCAGTCCTTATGGTCTCACGGAGAGAGGAGAGAGTGCGGGAAACCGTGGAGAGGCGTGAGTCCAGCATCTTTTTTCTGACCTTAAATCTGCGTCTAGGAATTTTTCCCTTACGTAACCGCTCCTCCAAGGATTCAAGTTCTGACCGAATTCTCATTTTTTCTTCGTAGGCGTCAACGAAGTTTCTTAGGTCTTTAGATGGAACCCGAATTGTGTGAACTGCAGAGATGGTTTTTGGCGTACCCCAGAATAAGAACACTGCTGACGCGACAACTGCTAGGATTCCCACCCAGATGGTCGGGTAGAATGAACCCCAGAACACACTGTATTCGTAGTTGATTTCGAAGTTGAGGTTGTCGGAAGGCGTCACATCAGAGAAAGTGAAGCTCATGGTTTCCTGAAGGTCGCTTTTTTTGATGCTATCGGGGTCTATGGGGGTGGATGATTGGGATTTGGCGCCTTTGGGGAGAGTTATGGCGACTGTTAGTTTCCCTATCGTTGAGTTGAATTCTTCGTAGAAGGTGAAACTTAGGGTGTAGTCACCTCCGTCCTTTTGGCTGACGTGGTCGCTCCATGGAATGTGATAAATCAGACAAAGCGTCTCCGTCTCATTCGTCTCTGCGACGCTTCTGAGAGTCACATTCATCGTATCGTTTTCAATTGACATCTCAACTATTCCCATTTCGTCCCGCACCTCAAAGTCGTAGGCATCTTCTGGGAAACCAAGTTCAATGGATCCTATCTGAAAACCTAAATTGGTTATGTGGTAAGTATTGACAACTTGGATGCTTCCCGACTGATCTATGATTATCTCTCGTTCTATCTCACTGAATTTGATTTCAGTAATTGGGCGTTGGAATTGGTCATATGTATATGAAGTGGGCAATGTGAGGTCATGCAACTCACTGAGCGTGGTGTTGGATTCGTCGTAAAGGTCGATGCCGGCGATCGTAGTGGGGTTAACATATGCCGCATAGATTTCGGTGCCATTTAGGGCAAGGTAGACAACGTGAATGCCCACATCGAGATACGTGGAATTCACGGTCCGGACCCTGACGTGATTGTATGAGGCATCATAAACCCCTCCAGCGTCCACAGTGTATGTTCCTGCGGTGGTAACGTTAACCTCTACACCCAAATTGAGGTAATCGTAGTATCCATCGTCATCGCTATCCACTCCCACATCATAGATTGTTTCAGTGAGGCGCGCAGGCAAAAGCCCGAACGCTCCGAAAAAATATGATGTAGACAAGGAGATGTCAGACAGAGAATACAGCAAGGTGCCAGATTCATCGTAGAGGCGGATGCTGGAGACGTTGACGGGACTGAGTTTTGACTCGAAAATGCTTGTACCATCCAAGGAAACGTAGACGACCTGAACGCCTGTGTCTAGGGTTGTGGAATTCTGGTTTGAGACATCGATGGTGTTTGATTCTGAATCGTAAAGCCCGGACACTTCCACCTTGAATGTTCCTGCGGTGGTAACGTTAACTTCGACTCCGATGTCCAGCGAATCGTAGAATTTATCCTCATCGCTGTTTACGCCCTTATCATAGATTGTGCCAGTGAGGCTTGCCGTCTCCTCTTGGGCACTAACAAGGGACATCTGCGCCAAGAATAGTGACAGAGTCAAAATGGTCAGGAGGAAAACTACCAACATTGGTACAAGTTTTTTGTGGGTATGTGCATTTTTCACGTGAAACACCATCAGAGATGATCTTAATTGTTTGTTGGCGTAAGTATCGCAGATTACCTTTATTTACTTTTAGCTGAAAAGAGGCTCCAACAGGTGAAGATGTCAACCTGCTTTCTTTCTGCAGGTTAACTAAAATTGTTGCCTCCTGGTTTTTCTGACAAAACCCTTTTCAACAATGTTAACAATAATTCACAATAGGTTCAAAATATGGCGGAGCTGAGAAAAGCTCTCTTTCTACTATTGATTCTTTGTTTTGTTGTTGCAATTTCAAAGACTGGAATGGTGAAGGCAGACCTTAAACCCATTGTTGTTCCTGACGATTACGCTACGATTCAAGAGGCTGTTGATAATGCTCCAGAAGGCGGCACAGTTTTTGTAAGAAGTGGAAGTTACAGTGAGAGAGTTATTGTTAACAAGCCTTTGTCGTTGATTGGTGAAGACCCTGAAACCACGGATATATCAATATGGATTTTCGGTCGATCATATGGCGCGATTGAGGTTTTGGCTGAAGACGTTACAATCTCAGGTTTCACAATCAAAGATACCATGTCGGGTATTGTCATTAAGGGTGGAGTTTCTCCGCCTTCACGATGTAAAATAATCGGCAATAACATCGTGAACAATTCGAGGTGGGGGATTTTCTGTACGTCACTGGTTGAACAAGAAAACCACATCATCTCTGGGAATAACATATCAGGAAATGGGGATGGGATGTATGTCAATGGACCTAACAGCGTTATTTCTGGAAACAATATAACAGGAAACCGTTTGAGAGGGGTGCTTACTGACTCGGGTCGTAACATAACATTTAGTGGAAACAATATTTCAAACAATGGTGCAGCATTAGACATTGGCGGGGATGGACCTATCTATGTCTATGGAAACAACATAACCGACAATGATGGACACGGCGTCCAGTTTGACGACTGCAGCAACGCTACTGTCTACCAAAACAACATAATACGTAACGGTGTTGGAATTAACTTGAATAACTACGGTGCATTTGAGGAACAGCCATCCCTTGGGTTTGGCAACATAGTCTACCAAAATAATGTTGTAAACAATTCGGTACAGGTGATTGTAGACCACGTATATGAAATGGCAACAGTGTGGAGTGAACACGAATTCATCAACGGCACAGACACTGTTGCATGG
Organism: Candidatus Bathyarchaeota archaeon; assembly: GCA_050123155.1. Classification (GTDB taxonomy): domain Archaea; phylum Thermoproteota; class Bathyarchaeia; order Bathyarchaeales; family Bathyarchaeaceae; genus Bathyarchaeum. The sequence continues at coordinate 96,349 of JASFHP010000005.1, read as the reverse complement.
GATAACGGCATTGAAGGAAATTACTGGAGCGACTACACAGGAACAGGAATGTATGTGATAGACGAAAACAACACAGACCACTACCCCCTCACGAATCCAGTCACGATTTCCGTAACGCCTCCTCCAATCCATGACTCGTTTTCTGATTCAATGTTAGCGATTGTAGCGTCTGTGGCGGCTGCAGTTGTAGTTTTGGTTGTTGCGTTCACTGTTTACAAAACAAGGAAATAGATTCAATTTTAACCCCCAAATTGGTTGAAACGTCTTGACAAACAATGTTAGATGCATTTGTTGTTTTTTAACAACGTTTTAGCGTGTTTGTGTGAACTGTTTGCGGTGTTTTGATGCTGTGCTTCTGTTTTTCCGAAAAAAGACTGTTTTCAACAATGTACCTCTATTAGGCTCCTAATAGGCAACGTTCAGGTGGTTAACCTGTCGTGTGAGTTCACATTTTCTTGCTTAGAAAACAACCATGTCTTCAACAATATACTTCTATCAGATTCCTGATATGACGAGACTGCTGAAAGAGATGTACAGTGAAACAGAGGTGCAGGGCTTAACTGCTGCAGAGACAATAAGTATCAGGCGTATGTAAGCACTGTTCATAAACCGTTTATTTCTAGAAACCAATTTGGAACTATGGGACCAGATTATCTTTTCTTCATGATTGTGCCTCTAATCGTTTTGGTAGTGTTTCTTATAGGTTTGCGGATATACCGCGCTGGAAAGGAAGAAGACGATTACGAAAAAGAGTTGAAGAGGCTTAGGAGGATGTTTCTTTCGGGAAGAGTGGACAAAAAGGGTTTCTTGAATATGAGAAACAGGCTGAAACATGAGAAAATCTTCACTACCGAATCAAAGAGGCTTTTGACTGTTCTATCTAACGAAAAAATCGATGAAGAAACGTATGTTCGGTTAAGGCAGGTGCTTGAAAAATCTTTCAGGGACAGACTTGAAAAACTCGATGATAGCATAGCTGATGTTGGCAATGAAGAGTTTTTTGATGTTTCCAGATTTTGATGTGATGAAAAACAGTAGTTATTGTTGTGACCCTTTTTTATAGAGTTGTTATTCCAGCTTTTCTCTGGTCAGAGTTAGTTCGTTTTCTAGGTATTTCTGGTTGCCCAGTCTCCTTATTCGCAACGATTTCTCTGTGCCCTTCGCGGTTTCTCTTTCAATGATCTGGATTTCTCCTTCAAATAAGCCCAAGATTGCCTGCACTTCTTCAGGAGAATGCATGCTTGGATTGACCACTGCAAGAAGAGTGAAGCCCTTCGACTTTAAGCTAGGCAGAAGAGCGCTCAGCCATTTTCTGGTGGTCAGTGCGTGATGCTGCAGCAGGACGTCTGAAAGCAGGTCAATACAAATTCTCTTCGGGTCACTTGCGGATGGCTTCAGTGCGCGGGAAGCCTTTGTTAACGCGATGTCGATTTCGCTTAGGCTCTCTACACCTTTCAGCTTGAAGATGTTGGGTGAATCCTGTATCATGGTTTTGGCTCGGGGGTTGCAGACAAAAAGGAAAAAGTTTGACGGGTGCTTTTCGGCTAATGTGCTTCCTTCTCCGGCTTCAGCCGTGATGTAGAATGTTGTTTCTCCCGCTTCGACTCCAGCCTTGAGGAAACTGTTGACGAGCAGTTCTTTTTCGTCACAGGAGGGCGCAGATAACGCGACGGCGTATTCTTCAGGTATGCCGCCTAACAGCAGCTCGTCTAGCCCAGTGTAGCCGGTTGTTATTCTTCCAGGCAGAGCCTCAAATGTGGGCTGTTCAGGTTTTGCGGTTATGGTGATTGTTTTGGTTGTGCTTGTTTTGGTTTGTCCAAGGTCGTCCACGTATTCCACTTGCGGGTTTAGGCTGAATGTGCCTGCTTTCGGTGCCTGCAAGTCTATTGTCACTGTTTTCACGGAGAAAGGTCCAAGTGTTTTGTCCTTAAGTTTGAAGATGTCTTCGTGCGTTGTGCAGTTTGTTGGGATAGCCATTAACTTGAGTTCTGGGGGGATCATGTTCTGGATGTTGGTTATGGTGCAGTTTGCTCTTGAAACGTTGACTATGTCCAGCCTCGCTTCAAAGGTTTGGCCAGCAGTCACGTTAATGGGTGCTATTAAACCTAATATGACGCAAGCGTGTTTCACCTTTTCTGCTTTGCCCTCAATTACTTTTTTGAGGTCTTCCCGAATTCTTTTTGCTTCCTCAATTTTTCCTTGCTTTTCTAGAGCCCAAGCAAGATTTCTCTGGCTTCTGATGCTTAGACCAGTATAACGTTCATAGATAAAAGGACTAGCGTTCAAGTTGTCGAAATGCTTGGCTGACTGCTCCCATAGATTTTTAACTGTAAAATATGCAGCATTTGCTAAATCTGTATAAAAGGTCCAGAAGGGATTCATTTTTTCTGGGGAGTGTTCCATCAATTTATCTAAATATTCTTCGGCATGATGGATGTCTCCTAGCTTTGAATAATCCACTACTAGGTTCGAAATAATTGGAATTATGTACAGTCTTGAATCAGTTTTCTCATGATATTCAAGCGCCCTCAAACCTTTTTTCACTGCTTCCTCAAAGTTGTCCATAAGCCCAAATATTATAGCTTGGTTCATGCACGCCGTAGCCAGCTGAATATAGTTACCCATCTTTGTTTTTTGTTCATTTTCAAAGACTTTTTCAATTATACTTAGCGCTTCAGGATAAAGTGTATAACCGGTGAAAGTGCCAATTGCTGTCTGATTTAAAGCTTCCATTTGGGAACGATAATCACCCAAATCCTCGTATAAAGCAATTGAACGCAAACCCCTAGCTAATGCTTCTTTCATTTTCCCTTCTTTCGCGGCGCTCCAAGCTGATAGAAACAATAACCATGCGGCATCTGAAAGAGCATACTCTTCCTCGAAGATTCGCAATGCTTCATCTATTAGTTCACTACCTCTACCACCGGGGGATGCATTAATATCCAGCATTTTGAAGTGTAGTATGTGTGCTCTATCCAGTCGACTCGGATTCTCATATTCTTCGGCACGTTTAATTAGCTCAGAGATGTGGAATATATTCCCTTGGAAGAAGGCGGCAAACATAGCTTTGGTGAGTGCACGCATCTTAACTTCGCCTACGTCTGTGTCGGCTAAGCGCTCAAAGGTTTTGATGGCTTCCTTGAACTTGTTGCTGGCGTAGAAAGCGTCGCCCAGCCCCTCAAGCGCCATGTCCCTCTGCTCAGCATACTGTGGGTCCTCGCCCAAGGCTTGAAGCACATAAGTGAAATGTGATATGGCCTGTGAACTGCTGTATTTATCGAGTGCATCTTTGCCGGCTTCCAAAGAATACTTTACTGCCTTCTCTTTGTTTCCCGCCTGAGCATAATGATAAGCCAAGTCGCCAAAAGGCAATGTTGCGGACTTGTCGCTCTCCAGTTTCTCCGCAATTCTGGCATGGTATCCCCTTTTCAGGGGCAAAGAAAGCTCTTCATAAAGCGTCTCTCGGGACCTCGCATGGTCAAACCTGTAAAAGTTTCCTTCAGCACAAACTAATGAGGTAGAGTTAGCAATAATGTTCAGCGTTTCAAGAACTTCCAAACTGTCAAGCCCAAGCACAATGCTGAGCAGTTCCAAATCAAATTTTTCTCCTATGACAGAAGCAGCATCAAGCACTCTTCTCTGAGCATAATTGAGCACCGCCAATCTCCGCAAAATTATGTCCTTAATCTTGGAGGGGATGCCGAGTTCATCAACGGCAAGCCGCCACCGGTTGTTCTCTTGAACAAGACCTTTCCGTTCCGCCAGCATCCGCAACGACTCTACAACAAAGAGTGCATTTCCTCTGCTCTCTTTCGCCAGTTTTTCAGCGAATTCTTCTTGGAGGCTCCCGCCAATCATGTTCTCTGCCATCTTCGAAACGCTGGTTTCGTTCAGGCTTGAGAGCTTTATTTCTGTGAAAAGGTCTTCACGCCTCATCATCCGCAAGGTTTCCGCCAGTGGATGTGGATGCCCTTCAGCATCAGTGGTGAGTTCCTTGCTTCTGTGAGTCGCTATAACTAGGACTCTTTCAGAGTTGTTTACAACGCGTGCTACGTAATGAAGGAGCGCCAGAGACGCTGAATCAGCCCATTGAACATCATCTAGGAACAGGATTATGGGCTCTCTGGCGGATATCGAATGAAGTATTCTGGCAACTGCAGCAAAAGTCTGGTCCTTCCACACCTGAGACGAAAAGGTTTCAGGCTTTCCCTGTTTCGCGAAAGGCCTTGACCCAGTCAGCAACGTAGTTATCCCACGTTCGTTAACTTGCGAAACCTCTCCGAAACCAACTTGAACAAGCTGCGGTGAACTAATGGGTTGCACATCCTCACCTGAGGAAGCAAAGTAAGCCTCGAAAGCTTCAACGAAAGGAAAATACGGAACCGTGGCTTCGCTGAGACACCAGCCAAACAACACAGTAACCCCTTTGCGCTTCGCCCGTTTCAGAAACTCATTGGTTAGCCTTGTTTTTCCCGCTCCTGCCTCACCTGAAACAAAAACAGTTGTTCCCTTTCCCTCCACGGCTAATGTCAGGTGGTGCTCTAGCTGGGCAAGTTCCTGTTCTCTTCCAACGAACTTTGGCTCAGCCAAGACTTTAGACTGCAACCGATCAACCAACCACTCTTTTCTAAACACATGCTATATGAAGATTGTTGCTGAAAAAGCTGCTTGTTATCCCATCAGTTCCCCATGCGAGCCGCATTCTCATCACAAGTCATATATTATGATTAGACCATAAAAGGCGGACTACAGACTCCTGAATTTAACAAAACAATTCAAACAGATGCTCTGTAGGATAGAATGCAATTGGACCCAGATTCAAACCAAAAATCTTCGGTTGGTATACTGTTCGTTTTTTCTTTAACCATCTCTTGTTTTTCGCTGTACATAGTAGATATGATCTCGGGAATATTCTTGCCGGAAGTAGCGATGGCATTCTTCGGCTCTTCCGACCCAGCCTTCATAGCCATCACAAGCCAAATAGTCACCGTTGCGATGGTAGCCTCCGTCATCTTCGGAATACTGCTGGGCATTCTAACAGTCAAGTTTGACCACAAGAAACTGCTTGTTCTGGGTGTTCTATGCATCTCCTTCGGAGCATTAGGTTGTTCCCTTGCTCCAAACTTCGTTTTCCTGCAAATCTTCTACGCCATAGAGGGAATTGGCACGACTGTGGCGGGAGTAATGGTGATGGTATTAGTGGGGGAACGTTTGGCCTTGAACAAAAGACCGCAGGCAACAGGATGGATAATATCAGGTTCAAGCATTTCAGGCATAGTAGGAACCCTTGTTGTTAGTTTCTTCTTCAACACGGGAAACTGGCGCTCATTTCTCATGTGGTTCGCGCTGCCAGTCTCGTTAATAGCATTAGCTGCTGCTTACTTTGGCGTTCCATCAACAACTCAGAAACAGACGAAAACTGTAGGAAAAGGAGCATACCTGAGTGCCTTCAAGAAAGTCTTTCAGAACAAGTCGGCGACTGCCTGCCTAATCGGCAACATGATCAGAGTAGCTAGTATGATGTGGGCAATCTACTATCAGACTTTCTTTAGGACAGAGTTCGGTTTGCCAATAGATTCGGCAGCCTTAATCGGGACGGGTTTTGTCATAGTTCTTGGTTTGGGCCATCTCACTGGCGGTTACTTGGTGAACAGGACTGGACGAAAACGTCTAACAGTGATAAGTTTAGTAATCCACGGCGCAGCCTTGCCGCTCATCGTCTTGGTGCCTGACCTTCTTGTTGCCTTGGCAAGTATGTACGCAGGAAGTTTCATCGGCTCCTTTGCATACCCTTCCATGCTTAACCTAACTCTTGAGCAGGCACCCGAATCCCGAGGAACACTCATGTCCGTCAACAACGTTCTTTCAAGCGTCGGAGGAGGCATAGGTGGTGCTGTCGGCGGAATATCACTCACACTATTCAACTACACAGGTGTGTTCTTCGCCTTCGCCGCATTGATCCTCATCGCTGCTGCCATCTACTTCTTCCTGACCAAAGACCCATGTATCTCAAAGAAACCCGACTCACCGAAGCCTGAACTAGCATAGAAGTAACGAAAAAACAAAATAGTCATTGTTGCAATTCTTCTTGCAAAGGGTTGACCAACACATTGAAGATTGAAACGCACAGCAGCTTCAAACATAAAATGGTGGAGTTAAAGGCAAGAGTCAGCGACCACGAGGTTTTGATAAAAAAGTTGTCTACTCTAGGGGCCGAGCATGTGGGAACCTTTCAGCAATCAGATCTCTATTTCAAGGTGCCGGAAGGAAGACTGAAACTGAGAGAAGTGAAAGATAACAGCACTGCAGAATTGATTTATTATGAACGGGAGAACATTGAAGGCCCGAAAAGCGATGACGCCTTCATTCTCAGAGTTCAGGAACCTGAAGAGTTGAAGAAGACACTCAAGAAGATATTAACTCCTCTGATTGTCGTTGAGAAGGTCAGAGAGATTTATCGGTGTAAAGGAACCCAGATTCACTTGGACACAGTCAAGAAACTCGGCAAATTCATCGAATTCGAAAGACAAACCTCTGACGACCCAAAGAACATCAAAAAAGACCGGCTGATTCTAGAAAATCTAATGAAAGAACTGAAGATAGACCCAAGCAACCTTGAATCCCTTTCCTACAGCGACCTAATTCAGACATATGAATGAAAAAACGGAAAAAAGCTAGTTTTCAAAATTTGCTTTGCAGTTCACTTATTCTGTGGTTTGACTGGAACGGCGGAATAGCCGTTTCAACAGCAATACAGCTATCACAATCCCTACAAAAAGTGCAAGATACAAACCTGTGTTTATTGCATGAAATGTTGATGCGGTCCAAGTTTCGCTGGGCAAGTCTGCGGTTTCGGTTTGAACTGTCACCTGCTGAATGGGACTCCACGAAGCTATACTGGTCTCGTAGACGCCAGTGTCGGTCTCCTCACATACTTCTCCGTTCACAACAATGGTTGCGCCCGTCACCGAGGCACCATCATAAGTTTGAGTGACGCGCACCCTCACCTTTGACATCCCAAACGAGGACGAGTCAACTTCCACATCGACGACAACTTTGTCCCAAACTATGCTGGGGCTTTCAACGGTTACCATGTATCCACTCGCTTCAGGATGCTGAAAGCCTGTGACAACCCATGAACGTTCGCCCACAGTCTCATATGCTACGCTGAATCTTACCCAGCCAGTGCTGTTCGTCACATGCTCCGTTCCATTCACGTAAACTCTGCCATCAACCACATCGACGCCATCATTCTCCCAGCTAACATGGAAACCAACTGACTGAACTTCGTTGACACCACATTTCTTGGCGCTTGTGAAAGATTGGTCTATGACCGCAACCTGTCTATCCATAGAGTACCATTGGGTGATGACTTCTTGGGCGGGCTTGCCTTGTGGTGTGTGAGAAGAATCATTTGGTCCTCCGTCTGTGGGGTTATATGTCCAAGTCCACCAGTAAAATCCGTAGAACCAGCTTCGTTTCCACAGCGTCTGGAATGCGGCTTCGTAGCAGTCCATCTGTTCTTGAAGATCAATGGGCATGTCAGACCAATAGTTTGATGGAGCCATGTTTGTTCCGTCGCCGCTTCGGTACCCGATTTCCGTCAATATGACAGGCTTGTTTACTGTTGACAGCCATGCTTCGATCTCGTCTGCGTAGTTGTTCCAAGCGTTCTTCAGTTCATCGAAGGCGGGGTCATACTTTAGCACAGATAACGGGAAGTAGGCGTCTATTCCCACGTAATCCACAGAATCCCACCACTCGATGTTCTGGTAGTTAGTCCAGTCAGCAGAATACACTATTGGACCAGAGTAGCGTTCCCGCACTCCTTGAATCACCGTTTCCCACTGTTCTTTCTCCCCAGTTGTTGCTTTGTATTCGCACCCAACCGAGAAAAGTTCCACCCCGTTTTCTTCAGCAAATTCGGCGAAAAAATTGATGAATTCTGAGTAGCTTTCAAACCATTCATCTGACGGTTGAATCTCGCCTCTCCACACAGGATAGGACAGTGTTTCTTCCCGTTCTACTGCCTCAACCATTGGCTTCAACATAACCTTCAAGCCTAAACTGTGGGCAGTGGTTATGGCGTGTTTAAGGGACTCTGGGGTTGGTGTGCCGCTGGAGCTGAGATGTATATCATGTGATGTTGTGCTAGATTGAATCCATGAGAAACAGAGCGCTATCCATTCCGTGCCCGTTTCAGTCAAAAGCCTCAGAGACTCATCAGACACAGAACTGCCGAAATCATTGTTAGACCAACACGAGTAGGACAACCCTTTCTGGAAAACAGGCTTTGCATCCGGCAGCTCAGCTTTTTGGAAGACCAAGCAGTCGGCAGCTCCACTGGAGTTCTTGGTGAATGTAAGGGAAAACACAGGATAAGCAACAACCTCCAAGGTCAATAGGAGAATCAGTGAAGAGAAGATTAGCGATTTTGTTAGTCTGTTCATTTGTTACCACCAGTGAGTCATAACCGCTTTTCTTCTGATTCATGTGATGTCGATGTTGTCTGACTTCTCTGTGAGCAGAACTATGGCTGCAAGAAGATTTTTTGCGATGTTAAGCAGATTCACCGAGACGACCATCAGGAGGATGACGCTGATGTCAACCACCAAGTTTACTGTAAGCTCCGAAATCGGTAACGTTACGCTAAAAACGCCGCCGTCTGAGACAGAGAAAAAGTAGGCAATCACAACTATCGCTCTTGCTACCCCAAAACCGCATCCTATAATGGTTCCAGAGAAAAGTTGCCCTGCCACAGCGAAGAATACAGCTATTGTGGCGAATTGGTGAAGAGGGGTGATATAATCAAGCGGAAGCATATCCGTGGGATACAGCATCATCGGAAGCCAATAGACAACAAGAAAAGTTACTGAACCCCAAACCATAGCCTTGAGAACTCGCGGGAACGCTTCTTTCATAAACAATTTTGAGACCGCTTCAGCCATACTGCTCCCACCATTCCACTACAAAAACTGGGGTCTCGAAAATCAAGTGTATGTTTCCGCTGTTTGTCAGCTTTGAGGCGTCTTCCTGACTCGTGTATAAACGAAGTCTATCCGCATAGCTTTGCTGCGCCGGGACATTGATGTCCGCCCTTCCAGAGACTACATGCTCATTCGAATCATTGTATATTTCTATTTTCAAGGTTCCTGTTATGTCGATGACTGCGTGATTTTCGAAACTTACTGGTATTGTTGCCCGGGCATGTGTGCTGTTATGAGGAGAAACGGAGCTTATTCGTATGGAGAATTGCGCGAAGGGTGCCCCCCAAGGTATTGTGGCGTTCGTTGAGAGCTGAACTGGGACGGCTCGGGCGAAATTGAGGCCAGCAAAAATTTCTACATTGAAGGAGCTGTCATTCAACAGGAGAGATACATGATCCATTGACAGGACGCTGTCCAAATCTACAGAAATTGTGTGGGTTGCATTAACGTTGCTGCCTTGTGGTATGGACGGAACAAGAGTTTCGGTGATGTCAAACACTGTTCCATTTTGGTCTGTGACACTAGTTGTGAGGTTCAAATCAGCTAATTCATAGTAGCCGTTGTTGAGTATTGAGAATGGCAAAGAAAAAGAGATGCCGTTGCTTGAGGGAAGCATCTGAGCCTCCCCGATGTTTATGCCCAGATTCATCACTGAGTAGACGGCTGTAACAGAGAAGAACAGTATCACTAGCCACAGTACAATTGCGGCTATGCTGAGCATCCTTGTAGCAATCTTCATCTATCTCGTTTTCCTTCACTGTTGCTTCGGCTTAACGAGACTGAGATTAGTTTTTTCAGGTTCTTCGGCGCGTATGGGTTCCATCTGTTTGATGACTGGGTGAACTGTTGATTGGGTCTCAGTTGTGGCTAAGCGTTTGAGTTGGGTGACAAGCTGTACTCCTCGCGCCGTTAATCCTGAGCCTATCCACCCCATGACGCCGAGATACATGATTCGAATGGATGCTCCAATCAGAGGAGCCAAGGAGCTGCCGAAAGCGTCTATTAGGTCTGACGATCCGGTGATGGATTGGTTGGCGATAAGGAAGAGGTAGGCGCTTATGAAGGTGAAGGCTAGTAAGCCGATGCCTGTGAAGAGGGTGCCGTATCCTATGATCAGTATGTTGTCTTTCATTTTGTGGACCTCCACGTTACGGAAACAAATGTTTGCCTGCAATATTAAGTCTTCTGTCTTACTAAACAGTATTTCTTTTAATTACCCCACTTCCACAACCCACAACAACATCAAAACCATTAAGCACACACCAATTTATCTCGCCGACACAATCATTTCAGCGGTTACTTTTTCTTTTTAATTCACGAATGTAATGCGATGCTTCTTGGGCAGTTTTCAGGTGAGCCGCCTTTTTTGCTTTAACAAGTTTTAGTCGAGCTGCACAGTATGGGCAAGTTTTAGTCTTCTGGGCGGCTTTAGCCAGCAGAAATCGCCCACAGCCATAGCAGATAAACACCACATACATTCAGTGCACATCCGTTAGAAGGAAAAGCTTTTTCTTTGAACAACTTAATGCTTTAGGAGGATGTAGATAAATGAGTCGCCTTTCCTTAGCGAATCTTGCTGTGAAGTATTTTCGGCAAAACGGTTACAAAACAGAGAAGGACACTGTTCTGGAGGGAGTTTCTGGGCTTTCGCGGCAGTTTGATTTGGTTATTCGGAGAGGCAAAGAGAAGCGGTCAGTTTGGATTAAAGATTGGAACCGAACAGTCGGCGTTAACATGATTATAAACATCGATAAAGCCGCGGAAGATGTGGGATTCCCTAAGCCCATAATTATCGCCGAAAAATTTAGCGGTCACGCCAAAGCCTACGCCAACCGCCGCGGCATCACTTTGCTGTCGAAACAGCAGATTCTAAGGTCGCTGGGCTAACTTAGAAATTCTTCAGAAACTCTTCAAGTTGTCCTTCGTTCTCCAGTTTTCCTAACCAATCAACCATTCCATGTCTGCACTCTTTTTTCTTCTCCAGCACCATCGTCATCTCTTCCACCACCGCATCCACGGTTTTGCCGCTGACGTCAATTTCGCAGACTTTATCGGCGCCACAGGCAGACAGGGCATCCCAGAGGCAGACATCCAAGATTTCGGCGGCTAGATTTTCCCACAGTTTCTTTTCTTGGTATCCGCGTTTCTCTAGTGTGTTTTTGAGTTCGCGGGGGTCGCGTCGGAGAACGAAAACTGTGTTCACGTCTTTGTTGGGTACAACGTCAACGGCGTAGTGTCCCTCAATTATGATTGTGCCTTCTGTCTTTGCTAGGATTTGTTGTAGCTGTTTTGAAACTTTTTTTGTGTCTGCGACTAATGTTTGTCTGTTTTCGTCTATGCCGGTGATTAGTTGTTGTTTTTTCACAAGTTCTGTTATGCCTATGTAAGGTGTGTCCAGTTTGGATGCTAGCTTGTGGGAGACTGTGGTTTTTCCCACGCCGGGAGTACCTGTTACCAGGATGGCTTTTGTGACGTTTTTCACTCTCCATTCTTCTGGTATTGGTTTAAAGAGTTTTAAGTTAATGGTTATAAACAGATTCTGAATATAGGTTATGGTGCATTGGGGATTCGACGTTGAGGCTGTTAGAGGTTATTGAAAGAGTTACGCGTCAGACTGCGCCTGGTCCTGCTCCGTCCTTTAATGCGGCGCACGTAGTTAAGGCGCTGGAGATTATCGGTAAATTTGGAGCTGTGGGCAGGATAAGGCTGTCAAAAGAGCTTGGGTTGGGGGAGGGCGCAACCAGAACGCTTCTGAAGCACCTTAAGAGTGAGGGGTTGACTCGAAGTTCAAGAAGCGGAATCTCTTTCTCTGAGGAGGGAGAGAATGTGTTTTCTGATCTGCAGAGTAAACTCAGCGAGGGGGTGGAGGTTCCCAGAAGTCCTTTGACGGTTGGAACAGTTAACATTGCAGTTCTGGTTAGAGACTCGGCTCAGGCGGTGGGTAGCGGTATGGAGCAGCGGGACATTGCGATTAAGAGTGGGGCGTCGGGGGCAACAACTCTGGTTTTTTCTGGCGACAAGTTGTCTATGCCTAGTGTGGATGATGTTTCCGAAAGCACGCCATTGCTGCACGAGGAGTTGGTGACCAAACTGAACCCAAGCCAGAATGACGTCATAATAGTGGGCAGCGGAGAAACCAGAGAACAGGCAGAAATGGGAGCAAAAATGGCAGCCCTCAAACTACTGAAAAACAACAACTAAACCCATTATTTCTCCTGCAAAAACAGAAAAAGACTGCTTTTCAGTAACATTGTTGGAATATACTGATGAATGTGTGAACCTTAGACAGGAATCTTTTGGTGTGCTGCTGATTTTCAGAAAAAAGACTGTTTTTAACAATGTACATCTATTAGGAGCCTAATAGGGTCGGCTTACGTGTTTTTGTGTTAGCAAAAATTTGTGAAAAACTGTTTTTCAAAATTTTTTAAAAAAAAGAAAAGCTTCAATTTGACCATAAACTCGACCTTTCTACTTGTTTGTTAGGCATATCGGATTTTTTATGTAGTCTTGGTTTCTGAGTTTCTTTACTCTTATCGATTTTTTGCATTCTAGTGGGTCTTCGGTTTGGGTGACCTCTATTTCGCCGTCAAAGAGGTTAAGAACTGTTGTTGCTTGATCTGTAGGGTGTTCTTTCGGGTCCATGACAGCCAGCAATGTGAAGCCTTTCGATCCAAGATCGGTGATCAGCTCTGACATCCACTCTCTCGCAGTTTTTGCCCCATACTCTACGAGAACGTCAGAAAGAATCCCAACACAAATCCTCTTCGAGTGTTTAAGATTTTGATCTATGCTTCGATAAGCTTTAGCTAATACAATACCGAGGTTTGTCAAATCTGTACCCTGAAGTTTGTACACGTTTGGAAGATCAGGAACCTCAGCCTTAGGTCTGGGATTACACAAAAACAAAATGAAGTTGCGGTTATCCAACAGATCTTCTAAACCAACAACTTCTTTTGATATGTAGAAAGTGATGTCTCCTTCATCAGCTCCAGCCTTCAAGAAATTCTTCATCATCCTATCTCTTTCGTCACATGGAGGACCAGCCAAAGCAACAGCGTACTCATTTGGAATACCGCCCAGCAACAGAGAGTCAAGTTCTATTGTTCCAGTAGAAATTCGATCTTCTAGACTGACTTCTTCAACTTTAATCTCTAACGTTTTCAGCTGTAAGGACTTGTTCTGTCCCAGCTCATCCAAATAAATAACTCTGGGATTAAGTCTGTAATCTCCTTTCTTTGAAGGCTGAAGAGTCAACTTCACTTCCACCAGCTTCAATGGGGCAAGCTGCTTACCTTTCATGTTAAGACAGGTTTCTTCTATTCGGTAAATCTCAGGCTTCTTAACCACAACAAAGTCTCTAGGAACAAAATCTTCAACCCGCATCAGTAAGGCAGGTTCTCTACCAGCATTAACAAACTCAACAGACAAACAGAAAGACTCACCAATTTTAACTTCCTTCAATCCCACAACAAAATTTGCTTGAACATTAGCATGCACAAGACTTTCGAGACCCACAGATGACTCACTAGTAGGAGTAGGAGCAGAAAAAGATAAAGTGCTAGAAGCGATAAAAGGTGCTTGCATTATTTTACCAAGAGAAATAGCTAATGCTTTTTCTTCTCTAACTTTAGCCAAAATTTCTTGCACCTGATTTGTCTTTTCAGGCTGTTTAGCCTTCATAAAAGAACCGGCAGCAATCGCCAATAGTTGCTCAGCAATTTGATAGTATTTTGTCCTTTTCTCAGGATTAATCTCACCCTCTGCATTTTTCATATACAAATGTGCGTCAAATAGTCTCTGAGTTGCTTTTGCATATTCGGAAGCATTCTGAAACCCAGCTCTAGAATAATAGTCTGCAGCTTGATTTACATGTTTATTTGCTATCGAATAGAAAGATCTTTCAAGAGTGTTTAAGAATTTGTTTTTGGCTGCTAATCCTTTGCAAAAACTACTATTTCCCAATGTCCATAATCTAGTTCTATTAGTCGAACTCAGATCTTTTGCTTTTTCAAAAAGATTTGCAGCTTCTAAGTAGTAATCAGATGAAGCTTGGTCTTCTGCAACCGCCATTTTTTGCCAAGCTTGGCATAATACGACTATTAGGGAAAGTTCTTTGCGTTCAGATTCACTTTCTAATTCTTTAATTGTTGATTCAATACTCTGTGCCGCTTCATTATAATTCATAGAACTTAAATCGTGTTCTCCTTTTCTATCAAGAATCTTAGCTTCTTCCAGACTGATTCTAGCTTGACAGTATTTTTTTCTAAGATTTGATGCTTTCAATATTTTTTTGATTAAATCTTTTTCTTCTGAATCTAAATTCTCAATGTTCTTTGATTTGATGTTATTTTCTGTTTTATTAAAATAAGAAATTGCATTTTGAAAATTCTCTATTGCTTTTTGAGGATTTTCTGTTCTACTTAATTCCTCAGCTTCTTCCATATTAGCCCAAGCAAAGTAATTTGGGGATAAATAATTCCAATCTTCCAGCTTCTCATGGAGCTTTCCTGCTTTCTCATAACTTGTTCTGGCTTTCTGATAATCTTCTCTTGTGTGATAATATTTTGCTTGTTCGATGTTTTTCCAAGCTTGCATGTAGATGGAGTGCTTTAGGTAAAAATCTTTGAGTTTTGAAATTTTTTTGGCAGATCTTAAGTATGTTTTGGAGGCTCTCTCGAAATTTGTTGAAGATTCTAGATGTTCTCCTAATTGTTTTTGGATTTTTGCTTTGTACCAATACGACTCTGCTAGGTTTGAGTCATGTTTAGCTGTTTGGTAGTTTTTTATTGCTTTGTTGAAAACTTCAATAGCTCTATAAAGTAAATTCTTCTTTTTAGTTAATGAATATAACTGATATAGGATTCTTCCGATCTGATATCTATGGTGTCCAGCAAGAATCATTATCCAGGGTTGAGATGGTGATCCCTTAATCTTTTCTAAAAGATACAAGCAATCATTAATTGAAGCTTCAGCGACTCCAAGTAAGTCAAATCTTTTTTCATTATTCTCTTCATATTCAGCTAGTTCGTATTGTATCTGAGTTTTTTCTGCATAATCTCGACTTAGCTCAATATAACCTAGTGGAAGGAACTTTTCTCGAAGAGTAATGGTTTTTTTCCTTGCATCTAATGCTTGAATTAAGAACTTCTTTTTTTCTTTACGTTGAACTAGAGTTTTAGAAAGTTGATAATAAATACGACTTAAAAACCTGAATGTCCGCGTTAAATATACGTATCCTTCTGGAGCTAAATCTAAATTTTCTTTTGCTACTGGAATTCCTCGTAATAATAAATTTCTCTTAGTTTCTAGACTGGTTTCATAACTAGCTAATCTTTCCAAATTATCTATTACATCATTTCTGGATATTAAACGAGAAACATGGAGATTGGATAAATCAGAAAATTCTTTGCTTTTTTCAGCATGATTTAAAGCTTCGTTTAAACCATGTCTTTGTTTTTCTGGATCTTCTCTCGCAGTTGATTGATATTGAATATAGGTTCCCTTGATTTTTGTACCTACAGACAGCATATAGTTATCTTTGGCAATTTCTCCTTGTTTGATGAATTCTTCTTCATATTTCAGAGCTAAATCAAGATTGTCTGTATAAGTAGATTCGCTAAAGCTTGCAGAGTTGTTAGACCAACCAATCAACCAAGCATCTTCAGTTTTCTCAGATAACGCTACTGCTCTTTTTGAATATTCTACGCTTTTTTTACCAAACTCTTCCCTTTTTTTATCCATAAGTCGATAATGTACTGAAAAGCCATAATACCAACTAGCATTGCAATAGGCTCTAGCTAATTCGTAAATGTTGTTTTCTTTTGAAAATATTTTAATAGCTTTCTCGCCCATTTGAATACATTCTTCTGCAATTTTCTCATTTTCTGAATGATCAGCTACAACAAAGAATCTATCTACTCTGCAAAATTCAAGAAGATTGTTGTAGACTATTCCAACTGACTTTTGATCATCTACTTCATTGAAAATTTGCAAATTCTTTTTCCAAAGTTTCCACCATTCATCCAATAAGACTTTCTTTTTGAATAAATTAGTTTCAATCCAAGCTTTTAGGAAAGTAATCCATCCCAAGTTATGATTTATTATAGATTGATTGTTTTTTTCGTTTAATGTTTCAGCTATTCTCACAGCCTTTTCATGGGCTTTTACAGCCAGATTCATTCTATCCTTATTCAGTTCAATTTTTTTAGCTTGAAGACTTGATCTAAAATAACAAAAACCTATTCTCTCATAAAATACAATAGCTTCAGAAAGATTGTTTTCTTTTGAGATTAAATCCAGAATTTTGTTATAATACTCTATAGCCTGGAGCCATTCATATTTATTTTCGCAATCTTTTGCTTTATCCAAAAGGGACTCCAAGCTAGCGTTATTCAAAGCTATCAACAACCCATTACTACTTTGTTAGTATTGAAATAATTTGTTGTGACTTCAGGCAATAGAAAATATTTTAATATTTATACAAGAATACCAAGGTACAAAGGGAGAACATTGTTAGATTCCAAAGCATTAACAAAGATTCAATCAATTATTCTGATTGCCATAATTGCTGTTGCTGCAGTAGGAGGAGGAACTGCTTATGTATTGTTAAGTGGAGAAAACCAGACTTCTGAACCAATCAAGATTGGTTTCTTAGGTGATTTGGATGGCGTATTGGGTAGACCCTATTGGCAAGGTGCAATACTGGCTGTCGAGGAAATCAACGCAGAAGGAGGAATACTGGGCAGGCAAGTAGAATTGATCGGTGAGGATGATGATGGCGGGGGAGATCCAGTTGTTCTGACTAATGCCTTAACCAGACTAATAACAGTTCATAAGGTAGATTTTATTGTGGGAGGCGTTGGTGGTCAGGCAGAAACTTCAGTCCAGGACATCATTGCCCAACACAAAATTATCTGTATTGCAGGAGCTACTAATCCTGACGAAATAACCCAGAGGGTTCTGGATGACTATGACACATTCAAGTATTATTTCAGCATCCAGTTCAATGCTACTAGTGGGAAGTTAGGGATGACAGACAGCATGATACATATCAGAGAACTGACGGGATTTAACAAGATTGGTTATTTGGCTGAAGATTTAGAATGGAATAAGGAAACTAGAGAAGCATTTGATGTTTTTCTTCCAGAAAATGGTTTTGAGCTGGTATACAAAGGAACTTTTCCATTAGGAACTGTCGATTTTTCAAGTTATTTTTCTGCTGCTGAATCTGCAGGAGTAGAAGTGTTGCTCCCACTGATTGCATTAGATGGGGGGATACCTTTCTGTAAGGAGTATTATGATCGCCAATCTCCAATGCTTGTTTTTGGGGGAGTGAATTCGTTGGCTTCTAATCCTAATGGTTGGGAGTGGACGGAGGGAAAGTGTAATCATATGGATTTTGGTACTGTTCCAACTACTGCCGGTTATCCGTTTACTAGCAAAACTTTGCAGACCAGAGATGCGTACATGAATAGGTGGGGTGAGACTATTACTTGGGGTGGAGCTAATTATTATGATGGAATTAAATTCGTTTTGGCTGATGCCATTGAGCGAGCTGGGACCATTGATACTGATGCTGTTATTGAGGCTTTGGAGGAGACTAGTGTTGAAACCTCTAATGCAAGGAATTTTGTTTTCACTGAATCACATGCTTTAATGATGGGAAAGGACGCTAACGATCCAAACGCAGATTATCCCATTGTTATGGGTTTTCAGTGGCAAGATGGAGTCCAAGTGCCTGTTGATCCCAGAAAGATCATGGAAGAAGCAGGAGCAACCATCACTTTTCCTGATTGGCCTGGACCATGGGATAACATTAGTTAATCAAGTATCTAATCTTACTATGCGCGCGCATGGTCATGTAATCTCTTGAGGTAAACAGCATGTCTAGTGTAATAGTAAAAAAGCTAAAAGCATTTTCTTACAAGTATACCCTTGTTAGGCTCCTAATATGCTTGCTTCTATTTGTACCAGTTTAGGCTTTCTTCTATGTATCCGATGAAGCTGCTGAAGAATTCTTTAACGTCCTCAGCTAGGCTTGTTTGGGTTATGAGCGCTTTAGCCTGTTCAGCGTGTTTCTTTGACTCCTGTTTTGCTGCGTCCAGTCCTCCACTTTCCCGCAGCAACTTCCTAGCCAACTCTACCTCCCCTATGTTGAGGAATTCTTTGCCGAGAAGACATTTCAAAGCCTCAGATTTTGTTTGGTCCTCCGAGTTTAGTGCATAGATTATGTGGAGGGGCTTCTTGTTTTTGGAGATGTCCAGGCACGGTGATCTGCCATACTCGTCTTTGGGAGCGAAGCTGTCGATGATGTCGTCTTGGATGTCAAACGAGTAGCCCATGTTCTCGGCTGCTTCTCCTAACAAGGATCTGTCCTTCTCTGAAGCGTCTCCTAGAATTGCGCCCGCAAGCAGCGTAACCTTGAAGAGCGAGGCGGCTCTTTTGCCTGCCATAACACGCCACTCCTCAACATCTACATCCTTGTGCTCGAACTGTAGGTCGAGGATTTGGCTCTCGTTAACCGCCCGGTAGCCCTCAGAAAGCAGAAGCAGCACCCTGTTAACGGTCTCTTCTGGAAAACCCGAGTCCATTATGGCGCGTACCGCAAGGGCGTATACGATGTTGCCGGCGAAGATGGCGGCTGCTTCTCCGAATCGGCTGTTGTAGGGGCTGTAGCTGTCCGTGAATTCTTTGTGCAACGTTTTTCCGCCTCTTCGCTGATTGTCCATGTCAACTATGTCGTCGTGGACCAGAATTGCGTGGCGGTACAGCTCAATTCCAACGCAGACATCCAAGATTCTGCTGTCAACCTTTCCGCTGTAGCCCTTGTACGTGAGGAGCGTGCTGCAGGAAGCCAGCCGTTTGCCTTTCCGGAGCACAAACTCTTCAACGTCACCGTAAACCTTCCCAATGAAGGGATGATAATCCGCCGCCTCTTCTACGGCTTTGTCCAGAAACGTTCTGAGGCGCTCCTCGATAACTGCACCATAACGGTCTAACGTTTTTTCCCAACTCATTTCTTGCCCAACCAAACAGTGAACATAATGTCCTAGAAAAAGCCGTTATTTACTTTGCTTCTGTGATTTTTCTGTTTTGTTTTTGTGTCGGCGCTCCAGCTCTTCGAAGATGCTATTAAGTGGGATGCCCTTTTGGGCGAACATCACCATGATGTGGAAGATCACGTCTGCGGCTTCATGCGTAACATCTTTGGCGTTGTTCGCTTTTGCTGCAAGCACTATTTCTGTTGCTTCTTCCCCTATCTTCTGGAGGACAGCATCCTCTCCTTCTGCAGTCAGGCGGGAAACATACGATTTCTCAGTGGGGTTTCGAATCCGCTCTTTTACGACTTCGAAAAGCCTCTCAAGCATCTTCGCATCAACCGCCACCGCTTCTTCGGGCTTTATGGGCTTGTAGAAGCACGTTTCTTCGCCTGTGTGGCACACTGGCCCTATCTGCTGAACCTTGAACAGAATCGCATCATCATCACAGTCCAAAACCGCATTCTGCACTAGTGAATAGTGCCCAGACTCTTCGCCTTTCATCCACAGTCTGTTCTTGGTTCTGCTCCAGAAATGTGTCTTGCCACTCGCCAAAGTCAACCGTACTGCTTCCTCATTCATGTAAGCCTGCATCAGCACCCGACCGTCTGATGCGTCCTGAACCACAGCGGGAACAAGACCTTTACCCTTCTCAAAGTCGACCTTTTTCACGAACTCGTTAATCTCGTTTTCATCAAGTTGTAACACCAATTTTCTCAACCTCAGTTATACTAGCCGCATGGGCACTCCTTTTTCTGAAAGGTAGCTCTTAACTTCTCCCACAGAATACTGACCCCTATGAAAAATCGAAGCAGCTAGGGCGGCGTCAGCGTCTCCCTCCGTCAAAACCTCGTAGATGTGTTCAAGGTTTCCGGCGCCTCCGCTGGCAATTATCGGCAGATTGGTTACCTTGCTCATGGTTCGCGTCAACTCAATGTCATAACCCGTTTGTACTCCGTCGCAGTCCATGCTTGTTGGCAGCAGTTCCCCTGCACCCAACTCCTTCACGTTTTTAGCCCAAGCAATCGCATCTACTCCAGTGGGCACTCTTCCTCCCTCAACGTAGACTTCCCACCAGCATTTTCCTTTAGGAGTATCTACAACCGTCCTGTCAGGCAAACTTTTGTCCACGTAAACTCTTTTCGCGTCTATGGCAACAACAATACATTGGCTGCCGAAAACTTCAGCCGATTCCTTCACAAGATTGGGTGCTCTCACCGCCGCAGTGTTCACGGAAACCTTGTCTGCCCCGCTGGAGAGAGCATTCTGTATGTCATTGATGTTTCGGATGCCCCCGCCCACAGTGAAGGGAATAGAAATCATATCCGAGGTTTTTTTCACCACCTTCAATGTAGTGTCCCTCTTCTCGTAGGAAGCAGTTATGTCAAGGAAAACCAGCTCATCCGCTCCCTGCTCCTCATAAGCTGCAGCAAGCTCAGGCGGGTCTCCCTCAACTTTCAGGTTCACGAACTGAACGCCCTTCACAACCTTTCCATCCTTGACGTCCAAGCAGGGCACGATTCTCTTAGCTAACATCCTTTCACCGCCTCCAAAGCCTCCCTTAATGTAAACCTTTTCTCGTAAAGTGCAGTGCCAACCACCACACCCTCCACGCCAGTTCCAGTTAGCGCAACCAAGTCTTCAAGGCTGGCTACGCCACCAGACGCGATAACAGGAGTCTTCACCGCTTCCACCAGCTTCACGGTTTTTTCTATTACTGGTCCCTTCAAGGTTCCGTCCACGCTGATTGGCGTGAAGATTAAGGCGCCGACTCCCATCCCTTCGAATGTGCGGGCGAGGCTCAAGCAATCTATTTCGGACCTGTTCTTCCAGCCGTGAACTGCCACTTTCCCGTCTTTCTCGTCTATGGCTACGGCAACGCTTTCTGGCCCGTGCTGTCTAACCGCCTCTTGAACCAATGGGGGATTGTTGACTGCGGTTGTTCCGAAGATCACTCGATAGGCGCCAAGTTTCAGCAGAGCATCAGCCTTTTCCAAGGTTCTGATTCCTCCGCCAATCTGCACCTTCACACTGATATTCTCTAACACGTTTTTGATTGTTTCCAAGTTTTGTCCAGAACCTAACGCGGCATCCAAGTCAATCAGATGAAGGAATTCTGCCCCTTGCTCTTCCAGCAGTTGAGCCGCCTCCACCGGATTATCGTAGTAGATCTTGCTTCTGCTAGGGTCTCCTCGGACAAGCCGAACACATTTTCCGTCCAGAATGTCGACTGCGGGGATAACTATCATCTCGGTTACCTCTTCACGATCCTCACGAAGTTCTTCAGCATGGTTAATCCTGTTTTGCTGCTTTTTTCTGGGTGAAACTGTGTAGCAAACAGGTTCTTTTTTGCAACCATTGAAGGAAACCTGACCCCGTATTCTGTGGTTGCTACGATTACCTGTGGGTCTGTGGGCTGCGGATAGTATGAGTGAACGAAATAGACGTAAGAGCCGTCTTTAACGCCCTCAAGCAGCGGATGCGACTGCACCATGTTAAGGGTGTTCCATCCCATCTGGGGAGTCTTCACAGTTTCAGGCAACTTGACGATGTCTCCTGAAATAAAGTCCAGTCCATTGACTGATCCGCCTTCGCTGCTACGCGTGAACAGGAGCTGAAGACCTAAACACACTCCAAGGATAGGTTTGCCGTTCTTCATTGTCTCAGCTACAACATCAGTTATTGGTGCCATGTTTTTGACTGCGGGGGCAAAGGCGCCGACGCCTGGAAGAACTATGGCATCAGAGCGGCGCAGATTTGTTGGGTTGTGGGTTATCTCTACGGTTGCTCCCGATTTTTCGAGTCCTCTCGTGATGCTTCTCAGGTTTCCCACGCCATAGTTCACAACTGCAACTTGCGGTGCCGTTACAGAACCCCCTTTGCGCTTGGAACCTGGTCTCCGATTCTCGGCTCAATGGTTAATGCTTGTCTTAATGCCAAGGCTAAGGCTTTCACAGCCGCCTCTACTTTGTGGTGTTCGTTGCTGCCGTAGATGACTGTTACGTGAATGTTTGCTTTCGAGGCTTGGGCTAAGGAGTCGAAGAAGTGTTCCATGTCCTCGGTTTTCATGTCTTCGACCTGCGCTTGCATCAGTCTGAGGTTTCGAATCGAGTAGGCTCTTCCGCCCAAGTCCACAGCCGCTCTTGCCAATGATTCGTCCATGGGAACGTAGGCTGAGCCGAACCGTTTGATGCCCTTCCCTTCAGCCACCACTTTACGTAGCGCTTCGCCTAGAACCAATGCTACATCCTCGCTGACGTGGTGTGGTAGGTCTCCGTCTGCTTTGACTTTCAGGTCGAATAGCCCATGCTTCGCTAGAGTGACCAGCATGTGGTCCAGAAACTTGATTCCCGTCTCCACATCTGCGTTTCCTTTTCCGTCAACGTTTAACTCCACGGCTATTTCTACTTCTTTGGTTTTTCTTTCAACCTTCACTTTTCTCATTTCAAACACTTCCTCCCAAACTTTTGAGCATGAATGGAATGTCATTTGCATCGGTCATAATTACGTCAGCCCCATGTTTGCCGTATTCAGTAAAAAGCTTATTTGAATCCTCCGATGAGGACATAACACCCAGAAACAACAAATTCTCGGCACCCTCAGACCTTGCATTTTCAACCAGCAGGGCGTCGGCGATTCCGTCTCCCACATACGCCACTCCAGTTTCTCGGTCAACAAGTTTCTCTATCAACTCGATGAAGAGGGTGGGGTCTGGTTTCCCAAGCTTTTCCATTTTATCCTCGGACTTGAGGAGGTCTCCGAGAAACACGGATTCTTTTTCGTCAAAGTATCCAGTGTAACCGTATTTTTCTAGGATGTACATACCTTGGGGTCTGGGTCTTCCCGAGTAGATTCCGAACGTGCCAAACTGTCTGCGAAGCAGTTCCATGGTCTGCTTGGTGGGAATGAACGTTTCTTTGTCTATGAAGCTTCCGTCAAATTTGAAGAATGATTGGGCAGCATAAATTTTGGTGAACAATTCTTTGCCCAGATAGGTTTCCTCAAACAGTCGCTTCAGCAGATCAGGCTTCTCAAGGTCATAGGGCACCAGCTTTCTGACAAGAAGCTGTTCATCCTCTGCAACTTCTGGATCGACTCCCACAAGCGATGTTTCGATGGGTTTAGGTTTTTCAAGTTTGGCTTGCGCCAAGAACAAATCCAAATTTATGATGCCGTTGTCTTTCAGGTTGGCAAGGTCTGCGGCGGTGATTTCGTAGCGCTTAAGGAAGTCACTAACGTTTAGGAGCGACTGAGTGAAGCTTTTGATGTCCAAGAACTGGAGGATGTAGAATTGTTTTGTGAATTCTTTGAGGGCGCCTTTTTGTTCCAGCTCTCTCATTATGAGGGTTAGGTAGTAGGTTATGAAGGTGTAGGAGAGGTTCCAATCGTTGTTGTATAGTCCCGTGTCCTTGAACTTCTGGATGTCCCGTAGGGTAGCCAGCTTTCCTTCTTCGCCTTCGAGACCCAATAGTTCTAGGAAGTAGTAGTCAACAACCTTTCTCACTGTCTGGCGGTAAGACTGGCTGGTTTGAACAAGCACCCCATCGAAGTCGAAGATTATCTTTTCTATCCCACGAAGAGGCTCTTCGGAGTCTTCCCTCACGTATATCCGCCTTTCCTCGTTCAACAGTTGGTAAACCATTCCTTCTACTCCTCCAGACTCTCCTTCAGGGCTGAAAGGAATGCTTGGTTCATGTTTCGGCTTCCAACCGTGACGCGTATGCAATTCTCCAGGAGCGGTAGGTGCCCCCTATCTTTCACCAGCACGTTTCTGCTTTCCATTCTCTCAGCTACGGCTGCAGAGGTGAGGTTTGGTTTGGTTACTTTGAATAGGATGAAGTTTGCGCTTGAAGGATACGGGTTTACTCCATCGATTTGTCTTAGCTTTTTCATCAGCCATTCCCGTTCATTGACTACATATTTGATTTGCTGTTCAAAGTAGCTCCATTTCTCTAGAGCCAATGCTATGGTTTGTTGGGTTACTGAATTCACGTTGAAGGGTCCCACAACCCTCTGAACATACTCTACGATTGAAGCGCTTGAAACAAGGTAGCCGAGACGGAGCCCAGCCAAGCCGAACGCCTTCGAAAAGCTTCGTAAAACAGCAAGATTTTCATATTCTTTCACCCAGTCTATGACCGAACCTTGAGCGAAGTCAACGTAGGCTTCATCCACAACGACGACACCCTTGAATTCCTGCAATAGCCTTTTGATGTTCGCTTCTCGGAACTGGTTGCCTGTTGGGTTGTTTGGTGAACAAACGAAAAGCAGTCGAGTATCATTGTCCGCCTTATTCAATATGGCGTCAACATCCAAACTGAAGTCTGGTCTGAGCAACACATGAACCGCACTGCCGCCATACAGCTGCGCAAAGAACGTATACATCGGAAACGACGGCTCAACCACCATAACCTTCGAACCCTTACGAACAAACACTTTCATTAACAAGTCCATGACCTCATCTGCACCGTTCGCCACAGAGACCTCAGATTCGCTGACGCCGAGGAAGCGGGAGATAGCTTTGATGGCTAGGCTGCCGCGTGGAGGCGGATACGCACGAACATCGATGCTTCGGCAAGCTTCAAGCAACAGTTCTTGTATAGTCTCAGTTGACATGGCAAAATTTTCATTCAGGTTCATCTTCACGAGTTCTTCTTGTTTCTTTTGCCCAAGTATGGTTTTGACTTCGTAGCAGGAAAGGTCTCTGACTTCCTTTTGAACCAAGTCTTTAATCTTCACTTTTTTTCTCCTCCCTGATGGTGACAGATTTTGCGTGTGCATCAAAACCCTCCATCTCTGCGATAGCAACAGTTGTTTCTTTCAGGCTCCGACAGCCTTCCTTGCTGCACTGGAGAAAGTTCATTGTCTTAACAAAATCTAGGCTTGAGAGACCGGAGTAAATTTTTGCGTAGCCTGCCGTGGGAAGAACATGATTCAACCCTGAAGAGTAATCGCCGAAAGCTACTGGTGAATATCTGCCCAAGAATACTGCTCCAGCGTTCCGAATCTTACGGAGGACATCATTGGGATTATCTGTTTGTATCTGCAGGTGCTCAGGGGCAATCAGGTTCGAGTATTCTATCGCCTCTTCGATGTTCCTAACAGTCACTATTAGCCCTCTCTGTTGTATGGAAGAGTTGATGATTTCTGTTCTGGAGAGATTCTTCATCTGCCTGTAAAGTTCCTCCTTAACCGCTGACGCTAAAGCTTCGGATGTGGTTAGAAGAATCGCCCATGCTTGGGGGTCGTGTTCCGCTTGGGCAAGAAGGTCAGCGGCTATGAAGGAGGCGTTGCCAGATTCGTCTGCGATTATCAGAACCTCGCTTGGTCCAGCTGGAACATCTATAGCCACGTCCCGGCTTACTTCCAGTTTGGCTGTTGTCACGAAAACGTTTCCCGGACCCACGATCTTGTCTACTTTTGGCACCGTTTCTGTGCCGTATGCCATGGCAGCTATGGCTTGTGCTCCTCCAACCCGATACACCTCACTCACTCCCGCTATGTCGGCTGCAACCAAAAGCGACGGATTAACGTCTCCACCCTTTCCGGGCGGCGAACACACAATGATCTTTTCTACTCCAGCCACCTTAGCGGGCATGGCGCACATCAGCACCGAAGACGGATAGGCTGCTTTTCCTCCAGGAACGTAGACGCCAACAGATGCTAGGGGTCTGGTGACCTGCCCAAGGGTTACTCCCTCCGCGGTTTGCATGGTCCACTTGGCTCTGAGCTGTTTCTTGTGGAAGCTGGCGATGTTGTCTGCTGCTTTCCGTAAGGCGATAGTTTGGCTTTGTTTCAGCCTTTTGTATGCTTCCTTGATTTCCCTCTCGTCAACCTTCAGTTTGGATTCGGGGAGACGCACATTGTCAAACTTTTCTGTATACCTCAGAAGGGCTTTGTCGCCCTGTTCTCTGACATCAGCTACTATCTTTCTAACTGAGGATTCAATTGAGGATATGTCCGATTTTCCTCTGTTCAGCACTTGGTTGAGCGTTTGCTCTTTGAATTCCTGAGATGATAGAATTCTCATTCTTCTTCTGTCCCTCCTCGCATTCTGGCTAGAAGCTCGCTGATTTGCTTCTCGAAGGTTCTGTACGCGATTTTGTTGCAGGCTAGTCTGCTGGTTGATTCAAGAATTGTTCCAATTATTCTGAGCTTGTTTTTTCTCAGAGTTTCGCCAGTTGATGTGAGGTCTACGATTATCTGAGCCAAACCCAGTTTAGGCGCAAGTTCTGCTGTTCCGCTGACCTCCAAAACTTCCACCTGTTTTCCAGTTTTTTCGAAAAACTTTCTGGTTATGTTCGGGAATCCAGTTGCAACCCTTGCCAGAGCAGGAACCTCACCCACAGAATTTATGGTTGAATCTTCTGGAACTGCAGCAACGAGAGTGCACTTTCCGAATTCTAGGTCCAGTAACTCGAGAACATCTGCGTCTCTTTCCAGAATCAGGTCGCGACCGGTGATGCCCAAGTCTACTGCACCATAGTGTACATAGACTGGTATGTCGTTGGCTCTGGCGAAGATTGCCTCGAATTTTGGGTCAGAGGTCTTGGAAACGTAAGCTCTATCCTCTTCCAAGACTTCTATTCCTGCCCGCCCCAGCGCCTCAATCGCCGGTTCCTTCAGGCGACCCTTGTTGGGTATCGCGATGCGAATCTTCTTATTCATTTCAACATTGACCTCCGACTTCTTCCAAGAAAGTTTCGAGCATTACGTCTCTTGAAACGTTTGATTTCACGTCGTAAACTGTTAATGGAGATTTAAGGGATGAACCAACCGAAACCACGTAATCCGTCTCCGTAAGCTTTCCATATTCCATCGTTTTCTCTAGGCATCTCTTTGTTATTTCCAGTGAGGCGATGACTCCGGATTCACGAAGAGCCTTAACCGCCTCTACTGCCGCGTCCCTGAATTTGGATGCCACAACAACCTTAGCTTTCGAGGATTCTGGAATTTCGAAACCCTGTGAGGTGAGGGCTTGGAGGATTTTCCCTATTTCCAGAGCGAAGCCTGTTGCGGGCAGCCTCAGTTTTCCAAATTTTTCGATAAAGTTGTCGTATCTGCCTCCGCCGCCGAGGGGCAGACCCAAGTTTGGAACAGAAGCCTCGAACACCATCCCAGTGTAGTATTCAATCTTTTTTGTCAAAGAAAAGTCGAAGAACACAAAGTCATCTATCTCATAGTTCGACAGGATTTCCTGAAGCTCCAAGAGACTTTCTATCTGCTTGTTCAGTTCATCGTATTTTGAGCCGTTGAGAGAAATTGACGAAACTTCACCTAATCTTCTGCAGCGAGAAAGCTGAAGAAAAGCATCTCTTAAGTTTGAGGGAAAACTGTTCTGATCCATGAACTTCTTTAGTCCCACCAAGTCTCGGCACGCTAGGAGACCATAAACAGAAACTTTCTGCTGCTCATCCAATCCCGCCGCATTCAATAGGTCTTTAAGTAGGCTGGCGTGACCTAAGTCAATTCTCACTTCCTGTAAGCCCACCTGCTTGAGGGATGATATAAACAGAGACAGTATCTCCCCGTCAGCCTCTGGCGTGTTGCAGCCTACAAGTTCAACTCCTGCCTGACAGAACTCTCGTTCTCTCTTGAGGTAAGATTGGCTGTACCTGAAAACATTGTTGACGTAAAATAGGCGAATCGGCTCTGGCGCAGACGACATTCTGGTTGTCACGATTCTGGCGACTGGCGCCGTCATTTCTGCTCTTAATGCCAGAAGCTTTCCGTCGAAGTCTTGGAACTTGAACATGGTGTCTACGAGCTCGGACCCCACGCCTGTGGATAGGGTTTCGACGAATTCGATGGTGGGGGAGCGGACTTCGCTGTAGTTCCATAGTTCAAAAGTTTTTCTCAGCTGGTTCTCGATGTAGCGGTATTTTTTGACTTCGTTAGGCAGGTAGTCTCTTGTTCCTTTTGGGGTGTGTAGTCTGGTGAATGTTATTCCTCCTTGTCATCGTTTGTCCTCCAATGGGTAATTTGTGGGTTGAAACCCATATTCCGCACATCTTATATAAAGGTTTCTGCAAGAAAATAAGGGAGACAAAACAACATGCGAATGACAGAAATAGTTCGAATCGACTCCAGGGGAAGAATAACCATGCCCTCCCATCTCCGCGAAGCCGTGAGACTCTCCGAGGGAATGTATGTCATGCTGGTAGCTGATTTAGATGAGAAAGAGGTTCGGATCGTTCCCTTCGCTGACCCGGAAGCAAAACTGGTTGAATTCCGCATCGCCTTCTCGGATATGCCCGGTGCCCTCGCAAAAGCGGCGAACATTCTGGCAAGTATGGGGGTTGATCTTCTTTCCAGCGAATCGAGGACTCTTCGTAGAGGAAAATCGGCTGAATGGGTTGTGGTTGCCGACGTTTCAAGATGCAAATGCAAGCTGGAGGAACTTGAACAGCAGATAATCGAGGGCGGAGCGGCGAAGGAAGTGAAGTCCACGAGTTATACCTGAAAGGAATTCTGTTATAAGCATCCAATCAACAAAGTTACTTTTCAGCGGAGTTGCAGATCATGGAGGAACGAGCCTACGCATTGTTCGGCGTTTTTGGACCCTTAATGGTCTACGGTTCCATCGCATTGTCTTTGGTTCTTTCGCCATGGTTCAGCTGGGAAAGCAACATGCTAAGCGACCTCGGGCATGCAGTCACCAGCGACGCCGCATCCATATTTAACCTCGGAATGCTGCTTGCAGGTTTTCTTATCATGATCTACTCGTTAACTGTTTTCAAAAAACACGCCAAATACAGTAGCCTCTGCCTTTTGGTTTCAACCTTTCTAGTTCAGTTGCTGGCAACTTTTAATGAGGTGTACGGTTCTCTTCATTATGCTGCGGCGGTGCCGCACTTCGTGATGCTGAGCTTCACTTCCATTGTATATACTGTGGAAAAAAGGTCAGCTGTGGCACTTCTCACCTTCATTATAGTTATGTTCTCATGGTTACTTTACGCATTGAACATATTCAGCATTGGCATTGCGGTTCCAGAAACAGTGTCAAAACTTGTTCTCGCATGGATAATGTACTCCGCCATCAACCTCTATCTTGACAGAGAATCTAATACACTGTGATGCTTCTGGTTCCAGGCAGTCTCCTTATCTCACCAATCAAATCTGAAGGAATGTCGCCCTCAAGAATCAGAGTTAATTTGGGGTGCTCACTTGTGCTGTGGTCTTCAGCCAGAGCCTGCCGTATACTGAGCCCACTCTCTGACACGATCTTCGTAACATCGGCTATAATGCCTGTCTGGCTAGCGTTTTCAGGAACAAAAACAATCACACTCAGATTAAACTCGCGAGCAACCTCCTGCAGCGAGCACACTTGCCTAAGATTCATGTAAATCCTCTTCAGTTCACTCTTCAAGAGTATCGTTTGAACTGTGCTGTCAACGGCTCGGCGCTCAACACCCACTTCCTTTGCAATCTGGGTGTGAGGTATCTCTATTCCACCGCTTACTACTTTGCCGTCTTCATGGACTTGGAAGCCCCGCTCAAACAAAAGTTGCGCAACGCGTTGTTGTGCTGGCAATTCTTTGAAGAATTCTTTGATTTGGCTCCACACATATATCAACCTTAAGGTATGCTTTTGTACGGCAAAGCTTATATAAATGCTTCATGGTAAAAAAGGTTAATTCCTCAAAACAGAAAAGAAGTGAACATTAATGGTACGCAAAAAAATAGTGCTAGACGAAGAAGAAATACCCAAACAATGGTACTGCATACTACCTGACCTGCCTAAACCGATGCCGCCCTTTATAGAAACAGAGACGCATGAACCTGGACCCGGCATCGTTCCCAAAATTTTCCCCAAAGAAATCATCGGACAAGAACTGAGCAAGGAACGATGGATAGACATCCCCGACGAAGTGCGGGAAATCTACAGCCTGTGGAGACCCACACCAATGTTCAGAGCCACTCGACTAGAAAAGGCACTTAAAACCCCAGCCAAAATCTATTACAAGTATGAGGGAGTCAGCCCCTCAGGAAGCCACAAACCCAACACTGCTGTTCCACAAGCTTACTACAACATGAAAGCAGGCAAAGAACGGATGTCCACCGAAACCGGAGCCGGTCAGTGGGGTTCAGCTTTCGCTTTTGGCTGCATGACTTTTGGTCTCGATTGCACAGTATACATGGTCAGAGCCAGCTACGACCAAAAGCCTTACCGAAGGGTTCTGATGGAAACTTATGACGCCGAGGTTTACGCCAGTCCAAGCAACCAAACAGAGTCTGGCAGAAAAATTTTGGCTGAAGACCCTGACAGCACTGGAAGCCTAGGGATTGCAATCAGTGAAGCTGTAGAAGATGCATTGAATAATCCAACAACGAATTATGGTATAGGCAGCGTCTTCAATCATGTTCTTTTGCATCAAACAGTGGTGGGACAGGAAGCTAAGAAACAGCTTGCATTGGTAGACGATTATCCAGACGAAATCTATGGATGCATAGGCGGAGGCAGCAGCTTCTCAGGTCTATTCTGGCCATTCTACTACGACAAAGTTTCAGGAAAAGCACCAAAAGATACCAAGTTCATAGCCACTGAAGCCACAGCCTGCCCGTCAATTACCAAAGGCGAATATATGTATGATCACGGCGACACAGCGAAGATAACACCTCTAGTTAAGATGCATACTTTGGGTCACGATTTTATACCCCCACCAATTCATGCTGGAGGTCTACGCTACCACGGTATAGCCCCCACATTAAGCGCCTTAAATGAGGCAGGTATGTTGAAAACTGCAGCCTATAATCAGGTAGAGGTATTCGACGCCGCAAAAACTTTCATAAAAAGCGAGGTTATAGTGCCTGCTCCCGAGCCAAACCATGCCATTAAAGCTGTCATCGATGAGGCTTTAAGATGCAAGGAGACTGGAGAAGAGAAGACCCTGCTCTTTCTGCTGTGCGGTCACGGCTACTTTGACATGCAAGCATACGACGACTACAACCACGGCAAACTACTACCATACGATTACCCACAGGAAAAAGTGCAACAGGCTGTAAACAAAATAAGGTCTCTTTATCCTTGGCTGGAAACCCTTCCTTACTAATCCCGCGGATGACGGGCACAAGAATCCATCAGGGCACTGAAACCCCGAAAATCTCCCCTTCCCTTTTTTCATTTTTTCTAAAAAAGAATCAAGTTTCAGATTGCATCATCGCATTTTTTCGCAAATTGAGGGTTATACCTTAAAGTAGCTGTGAACATTAGTATTTTGGGGGCCAACGTTGGTTAGAGTTTCTAAGATTAAAAAAAGGGACGGACGGATAGTAGATTTTGATGAAAACAAGATAGCTGACGCCATTCTTAAGGCATTAAAGGCTGTCAAGAGAGAGGATGAGAAACTTGCAAGAAAACTTTCAGAAGAGGTTGTGCGGCTCCTTAACGAACGCTTCGAAAATAAGATACCCAGCGTGGAAAACGTTCAGGACCTCGTTGAGGAAGTTCTCATCAGAAACGGTTACGCTGACGTGGCTAAAGCATACATCCTGTACCGCCAAAAACGAACAGAAATCAGAGAGCAGAAAAAGTTTTTCGGCGTCACTGATGACCTGAAGCTGGGAGTCAACGCCATTAAAGTGCTGAAAAACAGGTACCTCATGAAAGACTATGAGGGCAAAGTCATCGAGACCCCCAGCCAAATGTTCCGCAGAGTCGCCAAAGCAGTGGCTAAGGCTGACCTCATCTACGACAAGAAATCTGATGTTGAAAGAACAGAAGAAATGTTTTATCAAGTTATGGCAGCCCGCGAGTTTCTACCTAACTCTCCGACCCTCATGAATGCGGGCACCAGACTTGGTCAACTCTCCGCCTGTTTCGTTTTGCCCGTGGAAGACTCGATAGATGGAATATTCACCACACTAAAGCACATGGCTCTGATTCATCAGTCTGGCGGGGGAACAGGATTCTCCTTCTCGAAGCTGAGACCCGCAGGAGACATAGTGGGCTCAACCAAGGGAGTAGCCTCTGGGCCAGTCTCTTTTATGACCATCTATGACGCCGCCACCAACGTGATTAAGCAGGGGGGGCGAAGAAGAGGAGCCAACATGGCAATACTGGATGTGAATCACCCGGATATTCTGAAGTTCATTGAAGTGAAGTCGCGAGAAGGAATTTTGACTAACTTCAACATTTCAGTGGCGGTTACGGACCAGTTTATGGATGCAGTGAAGAAAGATGCTGAGTATGATTTGATGAATCCTAGAAGCGGAAAGGCTGAATCGAAACTGCGGGCTCGCCACGTTTTCGACCTGATAGCATCCAACGCTTGGAGAACAGGTGACCCTGGCCTCATCTTTATTGATGAAATAAACAGGCATAATCCAACTCCTGAGGTGGGAAAGATTCGGAGCACAAACCCGTGTGGAGAACAGCCGCTGCTGCCTTTCGAGTCATGCAATCTGGGCTCCATCAACTTGGCTAAAATGATTAAGGACAGAGAAGTGGACTGGGAGAAACTGAGAAGAACCGTTAGAACAGCCGTTCACTTCTTGGACAACGTAATCGACGTGAACAAGTATCCCATCAAGGAAATCGGCGAAGTCACACGGGCTAACAGAAAAATTGGTTTGGGAGTCATGGGCTTCGCGGACATGCTGATTATGTTAAGTATTGCCTATGATTCGGAGGAAGCCTTGGAGATGGGAGAAAAGGTGATGAAGTTTGTCAGTGACGAGGCTACGAAGAAATCTGTTGAGATAGGAGAGAAAAGGGGAGCTTTCCCCAACTTCAGGGGCAGCATCTGGGAAAAGCGGGGCTACAAGACAATTCGCAACTCTACGGTCACCACGGTTGCGCCCACAGGAACAATAAGCATAATCGGCGGTTGCTCAGGGGGAATAGAGCCCATCTTTGCGGTGGCTTTTGTTCGAAACGTCATGGAGGGCACACGGCTGCTGGAGACACAGCCCACATTCGAGCAGATAGCTAGGGAGAGGGGCTTTTACAGCAGGGAGTTGATGCTTGAGATTGCGAAGACGGGTTCTATACAAGAAATGGAGGCGGTTCCAGAGGATGTGCGAAGAGTCTTTGTGACGTCCTTGGACATCGACCCGGAGTGGCATGTGCGGATGCAGGCGGCTTTCCAGAAGTACGTTGACAATGCTGTGTCGAAGACAGTGAATCTTCCGCCCGACGCTACCGTGGAGGACGTTAGGAGGGTGTATCTGCTGGCTTACAAGCTGAAGTGTAAGGGGATAACAGTTTATCGTTACGGAAGCAAAAAGGAGCAGGTTCTGTATGTGGGCCCGCTTTTAACCAAAGAACTTGCCACTGAAAAACATGTAAGCGCAGACTCCGAGTACTCAGGCGGTTGCCCAACTTGCTCCTATCCCTTCTGAAAACTGCTGATCAGTTTCAGTGGTTGATGGCTTTTCTTAAGCCTTCTAGTCTAAAATCGGAAATTCTGATGGTTACATAGATTACAGAAAGCCTAATCCCTGCAGTATGTGAACTATGATTACCAGATAGAATGTTGTTGCCATGCTGGTGTGTAGAAATCGCCATTTTCTTAAAAAACTGCTTCCGATTTGGAATCTTTGAGTGAACCCTGTTATAACCAGTATTATCATTATGGGATACAAGACGATTCCAGTTCCTAGATCGGGAAAGAATTGTGCGGGTCTACCTAACTGTGAAGCAAAATGAACTGAGATTAACATGAAGGAAAGCAGGTTGCCTATGACGTGGGTGCCCAAAAGTGTTTTCGCTCTTTTAGGGTAACGTCGTTTCAGAAAGTGATACAGTGGAGTGCATATTGCAACAAAAGCGACGCCTATCCAACCCAACCAATGATTAAGACGGTATGAACCAACAAAAGAGCCTAACTGAAACCAACCAACGTATGTGCCAAACGATAGATAAACTGTGATAAGAAGTATTACAACTGTAGCCCAGAAGTAGAGGTTCCTTAAGCGCGAAACCATTCCACAGCTTCCTTTGTATATAGTATCAAATTTTATGGGACAAGATAAAGTTATTGATTTTTCATAATAATCTGCAATGTTGTGAATAGAAATTGTGGGTTGTTTGGAAGATTCACATTCAGACGACACCATTAGATTCGCGTAGCTGCCATAACAGCTGCTCTTGCGATTATGGAAACGCCGCCGAGAATCAGTATTGTGGACCAGAATGCGAACCATTGCGTGTAGTCGAGCGTGGAGTCGATAAGGAAGTATTGAATGAGAAAACTTGCTCCTACCCAGTAAACAAAACTACCTACTGTTTCTGATCTTTTTCTCCATGATGAAGGAATAAAGAATCGTAGTGCCAGGATGACTATTTGGAATACGCCTAAAGCGATGCTGAATTGTCTAGCAGCCTGATAGACTGTCAAGTGTAGTTGCGGAGACTCTGGGGCAGGGAATATCATGTTTGTGTGTGGGACATCAACTAACTTGAAGTCTTTAAAGAAGTCAAGAATGCTGCCGAACAGGTCAGTGTTGATGACAAAGAGGGTTCCCGCAAGAAGAAGGAAAAATCCGATAGAAATGGCGGTGAAGAGTTCCTCTTGATATCGGCGGGGTGTCTCCTTGCTTTTGCTCAAGTAATTCACTTCAGTCATTTTCTTTTCGCGTTAAGAGCTTATAATACTTCTCTATGAATGGCTGACTATATGTTTTAAATACTCATCATTCAAATAATAGAGCAGTAGAATTGTGTAAAGGTGAAATTTTATGCCTTATTGTCAGAAGTGTGGCTCAGAAGTCAAAGAGGAAATGGCTTTTTGTCCCAAGTGCGGCGCCACTTTGAAAGTTACAGCAGCTAGACCGGCTGAACGTTACAGAAGCGAGAAGGCTGAGAAAGAGGAAAAATATGAGAGCCATGAAAAAGAGGAGAAGATGGAGAAAGGAGAGCATGCGGAGAAGTATGAGAAGCAAGAGTACAGCGTTTTCGGCTCATTATTTGGTGGTTTCGTCTTGATATGTTTGGGCATTATTTTCTATCTCACAGTAACGGGTGCTATTACTTTGCGTTCCGTCTTTCCTGTCTTCTTAATCATAGTTGGCGCAGTCGTGATACTGGGAGTACTAATAGGCGCAATGAGGGCTAAGGGAAAGCATCCGAGACCATAGATGCATATGCAACATATTTCCGTTAAAAGAAACTGCAACTTTGTTCCCTGTTGGTTGTTGGGTCAGCAATGATTGGCGTAGACATCCTGAAGCACATTGTATCTCCTTGGCATGAATCATTGAAGAATCCCGCGGAGGCGCAGCAGCAGGTCCTAGAGAAACTGCTTGAAGGATACGCGAAAACAGTTTATGGGAAAAGGCGCTCGGTTCACGAAGTGAAGGATGCAGCTGCATTTCGAACCAACTTTCCGACAATCAACTATGCTGGTCTTCGTCTATATCTTGAGGAAGTTAAAGCCGGCAACTACTCCATCATCCTGTCTGAGCAGCCTGTATGCTGGGTTATGACCAGAGGCTCCACAGGCGAGTCCAAAGTTTTGCCAGTTACAAAGACCCACATTGAACAGATTTTCATGTGCGGAGCACGAGGCATAACAAACTATGCCCTCAGAAAGAACAGCATGGATGTGTTGGCGGGAAAGATACTGAATCTCAATTTTCCTTCATCAGTGACCACCATAGATGCGGGTGGACAGCAGATCACTTATGGGTACAGCTCAGGAACCTACGCGAAACTCAATCCCATGCTGAATCAGGTCAGTCTATTGCCCAGACAGGAGGAAATAGATGCGCTGGGCTCCGGCATAAGCAGACCTGACTGGGAGAAACGATTCGAGCTGGTTTACCAGAGAGCCTTGAATCAGCCTGTGGTTGCCGTTATTGGAGTAACGCCTGTGATTCTTTCTTTTGCCAGATACGTTAAGCGGAAACATGGAAAACCGCCCAAAGACCTGTGGAATTTTAAGCTGCTCGTCTGCACCAGCGTGAGAAAGATTCAGTTCAAGTATGGTCCTGTTCTCAGGAAACTTTTCGGTGAGGTTCCGCTAGTGGAGATGTACAGCGCCACCGAGGGAGCGTTTATGCAGCAGCTTGATGACCTGCCTTACGTTTCTCCGAACTATGACACCTACTATTTCGAGGTGGAGACAGGCAAAGGCACCAAGCTGCTCCATGAGTTGGAGCGGGGCGAGTGGGGGAGGCTCATAATCTCGTCTTGCCTGTTTCCCAGATATGATATAGGAGACATGATTGAGGCTATGGGAAAAGACTATTTCCGCGTATTCGGAAGAGCCAAACCCCTAACAATCTTGGAACATCGGCTGTACAGGCTGTTTTTCGGCTGGTTACTTTGAACCTAAACCCAGAATTTTCGGATAACAACAGTGCAGAGATTAGGGAAAACTCAGCAGAAAACCTTTTTTATTAATCTAATGCACAGTAGTTAATGCAGGGGAAATGTTTTGAAAGCAAAATATCAGGTATACAAGGACATCGCAGGCAAATTTAGATTCAGACTTGTCGCAGCAAACAACAAAATAGTGGCTGTTAGTGAAGCCTATGAGAGCAAGGCAGGTTGCATGAACGGCGTAAAATCTGTACAAAAGAATTGTGACTCCAAAATAGAAGACACGACAATTGGAGCAGAGACGCTGCCGCACCCCAAATATGTGGTTTTCACTGATGTAGCTTCAAAGTTCAGATTCAATTTGAGTGCTCCTAACGGAGAGATAATTGCAGCCAGTGAAGCGTATGAAAGCAAACAGGGCTGCATGAATGGAATCGAGGCAGTGCAAAAAAGTTGCGACGCAGAGATAGACGACTTGACTGTGGATCAGGTTATGGAGGAAGTGGCTGAAGCTCCGATGCAACCAGCCGCTGGTGCAGTGGACACTACTCTTAAGATGTCTTGTCCTCCCACTAGCGTAGATTTGAATTCGATAGTAACTTTCGAAGGAAAGCTGATGACCAGCGACGCCAGTAAAGGGGTAGGAGACGCAAAAATCGACATTTACGAGAGAGACAGATCTTTCATGGGTAACGATGTGCTTGTCTCTGGAATGACAAACAAAGATGGAGATTTCAGTATAGACTGGAAAGCGAAACAGCAGGACTGGTGGGATGACTCCGTAGAGGTTTTCGCCAGATTCGGAGGAAACGAAAAGTATAATCCATCACAAACCGACACTTACAGAATCAGAGTTCTCTTCTACCTAAGAAAGAAACCTTAACAGGCGATAATTCCAACTATCCGGCATCACCCTATCTTCCTCCTTTTTTCTCAATTTCTATAGCAGAAAAAGCTGTTTTTCAACAATACACTGTTATTAGGCTCCTAATAGGAGGCAACAAACTGTTAGAAAATTTCGTAAATTGGGCTTTAGTGAACTTTTTTTCTTCTTATTTGCACTCCTTTTTCTACGGCTATAACGTCAACCAAATCCTGTATGCCTGAAGTTTTCAGTTTCTTCTCCAGCACCTCTTCTATCTGGAAGACGCCCGCAGGATTGTTCATGTTAACCAAGATTTGAACAGGCTTCCGTTTTCCCTTCTCAATCTCCACCTTGGTTATGGATAAAGCGGAAAGCGAGTGAATGTCCACTTTGCCTGTTCTGTAAGGAATTCTGGTCCTTCCCCGAGCCATATCCGTCCCATC
Source organism: Candidatus Bathyarchaeota archaeon (assembly GCA_050123155.1). Classification (GTDB taxonomy): domain Archaea; phylum Thermoproteota; class Bathyarchaeia; order Bathyarchaeales; family Bathyarchaeaceae; genus Bathyarchaeum. The sequence continues at coordinate 58,751 of JASFHP010000005.1, read as the reverse complement.
AGCTATCTTCGCCACTCCAGCCTCCAAGCTCAAACAGTCAACTTCATCTTCATGAGAAAAGATGCAGTTCAGTATCTCAGACTTCAGCCTCACCGCCAAAGCCGGGTCTTCGGGATAAACCTTCTTCAGAAGTCTGTCCAAGATGGGGTTGGCTATCACACAGCTGTGGAAATGATGGTCGATCCGATGAACACTGTTCCCCACGTCGTGCAGATATGACCCACATAAGACAACGACTTTGGCGTCTTCAAGAGAGCAAACTTTGTTTTGGACCGTTGTAGGTGTGGCTTCTTGAATTAAGAGTTCAAAAATTTCTAGGGCACTTCCCGCAACTATTTTGGAGTGAACCGGACCGTGGTCATTATATTTCAAACGTTTAACAGCCATCACGTTCGACATGCGGAGAGTATTCTGGACCTCCAAATCGGTTTCCAGCAACCGAAACATCTGCTCAACCTTCGGTTCATCCAGATGATCGTTTATCAGATTCGAGGAAACTGTCACCATTACAAGTTCACCAACCTAAACTTGGTGCACAGCATATAAGAAGCTTAGCAGCACAAGCCTCGGAGAAAACTTTTTGCTTTTCCTTTTTTATGTTGGCAGCGAAAAGCTGTCCCGTTTTTTCAGGTAGGTTGCAGGGTCAGCTTCCTTTATGGTTATTTCGTCCACGTCTATTATGTAGATGTTGTGGATGCGCGCGTTTCTGATTTCTTCGAGGCTAACGGGCGGATTCTTGTAGTAGAGGTCACAGAGGGTTTTGAGATACTTCAAATCTTTGGGGGTTCTGTCTCTGGGAGGTTTAACCAAGATATCGGGAATCTGCAGCAGATAGTAAGGTGGCACGCCTAAGGCAAACTTGTCTGAGTGGTTGCCATATCGGATTATTTTGCTGGATATCCTTGATTTGCGGTAGTTGGCGGGGTCAAGAGCATGACTTGGGGGAATGAAACCGGTCTCCACCTCAACGATGTGGGATCCTAACCCCTTCACGCCGTACAGGTCACATACCAGTCCATCTATTGGGCGCTCAATGTCCACTTCGTAACCCTTAAGAATCAGGTGCTTAGCGCATACCAGCTCCATGACTGAGTGGTTGATCTTGACAACGTTCTCTTCATGCAAGCGAATCAGCTTATCCCTTAGCGCAACCAGTTTTTTCTGTGCTTCTTCGTCTGTGTCACTGTTCAACTTTGCCAATAGAATCTCTATGTCCCTGTTGAACTTGTTCATATCTCATCCTTTCAGAATTTCTGCAATACCCAATCCAGCTAATAAGGTGGATGTAAGTCTGTCAAAAGCTTTTAGGCATGCAAAACTCCAAAAAACCTAAACAAGATTCGAATGAAAACGGGTGAAGCTTCCGCTGTTATGGTGCCTGTAAGGAATTGGGTGTGAAAGAAAACATGCACGGATAGTCCTGCCGGGGTTTCAGTCTTTTATGGCTTCAAGTAGGCTCATCACATTCCAGAGCTTCACTCTGGTGTAGGGGGGCATGTTGGGGTCCTGCAGAATCTCGTCCAGAATGGATATGGCGTTGGCTGCTCTGACTGCGGGGGTGTTTTCGGAGACCTGTAGGGCTGAGATTGCTTGTTTCGCGGCTCTTCTTATGTTTCTTGGAGTGGTGGTGTCTTCGGAAACCATGCCAAGAACATTCATGGCTTCTCCTATTCTCTCCTCATATTCCTGTAATTTCTTTTTTCTAACCATATAGAAGCCTCCATTAACATGCTTAAACGAGATGTAACCTATTTATTCTTATCCTATAAATAGGCGGCGATTTATACCGTTTACGGAGCATAAATCATTCAATAATCAGTTTCTAGATGAAACACGGAATAGATAGTTAATTAACTGACGGCAAAAATATATTCTCTAAACCGTAAAGCTTGTTCAGAAGGGTTTGACGTGACTAAAGATTCAAAAAACATCAAAGCTATGGCGGACTTGCTTAGGCAGGGAGCCACCCTCACCGAGCATTCCTGTCCAGCCTGTGCTTCACCTCTCTTCAAACTAAGAAGCGGAAACCTGTGGTGCGCCAGCTGCCAAAAGCGGGTCATGATTGTCCGAGAGGGAGAGCCGGAACCAGAGGGTGATAAATTCTCTAGTCTGGAATCAACAATCCTAGTTAAGATTCAGGCGATAGAGAAACAGCTTGCAGAAGAAACGGATGCAGAGAAACTTAACAGCCTTGGAGCCACCCTGTCAACTCTTCTGGAGAATCTTGAAAGGATACGAAAGATGAAAAAGTCATCCTAATCCGGAACAAAAGGCGTTTGGGTTGCTTGGGCGTTACGAAAATTTTCCCGAAAACGTTCACGGTATAACCCTTTTTGAGTATCATGACTCAGCTAAAGAGGTCCAGAAGGCTATTCTCTGCACCTTTCATCGTCTGAATCAGGAAACCTTTGATTTGGGCGCCGTAACTCCCTATTTGAAACAGAATTGCGAGGTCCGTTTCGAGTTCGGCGTGGCTGATGGCGCTGGCTTCAATTTTTTGGACCAGAAGGAGCTTGAGCAGTGCCTGAAGAGCGTTGACGAAACAGAGTTGGAGACTTTAGATTTTTTCTTCGCTGTCTGTTATCACAGTGTCAGGGATGGCGGTAAACGGGTTCCATTGAAGTTCGATTATTGTGTGCTCCGTTTCTCATTCCAAGAAGGCAGCTTGGAACTGAGGATTCGCCATGAGAAGGGAACGCAGCGGGTTCCCTTAGATGACTTGACAGAGTTTTTGGTTAAACAAATAAACGTTGAGTTGCCCCAGAGGCAGTTGATGCCGCTGTTTTTTGGGGATTTCAAGAAAGTCAGCTTATAATAGGTTGGGATGCTTTCGGCGATATAATGTGGCGCCAAGAAGTGATATGTATAAATAGTGAGAAGTTACTAGAAGGTAATAATGATCGCGATAAAATTGGCTTCCGTAAGCTTTCAACCAGATCGTCTCAGGAGAGACGAAGAGTCGAAGACCGAAAAAGAGTTACCTATGGTTGAGAATTACTGTTTAAGGATTGACGATGCTGAGGGCTTCCGCGGAATTTGGGAGATAGTTAAGGAAACCGTTCAAGTTTGTTTAGGCGAGCATAGACGGGGTATGTTGCTTTTCTTGGATGATTTGCCTCTTCATTTGGGTGCGTACCATCAGCTGGGCACAAACAACATTGTTCTGAACAGGAGACTGGTCAACATTGTGGAGGCGGTGACAAAGTCGAAGAAGCTTGTTAACGCTTTCGTTTACAGCATCTTAACCCACGAGTACCTTCACGCGTTGGGGCACATCTCAGAGGCTGAGGTCCGCTCCCTAGTTTATGATATATCAAAGCAATGTTTCGGGGAAGACCACATAGCCACAACATTGGCTGAAAACACTCCCTGGTCTCTCCTCAAGGGAATCCCATTAACTGGCATGCCCGCGTCTAAGCAAGCCATGGAACTCATTAAAGACCTAGAAAAACCAAACCAACCATACATCGTCTAAACTTCGCAGAACTTTTCATCAACAACGAACCGTTTGGTCAAGATGTTTTATGATTCTCCAGAAAATCTAGGATTACCTTCAGAATGTTTTGTTCTACTTCGCTTTTCTTTCTGTCCCCGTCGATAGAAATGAGATTTCCGTTGTCCACAAACTTCATGTAAACCTCTTTTACTCTCCGTTGGGTCTCCAGCCTCTCCATAACAGACTTCTTCCGCCGTATCCTCTTCACCACAACCTCAGGCGGCACATCAATATACAACGCCAAATCAGGTGGAAGAGCAAACCTGTTAATCTCCTCAATCCATTTCAGGTCCAGCCCCGCCGCCCCCTGATACGCAAGAGACGAGTACACGCACCTGTCCGAAACCACAACCTTCCCCGCCATCAACGCCGGCTTCACATCCTTCTCCAGATGCTCAACACGGTCAACCGCAAAAAGAACCGCCTCCACAACTCTGGGCACCCGCTTCTTCCCCTGCAAAACCGATGCACGAATAAATTTTCCCAGTTCTCCCCGCCCAGGCTCAGTGGTGTAGACAGCGTTGAATCCTCTTTTCTGCAGGTTCTGCACAAGCCGGTAGGCGTGGGTGGTTTTTCCGCTTCCATCCAAGCCTTCGATGCAGACGAATATTCCCTTCTTCACTGTGTGGTTCAGCCTCTACCCTTTTAATTATCGATGAACTTAAATAATGATGCTCTAGATTGACAAGGCTGAGGAGAAACGTTCCCTATGCGGCGATACTGGGGGGAAATCAAAGACCCGGTTCACGGCTATGTTTACATCACCGAAGCAGAGAAGCGGCTCATCGACTCTTACCCTTTTCAACGGCTTCACCGGCTAAGGCAGTTGGCGGGGTCAGAGTTCGTGTATTCAGGAGCAAACCACACTCGCTTCGAGCACTCCATCGGAGTCATGTATCTCGCAGGCAAGTTAACGGAAAATCAGAATATTTCTCCGCTTCTTTCGGAAGAGGAAATTCAAACAGTCAGAATGGCCGCTCTTCTCCACGATGTGGGTCACGGTCCATTCTCCCACGTTTTTGAGCATCTTCTCGTGAAGTTCCTGAACAAAACCCATGAGGATATGACCCGCTGGCTTATCCAAAAATCTGAGTTACGGGACATCATCAGTGAACTGGGATACGACCCAGATGCGGTGGCAAAACTTGCGGTTGGAGAACTACGGAGAAAAGGGAAAGCATTCTTGGATCAGGTCATTCAAAGCACTGTAGACGTTGACAAGCTCGATTTCGTGGTGAGGGACACCCATCACACCGGGGCAGAATATGGGTATGTAGATGTTTTTCGTCTCATCAACATGCTGGATGTTCTGGGCGAAAATCTTGCTGTTGACGTGGGAGCCCTGTCAGCGCTTGAATCTTTTGTGTTGGCGAGGTTGGAATCGTTCAGAAGCATCTACTTTCACCGTGTTGGAAGAGCCGCTCAGATAATGCTTGCCACAGCCATGGAGAAAGCAAAGGATGAGCTGGGTTTGGTGGACTTTGATTCTCCTCAGGATTACTTGGCCTTGAATGACTACACTGTTTGGACCAAACTGAGAGAATGCGAAAAGTCTAGAGGAATAATGGAGAACTTGGAGAGGCGCAGGCTCCTCAAGTGCGCCTACGACAGAACTTTCTACGCTCGAGAAAAGATGGTGCCCAGCATCTTCAGCGTCGACGAGGTTCGGGAGCAGATGAGAAACAAGATTGCGTCAGAGGCGGGAGTTGAGCCTGAAACCATTGTGATTGATGTGCCCACAGTTCCCTCGGTGCCGTATCATCACTCTGAATTGCTTGAGCCTATGGAGATTCCTGTTTTCCAGAAGACCCGGACAGGAGAGAGGGTTCCTCTGCGGCTGAGCGACATATCTTCGGTGTTTGATGTTCTCAAAGGCTTCATCAACATCCTCAGGGTGTACACAGACGAAAAGTACGTGGATGAGGTGAGTGCTGCTTCGGCGAAGGTTATAGGCGGAACTCCTTCCTCGGCTAAGATATCTTTCTGATGGAGAAAGGTTAAAACGTATGTATGTTTTATGTGGTTGATGCTCTGGCTTAGGCTCCGGTAGTATAGTCTGGCTAAGTATTCCGGCCTTTCGAGCCGGAGACCCGGGTTCGAATCCCGGCCGGAGCACCAAAAATTATTGCCTTCACATTTCCAGAAAAAACACTGTTTTCAACAATCTACCTCTATTAGTCTCCTAATATGATTGATGTTTTGCTGTGTATTCGAGAAAGCGGGTTTAATCGCAAAGCTTTTCTTGTTTTCGGCAAGTGTATATTCAATGGAGAGATGTTGGTGCGTAGAAATCTGTTTGTTTCATGTTTGTTGATTTCTGTTTTGACGAGTGCTGGTTTTGTTGTTCTGTTTGGAGCCGATTCTTCAGTGTGGGCTCAAACATATGATGGGGGATTGGTTAATTCGTTAATTGGGACTTCTGATGGCGGATATGCTGTAGCTGGTGAGACAAGTTTCTCTTGGGCGCGCAGTTATGATGCTTTTTTGACCAAATTTGATGCTTCTGGAACCATTGAGTGGAGCAGAACATACGGGGGACCAGGTAACGAACGGGCTCGTTCTGTGGTCGCGGTTTCTGATGGAGGCTACGTAATTGCTGGCTCCACAACTTCTTTTGGTGCTGGAAACGTTGATTTTTGGTTGGTTAAAACTGATGCGTCGGGGAATGTTGAATGGAACCAAACATTTGGGGGAGGATTGAATGAAGACGCCTTCTCTTTGGTTGTGACTCCTGATGACGGTTTTGCGATTGCTGGTTCCACATGTTCTTTTGGGGATATTGACTCGTATGATAGCGAGAAATTTTGGTTGGTTAAGACTGATGCGGATGGAAACCAAGAGTGGAACCGAACATACAGCAGAGAAATAGCTGGTCGTATTACTTCTTTGGTCGTGACTTCTGATGGCGGATACGCACTGGCAGGTTATTCGTATCATGGTGATAGAAGCCTTCCTATTCCATATCGTTTCTGGTTGGTTAAAACTGACGAGTTTGGGAATGCCAAGTGGAATCAATCATATAGACAGTCTGATTATGATTATGCTTACGCGCTGGTTGAGACTTCTGATGGCGGATATGCAATAGCTGGTGAAACAAGTTCCCTTGACGATAGTGGACAAGATTTCTGGTTAGTTAAAACTAATAGGTTTGGGAAATTGGAGTGGAACCAGACATACGGAAGATCTGGAGTTTATGATGGGGCTCGTTTGTTGGTTGAGACTAGTGATGGCGGATACGTACTAGCAGACGACGACGGGTTTTTGGTTAAAACTGATGCGGATGGAAACGAGGAGTGGAACCAAACCTATGCATATGATATTGGTTTGTTGGTTGAGCATACTGATAGCGGATACGTAATAGCTGGTCCCATGTATTCCACTACTACCTATGGTATTTGGTCAATTATGACTGACGAATACGGTGTTGGTATCGGGTTCAATTTTCCAGACATATTTTCTCCCACTGTAATTGTTGATTCGCCGTCTAACCAGACATACACCACAGATTATGTTACTTTGGCGTTTACTGTTGATGAGGATGTTTCGTGGATGGGTTATAGCTTAGATTGGCAAGACAACGTGACCATAACAGAAACTGCAACAACTTTGACAGGGTTAACAGATGGCTCGCATTCTCTCATCGTATATGCGAATGATGATTCTGAAAACGTTGGAACGTCAGAACCTATCTTTTTTACAGTAAATGTAACCGACTCAACTTCTGATGATGGTCCCGATTCAGTTCCTGACACCGACTCCGGTACCCCTTCGACTTGGCATGTGATCGTTGCTGCAATAGGCATAGCCGCCATAGCAATCGTAACAATTCTGTTCTGTTTAACCCGAATAAGAAAAAACAAAAAACCTAACAGCTGAAACTTTCATCTTTTCAATAGCCAACTTGTTTCTCTTCATTTTCTGAAAAAAGACTGTTTTCAACAATGTACCTCTATTAGGCTCCTAATATGAAGCCAGAGAGAAGGCGCCACTCTTTCTGGACCGCTAGTTTATCTGCGCGCTGTTCACCCGATAACTTTTCCTTTTTGGTTATCGAAGAATCCATGCTATTGTCAACGTTTTCAAAGCTAGGAGGGGAAGAATTATGGAGACACCGAATAGTATGGCTGTTAGCGTCATTATGCGTAAGGCTTTTGTGACATGTATCGGCGACAGGTCGTTGTTGTCTCCTATTTTGTAGAAGCCCGGTTTCTCTAACTGAATGTTTAATGCTCCAGCCATCGCTGATATGGTCCACCCCGCATTAACGCTTGCCGTGTTTTCTCTGTCTCTCTGCAGGATTCTCCAAGATTCCCTCCAATTTTCTCTCAGCAGTAACGCTGCCAGCATCATCAGAATTGCGGTTAGTCTGGCTGGAAGGTAATTTGCTATTGTATCCGTTTTCGCTGAGAACCAGCCGATGTTGATGTGAGCGCGATCCTTGTATCCAACCATCGAATCTAAAGTGTTAACAACCCTGAATGCAACCGCACCCGGAACACCGAACAAAGCGAAGTAGAAAAAGGGTGAAGTTATTCCGTCTGTGGTTCCTTCAGCTATGGTCTCAACCGCCGCAGAAATTATGTGCCGTTCAGTCAGCTCCTTTGGGCTCCGTCTTACAATAAAGGGCAGCAACTGTTTGGCTCTGTCATAGTCTCCTTTCTCTACAGCATCTGCAACCGGCAGAGTATACTGTTTCATGCATTTGATGGCAAAACTGGTTTTCAGTATGATGGCTGATGCAAGAATGTAGGGTAACCAACCGAGGAATTCGCGAACCCAGAAAAGCACAAAATAGGCAGGAACCGCAAAAAGGATGATAAGCAGTAAACATAGGAGGACACCGTTAATCTTTTCAATACTTGGTTTTTCGTTCTTGAGCTTCGGCTTGAGGTAATCTGTAATCTTTCCCATCCATAATGTTGGATGAATTCTGTCCGGAAGCTCTCCGAAAACTAGGTCAATCAAAAAAGCTAAAACAAATATTAACAAAGAATCAAAAAGAAAAGAAATTTCTATGGCGAACATTTTTCCTTCCAAACTTTCTACGGGTTATTCCCCACAACTGTGAATGCCTAAGCAATTTTGTTCTACCGTTGCGTTTGCTAAAGTATAAGTTTTTGGCTGGATTCTCCATCCATAGTTTATGTGCTCACACAGAAAAAATAAAGTAGCTACTTAAGGATTACTTGAAAAAGCAGGAGACCAAAATACCTAACTTGGGTGATGATATGAAAAAAAGGGGAATCAAACTAAAACTAGAAGACGTAAAAGCGGAGATACTTTACCACAAGTTTCAGAATTTTGAGGTTAACACTCTGCTTGTTTCCTTCGGAGAAAAGCGTCGGATTCTTTCCACTTGGGATGGATACAGAGAGGTGAGTTTTGTCGCCAACACCTATCAGCCTCCTGCCTTGTCAGAGGTCACGATGATGAATTATCAGAAATTTGAAGAAACATTTCCTGCTGTGCTGGGAATTCCGCGTAGCGACCTCAGCTTCTTGAGCACAATAGCCAACATGGAAAACGTTGCAGTCTGCGAGAAGTCATATCGAAGCCTCATAGTGTCCTGTCTGGCTACCGGAGGAGTAGGCAACGCCCTCAGGTCAGGGGTTGACAAGGCAGATTGGATGGAGCAGGATGGAAATTTTGTGAAGACGCTTGGAACAATCAACATAATTCTCTTGATCAACGCCAATCTAAGTGATGGGGCTATGGCGCGGGCTATCATTACGGCTACGGAAGCAAAGACCGCTGCCCTTCAGGATATGGATGCCCGAAGCTCGGTTTCCCCAGAAAACCAAGCAACAGGCACAGGAACCGATAACATGATAGTCGTTTCTGGAAAACTGGGCAGACAGATACGATACACTGGTGGACACACAAAGATAGGTGAATTAATTGGCGCCTCAACAAAGCTCGCAGTAGCCGAGGCAATAAAAAAGCAAAGTTCATCTAAATGAACTTAGTTGTTGATTATTTCTTAAGTTTCTCTGATTGCTTGGGTTTTTCTGCGTTCGCTAATTCTTTTTTGGATGTAAGCATGTAATCTGCCCAAGCAGCGAAGAAGCCGCGGTCATAATCTGCGTGAATCTTGTTTTTGTATTCCCTCAGAAACTCTTTCCTAAATTTTTTCAGCTCGTTTTCGTCTTCAAAGTTCACGTTTTTGATAAACGAGTACGAGTCACCTGATTTCTGGGCTAAAAGTATGCCGTCTAGAGCGTAGATGTATCCACTATTCCATTCTGTCTCGTTTGTTTTCGACCTTATCCGTTCAAGTACACGCTCTGCCTCGGCAAACCGCCTATTCTTCACAAGCTGAAAGAATCTGACTACAAAAATCTTTGAAATCGGCATCTAATCAACTCTACCTCCATCTTCGTTAACGTCCTCTATTCCTCTTTCGGAAATCCTGAATATACCTTCCCCCTCTGGCAATTTTGGACTTGAAACAATACGTGCGATTCTCACTGGTCCTCGGGCAGATTTTCGAAGAAAAATACGGGTGTGGCTGGTGTGGGCGACTATGTGACCGCCTACCGGATGTATGGCATCACCGAAGAAAACGTCTGGTTTGGACATAACCTGATTTGTAACAACAGCTACCGCATTGAATGCTCTGGCTAGCCGAATTAGCCTGTGCATATGTTTGTTGAGTTTCTGTTGCCTCTCAGCCAGCATCTCCCTGCCCAGATACTCGCTTCTGAAGTGAGAAGTCAACGAATCTACGATTATCAAGCGGACTCCGTTTTCTTTAATCACCTTATCTGCATTCTCTAAAAGAAACATCTGATGGTCAGATGTGAATGCCTCAGCAAAAATGATGTTCTTGATTGCCTCTTCCGGCTCTAAACCCAAATTTTCTGCCATCTGAAAAATTCGTTCAGTTCTGAAAGTGTTCTCTGTATCTATGTAAAGAGCTGCGCTGCTCAAACCACCCCGTTCAGGAGGCAATTGCACGTTTACGCACAGTTGATGGCAAATCTGGCTTTTTCCACTTCCATATTCTCCATAGAATTCTGTGATTGACTGGGATTCGATGCCGCCTTTCAACAGGTTATCTAGCATGCTGCTCCCTGTAGTCAAATGCAAAATATTCCGCCGCATCTTGACCAGTTCATCTCCTCTGATGAACTGCAAAGGTATGTTTGATCGAGCTTTGCGGATCAGTTGTTCAGCGGTTTTTTTGCTCATGCCCGCTTTCTCCAGTTCCTTAGCTGTAGCCATGGCGATAGATTCTACAGTGTGGAATCCGAGTTCCCGCAGCTTTTTGGAGGTGGCAGACCCTATGTCAAGGTCTTCCAAGCGTTCGTATCTCTTCTTTTCCAGAGTTGGCTCCTCAGTCATTTTGGCGTCTCAGTTCCCGACTTACGCAATAGCGTGTGCATATTTAAGTTAGACTGTATTGTAGATAAAACGTTCGATGAGCGGTCGCCGTCCACCAGATGGGACAGCAGCAGAAAGTATAATCTACCCTTTTTTGGTTGCCAGGTCTGCTATAGCTTCTTTCACCGTGTCTGCTGGAGCATTTGTTCTAACGCCTCTACTGTTGAAGTGTGTTGGAACCACTTGAAAACCCGCCTTTCTTATCATGTCAATCACTTTTTTTAGGGCCGGAATGGGCAGATTCAGCTTGTCGCAGATTTTGTCCACCGTATAATAGGTGACTGGTGCCTCAGCCTCATTCTGAACCAAAGACAGCATCTTGAGAATCCTCTTTTCCTGTCTCAAGTCTCTTAGTTTCGCTTCCCTCTCCATCAGAGAACAAAACTTTTTGTCCGCTATCCTGCCGAGCCACAGGGGACCAGCAGCACTCAACTTTGCTCCACAAATGGGGCAGACACGTTTTAGTGGAGAGGTTATCCCTGAAGCTGTTTCTCTGTGAAAACATGAGAAGCAGTGAAGAATGTATCCCATCTGCTGAACGCTCTTGTCCGCTACTCTAGCACCATAACGAACAACCGAATACGCTCGAACATAATGGTCAACGCTGTGGCTGAACAAGACTTCAACGCCTATCGCATGTTTTGCAGCCATCATGGCTAAGCATCCGATCAAGAGGCGAACCGCAAGCTCGTGACAATATTCTGTGCGTAAGGGCTTTCCACCATACTTTCTGAGACAAGCTCGGGCATGAACCCCACATAATGGAGCCATGTCCGTGGCGGTTAAAGCAAGCAAGCCGCTGTTACGTAGAGCCCGTATGGCAGAATCTAGGTAGGGCACAGGAGGTCCAAAAGGGTCAACATCAACATAATCAAACCGTTTTCTGGGCGCCGCATGTCTGCTCAAAAAAAGGTTAGCGTCTTCGTTAGACACCTCAACACAGTCCGCTACGCCGTTCAGTTCAGCGTTGAAGCCTGCAAGCCTAGCCGCTTCTGGCTTAATGTCATTCAGAAAAACCCTGCGGACACCTTCGACTTCCACCGCAAATCTTACACCCCGAAGTCCACATCCAGTCAAAGGCTCACAAACTGAAACCTCTCTGCCCAAAAGCCTCTGATGCGCTTGTAACGCTAAAACTGCCAGGTCCCTGTTCAGCTCCATTGTGGGGTTGTAAAACACTGGAGCCTTAGACGGAGCGTAATCACAAGGCTTTTTCACGTAAGCAGCAAGCTTGGGAACCACTACTTTGACTTCTCCCTCTTTTATGGTTTCAGCAGGGAAATCGAAGCTCAAACTTCACAGCTCCTCCGTACACACTGAAGCTTTTATTTGTCGAAACTAGATATTAGGGTTCGTCTAAAGAATGCAGGTGTTCACGTTGAAACCTCTGATACTCGTGACTGGAAAGCCGGGAATTGGCAAAACAAGTGTACTCCGTCGAACAGTGAAGGAACTCAAGAACAGAAACTACGAGGTCGGCGGCATGATTTGTCGTGAGGTCCGTGAGGGCGGAGTAAGAGTAGGCTTCGAAATTATGGATTTGTCCACAGAAACGAGAGGATGGTTAGCCCACGTGAACCAGCCAACAGGCCCCAAAATAGGCAAGTACCATGTTAACTCGACTGACCTTGAAGTTGTTGGCGTAGGCGCAATTCTGGATGCACTTCAAAATGCGGATGTACTGGCGATAGATGAGTTAGGTCCCATGGAGTTTTCTTCAGCAGCCTTCAGCAAAGCCTTAGTTAAAGCTGTGGACAGCAGCAAACCCCTGATGGGAACAATCCATTATGGACTAAAGAACCCCATAATCGACAGCATCAAAAAGAGAGAAGAAACAGAAATTCTTAAGGTAACCTACAAGAACCGAGAAAACCTCCACAACCTAATCGCTAATAAGATAAGCGAATATTTGACAAAATAGGATCGAAACTTCAGTTCATTTAAGGTGGAAGAATCAATTGGGAAAAAATCATACATACGAGAAGATAAGAAAACGGAGAACCATCAGAAAGTATCTTCAGAAAGCGGTTCAAGAAAAAGCCCTGATAAAATGCGTGGACGCTGCAAGGCTTTCACCTTCCGGAAGAAATCGTCAACCTCTACGATATGTTATCGTTAATGATCCAAAGTTGCTAAAACAAGTCTTTACTACATTGAATTGGGCTGTGGATTTGCCTGATTACTTCCCCACTGAAGAGGAGATGCCGAGAGCCTACATTGTCCTGTTGTTAGACAAGAGCGGTCGAACTCCGGTTCACGACGCAAGCATAGCTTCAATGAGCATCTCAATGGTTGCGTATGATGAAGGTTTAGGTTCGTGTATTCTAGCGTCAGTGAACAGGAAAAGACTACGTAGAATATTGGATGTGCCAGAAAGTCTGGCTATCGAGTTGGTGGTTGCTCTGGGGTATCCAGCAGAAAACCCTGTAATAGATACTGTGAAGGATGGAGATACAAACTATTGGCTTGACCAAAACGGGATATTACATGTGCCCAAGTGGGACCTCAAAGACATGGTCCAATGGAATAAATATGAAAAAGAGTGAAGAATCAGGTCTCTTTTTGTGTTCATTGAGCTGTTTGCAGATAGAGAGAGCCAAAGCCTTCATAAATATGCGCTACCATATTATTTATCTTGGTCAATACGATGCCAATTCAAGGTAAACTGTATCTATGGGGAGAGCGAGCAAAAGGCGTTCCAGAAGAGACGGGCGTCTACGCTTTTTACGACAAGAATCAAATGATGATCTACGTTGGCGGCAGTTCCAACCTTAGGCAAGCCTTCAATCGCTATCTTGAGACAAACTTTTCTGATGACCCCCGCAAACGTGAAACCGTATACTATCGAAGGATGGTTACCACAAACTGGGAAGAAACAGTTAAGAAGTTTCTAGACGAATATAAACAAGATTGTGGAGACATACCAAAATTGAATAATCCATTAAAACCGGGAGAAAAAGTTACTCCAGAATGGGGATTCTACTTTTATGAAGCCTTCAACAAACCGCTCTTTGAGGCTGCATTCAATCTGGAAGACCTAAAGAAGAAAGTGGCGAAAGTTCCAGTTGCTTCTCTAGACTTTCACCAAAACAGAGGGGACTTCGCCCGATGGATCCGCGATGTCTTCAAAGAAACTCAGTTGGCTGAGAGAATCTCAAGGATGTCAAGCACTGGGGAAGCTCTTAGGCTAGAGTTGTTAAATGCTTTAGGTAACCCTGAAGTAGCTGAGTGCCCTGAATGTGGAACTCTAGCGACCCCAGGGAAGACGTGGCAGATGGCTGGAAGACCTAGCAATTCTGGTGAACGGCTCCAATTAACAATAGGACTATACAAATGCGAAAACTGCCACAAAACGTTCAGAAAAGCGATCAAAAAAGAGAAAATCAAAGCGTAACCTTTCCCTCACCAAAAAACTCTCCAACAGTTCATTCAGCAGTCCCGCTTCATTCTATAGAGCTTTTTCTCTATCCAAAAACTTGTTTTCTCTTTTCTGGCTGTTCTACAGCATTCACATAACCAATCTTTATTTATGAATCTCGGAGTTATGTCTCAAGGGAAAAAACCCAAAGTTTTGCAAGAAATTTTAGTTAGAAACCTCAGTTACCCATTGCGTTTTTTCATTCGGAATCTAAGTGCACATAGTTAACATCGATTCATAGTACATCTTCATATGACTTAAAACCAATTCTTGCAGATTTCCTATAAGACAAAATGAAGCATGACATAAATTGGGGTAGCAGATTTGGAGAAGAAACTGATTGTTATTAGACGAATGGAAAACGAATTGCGCACCATCCGAAGGCGAATAGACACCGAAGCAAACCCTGTCAGAAAAGCCAAAATGCTCAATGTTTACGGCAAGATGTCCAGAGCATTGACCGGAAAATAAATGTGTGAAAACTAAGTATGTGCTAAGAGTAACGATTCATGTTTAGGCCACATATTGTGAATTATCAAATCTCGGAGTATTATTCAAACAGAATTATTTTCGGATAAAGATAGTTTCTTTATATAATCAGTTTTTGTAAATGCTCAAGATAGCATTGACTATGAAAGAGTCCCGTTTGAGTACGTCCAAGGCGTGGTTAACAATCGTTTTGGCAGTCTTTTTGAGCATCACGGGACTTGATTTTGTCGTAAATCATGCCCTTTATTCCCATGGTTTAGTCTTCAGTTATGCCTGGTATATTCCTTATCAAGTTGGGCTTTCGGTGACTATCTTCTCTATTTGTGTTCTTGTTGCATGGCAAAGTTATGAAGACACGGCATCTATGAATATTGCTCTGAAGCGAGGATTAACTCTCTTTTTGGCGCATTTGGGAGGATTAATTGACTGGCTGTTCTTTTTAGTTTATAGTGGGGGTCAAGTTTATTCAGGAGAGTGGACGTGGATGTGGCAGTATTGGCTCATTGGCACTTGGAACTGGAAGTTGCATGGATTATGGGGTTTCAGCTTTTTGATTTTGATTTTGGGTCTGTGGAATACAAATAGAATGCCGTTTTTTGATCGGGTTTCAGAGTTTTTGCATGTTGGACGAGGTAGAGACAGAAAAACGGGTTAATGCAAAAACTGCATGTTTGCTCTGTTGTGTTCATTTCAAAAATTATGCGTTCAGCTCTTTTACTTCTGCATGTAGATTGAGTGAACCATGCATAACATGTTGATATATCTCTAAATGATTAGAAACATCTGTTCACGTTCAAATTCTGAATAACATTGTCGTTTTTTTATTCACAATCTTTATATTTGATCTGATATAAGTTAACGTAGAAAAACGTCGTTTTTCGGTGTTCAGCTTGAGTTTGAAAGGCACGTTAACAGCATCTGTTCAAGTTCTTACATTTCATTTATGGATTAGCTATTTGGATTCTGAATGTGGATTGTTATTACCGATACAGATTACAGGTTCATACCTGTTAAATGCGGCAGCCACTGAAGACTCTACATCGCAAAACAGCAGAATTGGAAAAGGTGGGACAATGCGATGACAACCGGTTGCACACGATTTGCGGGCTTCCAGAACAGCTGTTGCTTATCCGGAATTCATATTGCTTTAATAATTATCGAGAAAAAATGTAGAAATATAATTAAAAAGATAGAAAAACGATGGATAGCGCCTCGGAGTTCAGAATGATGTCAAATAACAGCAAAGCGGGAATCACCTTCACGGTTTACATGAGAAAAGAGGGAAGGGTCACTGTTCCGAAAGAACTCAGGGACGCTTACGATCTCGAGGAGGGAGATTTGGTTGAGTGTCAAATCAGGAAAATCAAATAAGACTCCTGTGAACACTCGAACACCTATCCCCCTCACCAGGGAAGCTTTGGTCAAGCTGAGGCTGAAGGCATTGCGAAGAGGAGCATGGTTCAGAGATTTGAAGCATAGTGAAAGAAAGCTTCTGAATTTGACGATCAGCGTTGTCGAAACGGTTCGCAGCTTTCTCTTGGCTAAAATTGTTTCCCGAATAGTTAGTAAATTGTGTGAAGCCATAGAAAGCAGAATATTTCGCCTCATGAGAACCGAGGGGCGAAGCCTAGCTGAGAAGATCGCTGGGATAGGAGAAGCTTGGGGTAACCGAGCAGCTAAGTCCTGGGCGAATGATCATGGTTTCATCCAATATTTGACAGTAAGTAACCTGTCGGCTTTCAAAACTTAGGTGCAACTAGAAACTACAAAGTGCTTCAACTGACATGAATCCGCTATATTTTGTCACTTTTCTTGTTATCACTCTAATTTACGTCTGGACCTTGTACAACATACCCATTGTTGTTGCCGGGGTCAGAAACCTTCGCTCAGGCAAACAAAAAAGGAAATTTTCTGGTGGCAGCCAGAAAAGCCTGCCCGCAATATCCCTTATTGTTCCCGTGAAGGATGAAGAGAAAGTTGTAGGTCGGCTTCTCAAGGCGCTCGCGAAGGCCGATTATCCTCAAGACAAAAAAGAGATTGTTATTGTTGAAGATGGCAGTATAGACAGAACTGGTGAGATTTGCAGGAGATTCGCGGAGAAGCATCAGAGTCAAGTGAAGCTGGTGAGGCGTTCTGTTTCAGATGGGAAGCCCTCGGCTCTAAAGGAGGCTCTCAAGCATGTTAGTGGGGAGATTGTGGCTGTCCTTGATGCAGACAATGTTCCTGAACCGGACTTTCTTTTGAGAGCTGCAAGTTACTTTGAGGGCTCTTCAGTGGCCGCTGTGCAGGGGAGACTGATTGCGGTTAATGAGGACGAAAATATTTTGACCAAATTTGTGTCCCAAGAGGAGGCTTTGAGGTGTGAGGCTTATATGAGAGGCAAGGATGTATTGGGGCTCTTCGTTCCTTTGACTGGCAGTTGTTACTTTGTCAGAAGATCTGTTCTTGATAATGTGGGAGGATGGAATGGCGAGGTTCTATCTGAGGATATGGAGTTGGCGGCTAGGCTAACCAAAAATGGTTACAAGATCCGTTATGCTTCGGATGTGAAGTCTTGGCAGGAATATCCGGCTACGGTTTCTGGATTCTTTAAGCAGAGAACGAGGTGGTTCAGGGGGACAATGGAGGTAAGCCTTAGGTATGGCAGTCTACTAGAACGTCCGACTAAGAAATCATTAGATGCAGAGATTACCTTGGCTGGACCATTTGTTTTGATTTGTTGCTTAATCGGTTACTTTGCTACTTTCTCATCGCTTTTCATTCCAATGAAGCCCGACCTAGCATTCATTTTATTGGCTAACATCACTACATTGTTTACGTTTCTTCTATTAGCTCTGGCTGGAATCGCCATGATTTTTGCTGAGAAGCCGCGGAAAGTATCGAACCTTCTTTGGTTACCTTTCATATATTGTTACTGGTTTATCCAGAATTTTGTGGCTTCCTATGCTTTTCTCCAGATTTTGTTAAGAAGACCCAGAAAATGGGAAAAGACAACAAAAACGGGAAAAACAACAAAACATTTGGCTACATCTGAAGGCTGTATGCTTTGATTTGTGAGTTATTTACCTTAGTTTTGTGGTTGTTCAGAGTGACTCTGTTTTCGGTGAAACAGCTTCCGGTATTCTACGGCTGTAAAAGCGGTTTTAGGTGTGTGTGATGACCGAGTTAGACGTTGTTAGGCGTGCTTTTGATGATAATGCTGTTCCGTTTAGGGGTTCGCTTTTTGAGAAAAGAGTGTGTGTTGTGTTGACGGCTTATGATGATGAAGTTTCTATTCCATATGTCGTTGATGAGTTTCTTTCTCAGTTTAATGTTGTTAATGTGATTGTTGTTGATAATAATAGTAGAGATGCAACCGCTAGGTTTGCGAAGGATGCTGGGGCTCGGGTTGTTAAGGAACATAAGCAGGGTTATGGCTTTGCTTGTATGCGGGGGCTGAAGGAGGCTTTGTATGGTGTGGATGCGGATGTTATTGTTTTGTCTGAGGGTGATATGACTTTTAGGGGTAGGGATATTTGGAAGTTGCTTCCTTTTTTGGATGATGCGGATTTGGTTGTTGGCAGCCGAACGCATATGGCTTTGGTTGATTCTGATTCGCAGATGGATTGGTTTTATGTTTGGGGGAATTTGTTTGTGGCTAAGATGTTGCAGTTGAGGTTTTTTAATTCCAAGTTTTTGGGTAAGGCGCGGTTTACTGATGTTGGTTGTACTTTGAGGGCGATCAGGAAAGATGCGTTGATGGATATTATTGACGATTTGAGTGCAGGTGGTCATGATTTCTCTCCGCATATGTTGAAGGTGGCTTTGAAGAAAGGGTTGAAGGTGGTTCAGGTTCCGGTTACTTTTCGGAAACGTGTGGGTGTTTCTAAAGGCGCCGGAGGCAACAAACTACTAGGACTAAAAGTGGGACTAAAAATGCTATGGGACATAATCTTCCACTGATTTCTTATGGATGGACCTCAATTACGAGTTTTATTTATTGTTTACCGAGATTTTATGAATCCATCAGCAGTGGGCGGAGATTTTTATCTCTGGGAATTAGCCAAAGGTTTGTCCAACTTAGGCAATCACGTAACCATTATTTGCAGTAGTTTTCCAGATTCTAAAAAGAGAGAAGTAATTGATGGAGTTGAGTTTGTTAGGTTAAAAGGTGTTTGGAGTTTGCCTTTTAAAATCTTGAAGATGTACATCAAAAGATTGAAAGGCAATTTTGATGTTGTTGTAGAAGAAGCTATTGGCGGTCAGCGTTTTCCATTTTTTTGCACAGTGTATGTTAAGGAGCCATTAGTTGCAGTTTGGCATCAAAAGCATGATAAAATCTTTCATGAACAGTACTCCTATCCTGTGGCTGCTGTTCTTTCTTTTTTTGAGTTCTTTCAAGCGAGATTGTACAGGAAGCGCACTATTATAAATCCGTCAAAAGGCGCTAGAGAAAAGCTTGCAACTCTCGGATTTGACCGCGAGAGCATACGGGTAATTTATGATGGTGTTGGAGGGTTGTTTGATAATGCGAAGATGAGTGAGGAGCGAGAAAATGTTATCGTTTGGTTGGGAAAAATACGACGGTATAAACGTCCTGACCATGCGATTATGGCGCTTGCGGAGGTCATTAAAAAAACTAACGAAAACTACACGCTTGTTATTGCAGGTAAAGTCAGTGAAATTGACGCTGATTATGTTGATGAACTTCGTGGTTTAGCTGAAAATTTGGATGTAAGTGATAACGTGGAGTTCAGATTTAACATCTCAGAAGCCGAAAAGCTTGATTTGTTGGAACGAGCAAGTGTTTTGGTTCAGCCTTCTCCTGTGGAAGGTTTTAGTATTGTTGTGATGGAAGCTAATCGGTGTGGCACTCCTGTTGTTGTTAGTGATGGGGTTCCAGGAGATGTCGTGATAAACGGCCATAATGGACTAGTTTATCCATACGGCGACATTGAAGCATTCTCGGATGCATTAACAAAACTGTTTGTCGACAAAGAATTGTGGACTAAACTATCAAAGAACGCATTTTCGTGGGCTCAAAACTTCACATGGGAAAAATCAGCCCTCAAATTTGACCACCTGCTTAATGATACGCTATCTTTAAATGAGGCATAATACTGCAGACCAAACTTGAAGATAATCAATGCATTGATATTCGATCTTTCTATGAACAAGAAGGGTCCAATGCTAATCGATATAATTCTAGTGCTTTTTGGGAGAGACGCTATCATCAAAAGAAAGCGTCCTTAGTCTTTGAATTGCTGGATTCTGAGCTTCGTCAGAACAATCTTGTGCTTGATGCTGGTTGTGGCTCTGGCGAACTTAGTGTATATGCAAAAAATTTAGATGGCAATGTTGTGAGTTTGGATATCTCAAAATCTTATCTGAAACGAGTTCGAAGCTTAGTTGATGCTCGAATCTGTGCTAGTTCTGATTTGCTTCCTTTTAGACCCAACTTTTTTGACATAGTTATCTGTGCAGATGTTATTGAGCACATACCTGCGTATGATAAGGTTATTTCTGAGCTTCATCGTGTTTCTAAAGGGTTGGTAGTAATAACTACTCCATGCGAAGGAGTTTTTAGAGGAATATGGGGCTTCCTTTTTCCTAAAAAACTTGCTAGTATTGATAGAACTGTGGGACATTTTCACATCTTTCCTATTTCGAAGCTTAAACAAAAATTTCTAAAGTTTGATTCATCAACAATCACTTGCAGAAGTTATCACGTTTTGCAACCCTTTGCAGACAAGTTCCTTTCAAAGAACGCTGTCGTTCTTGTTGACCTTTTTGAAAGATTCGCTAACCTAGTATTACCTAATCACGGCACAATTTCGCTAGTAATAATGACCCGCAAATAAGAATTTTATAACTCATGTAAGACTTGAAAATGATTGAAAAAGTTTGTGATGTTATAAGTAGTTTGAAGCAAATAACAACTGACAGAATCAACTTGGTGAAGATACTTCTTGTCTGTCTTATTATTGGGATTATAATTTATCCTTGGCCTACTTCTGAGTCATATGGGACTCTTTCTGGTTTTGACGCATCAAATTTGTATATTGAGTCAAATTCTAATTTTGACGTTCAGTTAAATTCAACCAACATTAACGTGAAGAGTGTTGGTCCTGGTGTCGAGGACATACATCTTGCACTTTCAGACCTTCCTTACACTGCTTCCTTTAAAGTAACTGTTAACAATCAATCTCTTCACTCATATCCTGTGCGTCTAATTGTTTCATTTCCTCTAAATCCTAATCAACTTCAACTTCATTTTTCTTCTTCAGACCAGTTTGTTCATTTGGAACTTCATGATTCAAATGGTCATTTAATGCGAAATGAAAAAATGCTCATGTACTCCATCGGTCAACCTGTGGAGTTTTTAATTGAAATCAGTACAGTTCAATCTTCTGTTGAATCGATATCAATAACTGCTGATAATAGAACACATTCTGTAACTGCAAGCTTTCAATCGGAGGTTCAGAGTCTTCTCAGAGACCAATCACGATTGATTTCGGTTGAAGTTTCGGGTGCAAGTACATTGGCTTCTGATTCATTAGTTTTGGCTGGAGATAACTTTTGGACTGCCAAAAATTTTGGGGAGGGGCAAGGAAATTCAACTTTAATTCATCTTGAGGATACGTTCACTATTGCTGAAGGAAGTTATGCTCAAAACTATATCGAACATGTTTTCGAATCCCCTGTTGACTTGGGGTCATATGATTCTATCTTTTTGGTATTGAATGGTTCTGGAACAACTAAGTCTCTTAGATTGTGGTTAAACACTGATTGGGATAATAGAATCTTTTTTTATCTCAAAGACGATTTTGTTGGTGTTAAAAGAGTGTTCTTAGACCTACTGAATCCTGATGATGTTGTTGGTTCTATTAATTTCAGTTCAGTAAGTCATATGGGTGTAGATTTTCCCAATTCGGTGGGAACTTGGGAGTTAAATGAACTTGCTGTAGGTAATATTGATAGTCCCAAAGGAGAAATAGATGTTGATATTTCTGATTTAACTATCAATATTCTGCCTCATTCTTTGGCTTATGCTCCATTAACGCCAGTGTTCCTTATTGCTTTCTTGGCGTTAGTAGTTGTGACGGGATTTGTGGTATATTTCTATTTTTCAGATTTAATTAAATTGATAAAAACTGTTTACGGTAAACTCAAGCTTTTTGAGCATTCCAAGATATGTCTTTTTGCTGTGACCTTTGTAGGAATATTCATAATATACTTCTTTTTGTTTGGTCTGGGCGACCATGCATTTGATATGTTTTCTCAAAAACTTTGGAGTTACGATATGGCAAAATATGGT
Source organism: Candidatus Bathyarchaeota archaeon (assembly GCA_050123155.1). Taxonomy (GTDB): domain Archaea; phylum Thermoproteota; class Bathyarchaeia; order Bathyarchaeales; family Bathyarchaeaceae; genus Bathyarchaeum. The sequence goes on along the minus strand of JASFHP010000005.1, from coordinate 36,668 downwards.
CTTTTGTCACTATATCAGCGTCCTGCCGTCACTTCTGCCGCCTCTATGTTCGCTGGTGCCGGGACACAACATGCGATTTTTGCTTACTCGCCCCTTGCAGGATTATACTATTACGTTATTGGGCACATTTACTTTTTGTTTTCTTCAAATCCAAATGTTTACGACCCTTTTCTTACCGTTGTTGTAAAATCGTTCCAAACAATAACTACTCTGGCGTGTGGCTTCATTGTTTTCAAAATAATGAGAACATATCGCAGTTCTTGGCGAACATCATTTATTACAATGCTCGCTTTTCTGCTAAATCCTCTTATAATCTATGATGCAGCTGTTTGGGGTCATCAGGATTCCCTTCTGATTCTATTCCTATTTCTGGCACTTTGGGCATACGAATCTAACCATCCGAAAACTGCGTTTTCCAGTCTCGCACTTGCAATCATGGTAAAAGCTACCGCTTTTGCACCCGCAGCTTTGATGGGCTTTTTGCTAATACGAAAATTTGGAATCCGTAACCTGATTGATGGTGTCATCACGGGTCTTACATCAGGAATCGCTGTTATCTTGCCATTTATCGCCTCTGGAGCTTCTCCGTCAATGCTAATATCTTCAACGTTTTTCAGAGTTTTCCAATTTGGAACTGTAACATTTCAATATCCACGAAGCGCCGCAGTATCCCCAGATGGATACAATATCTGGCCACTTATTACTTATTTTGGGGGAACACGTTCAAGAGACCGAATGTGGGTTCCTGATTACATCAAAGACCCAGTCTTTGGCGTTTCTTATCTACTTGCAGGAGAAATCATATTTATTATAATTTCTTTGACATTAGTGTATCTTGCCACAAAAAAGACTGCAAAATCACCTGGAACCGCTGCATTATTACTAAGTGTAATGATGTTTGCTTCTACAATGTTTCTTACTAAAACTACTGCACGCTATCTTGTTTTTGGACTAGCGTATTTGTTTGCATCATATAAACTAATCAATCGACGAACAAAACTTTTTGTGATGAGTGTACTAACATTCGCCTCAGTTTTTGCGATGCACGGCTTACTCGTGTCATACACTGGGGACTGGATTAAAATGTATCCTGCGATGAGTCCTAGTATACCTATAAATGGTTTTATTCTATCCATGTATCTGTCCGATAGTGTAATCACTGAAATGATATTGCTTCTTTTGTTTGCTTTCATTATGCTTTTCGTTGAAACCATAAAGGTGTTGCGTCGCAAGTAGACCTTTTTCATTCATGGCATTTTGAACACAGAAATTTTTCCAGATTCTGCCACCTGTAATCCAGAAAATGTTTCAGAATCAATGTTTTTTGTGTATTCCACCGCATAAATGCTCTTCGTGTCAATGTTTTCAGGCAGATATTCGTCAGTTAATGTCAGTAGCGGCGGTAAAACCCGAATCAAGAAATCATCACGTGTTTCAGTGTAAGCCAGACCCTGCATTTTTTCTGGAACAACAATAAAAGAGTTTAATTGAGCATTCTCATTAAGCCATTGGAATGCAGATTTTATGTCTGGTATGTCTTCGAGTGGGACTGAAGATTCCACAAGCCCAGAAGGCATGTAATAGTAAGCATAAGGGTAACCTACTGGAATCACTGATGCAGCATAACCAAAAGCCACCACCCCCAACAACGCAACGCCAATAATAGCCTTTCTAAACTGCCTAAAATCACTAAACACCCTCAACCTACCCAACCCCTCCCCAGCAAAAACCGTAAGCGGAATCGGCAACAACAAAATCCACCACCAATACTCCGCGAATGCATACCATGGGCAAACAAGAATACTGAAAGACATTACACACAGCCAGCCAAGCATAGGCATGAAAACTTTGTCTTTAAAAAATCCTTTCGCAGCAAGCGGAATCAACGGAACAACAACGTATAAACTCAAACATCCAACATAACTCAAAATTCTCCAGTAGTCCCCACCCAAAAAACGTGGGTCACTTAAAAAATAATTCGAAAACACAAAATTTCCCGTATTGCCTGATAAACGAAGCGGAACAAAATGAGCGCTAAAATCAATGTCAACAAAATACGACATGTAAAGTTGCCAAACAAAGAAACATGCCGCAGGAAAAACTGCTGCCACGCCATACCAGAACTCTTTTCGTTTCTTGATCATAACACCAAACACTTGGAAAATAACGATAACAAAAAACAATATCGCTGCAAGCTGATGCGAAAAAACAATCAACACAGACAAAACAACAACCAAGAAAGGCTTACACCTTGCCCCCTTCACCAAATCCATCTTCGTTACAGCCAACAACACAAACAAAAACATCAACCCCAGTTCCTCGCGAAGCTGATCCCAACCCATCCTCATCACCGCTGGCTGCAATAGAAGAAACACCGAAACAAAGAAGCTCTTCTTATCACCCCATCCCAATCCACGAGACAACAAATAACAAAAAGAAACACCAAACAAACCAAAAAAAACCGGACCCACAACCTTAAGCAACAAATAAACATCAACAGATGTCGCTGCACGAACAAACCAAAGCAAATAAATCGCCAAAGGCGAATGAACCCAACCAAACAACCTCATCGGCGAAACATCAGGCAAAGCCAAAACAGCGGGAACATACCCCCCCAAAGCATCAAAACCAACCGGATACTTTCCACTTAAAAACTCTGGCAACGCTCTCAAAACCAGAGCCAAAACAAAAACCGCGACAAATTTCAAGCTACTTGTATTTTTAAACAGAGACAATGAGCGTTTTTTCACATGTTCTCGCCTACTTGGCAGATTTCTTCTCAACATTTCTATAAGCTTTACGGTCCGACGTTTGTGATGATGACTGTAGTCTCATCCAGATTGTAATTAAATTTCATTTTTTCAAAAAATCGATTCATAACCCAAGAACCAAAACATCTGAAAGAAACCTTAGAAGCAAAATGCCAATAGTTAGCATCTCCCCTGCATGGGAGCGGACATCTAAAACCTGAATTTTGTTTCTAACCTCAAAGTTCTCCACAATTTCTGCCAACACAAATCCCCCTATAGTCCTTTAAGAATTCTGCAAGTAAGAAACGTCAACAAAACTTTAAAGCGTAACCACAAGAATAGCATTATTCTCTTGGTGCCAACCTTGAAAGCTTTAGTATTGAGTGGTGGCAGAGGAACCAGACTTCGACCATTAACCTTCACATTAGCTAAGCAACTGATTCCTCTAGCCAACAAACCTGTTCTAGGCTATGTTCTCGACCAAGTAGCCGAAACAGACATCACCCAAATCGGGATAATAATCGCTCCAGAAACTGGACACTACGTAAAAGAATATGTTAAAGACGGAACAGAATGGGCATTTGACGTCACCTACATCACCCAAGAACCCTTAGGTCTAGCTCACGCCGTAAAAACAGCCAAGCCCTTCTTAGGCGAAGAAAGCTTCATCATGTGCTTAGGCGATAACCTGCAAGGACAAGGATTAACCGCTTTTGTACAAAAATTCAAAAAAGAAAAGATGGATGCCCTCATCCTCCTAAAGCCTGTAGATGACCCGACAAAGTTTGGCGTAGCAACCTTGGATGAAAAAGCCAACATTATAAAATTAGTTGAAAAACCAAAAGACACCCCATCAAACCTCGCCATAGTCGGCACCTACATCTTTTCAACAAACATTTTCAAAGCCATAGACAAGATAAAGCCCTCATGGAGAGGCGAACTTGAAATCACAGACGCCATACAAGAAATGATAAACATGGGCTTCAAAATAAAAGCAGAAATCCTAAACACTTGGTGGCTGGACACAGGAAAAAAGGATGACATACTAACAGCCAACGCAAAAGCTCTAGACGAATACACAAAACGAGAAATCAAAGGCGTAGTCCAAGAAAGCAAAATTGAAGGAAGAGTCACTATCCAAGAAAACGCAAAGGTAGTTAACTCCACTGTTAGGGGACCGTGCTTCATTGGTGACGGCTGTGATATAGAAAACTCTTTCATTGGACCGTACACAAGCATAGGTGACGGAACAAAAATCGTTGACAGCTCTATTGAGTACAGTGTAATCTTAGAGAACGCAGAGATAACTGGCGTTGATAGGCTGGAAGAGAGTCTAATAGGGAAAAACGCTAAAATAACCAGAGGCAATAGGAATGGCTGCTTAAAACTTCATGTAGGTGACTATTCGGAGGTTGAAATATGAAAGAATATGCTCTAGACGGAGTAAAAACATACGAGATAAATTTGTTGCCTGACGAACGAGGCTTCTTTGCTGAAGCCTTCCGGCAAGACTGGAAAGAATTCTTTGAAGACGAACAGATAACACAGGCAAACCTGAGCTACAGCTACCCCAACGTGGTCAGAGCCTGGCACAAACATTTGAGAGGACAGGTAGACCACTTTCTAGTGCTAAAGGGAGCAATGAAAATCTGCGCATACGACGAAAAAACCGGAAAAATGGCTGAAGTAATAGCCAGCGGCGAAAAACCAACTGTAGTAAGAATACCTGGCAAATACTTGCATGGAACAAAAACCGTCAGCAGCGAGCCGTCTTTAACGGTGTATTTCGTTAACAGACTCTATGACTACAAGAATCCAGATGAACATCGCAAACCATGGAACGACCAGACCGTAATTCCCACAGAAATAAACGGCAACAAAAACGATCCTCGCGTGGGCAAACCATGGGACTGGTTCAGAGTACCCTACAAGTAGGAAAAGAATAACTGATGAATGTGTTAGTGACTGGCGGAGCAGGCTACATAGGCTCTGTATTGTCCAGAATCCTGCTGGAAAAGGGCTACAACGTAACCTGCCTAGACCGCCTCTTCTTCGGAACCGATTCGATAAAAGACATAGCTAATAAAATAACCCTTGTTAAAGACGATATCCGATTTTTTAATCCGGAAATCCTGAAAGATGTAGATGCAGTCTTTGATCTAGCAGCCCTCTCTAACGACCCCAGTGGTGAACTTGAACCCCAAAAAACGCTAGACATAAACTACAAGGGAAGAGTTAGAGTAGCCAGCCTCGCCAAAAAATACGGCATCAAAAAGTACGTTTTAGCCAGCACCTGCAGCGTGTACGGCTTTCAAGAGGGGATTATCACCGAAGAATCGGGTTTGAATCCTTTGACAACTTACGCGAAAGCCAACATGATGGCGGAAAAGGATGTCTTGCCACTTGCCGACAAAACTTTCTCGGCGACAGTTCTCCGGCAGGCTACGGTTTATGGGTTTTCGTACAGAATGAGGTTTGACTTAGCCATCAACGGCATGACTCTAGGCTACTACAGAAACGGAAAAATCCCAATCATGAGAGACGGGAAACAGTGGCGCCCCTTCGTAAACATAAAAGACACCTCAAAAGCATTTATCAAAGTCTTAGAAGCAGAACCTGAAGTCGTTAATGGTCAAATCTTCAACGTAGGTTGCAACGAACAGAACATACAAATCTTCGACCTAGCCAAACTGGTGGCAGAAGCATGCAATCTGCCCTTCAACTATGAGTGGTACGGCGATCCCGACACCCGAAGCTATAGAGTAAGCTTCAGCAAAATCAAAGAAACCCTAAACTTCAAACCACAGACCACAATCAAGAAAGGAGCAAAAAATGTGTTCGATGCCCTTAAAGAAGAACGATTAAACCCTGATGATCCACGGACAATCACTGTCAAGTGGTACAAGCATCTATTGGAGATGCAAAAGTTTCTTCGAGACACGGAAATCAATGGTGTAATCTTATGAAAATCGCTGTTATAGGGTCTACTGGGCAACTGGGCACAGATTTGGTAAAAACTTTAGGTGTTGCACATGAGGTTGTCGGTTTAATCCATAATTGTATTGAAGTGGCAGATTACGACAGCTGCCTTGTCCTGAGGAAGCATCAACCCGACATGGTCATAAACACCGCCGCTTTCCACAAGACCGACCAATGTGAAGAAGAACCTCTGAAAACTTTTTCCGTAAACGCTTTAGGCGCAAGAAACGTCGCAATGATAACCAAAGAAATAGACGCCACAGCCGTATTAATCAGCACAGACTACGTTTTCGATGGCTCAAAAAAGGAACCCTACACCGAAGACGATGTTCCCGCTCCCATCAACACTTACGGAATCTCCAAACTAGCCGCCGAACACTTCATCCAACAAAACTCTAAACACTACATCATCAGAATAGCAAGCGTATTCGGCAAGGCAGGAGCAAGCGGTAAGGGAGGAAATTTTGTGGAAACGATGATAGCCAAAGCAAAGAAAAACGAGCCCATCACCGTCATCGACGATATGTGGATGAGCCCCACATACACCAAAGATGCTTCTTCAATCATAAAAGAAATCGCCGAAAAGCAGCTTCCATACGGAGTTTATCACGCTACAAACAAAGGCTACTGCTCATGGTATCAGTTCGCCGAACAAATCTTCCAATTCACAGGTTTAACTCCCGACTTAACGCCAACAAAGACAGAACAGCTAACTATGAAAGCTAAAAGACCACGGTTTTCTGCACTCAAAAGCATAAAGCTGCCTAAACATGGAATAGAAGTGCCAACATGGCAAGAGGCTCTTCGTGAATACTTGATCGAAAAGGGTCACGTCTAGAAAGCCTCTTCGTGACAACCCTGAGAGGAAACCAAATTGCACATAGCACAAATAGGAGCAGGACGAGTAGGACGCCCAACAGCCTACACAATAATGTGCGCCGAGCTGGCAGACACGATAACCGTTTGCGACACCAAAAAAGGTCTAGCAAAAGCCTTCGCCGAAGAACTCAGACATGTAACCGCAAGTCTAAGCTTAGATGTTGACATCATCTCATGCGAAAGGGGCGAAGATGTAAAGGGAGCCGACATCATTCTTGTTTCTGCTGGAAAGCCCAGAACCCCGGGGGTCAAGATGAGCAGACGAGACTTGGCGGTTCAAAACGGACAAATAGTGAAACATGTTGCGGAGACAACGGCGCCAAACAACCCGGCTGCAAAATACGTTGTGATTACGAACCCGGTTGACGCCATGGCAATGGTGTGCAAAAAATTTTCTGAAGCCGAGTTTGTGATTAGCACTGGAACTAACCTCGAATCGTTAAGGTTTCGGTCCGGATTAGCTAGAATCCTCAAAGTACCCGTGTCAACGGTTGAAGGATATGTGGGGGGAGAACACGGAAAAGATACAACCATCCTGTGGTCAACCGCGAAAGTTAACGGAGTCCCTCTTAATGAATACTTGAAATCAGTATGTAAGACCGTTAACGAAGCCGAAGTCGACTCCTACGTGAAGTCTGTCTCCAAAGTTATCGTAGACAATATTGGAGGCACCGAATATGGTCCAGCAGCTTCTTTCAGAGATATAGTGAGGGCAATTGTCAGAAACACAAATGAAGTCTTGCCTGTAGCTACACCCATGAAATTCGGTGGACTGTCTGAACCTGTTTTTGTTAGTGTTCCTCGCAGAGTGGGAAATTTAATTGGCAGCTCTACTTACAGCTTTCTTTCCGCAAAAGAGAAAACAGAAGTAGCTGCTGCAGCGGAAGCAATATACCAAACATATAAAACAACTATTGAGGCGATAGAAAAAACCAGCAACTACAAATAAACATTTTCGCATCTTTGTGCACTGGTGATATGTTAAGGAGGTAGGCGGAGTGTTGGAGATAGAAGTGGTTGAGGTCAGAGGAACTTGCCCCGTTCATAAGGCTGGAGACAGAATCTTGATCGATGGGGCAAGAATAGTTCTAAATGAAACCGATGCGCTCTGCGTGCACGCCCTCCCCGTCATACTCCACTACGCTGTAGCCTTAGATGAAGGAGCGGACCCCGTTAAGCTGGGATTGACTAAGCCTGAGGACAGAGAGCACGCTTATCTACAATGTCTTGACCCTTGGAAGCCATATACTGAGGGCGGAACCGTAATCTTTAGGTGCAGGCGAGTAAAGTGAAAGCAGCAATCATCCTTGGAACTAGACCCGAGATAATAAAAATGTCCCCTGTTATCCGGGAGCTTGAACGCCAAGAGCTAGACCACTTCATTCTCCACACAGGACAGCACTATTCGTATAGCATGGACCGGCTTTTTTTTGAAGAGCTTAATATGCCTGAGCCTAAATACAACCTAGATGTCGGCTCTGGAACACACGCTGAGGAAACAGCCAAGATGCTCACCGGCGTGGAAACAGTTCTGGTTGAGGAGAAGCCAGACATCGTCTTGGTTGAGGGGGACACAAACAGTGTCCTCGCTGGTGCACTGGCAGCAGCGAAATTAGGCGTTAAGGTTGGTCACGTTGAGGCTGGTCTGAGAAGCTACGACAGGGAAATGCCCGAGGAGACGAACAGGGTGTTAACGGATCACATGTCTGACTTCCTTTTTGCTCCCACAGAGGGGGCTAGACGGAACCTTCTCAGGGAGGGAATACCTGACAGCAAGATATTCGTGACCGGGAACACCATCGTGGATGTTGCTATCCAAAATTCTAGATTACTAAATGATCCATCTGACACTTTGGACGATCTGAACGCTGAAGGCAACGATTACTTTCTTGTCACCGCCCATAGGCAAGAGAACGTTGACGATAGAGAGCGGTTTCAGGGAATTCTAGACGGCTTGAGGCTCATCCATGATGAGTTCGGGATTCCAGTGATTTATCCCATACACCCCAGAGCCAAGAAAAGGATAAGCGAGTTTGGCTTGAACCCTGAAGGCGTAACCCTAATGGAACCAGTTGGGTACCTCCACTTTCTAAGATTGGAGAACAAGGCTAAGCTGATTCTGACGGATTCGGGTGGAATCCAGGAGGAGGCTTGTATCCTCGGTGTTCCCTGCGTAACCTTGAGGGATAATACTGAGAGGCCTGAAACGCTGGAGGTGGGATCAAACGTCTTAGCTGGGACAAGACCCGACGAAATAGTTAAGATGACAAGGCTTATGCTTGGTAAGAGCAAAAGCTGGAAGAATCCTTTTGGAGACGGTAATGCTGGAAGAAGAATTGTGAAGGAACTATGTGACGCCTAACTTTGGACCTTGACCACAAACGCACAACTGTGTTTCTTGTTTGAGGTGTGCTACAAAAAGAGTCTAGGTTCTGATGTTTTTGGCGGAAGACTGGTTTAGCGTTTGTCTCAGAATTTAACCCAAAATTTTTTAGGCTCAATACAACAAATATGCCCCAAGAGGACCGTAAAAAAGAGCTTTTAGCGAAGTGAATGAAATGCTTTCCATCACAAAACTTATAATGGCTGAGAAAAAACCCGGAGGAATCAGACACAAAATCTATGCAGATAAAAAAAGAATGCGGCGCATCTACACGATAATCACTCTCCTGATAATTATTTCCATCATAGTTCTAGTTTCATACTACTTGGCAACCTCTTTTGTTGGCTCTGATTCTTCAACCAACGAAAACGGTGAAAACTCTGGCGACAGCTCGCTTAAGGCAGCTTTGATTGACGCTCTATACGTTACTCTTCCAAACGACGAGTTCACTAGATCGCTAACAGAGACTTTGCAGGAAGCAGGATTTGAAGTTGATGTTTTTCAAGGAACAGAAGTAACCGTGGATTTTTTGAAGACCGTGCCAAACGGATACAAACTAGTCATTTTGCGTATGCATAGCGCATTACATGAAGATCAACTCTACCTCTTCACCGCAGAACCGTACTCAGTCGGGAAGTACACGCAAGAACAGCAGTTTCAGTTAGTGAAAGAAGCTTATGCAACAGAAGAATCGCAGCCTGTCTTTGCCGTGAATTGGGGCTTCGTAAAGAGATGCATGACAGGAAAATTCAACGGTACGCTTGTTATAGCTATGGGTTGCGATGGAACTCTTGATCAGTTGATAATTGAAGAATTCATGAATCAAGGTGCGTTTGGGTACATATCTTGGAATGGGCCTGTTTTAATTTCTCATTCAGACACTGCAATTTTACATCTTACTGAAGTCTTGTATTTAGAAAAGTTGTCAGTAGCAGAAGCGATTGAAATAACCAACAATCAGGTAGGTGCAGATCCAGAACATGGTGTCGTTTTGGAGTATCATGCTCCTTAAATTATGCGAGAGCATCGCTTACGCTAGTTGTGCCATTTCAAAGGCGAATCTGAAAGCGTAATTCAAGCCCACCAGCAGTATAAACGATATCGTCAAAAGGTTGATTAATGCTGTTTTGTCAGGATCAAGAAATTTTTTAATCAGATTAGTTATGCCAACTAAGCCCACTGCTTCCAAAACGGGAAGAGGCAAATTGGCTAGTATTCGACTTTTTATCACCCATCCGCTGCTTAAGACAAAAAAGATGCAAGAGCCTAGCAGCCAAGCAGTTAAGTACCGATTTACAGGAGTGTCATCGGAGACTATGATGAAACTCCCTAAAACTGCTAGCAACAACGCCATTGGGTTCACAAAAAGCCCGTACATCCTATGGAAAAGAGTGTAGAATAAATCATATCCAAAAGATTCTAAAGCGCCTACAGAAACAGTGTTCTGGGTAACTTGTAAAGTCTTAAAGTGTCCAGCTGGTAATCCTACAACATAATTTCTTGCAATGCACACTAAGACATTAATCAAGATTAGGATGATTAGAAACCGAATTTCGAAGCGAGTGACAGTTAAGTTTTTTCTATGGTGAATTATGGTGAGGAGCAAATATGCAGCAAGCACTCCGATTGACATTTCCCAGGTCCATGAATGGGTGAAAAGTAAGCTGATGGAAAGCAAGAGGGTGATCACCATTTTGTTATATGATCTTTTCCTTGTAGAGCTGAAGTAGAAGCCCATGAACAGATACAATTCGATGAGTGCCATCCAATTCGAGAGCAAAAATCCGTACATTACAACAGTAATGTGAAAGGAGAAAACTGCCAAGAAAGCGGCGAGCAAAGAAGCATTACTCAAGGTTTTTGTTTCTCGCATAAAAAAGTACACAGCGGAAACCAAAGCAGGTGATAGAATCAGGGGAGAAAACTGGATAACTGTTGAAGCTGTGAGACCGCTGGCAGATTTTACAAGGTATATGAAGAACAAGCTTAGTGGACGGTTTGAATGTTCAAAAAAGAAGCTTGTAATGACGCTGAAAAAGTTATTGTCATTTGCAGATTTCGTTAACCATTCTTCATAGTGTGGAAAGTCAACACCTATTGGGTTCATGTTCACGTTTAATCTTGGTGCGAAGGGATAAAGTGCGATCAGAAAAGAAAGGATGATTGGGCAAGCAAGTAGGAGTAAAGAGAAGACTTTTTTTATGTAAATGTTTTTTGGGTGATTGTTGCTTTGAGTGAATAAGGTGCGGAGTCGCCTCAGAGTGTTGCAACGGGGAAAGAAGGGTTTAGTTATCCATGAAAACAGGAATAAAAGTGTGAAAACTGGAGCAAGAGAAGCTGTTAGGAGGAACATTTTGGTTTCCAGATCCACTAAATATTTGCAGGCTCCCATTTGACCTAGTTTTGGAGTGAAGGGAAAGATGAACCAGCAGATTAACGCTGAAACTTCAATGATGACTAAAATCAAGAGCAGGTAAACCACAAGAAGGGAAATCGCTTTCTTCCGCGGCATTGTGGAGAATGGCCTAGGGTTTGTTAGAAACCATACCAGAGCAACGAAACTGATCAGTATTATAAGCATGTCTACTGTTTGAATAAAGACGAAGTAGCTAGCGAGAATGTATGCAAAAACTAGGAAAACAGGCAGTATCTTCCGAAGCTTTGCTGTTATGTAGAGCATGGTTACAAAGTTTAAAGCATAGACTATAATGCGGTCTAGTGAGGCGTTTATGAATTCGAAAAATGTGCCCACATCGCTTCCAACAGTCAAATTGACGAGTATGTTAATTAACTGTGCAGAAGCTAACAGAAAGTACAAAGCAACCAAAAACAAATAGAAATTATTCACAGCTTTCTGCATTTTAGGTGAAACCTGAACTTGTTTTTTGTTTTGCATTTTTGTGTCACACGATTTTTCCTGACTGCTTGTTTAATTCTTATTGATACGGTTTAGAGTAGAAAAACTAATATATAACTACCGCATAGGAAGGGTACTGGTGGGGTAAAAATGCAAAGAACATCTAAAATAATGATTACAGTTATGGCTCTTGTGGTTGCAGTTTCTCTCATAGGCAATGTATGGGGAAATGGCTATGAAACGGTTGGAGGAGAAGTAGCCCCAATAAACTTCATAACGACTTTTCTGGTGCCAGCATTAGTTATAATTGGAATTTTCGGAGCTCTGATCATGCTAGGCGTAATTCGCATCAAGTTTAAATCAGATGCGAATGAAAGTAAATAACATCTAAGACAATCCATTTCCCAATATTTTTATTTCAGATTGGGGTGATCATCAGAACAGAAAATATAAGCAGTTGACAGAAAGAATCAACATGTGACAAACGATTAATCTCTAAACAGCGTAGCACACGCAGTAACGTCTTCACGAATGAAATACGTGTTACATCATGTTTTTCTCGTTTTAAACTAATGCTGTCAATTTTTGTGGATACGGTTGATTTGGATGGGAGCCGTGATTTAGAATGCTTTTGAGAAATTGCTGTAGCCTTTTTTTGTGTCCGATGCCAATATGATCGTTGAGTTTTGTCTCTGTTAATTTCGTAGATGGTGCGGTGATTTTTGACTCCAGAAGTGTCCTTAACTACGAGTACACGTTTTTACATTTTATTTTCACTCTTTTTCTGAGAAACGTTCATTTCAGGTCTAAGTACCGTCAATATACCGTAAATCTTTTATTTGTGGAGGGAAAAATGTCTCAGATATCATTGAAAGGCACGAGTAACTTCTTGGGGTTCAAAATGATGTCACGTGACAGGAAAGAGGGGAACATCTTCACGGTGTACATGAGAAGAGAGGGTAGGGTCACTGTTCCGAAGGAGCTGAGGGACGCTTACGATTTGAAAGAGGGCGATTTGGTTGTGTGTCAAATCAGGAAGATCAAGTAATGGCGTCAGATCGGTCCCTCTTACTAGGGAAGCATTGGCTAAGTTGAGGTTAAAGGCTAGACGTAGAGGCGTGTGGTTCAGAGATCTGAAGCATAGTGAGCGAAAGCTTCTAGATTTGACGATCAGAGTTGTCCAGCGGATACGCAGCTTCTTTTTAGCCAAACTGGTTTCCCGAATAGTTGGTAAATTGTGTGAAGCCATGGAGAGCAGGATATTTCGCCTCATGAGAACCGAGGGGCGAACCCTAGCAGAAAACATCTCCAAAACAGGCCAAGCTTGGGGCAACAGGACAGCCAAGTCCTGGGCTAAAGACCGTGGCTTCATCCAGTATTTGACGATTAGCCGTCTCTCATCATTCAAGACTTAGGTGCAACTAGTAACTACAAAGAGCTTTAGCTGATATGAATCCACTGCATTTGGTTGCTGTTATTGTCATCTCTCTGCTGTATGCCTGGACATTGTGCAATATTCCTATTGTTGTTGCTGGGGTTAGAAGCCTTAGCTTAGGCAAACGAAAAAGGAAATTTTCTGGTGGTAGCCAGAAAAGCTTACCTGTACTGTCAATTGTTGTTTCTACGAAGGATGAGGTGAAGGTTGTGGGGCGGCTTTTCAAGGTGCTTGCAAAGACCGATTATTTGAAGCCAAGAAAGAGATTGTTATTGTCGAAGATGGTAGAATCTCTGTTTTTGAAGTTTTTTAGCTTGAAGATTGGAACTTACGAGATACGTGCACTCTCCACTTATCATTTTGGTAGAATTCTGTGTAAGTCAAATATTTTTGAAAAAATAAGCTCTGGCTATCATATGAAATGAGAATTTGTGTTCTTATCCCCGCTTTCAACGAAGAGGAGTCTATAGGTGAAGTGATGGTCAGAATTCCTCGTAACATAGTTGACACTCTTATTGTTATTGATGATGGTTCGAGGGACAGTACGGTTTTGAAGGCTATGAATAGTGGAGCAGATAAGGTTGTTAAGTTGAAATCCAATAAAGGTGTAGGAAAAGCTTTTCAAGTAGGCATAAATGCAGCATTAGAACACAACCCTGATATAATTGTGACATTAGATGCAGATGGACAACATGACCCAATTGATATCCCAAAATTAGTTGAACCGATAGAAAATGGTGAAGCAGATTTTGTTATTGGCTCCAGATTTTTAGAGGAGACAAAACAGTCCAATATGAATTGGATCAAAAACCTTGGAAATAGAGTTTTTTCTAAGATCCTAAGCATTATTATTGGAAAAAAGATCACCGATTCCCAATCTGGATTCCGAGCTTATTCCAAAGAGGCTGCTTTAAAATTAACTGCCGTGGGGCGATTTACTTACACTCAAGAGGCAATTATGGATTTAGTTTTTAAGGGGCTAACATTAAAAGAGGTCCCCATAACAGTGGATGAAAGAAATAATGGAAAATCTAGAGTTGTAAAAAGTTGGTATAACTATACATCAAAAGCTCTAAGTATTATAATTAAAACTCTACGAGATTATAGACCGTTCCTCTTCTTTGGGTCTATTAGTCTTCTATTCTTATTGATCGGTCTTGCATCTGGTCTATTTGTTACTTATAATTGGTTCGTAACAGGAAGGACTTCACCATTCACTTCTCTAATACCAATAACCGTGGGAATGTTGGTTATTGGTTTTATGCTAGGTATACTGGCCCTATTTGCAGACATGTTCACTAGACAGAGACTTCTACAAGAAGAAATACTTTATCGAACAAAAAAATTGACAATAGATCAAAAAACCAAAAAAGAAGAATATGAGATCATTTTACAAGACGTGATCCGCCATCAAATTCAAAATCTCCAATTGGACCATAAGAGTAGACAATAGAAGAGATCTCTATTTTAATAATTTCAAACTACACGTCAAATAGAAAATCGAATCCTCTAGTAAGTTTGGTTGTATTAAATTACAATGGAAGAGAGGTGATTCTAGACTGTCTACAATCGCTTTTTGATTCAGATTATGAACCTTTCGAAGTGATATTGGTGGACAATAATTCATCAGATGGAAGTGCTAAATTAGCTAAAAATCGATTTCCAGATATTCGTCTCATAACCCTCAAGAGAAACTTGGGTTTCAGTATCGGTAATAATCTAGGAATCTACAACTCTGTAGGAGATTTCATAATACTGCTGAATTACGACACTTGTATGGAAAAAACTTGTATACGAAAGTTAATTGAAGTGGCAAAAAAGCAAAAAGCAGCATTCTACCAACCTAAGATTTTATTATATGACAACGTAAAATTGCTGAACTCAGCAGGGAATATGATTACTTTTGGAGGATTCACTGTAATGAGAGGTATAAACGAACCGGAAACGTTGTATCAAAATGTTGACTGTGTTGGTTATGCTTCTGGGGCATGTGTTATGTTTCCACGGAAAACCATCGAGAAAGTTGGTTATCTTGATCCTATTTATTTTGCGTATAAAGAAGATTTAGATTGGGGGTGGAGAGCACGATTGATGGGGCTAAGAAGTTTATTTGTTCCCTCAGCTGTCATCTATCATCGCTGGGGGTCTTCTTCGAACTTGCCAAGAAAAATTTTTTTCTCAGAAAGAAATCGAATAATTACTTTATTGAAGAACTATTCAAAGAGAACATTAATTCTGCTATTCCCTTACCTTCTGCTTATTGAAATCTCAACGATTTGTTTTTGTATTTCTCGAGGGCTACTCCACAAAAAAATTAGGGCCTATTCTGACATACTTAAATTGAAATCCTACATCAGAAAAAAACGATTACTAATTCAGAAAAAAAGAAAAAAATCTGATCGCTTTGTAACAAGTCTGTTTGTATCCAATTTTTCGCATCCTTTTTTAAGTCAAGCAAATGAGAAAATAAATAAAATACTTGAGAATTTTGGGGATCTGTTTTCACATTTCATATAGTATATATTTCCTCTAATTAACCCGAGTATTTACTAAAGAAAAAAATGAAAAATAGTATGAAGATTTGTTTGGTTTGTTCTGCAGGTGGTCATTTTACAGAATTGCAGTCTCTCTCAAGTATTTTTCAACGCTATGCTTGTTTCTGGGTTACATACCGTTCGGATTGGTTGAATAATTCTAACTCATACCTCTTGAAACATTATGGAGAAGGCCCATTAAACTTGTCTGTAACTCTTGTATTGGCAACTTTAGATGCACTGTTGATATTAATCAAAGAGAAACCACGTTTAATAATATCCACTGGCTCTGAGATAGCATTACCTTTCTTATATTTGGGAAAATTGTTAGGTGCAAAAATAGTTTATATAGAGTCATTTACAAGGGTGTCAACTCCTTCAATGACAGGAAAATTTGCATACCCGTTAGCGGATTTGTTTTTGGTACAATGGCGCAGTTTGCTGGACAAGTATGGTAAACGAGCATTGTATTGCGGTAGAGTAGTTTGATTTTTGTTACTGTGGGAACCGGAAAATATCAGTTCACACGATTGTTAAGAATTATGGATATTGTGGCCGGCGAGATCTCGGAACGTGTAGTTTTTCAAATCGGTTTCACCACCTACATTCCAAAGAATGGGGAATGGTTTAGGTTTGAAACAATTAAACAATTCAAGAAGCGAATAGAATCATCGAGAGTTATCGTATCTCATGGTGGAGCTGGGAGCATAATACATACATTAGTAGCTGCTAAACCACTAATTGTGTTCCCTAGGTCTAAAAAATACGGAGAAAAACTTGATGAAGCATCCGTCGAATTGGCTGAAGCATTGAAAAATGAAAAATTGATATATGTTACTAATGATACAGACAATCTCAAACGACTGCTATTGGACAAAGACCTACAAATAGGAAAAGTGAATAATGAAGAAAGACATATACTTCAGTGTGTAATCACGGCGTTTCTGAAACAAATCGCGAACGTATGATTGGCGAATCGGATGGATAAAAAAAGTTATTATGGCAAAGTTTTCGATATGAAATATTTGCCCAGTTTTGCAAAAAAAACCATAATTGTTGGGACTAATTGGACATTTCATGGTATGCTACATATGGATTTTTGTGAGAAAATGTTTTGTTTAACATTAGAACTAATCGTTTTCGTCTTCATAACTGCTTTTTTAGTGAACTTTGTGAAATTGGAATTTTCGATGCTTTTAGCTTTCTTGATGGGACACACGTTCAATTGGGTTTTCAATGGGCATCTGTTTGTTCTCCTTAAAGATATAGGATATAAGAAAACGAGTATCCCACAATTCTTGAAGTATATTGTTAAATTAAAAAATCGTTTCGAACAAGAAACGAGTATTCTAGCTGTCGGTGCTTTTGGGAGCCTTTCGAGAGGAAAAATAACCGAGTCCTCAGATTTAGACATAAGAGTTATCCGTAAGAAAGGAATCATCAATGGGTTAAAATCTTGCACATTTGTTTTCTTCGAGAGGAGCATCGCATTTCTGAAAAGATTCCCTTTGGATATCTATGTTTTAGACGACTTGTCCAAGTTGTCCGATCTAAGAGAAGACGAACCACCGGTGATCCTTTACGATCCGGATGGTGTTTTAGAAAGCAATTATAATACGGTTATACACTTTGAAGATATACCCCATCAATTTGTGAACGACAAAATTATCCTCTGATAATGGGCACTCGAAGTGCTTGATGACCACTTTTTAAGATAAACGGAAAAGCGGGCAATAAATGAACCGGTTCAACGAGTTTGTTGTAGAATATGCCACAGTTATTACAACCGGTCTCATTTTTTTTGTGAGCTTTTGGTTACTACAAAACATATCTTGGTTCATGAGATTTCTATTTTCGTTTTCACTTTCATCGCTTTTCTTCGTGCTTACACACATCTTTTCTCCAAATTGGTCACATTATGTTGCAAAAATATACTACAGATTCAGTGAAGAAAAATTATTGTTCACCATCTGGTCATGTTCAATTATTGCCGTCTTGGTCATAAGATCTTTGGAAGAACCTGATTTCTTCATGCAGTGGAATACAATTCCGTTTATGAATTACATACGACTTTTGGCGACCATGCTCCTATCGACTTTTTTTCCTGGCTACGCTGTTTTCAAACTCATTAGTGGGTATGGAAAAACTGTTGGATTCTTAGCTAGGGTACTAATTTCTGTGCATTTAAGCATATTTCTCTCATCATTAATAGCGTTGCTTGGAAAATTGTTAGAGAGGAGCATTACAGCAACTGCGTTCGATATATTGATTTCAGTGAATGTACTTCTCTTTTTATTTCTACTCTTTGCTCCTAAATTTGGGTTGTCTCAATCATGTAACAGGGGACCACGAAATTTTAGTATTGACTTTCGTTTGTTCATTCCTATTGCTCTCATCTTACTCTTTGCTATCTTCGCGATTGTGACAACGCATTTTCCTGATAAATTCTTTCAAGGTTATGACCAGTGGGTTCATTACGGAGCCACATTACGGACTATTGACGGGGCTCCAATTTCACTAATAAGCATCGAACTTGACTATCCACATAGTTATCTGTATTCGGCATTGTCTCTTGTGGGGGCAGGTTTTCCTTTTGTCAACGCTTATATGTTTTTCACTTTTTTGTCAATTCTACCTATCTTGTCGTTTTATCTATTAATCAATCAGTTTTTATCAAAAACAATGAGCACAGCAGCCACAATGATATATACCTTGTTTTCAGGATTTGGCGGCTTGTATACAATAGCCCTAATTTTATTTGAGCGGACAGACTTCAATATGGCCATCAGTTTGGCACAAAAAAGAGCCTTTGACATAACACGTGGCATGAATGCTCTTGACTTTCTTTATCAACCGCAAATAATCGGGCTGTCATGTTTATTCCTTCTTTTATATTTGATACAGAAAGATGTTGATCTAAGTCCGAAAAACAGACTCACTATTATATTTCTAGTGTTCGTGCAGGGGTTCTTGTGGCATACTGTTGAGATGGTAATGTTCATGGCATTCTTTATTTTTATAACCCTTTTCTACAAAAAGTACCTGTTTTGTTCATACAAAGTCTCTTTAGCGACTTTTATGGGATTGTTTTTCTCTCTCTTTTTCATTTGGGCATTTGTGCCCACCCTAACGCTTGGTTCGCTTTTTGCTTTTATGAATATGAGGTTTTTGTTGATCTTACTTCTTGTGCTTGGCTCTTTTATGTTTTCTCCGATTCTCGAACGATTAAAGCTCTTACAGCTGTTTCGCACATTAGCAAAAAAATTTGTTCTTTCCAAGTTTACACTGTTGCTCATGTTATATTTTATGGGCTTCTGCATTATTGTCTGGTTCTACACATTATCTGCTTTGAGTATCTACTCAACTGGTGGAAGTGTTCCATGGTATCTTTATCCGATTCGTTTAGGATTTCCATTAATACTTGGAGTGTTAGGGATTTATATTCTCTACAAAAGCCAACAAATTAAAGGACTTATTTTTGGTTTCATTCTTTCTATTGTTCCATTAGGGTTAGCTCGAATCTCCAATTTGTTATTGACTTTTAATATTGTTCATCTTCCATTCAATGAAGCACGCATTAGTAACTTTGCAAGAATAGGATTTGCCATTCTTTCTTCTTTTTTGGTTGTCAAAATGTTTTCTTATTCAAGAACCAATCGAATTCACGTATTGAAGAGGATACTAGTAATGTTTATCTTAGCGCTAGTTTTCATAGGCGGTTTTTCTTCAACCCTTTTAAGTGTGCAAAGATTTGCGAACACGTCTTTTAATACTGCAAGTGATCTCGAACTAATGCAAACAATCAGATCCATCTCGACTCCTAACGAATCTGTCTTGGCTCCAGAACTCATTATATGGGGTGTTAAGTCATTCTCTGGGCGTGGCTTTGTAGAAAGCAATTATCATCCGATTCTCCTAGTTACAGAGGACCTTGAACATTTTCTAGACCTAATATCTGAAAACATGTACACTTCCTCAGGCTTTGACATAAGATACTTGGTTCTCCCTAAATCGGATCGAGCTAAATCGTTGACTCTGCCATATAGTCCCATCTCTGAGGTAAGTTATCTACTATCCATTCAGGATTATCTTTTCAAGGTGTTTGAAAACGAGGATTTCATTCTCTATGAACTACCACATTTTCAATCGCCTTCTAAGAATTCAGATTTTGTACTAATGACGGTAGATGCTGCATCCTCCGACCTTTTCAAACGGGGCGAATTCCAAATTGTGGACGAAGCCCCTATTTCTTTTTGGGAGGAAACTCGCCGAGGCGACGGAGACTTCGACTTCAACTTGACGATGGATGACTCTGTCGCCAATGGTGGCAACAGCAGTCTGAAAGTACAAATCATTCCTGGGCACTATAGTCGTATTTCCTTAATTCATTGGTTTTCATCTCCCAGAGACTGGTCCAGCTACAAATCCATCAGTTTCAGTTGTTGTGGATCAGGAACTAAGCAACTCTGGAGTTTGATTCTGTATATGCCCGATCGTCTCAGTCAGTTTCACTACACTCTTGTTGATGACTTCATAGGATGGAAAGAAATCTCCATTAATTTCAACGAGTTTAATGTAGTGGGTCTCCCCAACCTAACAACAATTGAAGGCATAGAACTCAGAACGTTTCCAGCGGCTGCATCCTCTTTATGGTTGGGGAGCGAAATTTCCTTGGCAAATACTACTCTTAACGAGTTTACCTTTAGGGCGCAAATACTTCCATTACAAACTCTCTCAATGGCCAACATTAACTACACAACTATTTCATTTTCTGACTGGTACGCATTTTCAAAACATTACAAAAAAATACTACTTCCCCTTGATCCCGCAGAAATATCCAATGAAACCTTGGAATGGATCGCAAATGGTGGAGAGCTCATAGTCTTAAACACTCTCGAACTTGATAGAACCTTACCCGGTTTCTTTACAAAACTCCTTTCGATAAATATTGAGCCTACTGCCTCTGAGGTTGATGAAATAGTTGGACCCGGAGGAAAGGTCGATGTTACGGGACTATCAGTACCTTTCTATGAAACTACTGATGCAAGTGTTGCTACTTTAGGTTTCTACACACACAGAGGAGAAACTGTGTCGGGATTTGCTTTCCTCAAAAACTTTGGGCAAGGAAAAATTATTCTTGTTGAAATGAACCCAATTTACTATTCACTCTTGAATAATCATGAAGATTCTACTCGACAACTATTTAGCAGTTTAGCAGATATCCTAATGATTGTTGAACCCGAGTTGCCCATAGCTACACAAAGCCCTTCAGGTCCAGTGGGCATATTGAATGGACCAGCAAGCTTCTCAAATGTTGAGATAATCCCCACCACTTTTATGTTTCCAGATTTTTGTGAACTTGAAGTTTCTTTGTATACCCCAGATAATGACGATCCCGCAATATCTGAAGGCACTATTACCTACCTGGACATCGATGGAAATTTTACGTCAATTTTTTCTGCTCCAACAGCTGAACTAGTTCCTAGTATCGGAAGTTACACTGAAGTTAACTTCATTGATGGATTCAATCTAACACTCAAATTGACTGGGGAGACTAGTTTAACTCTTGGTCTTCAACAGGGTTCCTATGTTCACAATATCACCCAAACTGGCGGGGATATTACATTTGCCGTGAAAATTACGCAAACGGCAGAAAGCACCGTGGTACAAATAAAAGAGTCATTTGTTCAAGCGGATTCTGCCTATTTCGCAAATATCTTTACCGAATTCACCTCACCAATTTATGCCATAGGTGGCTTTATGCGGGTGGATGACCCGCTAAAGTTTCTACTTCGCAGTTCTGACGAAACCACTATAACTATCTCAGATTTGGAGATTAATGGGACCTATACGACTCAACTAGTAACTTCCCCCGTTCTTGTTAATGAATGGGCGATTCCAACGGAAATATTCTATTCATTGCCCTTCATCCTGCTCAACGCAGTTGCTATCGCCATGACTTACTATTTGAGAAGAAGGTAAGTACCTGCTTCGCATATCAACTTAGAAACATTAGGTGCTAACGGATGAATATTGTAATCATCACTTCGGCAGCATTTCCTCCTAGAGAGGGAGTTGGGAATCACATATTCAATGTTTCCAAGAATCTTGTTGCAAGAGGGAATGAAGTTACAATAGTAACTCGGGGGCATCGTGGAGAAAAGTATGCGAGTAAGCTAGACGGTATAACAATCTATAGACCCCATTTCTTTCCAATCTATCCCTTTCATGTTCACATTCACCGAATCTTTGTCAATAAGTTGGTTAAAGAGTTGCAAACCACTGCAGATTTGATTAATATCCATACACCGTTGTCTCCAGTCGTAAGTTCAACGTTGCCTTTGATGACAACTGTACACACGCCGATGAAGCAAGATACGCGTGAAGTAGAGTATGTGGATCCTTTTTCGATAGCGGTTAAGTTGCAGGGCAAAGCAAGTTATCTCATCGAGAGAGAACTATTCGCTAATTCAAAATCAATCGCTTCGGTTTCGAGATTTGTTGCTCAAGGTCTCAAGGAGTATGGCTTAAATCCAAAAGATATATTCTTCATAGGAAATGGAGTTGACGATAAGAAATTTATGCCTCAGCAACGACCAAATGCCAAAAAGCAATATGTACTGTTTGTGGGAAGGTTAAGCTATAGAAAGGGATTGTTTGATCTACTGAAATCAGCAAAACATGTTGCTGAAAGGTATCCCCATCTTTTATTCATGATTGTGGGCCAAGGCCGCCTCGAAAATCAAATTAGGAAATATATATGGCAAATGAAACTCCAAAAGAACATTGTACTTTTAGGCTTCGTCAGTAGACACAAACTGATAGAACTTTTTCAACACGCAACTGTCTTTGTTCTTCCCTCTGTGTATGAGGGGTTAGCAACTACACTACTCGAAGCAATGGCTACTGGTTTACCAGTGGTCGCCACGTCCATTAGATGTAATATGGAGGTAATAAATCACAGAAAAAACGGGATCATCGTTCCAACCCATTCTCCAAAAAAAATGGCCGAGGCTATTATTGCTTTGTTAGATGATAAAAAACTCCGCAGAAGGCTGGGTTCAAAAGCTAGAAGCACAATCCAAGAGAAATTTACTTGGAGAAAGGTGACAGATAGAACTGAAAAATGTTACAATAATTTACTCTTAGGTTGAATTAAGTTGTGAAAAAGAACAGTGGGGGTTCTGGAAAGTACCTATGAGAAAATCATACAATTTGAGGATTTGTATATCAACTCAGAGTTAGACGTTAAATTGTTAGATTACGTTGGCACCATCAATTTTACAATGATGAACCCTTTTGGAAACCCCCTCTTAGTGCTTATCCTAAAAGCGTTCGCCTTGTTGATCGGGTATCTAACCATTTTTCTTAATTCGATGATCTTCTCACCATACATAGTTTTGATGGGAATAAAACGATAAATAGTTAAACCAAAGATGGCTAGAAGAGTTTCAAGGTCCAAAGAGAAGGCTAAGAGTAAGTGAAATCGCTCAAGGAAATTTCAGTAGAGTACGCTACAGTTTTCGTCACCCGGCTCATTTTCTATACGAGCCTGTGGTTACTGTCTTACCTGCGTTGGCTCATTGTAATTCTCTTTTCAATTTCCTTATCATAAGCTTACAAGATTCTGTTACAACAATACATAGCCCAATGAACAACGTACACGAGACGGGAGATATAAGCCCTAAAGACGTGAATGATGCTGGAAAGTCTGTTTAGAAAAACTGTGGAAAAGAGTAGTGTCGACTATTATTATATACAGAAATTTATGAGAGATAGCGCGTTCACACTGGAGCATAAAAAACTTATAATTGATGTAGGAAGCGGTAGATCGCCATTTAAAAACTATATAAGTCACAATCTGTGGGTTTCAATCGACAGAAGGATTTACTCGGGCGTAACTCTTATTGGCGATATCCGAAGTTTGCCTCTTAGGAAAGAAATAGCTGATGCAATAGTATGCACACAAGTATTGGAGCATGTGATGGACATAAATGCTACTTTCCAAGAATTCAAGCGCGTACTTAGCGTGGGTGGCTATTTAGTTCTAACTATTCCCTTAATATTTGGAGTACATGACAATCCCGACTTTTGGAGATTCACCGATGAAGGAATAAGACACATCCTTCAAAAATACAATTTCAAAATTTTGAAAATAAAGAAAAAAGGAGGAGTTTTCAGTACTCTAGGTTTAATCATACGTCAAATACCCCAACAAGTATTCGGACCTTTTTCGGATAGGACAAATTATCTTAAATGGGGTTTCTTGCTCCTCATTTACCTATTGTTAATACCAATAACTAGACTATGCATCTTACTTGACGTTGTTGATCAACAAAAAAATTTCACGATTGGTTATGGTGTTCTTGCAACAAAAGTTGAGGATTAACAGACAACTATGACTGCCTGCATTTTAAACTCTCGCGACGAAGATATAAACAGCGAATGTGATGGAATATAAACAATTTTGGATTGTTTGAAAAAATTTTGGGTCATGCTTCATGGGCTCTATCTTTAAAAAAGTTTTTGTTACGAAGTGAATTGAAAGATGCTAAAAACATCTTGGATATGGGCTGTGGAAATAGATCTCGGATTTCTCATTTCGGCATTTTTTGTAAAGTCTTTTCAGTGGGAATAGATCTTTACAGACCCTATCTTATAGAGAGCAAAAAGAAAGAATTGCACCACGAATACGTATTAATGGATATCAGAAAGTTGGGTATCCAACCGAGGAGTTTCGACTACGTTGTTGCTTTCGAAATTCTTGAACATTTGATAAAACGTGATGGAGTTACTTTGATTAACGAAATTGAAAGGATAGCCAGAAAATGTGTCATTGTATCTGTACCAAACGGCTTTCTTCACCAGAAAGCTTACGATGGTAACCCTTTACAAGCTCATAGATCTGCTTGGACGGAAAGTGAATTTCAGCATTTCGGGTACAGAATTCACGGATCAGGGGGTCTAAAACTCCTGAAAAGAAGAAGAGGAAAACAAGCTTCCTCTTGCTTCCTAACATGGATTTTTTCTAACATATTGTCTATTTTAACTCAGTTTGTAGTTTACTACCGACCAGATTTAGCTTGCGATTTAACTTGTGTAAAGAGGTTACGCATGCATGCACCTGAACAAGCCAGTTTCAGAGAGAGTAGCAGGAAACAAAGAAATTTTTTAAAAAGGAATCCAACCGGTAGGTTTTGATGGATATGAAGGTACTAATAGCACACTCCATGGATATGTCACTTAGACATCAAGGCGGAGCATGTAGACACGCATATTGTTTGGTCGATTTTTTGGCAAAGCGCGGTGTAAACGTAACAACGGTTGGAACAGCGTCGCAGCGGACGCGAACATCTGGGGGTTCGTTGAATCTCTCTAAATTGGATTTGAAGTCTATCGGAAGAACTGGTGAACCTTGGTATATATTCCTCGCAAGATTGTTAATATTTATCCCATTTCTTAGAATTCCTAATAATGCTATTATACAAACCTATCGCTTAGATTTTATGTTGCCTTTCATTCTATTCTGCCCAAAAAATCCAAAGGTAGTATTCTCAGACGAGCCAATGCGCGTTTTTAAGACAAAGCATAGTCTACTTTCTAAGATAGTTGTGCCATTATACGAAATCTATAAGCAACTCTGCCTTAGGAAAATAGATCGGTTAATTACCGATGAGGCCACATCAAGATATTACCAGAAACATGGATGGTTCAATCGTAAGATAACGATTATGCCTACTTCTGGTGTTGACTTAGACAAATTCAAGCCAATGAATAGCACAAAAATCCGCGAGGAATATGGTTTCGAAAGTGATGAGAAAATTATTGTTTTCGTAGGAAGAGTTGAAAGAATAAAACGGATTGACTTTCTGATCGATTCATTTTTTTTAGTTAAGAAAGTGGTTCCGAAATCAAGATTATTGATTGTTGGCTCAGGTGCTGACAAAGAATATGAGGAACATCTTAAGTCAATGATAAGTGAATACGCTTTGGAAAACGTACAATTTACTGGCAATTCTCCTCCAGAGAGTATCCCAAAGATCATTAATTGTACAGATGTGTTGGCGCTGTGTTCCGAGGTAGAAGGAAGTCCTACTGTCGTGAGAGAGGCGATTGCGTGTGGGGTTCCAGTTGTATCAACTGAAGTTGGAGATGTCAGAAGCATCATAAAGAATGATTACGTTGGAAGAATAGCGAAGAAAGACGTTAGTGACTTCGCCTTATGTCTTCTGCACGTTCTTAAAATGGACAAGGAAACGGTGAAAGCGAAATGTAGAAGATTGGCAGAGGAGTTACTGGGGTTCGACAGATTAGTTGAGAGATATTTGGAAGTCTACAGAGAACTTTGCACAGTAAAAAAGCAAAGGGTACACATCGAAAATTGAATTCTATTAAGGTTTTGGCGATCTGTTTTGATTTCCGGAAGGAAAACCTCAGAAGACAGCCATGGAAATATTTTTTTGAAATCTGCCAAGGAATGAAATCTCAAGGAATGAACTTGCAAGTTATCTCAGATGGTTATCCGCGTTTTCCAAGGAAAGAAAGAATTCGTGATATCGATGTTCTTCGATTGGAACATCTTCAGAAACCTCCAAAATCTTCAGCTAAGCTTGAAGCACTAATCCACCGACTAAATCCAAACGTAGTAGTTCAATTAATGGGTCTGACAAGTTTTCTCACTCCTAAATTCTATGAAAACTTGAAGATTCCACTGATTGGTATATTGACCAGTCCGATATACAAGATTAGCGAAATCGCTAGGATTGGTCTAAAAGAAATCATCCTGAACATTGATTGGCTCTTCATCCATATTATTGGTAGCATGATCCCTAAGCTATTTATTAGAAGAGCAAATTCTTCAATCATATACAAGTTTGTAGTCCTAAGTGAAAAAAATCGGCGAAGACTAATAAGGCTTGGAATCTGTGAACAAAAAGTAGTTTGCATCCCTCCGGGACTTGAACCTGAAGATTTATGCATACCCTATGAGACAAGAGCGTCAAAAAGAACACACAAAGAAGCAACACTGGGAAAAAAAGCACGCACATTTCAGATACTATATCTCGGTTCCCCACTTTCTTTAAGGGGAATAGACACCGTTATCAAAGCTTTTTCAAAGGTTGCTTCCGAATTCCATTCATGTAACCTTAAAATCTTATCTCGGCTTGATTCTGCAAATTTAAAACGTAAAGAAAACAAAGTTAGGAACCTTTGTTTGGAGGAAGGGGTGGACGACTCTGTTGTTTTTCTTTCAGGTGTTTTGAGCAAGGAGCAAGTTAGAAAACATATTCTTGAATCAATGGTAGTCGTATTACCCTTTAAAATAGTGATGTCAGACATGCCGATAAGCATACTTGAATCTATGGCTTTAGGGTTGCCTGTTATTTCCACAAGAGTGGACGGTATCTCTGAATTATTGTCTGAAAGACGTGGGATGTTAATCGACGTAGGTGATTACAAACAGTTGGCAAAGGCAATTATTATGTTGTATCGGAATGAAAAACTGCGGAAAGAATTAGCTGATAATGCCAAGCAATACATGTATCTTCACCCTAGATGGAAGACTATCAAAGAAACATTCTCAAAAATTGTCATGGAAGCAAAACGTTGAATCGTTCCTTACTGGTCTGCATAATAGGCGTTGACGGAACTGGAAAGACATCACATACCAAGTTATTAGTTGACCGTCTAACTAATGAAGGGTTAGCTGTAAAATATCTCTGGGCGGGTTTTTTCCATTTCTTTTCTTTACCTTTACTAGCCTACGCGCGAATTATGGGTTTTACCGAAGTAGAAAAGGTTACTGAGGAAAGATTTGTACGGCATTATCAGTTTTACGAGTCCCGATTCTTGTCAAAATTCTATCCCATTAGCTTATTCATCGATAC
This sequence comes from Candidatus Bathyarchaeota archaeon, assembly GCA_050123155.1. Classification (GTDB taxonomy): domain Archaea; phylum Thermoproteota; class Bathyarchaeia; order Bathyarchaeales; family Bathyarchaeaceae; genus Bathyarchaeum. The sequence continues at coordinate 8,963 of JASFHP010000005.1, read as the reverse complement.
ATTAATTTCCACGTTTTTGCGCGTTAATCTACAACTTCTGTTGGGCAAAGTTGTCATTTGTGATAGATTCATTTACGATACATTTGTTCATTTGATGATGACACTTCGAAATCCTGCTCTGATGCATGGGAAAATAGCTCGACTCTATTTCAGGTTGATGCCTAAGAATAATATAGTTATAGTTTTGAGAACAAAACAGTTGATTGCAATGCATAGAAGAGAGGATCTTATTGAAGAGAAATATTGGAATTATAAAGCCAAGCTATACGAAATGATTGCACAGGAGCTCAACCTTTTGATGATAGATACTGATGGTAGTATTAACTCTGTTCACAGAAAGCTCTACACCACGCTGAAACAAAAATAAGTTGTTCTTGAAAGTTATTAGGCCTATACAAGCTTGAGAGCACATTCCAAATTTTTAAGAAAACTCATTACATCTGTTAACAAATATTCCAATCTTGGCAACGAGATAGATAAATGGAGCAACTATCCCCTTCTCCTTACAAAATATGAGTGCTTTGCTTTGGAATTGGTACAAAGAGACCTTACTGAGTACCTACAAGAGCGTGTCTTTTTTCTCGACTGTGGAGCTGGGAATGGTCGTTTTTCGTTACAACTAGCAAAGTCGAGGTCATATGCATTAATTGTTACAATCGACATGACTAAGAAAATGGTCAAAAAAATAAAAGAACGAGCAAAGCTGGAAGAGTTAGATGAAAAAATCGAGCCGGTCCTAGCTGATATGCAATATTTGCCTTTCAAAGAAAAGCAATTCGATGGCATACTGAATATGCATAATCTGTGGTATGTTCCCAATTATAACGGCGCTTGTTGCGAAATGCTAAGAGTCTGTAAAGAAACGTTAGTACTGGATTGTATAAATCTCTTCAATCCAAGAAATTTCACACACTGGTTTGTACATTTGTTTAAGTTGCTGACTTTGAACATCTGCAAAAAAGGAGCAACTCCACTTTACTACCACACTCCGAAAAAAATATTTTCACCTTTCACTGGCCTATGTGTGAAGGTGCTCTCAATCAATCCATCACGTATATGTGTGACGTCGAAAGCATCATCTTCGAGATTCCTTCTTTATGTCAAAACAAATCCTGCTAAATTTCGTGATCTGTAAAAACAGTTCGGTCATTGGTTAATTTTTCATAGACAAAAAAACACGGCATTTGCGGATGTTTATTTGCCCGATTATTATACATGTGCTTTGAAGTTAAAATTTCTTCAGTCGCTGGGGATGAGGTAAATAAGGTGTTTTTTCTCAGGTTTCGTAATTCAAATGAGTAACAGTCGTTATGCTTTCTAAAATGTATACAAAGAGGAAATGTTAATCAAAAGCATCCCACCAGTTAGACCTTATTTTCCACCAGAAGATATAGCTGAAATTAAGAGATCTGTAAAAGAAATTTTGAAATCAGGTATGCTCACAATGGGAAAGTATACAAACAACTTTGAGAAGGAATTTTCTTCCTTTACTCGAGTAAACTGTGCCGTCGCTGTGAACTCTGGAACAAGTGCCCTTGAGATAGTACTTCGCTGTATCGGCATTGATAAAGGCGATGAGGTGATTGTTCCAACAAATACTTTTACGGCAACAGCCGCAGCTGTATTTTTTTCAGGAGGAAAACCTGTACTAACTGACATAGACCCTGACACATTGTGTATAACGAAACCCGAGATTGAAAAACATTTCACATCAAAAACACGTGCCGTGATTGTTGTACATTCAGCTGGACTTGTTTGCCCCGAAATTGAAAAAATAAAGAATTTTTGTAAAGGAAATAATCTCTGGTTAATTGAGGATGCTGCACACGCTCATGGAAGTAAAACTGGTGACAAATTTGCCGGTTCATTAGGTGACGTTGGATGTTTCAGTTTTTACCCTACAAAAGTTATAACAACTGGTGAAGGCGGAATGATCACAACGGACAATATCAAATTAGCTAACAAAGCGAAAATCTTTAGAGATCAAGGCAAGGAGCGGTTCAATAGCAATTTAATTGTGGAGCTTGGTTACAATTGGAGGATTGATGAAATAAGCGCTGCGATAGGATTAGTTCAACTTAAAAGATTGAGTGAAATAGTCGAAAAACGTAACAAAATCGCAAAACATTACGACGAAGAATTAGTTAAATTAACTGGGATACACCCTCTAAAAAATCAAAAAAACATTCTCAACAACTATTACAAGTACATTGCTTTGCTGAAACCTGAAGTGAATAGACAGAAGTTTAAGGAGATTCTAAGATCGCACGGCGTGAAATGTGGTGGAGAAGTTTATTGGCCACCACTACATATGCAGCCAATATACCAAAAACTTCTAGGAACTAGGAAAGGAGATTTTCCCAATTCTGAAGATGTATGCGGAAGAATGATAGCACTTCCTATGTACACTCAACTTACACTAAAAGAGGTTGAGTATGTTGTCAAGAATGTTAGAAAGGTCTTATCTAAAATAGGGTGACCTAGAATAGTTGTTCTTGTAACCGGAGGTTCTGGCTTCATAGGTGGTCACGTAACGGATAAATTGGTGGAAAAAGGATACGACGTACGAGTGTTTGATCAAATAAAACCGCTGAGAGAGGATATTGAATGGTTCAGAGGGAACCTACTTAACCAAAATGATCTCCTTCTGGCTTGCAAAGATGTTGAAACAATTTACCACCTAGCTGCCATAGCTGATGTCGGTGTTGCCATTTCTGACCCTTACGCCTGTATAAATATCAATGAAGTTGGAACAGTCAACATACTTAGAGCGTGCACATCTCGCGAAGTGGAAAGGATAATTTTGGCCTCCACGACTTGGGTTTACGGCAAAACTGAAGAAGTGGTTAATGAAGAATCGTCATTGCCTCTCCCCGATCATGTATATACAAAAACTAAGATTGGACAAGAACAATTAGTCTATGCATGGCATGAACATTTCGGACAACCCTATACTATACTGAGATATGACATACCGTATGGCACCAGAATGAGATCGAATATGGCAATCGCCATCTTTGCACGAAAAGCCATGAACAAAGAACCAATAACAGTCTTTGGAGATGGGACCCAAGGCAGATGTTTTATATACATAGAAGACTTGGCTGAAGGAAACATTGCTTCTATGAAACCTGAAGGCAAAAACCAAATTTTCAATCTTGCCGGAGCAGAATTTGTAACAATTAATACTATCATTGAAAATCTTGAAAAGATATTTGGTTCTCTAAATGTCTCAAGAGAAAAACCAAGACCAAATGATTTCAAAGGCGTGATTGTTAGCATAGACCGAGCAGAGAAAGTTCTAGGTTGGACGCCAAAAGTGGCTTTTTCCAAAGGTCTAAATAATTATGTGGAATTTATAAATGCGAGCTGAAAAAATAGGCATAACACGGTTTTTCATAAAAACGCTTGGACTTGGGTGTAGCATCAGCACTTCCGAAAAAACATGTCTAATATACAAATCATGATGTTGAAACAAAAAATCAAAAACAAGACGATTTCTGTTTCAATCTTAGGGTTAGGGCATGTTGGGTATCCAATGGCTTCTCTATTTGCCAAGAATGGATTCCAAACCCTCGGCTACGACATTAACAGTAAAAGATTAGATGATATAAAGCAGGGTAAGGCCCTTTCGGAACTTTCCTCAATTCTGCCAACCGATGAGGTAAACAAGCAAAAAGTATTATCTGAAATATCAAATAATTTGAAAGTTTCTAACCAAGAAAAAATCCTAGAAAACGCTGATGTTTTTATCGTTGATGTACCAACCCCATTAAATGATGATGCCCCAAACTTATTCTTTCTAAAAACCACTTGTAAAACAATCTCCAAATTTATTAGAAAACAAACATTGGTGATAATAGAGAGCACAATCTATCCCGGAGCAACAGAAGAAATAGTTAAACCGTTACTAGAAACCTCAGGTCTTCGAGCTGGAGACGATTTTTATTTATCTTTCTCTCCTGAACGAATTGACCCAGGTAACAAAAAATGGAACATAACAATCATACCAAAGATTGTAGGGGGGCTAAATGAAGAAAGCACTGAAATAACCTGTTTATTATTCTCTCAAATCGTTGAAAAAGTGGTTCCAGTGTCTTCTCTGAAGGTTGCAGAAGCTACAAAAATGTTGGAAAATATTTTCAGAAGCGTTAACATCGCACTTATTAATGAGCTTTCAAAATTCTTTGAGGAATTAGAAATAGACATATGGGAAACTATTGATGCAGCTGCATCAAAACCCTTCGGATTTTTGCCTCATTATCCGGGACCAGGCGTCGGTGGTCATTGTATTCCAAAAGACCCATTTTATTTATTATATAAGGCAAGAAAAATGGGTGCAACTATTGAATTCATAGAAGAAGCAGCCTCCATAAACCGAAACAGGCCACTTTATGTAATTCACATGGCAGAAAAAGCCCTCAAAATCCGAGACAAAACTATGCAAGACTCAAGTTTTGCTATTCTGGGTGTCACATATAAAAAAGATGTACTCGATATAAGGCGGACTCCTTCAAAAACACTAATTACCGAATTGAGCAAAACTTCAAAAGAAATCATGACGTTTGATCCTTTAACTGCCGAAACTTTTGGCACAAAAACTGGAAGCCTAGAAGAAACAATCAGAGATAAAGACTGCATAATTTTGCTTGTTGACCACTCCTATTTTAGAGAAAACAACATCGAAGACAAAATAAATAAACTCTCACCAAGCTGCTGCCTTATAGATGCAAAAAATTTCATTGATTCCACAAAATTAAAAAACACAATACTTTACAAATGTTTGGGAAAACCTCTAAAGTCTAGCTAATATTTAGCCTCTTCGTAACACTCTCAATTCACTAAAAACAGCAAACACAAAAACCACGCTTCTCACCAAGAGACTACAACCCTTCGTGATCTCGATCAAAAATTGAAAGTCGTAATCATGTTTGCATAGAGATAGAGGGCGACTTGTCAAGTCTCTGTGTTGCATTGTTGGGTAATCCGGATAATGTTAACTGACAAGAAACTGTTTACTGGGGGAACTGTGTTGTTTTCTTTTTCTATTTGTGATTTAAAAATTTTGGGCTGTCTCTGGAAAGGTATGTGTTGTTAGGGATATACGTGTGTGTTTCCTGCATGTTAATAAGGTAGTAATACATCTTTCATTTCTTCTACTCTGTGAGGGATTATGATTGGCTGAAACGGCTGCTCAAAAAAGGAAACAGACAAAGCAGGTGCTGGTGACTGAACTGGATCTAACCAAAATTGATGGGAATGGCGATTTTCCTTGCCCAAAATGTGGAGCCATCATTTCTCCTGAGGATGAGTCAGAGAATGTTTACACTATTGTTGAGGAGACTGTTAGAAATGATGTTTTGGAAGAGATGCTGATTCAATGCAACAAGTGTGGAAGCCGAATACGTCTAACTGGTTTTTCTATCCTCGAGGTGGATGCTTCTAACTAGAGTAGCTTCCTATTATTGTAGGATTTTTTACGTTTAGCGCCATAGTTCACAGTTTTTTCATGTGCTTTTTTACTGAATTAACTTTGTCTTTCATGGTTCGCGGCTTGTCCCTTCTGTCGTCTATTATCAGAGTTGACTCAACCCGAGCTATTCCTTTATCAACGATGGCTTCGTGAGCAGCCTTCACCGCCTCAAAAATGGTCTCTAGACTTTCTGCCTCCATTACTGTTCCCATGGGGGTAATTTCACACTTCAAATCTTTCACCTCGTTCATTGCCGCTACCGCCGCCGCAACATAACTTCCCATACTTGTTGACTTGATTCCCACAGGGGCTATGCTGAAGTAGGCAACCACTTTGCAGGATTTCACCGAAATCATACTAGCCTATCTCCATGGAACAAGTGTAAACAAATAGGAGATTATTAGATTTCAAGCTTCGGGTGAATAAAAAGTTGGGTTAGGAAAGCTCGATTTCGTTGAGTGAATCCAAGCTTCCCAGATCATTCATTTTCACTAGCTTGTCCGACACAGTGTATAGCACATTGCCTATGTAGAGGGTTCTCTCCACAAAATATTCAGAATAGAGCCAGTAGTTGTTCTCGAGGTCAGCGCCGTCTTCCAAGTGAGTGATTCCGCCTCTATACTCAATTCCATCTGGGGATATGTCGAAGACGCAGGCGCCTTGCCACACGTATTTTCCATAGGCCCAGTCAGGCAGTTCATCAGGGTACATTGTGGGGTCTTTTAGCGCCACCAAAACAGGTATTACCAGCAAGTTCTTTTCTCTATCGAACAGCAGAGTCTTATGGTCGTCTAGAATTGGAGAGGTTGTTCCTCTGTCTCCTATTTCATACTTAGCTACTTCCTTGGGATTTGATACGTCGCTCACGTCAAAGAGCGATATTTTCACGCCTTGATACCATGCGAAGTCTTCTCGGTCAGCCGCTTCGGTTTCTTTGCCTATTCCAATGATGTGGTTCTCGTCGTATGGATGAAGGTAGCCTGAGTAGCCTGTTACTTTAAGTGATCCAAGAACCGTTGGTGCTGTGGGGCTTGACAGGTCTATCACGAAGAGCGGGTCAATGTTCCTGAAGGTTACAAGGTAGAGTCTGGCTCCCATGAATCTCGCCGAGTAAATCTGTTCTCCCGGAGCAAGGTCCTCGAGTTCGCCGACAATATCGAGGTTCATGTCGAGAACGTAAACGTTGTTCTTGGAGGTCGATTCTGCAGCAAAAGTTCTCCAGCCAAAGTTGTTGGTTGTTGTTGCTACTCTGAAATAGCCATTATATTCGTCCATGCTGAATTGATTGAGCACGTAGCCTGGAACTGTTCCTTCACTGAGGATGTTGACTTGTTCTTGGTTGAGTTCTATTCTGTAAACTAGGCTTTCCTCTCTGGGTTCGTCTTCGCCATCTAAGATGTAATACCAGTTTGTGTTTGGAGCCACTAGATACATGTTATTCAGTGAAACGTACATGTTTGTCGAGTATCCAGTTAAGAACGGTTCATAGGTTGGCTCCTGCGCATCGTTCATGACGTTGACTGCGATGATTGTTGTTAGCTGGTAAGAAGTGTCGGGGACATCAATGTAGTATATTTCAGTTGGCTGTATCTGTCTAGTGTAGTCGCCTGAGATTGTAGGCAGCGTCACTTCCATGTATGTGTCGGTTCCGTTGAATACTGGCTGCATAATAAACTGATTGACAACAATGTAAACGTAGTCTCCTATCATTCTTGAGCCATACATTGTGCCGTCAACGGTTACGGTTCTGGACAGGACAGGATTGGCTCTGTCGGTGATGTCGTAGACCTTCACAAACGTCTCTTCAACATAAGGGTAAGGTATAAAAGTGTCTATACTCTCGCCTCCAAAGGTTTCATACATTAAATATGGATAGTAGTTCGCCAAGACCACCAGCTTGTCTTCAGTAACGTAAATCTGTACACCATAAGTTTCGTTGAATTCTATCTTGGAAACCACTTCAGCTTGGTCAGCGGGGTAAGCCTTCAAAATGTAGATGTACGGCGTTGAAACCATATACAGGTATTCGCCGTCGGATTTCACAATGTCTGCCTCGTCCACTCCTTCAACCTGAATGTTGGTTGTGGAATAATCTTCTTGGGCAGCTTCAGCTCCTCCAAAAGCTGCGATGTCTCCAGAAGGTGCAGTGTCCCAAGTTCGGGTCGAAAAGTAGTTTGTTGTTCCCGCTTTTTCGGTGTTTACTTCAATGAAGGTCTCAAGTTCGTCATAGCTTGAAAATTGTTTGAGTTCCGAAAACACGGCTGGAGTAGTGGGATTTGGAAAGTTGGGTATCGTTGGAGTGCTTGGCTGTGTCGGCGTGTTAGGTTGTGACGGAACGTTAGAGTCTTGTGGATTGGAGTCTGAGGGAACATTGGAATCTGACGGAACGTTTGAGTCTGAGGGAACGTCAGAGTCTTGTGGATTCGAGTCTGAGGGAGTGTCAGAGTCTGAGGGAACGTTTGGGTCTGACGGAATGATTGTTTGAATTCCGAAGTTGTAAACTGTTGCTGTTAATATACAAGCTAAAAGCAGTGCGGCAATTCCGTAGCGAATGGTTTTGTTCTTGATTTCTCTCTGCAACGTTAAACACACTTCTCTATACTAGTAATGCAGTATATTTTATCCTAATCTTTGGAACAATTTGTTCCATAAACTAGAACAGCAGCCTAGAAGGGCTTCAAGCGCCAAAATCGGATGGCTTCGTACCAGAATATGAGCGTGACGATTGCCCCGAAAGAGAGGATGAACAGGTTTTCTCTTGTGAAGTCCTGCATCAATATCGTTATGTAGGCTATGTAGAAGACTGAAGAGAAAATGGCGTAAAAAAAGTATCTGGGAAACATAAGTCTCCCCAGCTTGACGAAGTGTCTGAGAACACCGATTTTAACTTTGCCAACAAGGGCGTAGTTGCCTCCAACTTTCTGTCTTTTGACCAAACCCATCTGCCGCAACTGTTCAAGGTGATGGTTTGCCACACTGGGGCTGCTAAATCGGAGAGCTTTCTCAACCTCGCGAACACTCATTGGCCGACCGCTTTTCAAAAGAAGCCAATAAACTTTCCAAGCTTTACCCCTAAGTTTATAATCGAATTCCGCTTCATCTTCCATCCGTAACAGCAACCTCCTCTTTTAAAATATGCACGCCGTCCTTAAGATGCTGTTTGTTCTTTTCAGATATAAGGAAATGCCTGAAACAAAAAGGAAGCTGATAGCAATCGGCCTGTACAACATTCTCCCCTTCACACGATATCTCATTCTACAAAGAAGGAGGCTATGCTTTTAAATCCACGTTTTAGAACATCCGTGAACGCACACAATGTCTAGAAATTGCATGTTTACTTTTTTCTCTTCATATAGAACCAATTTATTAATGAGAATACCTAACTGTAAAAAATCCGTTTAGGAGAACGTGTTTCGGTGAGTAAAGCAAGAAGTATGGCTCAGGTTTCCGCTAAGGGTGTATTCAACATTTAGGTATTCTCATTAATAAA